>NZ_JACSQQ010000027.1 GCF_014836555.1 Oerskovia rustica
GATCTCGCTCGTGACCCGCAAGGGGCACATCGAGACCCCCGCCGCGTCGCACGACCTCGCCCGGCGCGGGGACGAGCTCCAGTACGCGCTGAACGAGGGGCCGTGCCTCGACGCGATCCGCGAGACCGACCTGGTGCGCACCAACGATCTCGCGGCCGAGCCGCGCTGGCAGCGGTGGGCCGACCAGGTGCAGGAGGAGCTCGGGGTCCGCTCGATGCTGTGCGTGCAGCTCTTCACGAGCGAGACCTCGCACGGCGCCCTGAACCTGTACTCACGCTCCACGGGGGCGTTCCCCGCCACGGCGCTGTCGATCGTCTCGACGTTCGCCGCGGTCGCCGCCGCGGCCCTGACCGCCGCGCGCACCGAGGAGCAGCTCACGAGCGCCGTGCAGACCCGCACCGTGATCGGCCAGGCCCAGGGCATCCTCATGGAGCGCTACCAGCTCTCCGCGCAGCGCGCGTTCTCGGTCCTGAGCCGCGTCTCGCAGGACTCGAACGTCAAGCTCTACGACCTCGCCCGCGAGGTCGTCGAGACGCGCCGGTTCCCGACGACGTAGGCCGCCCGGCGCGGCGGGCCACCGGTGCGCCCGCCACGGCCCACGGGTCGGCCGACCGCCCCTGCAGGGCACCGTCCTCAGCCCGTGACGGCTCCCTTGCGCCGGAAGAGCTGTGCACCGCCGGGACGGCTCACGCTGCCGGGCTCGAGGGCTGCCAGGCACGCGTCGACGCGGTCCTTGGCACGACCGCCCAGCCCGCCGCCGGCCGCGATCGAGTCGATCAGCTCCCGTGCCACGTCGGGCAGGCGTCGGCTGCTCTCGCTCGCGTGCACGACGAGCAGGTCGAGCGCACCGTCGGGGTCCAGGCCGTGCGAGGCCATGATGACCCCCTTGGCCTGGTCGACGACGGCGCGGTCCTGGAGCCCGACCGCGACCTGTCGGGTGACCTCGCGGCGCAACGCGTCCTCGTGCGCGGCGGACGTGTCGATCATCATGCCGATCACCTCGACCACGGCGCCCGACGCGTCGCGGCGCGCCTGGCCGGTGACCGTGACGGTCTTGGTCCGGCCGCGCGCGTCCACGATGCGGTGGCTGGTGCTGAAGGGGCGCCCCGTGGTGCGCAGCAGCGCGAGGTCGCGCAGGACCGTGTCGCGGTCGTCGGGGTGCTTGTGCTGGGCCAGGAGGCCCGCGCTCGGGACGACCGAGTCGGGCGCCAGGCCGTGCAGCAGGTAGACCTCCTCGGACCACCACCACTCACCGGTGCGCAGGTCGACCCGGTACTGGCCGGTGGGGTGGGCTCGCCCGAGGCTCAACGCCTCGGCGAGCGGGTCGCGGCGACGCCTACGAGGGGACGGGTCGGTGGGCATGATGGCTCGCTCTCAGCACGTGCGTGTCGAGGGGCCGCTTCCTGACTCCTAGGAGCCCCACCTTAGTCCGCCCCGCGCACGGGACCAACCCTCGTCCGTGGGGCGAGCACCGGCGGGGACCGGGCCTCAGTCCTCGCGGGCGTGGTGCGGGGGCAGCGGGTAGAGCGTGTGCTCGGTGTGGTGGAGGACGTTCGTGACGAGCGCCTCGACGTGCTCGGTCGCGGGGGCGTAGTAGACGCTCGTGCCCGCACGCCGCGACGTCACGAGGTGTCCGGCACGCAGCTTGGCGAGGTGCTGCGAGATCGCGGGGACGGGACGGTCGAGGGCCTCGGCGATCGCGGTCACCGACATCTCCGTCCCGGTCAGCATGTGCAGCACCGCGAGGCGAGTGCGGTCGGCGAGCAGGCGAAGCACCTCGACCGCTCGGTCGAGGTCGACCTCGGGGGGCGCGACGGGGCGCGGGTCGCGCTGCGTGGTGGACATCCCCTTCATGGTCCCACCCTCGTGCCCGTTCGTCCGGGACCCGCGCGCGGCAGCTGCCCCGCCCAGTCGGCGGACGCCGGCCACAGCACGCGGGCGAGCACGGTCGCGGCCACCGCGACGACGGCCGGCGTCGTCGCGGCGCGCGCCAGACCGCACGTGCCGAGCCGCCCTGCGAGCGGGCAGGCGACCAACCAGCACGCGTGCGACAGCGAGAACTGCGCGGCGAAGGCCAGGTGGAGGTCACGTCGGTCCACCACGCGCCGTACGAGGCGCCCGGGTGTCTCGACCGAGGACCAGCCCGCGCCGATCGCGACCCACGCCGCGCACACCCCAGCCAGGGCGGCGGCCGGGGGCGCGGCGAGCGCGAGGGGCACGACGGCGCAGCCCGCTGCGAGCGACGTGGGATCCTGGAGTCGTGTCCGACCTGACGTCCCGCCGCATCCCGCCCGGCCCGATCCTCGACGCGCTGCGCACGCACCGCTACCTGCCGGACTGGGCCCTGGACGTGCCACGGCTCGCGCTCGAGCACGCCCTTGTCCTCGCGGACGGCGACCCGCACCGACTGGTCCTGGACGACGACGGGACCATCAGGGTCGAGAACTCTCCACAGCCCTGAGGCTCAGCGCTTGCCGTACGGGTAGACGTCGGCGAGCACGGGCTCGAACGGCCGCGAGCGCAACCTCATGCCCGCCTCCTGGGGGGTCCGACCAGCCTTGGCGCTGTTGCACGGCTCGCACGCCGCCACGGCGTTGAGCCAGGTCGTGGTCCCGCCCTGGCACCGAGGCACCACGTGGTCCATGGTCGTCGCAGGTGCCCCGCAGTAGCCGCAGCGGAACTTGTCGCGGCGCATCAGCGCGGCGCGCGAGTACGGCACGCGGCCCGTGCGCTCGTAGACCCAGCGGGAGTGGACATAACGGACCAGCTCGACCGAGAGGGGGCGTTGGTAGGGGCCGAAGGTCTCCCCCTCGACCGCCTCGCGCACGGCCGCGACCCGGCGGTGCAGCATGCGGATCGCGTGCCCGAGCGAGACACGCCCCAGGACCTGCCCACCGCCCAGGTTGTAGATGAGGACCTCGCTCATCGACCGACTCCCTGTCTGCGACCCGCGGTACCGAGATCCTCGGCGCCGCGGGCCACCCACGTCGTCTGCGGAGAGGGCGGGAATCGAACCCGCCCCACGAGGCGCTGGTGCGCCCCGTCGCCGTCCTTGGCACATGCCTCTCCAGGGGTGCCGCCCGACTGCAGTCCGGGCGACTTGGAACCTCCACGCACACCACGGGTCCCCGTCGTGGCCAGGTTCATGTGCCTGGCTCGCCGCGCTACCACTGTGGCGCGGTCTCGTGTGCGTCAGCTCGTGCGGGCCGCCGGAGCGGCACCTCACGAGAACGGGTCAGGAGCGAACGCCGTGGGGGCTGGCCCGACCGGCGACCGGCCTCCTGACCGGACGTGCACCACAGTAGCGGCCCGCCCCCGGGCCGGGGCAAGGGTTTTTCGGGGAGATCACGCGCGGGTCGCGCGGACAGGCTCGGTGCGTCCACCTCGTCGCTCACAGCGCCGTGATCCCGTCCCCGATCATCTTGGCCCCGAGCACCAGGAGCAGCACGGCCATGATGACGGCGTTGTTCTGGATCATCCAGGTCTTGAGGCCGTCGAGCATCGTCGCGGCCCGGGACCCCATCGCCAGGTAGATCACGACGGGGGCGGCGACCCCGAGGCTCGCGACCACGACGAACACCGCGAGCGCCCCGAGCTGCTCGGACGTCTGGGAGGTCGCGGCGGCGATGGCCGCGGCCCCCGAGACGACGAGCAGCAGGTTCTTGGGGTTGACCGCCCCGAGCAGGACAGCGAGGCCGAACGCCTTGACGGGCGTGAACGCGTCGATCGCGCTCATCCACCTCGGCGTCTGCGGGCTCACGCCCTCGCGCGGGCGTCCACGCCACTGGCTGAACGCGAGGAGCAGCAGCAGGACGCCCAGGACGATCTTGACGACGCTCGCCCACGCGGGCGGCCCGGCCGCGTCGGGCGAGGCCGCACCGGCCACGAGCAGCACGACCGACCCGAGGGCCGCGATCCCCACGATCCACCCCAGCAGGAACGAGAAGCCGTTGGCCTTCGCCTTCCTGCTGACGAGCATCAGCACGACCGCCACGATGGGCATGGGGCTGATGAGGACACCCACAGCGATGGGCAGGGACTGACCGACGGCTGGGCCCACGGCACTTCCTCTCGTCGTGCGCCGCCGTCCCGGCGTCGCGCTCCAGGTCTCGTGACTGCTCGCGGGACCGGTCAACCCGACCGTAGTGCCACGCCCTGCCGACCGCGCGCGAAGGGCGGCGGGCCGCCGCGAGGCGAGCGGCGGCGTCGGGCAGGCGGGCGTCAGGCGGGCGGCGCGGCCGCCGGGGCCCCGCCCGCGTCCCCCGCCGCGGCGGGCAGGAGGTCGCTCAGCGCGGAGTCGACGTCGGGGTAGGTGGGTGGCAGCTCGTCCGGCCCGACGGCGCCGCGCAGCACGTCCCGCACCTGGCCGACGTCCCGGGCCAGGGCCAGGCGGGCACCGACCCGGTCGAGGTCGCGGGCCAGGGTCACGAGCATCTCGGCGGCCTCGACGTCCAGGAACGGCACGGTCTCGGCGTCGAGGACCACGACGCGCGGCGAGGTGTCCGCGGCCAGGCGGCGCACGGCCGCACGCACGGTGTCCGCGTTGGCGAAGAACAGGCCCGACTCGACGCGCACCACGAGCGCACCCTCGACGCTGGTGCCCCCGTCCTTGCCCGTGGCGATGCGCCGCGCCCTGTCGACCCACACACCGTGCGAGCTGCGCACGAGCACGGCGACGTGGGGGCGCGAGGCTCGACCGAGGAGCAGGAACAGCGAGAGCACGATCCCGAGCACGAGTCCGGGCAGGGTGTCGAACACCAGGACGCCGACCATGGCCGCGAGCGCCGCCCAGAAGTCGTGCCGGGCCGCTCCCCCGTACAGGGCCTTGGAGCGCGGCGTCGCGAGGCGGTACAGGCGGCGCAGGGCCTTGACGTCGACGAGCTCGATCACGGCCGCGATGACGACGGCCGCTAGCGTGGCCTCGGGCAGGGACTCGAACACGGGCGTGAGGAACAGCAGGGTCAGGAGCGTCAGGGCGGCCGCGACGAGGCCCGAGACCTGGCTCTTGGCCCCGGCACCGCCGTTGACCGCGGTCTTGGACAGGCTGCCGTTGACGACCATGCCGGACGCGAGGCCCGAGCCGAGGTTCGCGGCGCCCATGCCGACGAGCTCGCGGTTGGCGTCGATGTCGTAGCCCTCGCGCGAGGCGTACGTCTTGGCGGCGCCCAGGGCCTCGGCGAAGCCCACGAGCATGACGCCCGCGGCGGGCCCGACGAGGTCGGTGTAGGTGTTCCAGTCGACGCCGGTCGGCAGGCCGAGCGCGGGCAGGCCCGCCTGGATGGGGCCGACGATGTCGACGCCGTCGTCGTCGAGGCCGAGCAGCAGGACCAGGGCGATCCCGATCCCGACCACGACGAGCGAGCCGGGCACCTTGGGCAGCCAGCGCTTGATCGCAAGGACGGCTGCGAGGGACCCCAGGCCCAGGACCACGGTCAGGGGGTGCGCGGTGCCGAGCTCGGTGAGGATCGCCCACAGCTTCTCGAAGAAGTTCCCCTCGCCCTTGTCGACGCCCAGCAGGGCCGGCACCTGCCCGATGACGATCGTGAGCGCGAGGCCCACGATGAACCCCTTGAGCACGGGCTCGGAGATGAACGAGGCCAGGAACCCGAGGCGTGCGATGCCCGCGACGAGGCACAGGACGCCGGTCACGAGCGCCACGGCCGTGGTCAGCGCGACGAACGCCGCGTCGTCGCCGGGCCGGAACGCCGCGACCACGCTCGCGGACAGGGCCGCGGTCGCGGACATGGGCCCCACGACCAGGTGGCGCGAGCTGCCGAACGCCGCGTACAGGATCAGCGAGGGCACCGCGGCGTACAGGCCCACGACGGGTGAGACGCCCGCGATGGTCGCGTAGGCGAGCGACTCGGGCACCAGGACGGCCCACACGGTCAGGCCCGCGACCACGTCGCCCCGCAGCCATGCCCCGCGGTACCCCTGCAGGGACGCGAACACGAACCACGGTCGCCGTGCCGTGGTGGCCCTGGTGCTCGTCGGCATGTGCCCGCCTCTCGCCCGTGGGCGCCGTGCGCGCCTCACGGGCGAACGTATC
Source organism: Oerskovia rustica (assembly GCF_014836555.1). Taxonomy (GTDB): domain Bacteria; phylum Actinomycetota; class Actinomycetes; order Actinomycetales; family Cellulomonadaceae; genus Oerskovia; species Oerskovia rustica. Next base: position 6,050 of record NZ_JACSQQ010000027.1, read on the forward strand.
CGCGCGCGCTGCGGTCGGCATCAGGAAGGTCCGTCCTGCCCGACGGCGCCGCTCCCGTTCGCCTTCCACCTCACGTCGCTCGGGGCGCGGGCGTCTACGGAGCACCCCCGCCCGACCTGCCTGCACCCCGGGAGCACCTCATGAGCGCGAGACCGAAGCTCTACCGACTGCTCGGGCCCGACCGTGTGCCGACCCTCAGCCCCGTTCCCGGGACGCTCGGCGGGCACCGGCGTTCCCGGGTCTACGGCCGGCTCGACTGTCCCGGCGCCGCACGGGCGATCGCCCGTGGGGGCTACGTGGCCCACCGCGTGTTCTTCGCCGACGAGGAGACCGCGGTCGCCGCCGGGTACCGGCCGTGCGCCGTGTGCCTGCGCGAGCAGTACCGGGAGTGGAAGGCGACCCGGGTCGCTCCGGAGCCGCGGGGCTGAGGGCCTGGCCGGGCACCGCACCGGAGACGGTCGAGGCGCCGTCCGCGCGCACGATCAGCCGGGTGACGGCACAGTGGACCCGACCCGTCCTTGCCCGACCACCCGGGAGGTCCCGTGCGCGCACGCCGGTTGACCACGTTCCTCGTCGCGCTCACGACCGTCGTCCTGACGGTGCCGGTGGGCCTGGGCACGAGCGCCCCGGCTCGCGCCTCGGGGGCCGGGGACGTGGCGGGTCTCGTGAACGGCGCGCGCTCGTCCGCGGGTCTCGCGCCCCTGGCGCACGACGCCGGGCTCGCGGGCGTCGCCCAGGCGTGGGCCGAGCGGATGGCGGCGAACGGCTCGATGAGCCACAACCCGTCGACCGGCGCGCAGATCCCGGGCGGGTGGTCCACCTGGGGCGAGAACGTCGCCTGGTCGAGCGACCCGTCGCCGTCCGGACTGCACGCGAGCCTCATGGGGTCCTCGGGGCACCGGGCCAACATCCTGTCCTCGGCGTTCACGTCGCTCGGCGTCGGGTACGCGACCGACGCCGCCGGGGGCGCGTACGTCGCCGAGGTGTTCGCGGCCTACCCCGGCGCGGCCCCGCCTCCTCCTGCGCAGGCTCCCGCCGAGGCGGGCCCCGACCGGTCGACCCGACCGCCGGGCGCCTCGGACACGGCGGGCGAGACGGACAAGACGGGCAGGTCGGCGGCAGACCGCCCGCGCTCCCCCGTCGGCCTCGTGCCCGGCGCGTCGGGCCCCGAGGTCCTGGCCCTCCAGGAACGCCTGCGCCTCCACGGCCAGGACGTCGCCGGCGACGGCGCGTACGGCCCCGCGACCGCCGCCGCGGTCCTCGCGTTCCAGGGCGCACGAGGTCTGGCCACGGACGGCGTCGTGGGGCCGGCGACGACGGCGGCGCTCGCACTCGACCCGCCGCCCGCCTCTGCGCCCTCGCCTGCGGCTCCCGACGCCACCGGCGCCGAGAGTGCCGGGACCGAGACAGGGGCCGACCCGGCGGACGGGACGGGTGACGCGACCGACACGCGGGTCGCGGCCGCGCAGGAGACGGGCGCGACGCCGTCGGGCCCGGCGACGCCCTCCGGGAGCCCGACCCCGCCGGGTGCGGGCACGACGCCCGAGGTCCCGGCCTACGGCTGGGTGATCGCGTCCCTCGCCGTCCTGGCCGCGATGTCCCTGAGCGTCGTCGGTGCGCGCCGACGCTCCGCGCAGGTCCGCGGCGCGCGGCCCCCGCAGGACTGAGCGCCCGCCCGTGCGGTCGCACGGCCCGAGCGCTTCTCAGATGCCCAGGACCACCTTCGCGACCGAGAAGTAGATGACCAGCCCCAGGGTGTCGACGAACGTCGAGATGAACGGCGCCGCGACGATCGCCGGGTCGATGCCCACGCGGCGCGCCAGGATCGGGATGCTCGACCCGACCGTCGTCGCGAGCACGCACACGCCCACGACCGTGATCGCGAGCACCTGCGCGATCGACACACCCGCGACCCACGCCGCCGGACCGAAGCCGACCGCAGCGAGCACCGTCCCGAGCAGGAGACCCGTGAGCATCTCGCGCCCCACGACGCGCAGCAGGTCTCCGCGGCGGATGTCGCCCACCGCCAGGGCGCGGACCACGGTCGTCGCGGCCTGCGACCCCGCGTTCCCGCCCGTGCCGATGAGCAGCGGGATGAACAGCGCGAGCGCCACGACCGCGTCGAGCTCGGCCTCGAAGTAGCTCTGCACCCCGACCGTGAGGCTCGCCGCGACGATCAGCAGCAGGAGCCAGACCACGCGCGCCCGCACCAGCCCCAGGACCGAGACGGTCAGGTACGGGCGGCGCAGCGGCTCCGAGCCACCCACGCGAGCCGAGTCCTCGTCGTCCTCGGCCTCGAGGATGCGCATCGCGTCGTCGACCGTCAGGACGCCCAGGAGGCGGCGCTCGTGGTCGACCACGGGCACCGCGACGTACCCGCCGTCGCGCACGACGTTGGCCGCGTGCTCCTGGTCGTCCGTCGCCTCGACCGTCACCGCCGGGGACATGACGTCCTCGACCAGGGTGTCCGGGTCGCTCACCAGCAGCCGGCGCAGCGACACCACCCCCTCGACGACCCGCCCGGCACCGAGGACCGGCACGGTGTAGATCGTCTCGACGTCGTCACCCGCCCGGCGCAGCGCGTCGAGGGCCCCCGCGACGGTCGTGCCACGCCGCACCGAGGCCACCCGGGGCGACATGCGTCGGCCCGCGCTGTCCTCGGGATATCCGAGCAGCGCGGTCGTCAGGGCCCGCTCGTCGGGACCCAGACCGCCCAGGAGCCGGGCCGCGACGCCCGCGGGCAGCTCGTCGAGCAGCGACGCCCGGTCGTCCGGGTCGAGGGCCGCGAAGATCTCCGCGGTCGCCTCGGACCGCAACGCCTCGACGAGCTCCGCCTGGATCGCCGGGCCGAGGTCCTCGAAGACCTCGACCGCGCGCCCCTTGGGCAGCAGGCGGAACGCGACCGCGCGCCGCTGGTCGCCCAGGCGCCCGAGCTCGTCGACGACCTCCTGGGTGTCCATGCTCGCGATGCGGTGCTGCAGGTCCTCCAGGTCGTGGGGTCGCTCGGTCCGGGGCTCGGAGTGTGCGCGCATGGCCCCACCTTCTCAGGGCGACGCAGGAGCGGCCCGGTGGAGTCGCGCGACGTGACGAGGCCCACGGCGCGGCCGTGTCCGGGCGTGGCCCGGGCGCAGGGCGACGGCTCAGCGCGCCACGCGGTATCTCGTGTAGACCACGCCGCCCGTGAAGCGGCGCTCGTCGAGGAGCTCGAGGTCGAGCCGGGCGCCCGCGGGGTAGAAGGACGTCCCGCCGCCCACGAGCACGGGGTGCACGAAGGCGCGCAGCTCGTCGACGATCCCCGCCGCGAGCGCCTGCGCCGCCAGGGTCGGGCCGGCGATGCCGACCTCCCGCTCGGCGCGGTCGACGAGGGTGCGGGCGGCGGCAGGGTCGAAGGTCCGCTCGACGCGCGTGCGCGGGACGCCCGGGTCGTCGAGCGTGGTCGAGTACACGACCTTGTCCACGTCGCGCCAGATGCGCGCGTAGTCACGGACGGCGGGCGACTCGTCGTCGAGCATGGCGGGGTCGTCCCAGACGCGCATGACCTCGTAGACCCGGCGTCCCAGGAGGAACGTCCCGACGGAACGTTCGAGGTCGTCGACGAACGTGTGCACCTCCTCGTCGGGGGCGCTCCACTCGAACGAGCCCGAGGCGTCGGCGACGTAGCCGTCAAGGGACATGATGCCGGTGCAGGTCAGCAGCGCCACGGTGCACTCCTAGGTGTCGGCGGGTATCGGCGGGTATCGGCGGGTGTCGGCGGAGAGGGTCAGCGGGGCTGTGCCCGGCCGGGCGGGACGTGGCCGGGTGGGGAGCCGTGCCGCGCACGCAGGTAGCGCGTCAGGCCGACCGTGCCCCACATCACGGCCAGCACGAGGAGCAGGAACGGCAGGACGGGGGCGCCGGTCGCGATCAGCACGGCCGCGAGGACGAACGCGCCGAGCGCGAGCCAGAGCACGTTGCCGACGGGTCTGGGTCCGCTGGGACTGGACATGGTCCCCTCCTCGGGCAGGCGCGTTCTCAGCCTACTCCGGGCACGTCGGCCCGCACGGGTCGACGTCAGGCCGTGGGGTCCTCGGGCCAGTCGTGCTTGGGGTAGCGGCGGCGCAGCTCGGCGCGCACCTGCGCGTACCCGGTACCCCAGAACGACTCGAGGTCCGCGGTGATCGCCGCAGGCCGCCTGGCCGGGGACAGCAGGTGCAGCAGCACGGGCACGCGTCCGTCGGCGACCCGGGGCGTGGCACGCCACCCGAACGCGTCCTGGACCTTGACGGCGAGCACGGGCTGGTCCCCGGTGTAGTCGAGGCGGGCGCTGCGGCCCCCGGGCAGGTCGACGCGCACGGGGGCGAGCTCGTCGAGCCTGCCCGCGGCGGGCCACGGCAGCAGGCGCCGCAGGGCGTTGGTCACGTCGAGGCGCTGGAGGTCGGCAGCCTTGCGGACCTTGGCGAGGTCGGGCCCGAGCCACGCGTCGAGGCCCGTGAGCAGGGCCTCGTCGGACACGTCGGGCCACGGGTCGCCCAGGGCCCGGTGCAGGAACGCAAGGCGGTGCCGCAGCTCGCGCGCGGGCTCGCGCCAGGGCAGGACGTCGAGGCCCTCGCGCTCGAGCCCGGTCCGTAGCGCCGCCACGACCTGGTCGGGGGGCGGGTCGGCGACCTTCTGCGAGGCGATCTCGATCGCGCCGAGCCGCGTCGTGCGCCGCGCCTGGATGCGCCCGTCCGACCACGTGACGGTCTCGTCCTCGCGCAGGGCTGAGGACGCGGCCTCGTACGCGAGGTCCTCGTCGACGGGTGCGGCCGACCGGATCGTCGCGTCACGCCTGCCGGCGCCGCGGTCGGCGTCCGCGACGGCGAGCCAGTCGTAGCCCGCGAGCGGGGAGCCCGGCGGCAGCGCGGCCCCCGTGCCCGACGTCATGAGGTACGTGGTCCCGTTCGGCCGCCTCCGCGCGACCCGGTCCGGGTGCGCGAGCGCGACGACGAGCCCGACCGCGAGGTCCAGGCTCAGGTCCTCCCGGCGGCTCCGCCCTGGCGCGGCGACGAGCCCCTGGAGCCGCTCGGCCTGCGCGCGCCACGACCCGCTCGCCGGACCACCCCGCCGGGCGTCCCGCAGGGCCGCGACGAGGTCCGCCCCGGGCGCGCGCACGTCGTCGGACAGGAGGGCGACCACCTCGGCAGCGAGCCGCGGCCCGACGACGTCGCCCGCGTCCAGGAGGGCGCGCGCGAGCCGGGGGTCGGCCGGGACGCGGGCGATCTCGCGTCCCCGCGGGGTGACCGTGCCGTCCGGGTGGACCGCGCCGAGCGCCTCGAGCGTCGCGCGCGCGACCGTCATCGCGGCCGCGGGCGGGGAGTCGAGGAGCGCGAGCCCCGTCCCGTCCGGGCTCCCCCAGCACGCGAGCTCGAGCGCGAACGCGACGAGGTCGGCAGTGAGGATCTCGGGCGTCGGGTGCGCGACGAGCTGGGCGTGCTCGCCCGGCGACCAGCAGCGGTACACCGCCCCCGGCCCCTCGCGTCCCGCGCGCCCGGCGCGCTGCTCGGCCGCCGCACGGCTCACGCGGACCGTCACGAGACCCGCGAGGCCGCGCCGGTGGTCGGTGCGCGGCTCCCGGGACAGGCCCGCGTCGACGACCACCCGCACCCCGGGCACGGTGAGCGAGGACTCGGCGACGGCCGTGGAGACCACGACCCTGCGGCGCGGCCCGGGCGTCAGGGCCAGGTCCTGCTCGCGCGTGGGCAGCCGCCCGTGCAGGGGGCGGACGTCTGCCTCCACGCCGGCCAGGCGGCGAGCGACGCCGTCGACCTCGCCCGCGCCGGGCACGAAGACCAGCTCGGTCAGCGCCCGGCGTGCGGTCGCCGCGACGTGGTCGAGGAACGCGCGTGGCACGCCACGCTCGTCGAGCCGCGGCCCGGGCGACGGCGCCCACACCTCCTCGACGGGGAACAGGCTGCCGTCCGCGACCACGACCGGGGCAGGGGTCTCGTCGCCCAGGAGGCTCGCGGTGCGCTCGGCCTCGATCGTCGCGGACATCGCGACGAGGGCCAGGTCTGGACGCAGGGCGGTCCGGACGTCGACCAGCAGCGCGAGGGTCAGGTCGGCGTCGAGGTGACGCTCGTGGACCTCGTCGAGCACGACGACGCCGACCCCGGCCAGCTCCGGGTCGCGCTGGAGGCGGCGCAGCAGGACGCCGGTCGTGACGATCTCGATGCGTGTCTCGGGCCCCGTCCGGGACTCGCCGCGCACCGAGAAGCCCACCGTGCGTCCGACGGGCTCACCGAGCAGGTGCGCGAGGCGGCGCGCCGCAGCCCGGGCCGCGATCCGGCGCGGCTGGGTCACGATGACACGCCCCGCAGGCCGTGCAGCCGCGAGCGCCGGCGGGACGAGGGTCGTCTTGCCCGTGCCGGGAGGTGCCTGGAGCACGGCGACGCCCCGGTCCCGGACGGCGTCGGTGAGCTCGGCCAGGTGGTGGCGGACCGGGAGATCGGGCGGCGAGGCGAGCAGGCGGGCGATCGGGTCCGGGTCCACGGGGCCATTCTCCCCTGTGCCTCGACCCCGGGGGCCCCGCGGGCAGCACGCGGGCGTCGAGCGGGCCCCGTGCACCCCGGGCGTGGCGCTACCCTGGGCTGGACGAAGGACCGACGACAGGAGCGCAGGAGGTGGGGATCGTGCGGACACAGCATGTCGTGCGGGGCGCCACCTCGCTGCGCGAGCGCTACGACCGGCTGACCTCGACGTCCTCGGCCCGTGCCGTGGCCCTGGTGCCGCTCCTGGCGGTGCTGGCGCTCGCCGTCGGGCAGTCGTTCGGTTCGTCGTCCCTGGGCGGCGTGCTCTCCCTGCTCGGTGCCGCGACGCTCGCCGCCACCGCCGGGGCGCTCGGCGTCGCGCTCGCGTGCGTCGCGGTCGCGGTCCTGCTGCTGCTCGCGGTGCCCGTCGGTCCCGAGCCCGTGCCGCTGCCGGCACCCGTGCGCCAGCACAGCCCCACGACCCCCGGACGGCCCCAGCCGCGAGCGCCGGGAGCGAGCCCGCTCCCGCGCACCGCCTGAACCTCCAGCACTCCCCCGAGCCGTCGTCGGCCCGGGGGTCCTACCGGTCCCTGCGGAGCTGGCGCGGGAGCTCCACGCTCCCCCTCCCCTCCACCCGCAGGAGTCCACCGTGCCCGTCGTCGATGCCCTCACCCATGCCCTGTCCACGCTCGTCCACCCGATCCAGCTGGTGGTCGCCTGGATCCTCGTCCGTCTCCACTCGGCGCTGACCGCGCTCGGCCTCGACCCTGCCGGGGGTGCCGCGTGGAGCCTCTCGATCGTCGGCCTGGTCGTGATCGTCAGGCTCGTGCTCGTCCCGCTCGTCGTCGTGCAGGTCAGGGGGATGCGGGCGATGCGCCTGGCCTCGCCCGAGATCCGCCGGATCCAGGAGAAGTACCGGGGCAAGAGCGACCCGGCGAGCCGGGACGCGGCCCGCCGCGAGCAGCAGGAGCTCATGGCGCGCACAGGTGCCAACCCGCTCGCGGGCTGCCTGCCGATGCTCGTGCAGGCGCCGGTCCTGTTCGCGCTGTACTCGGTGCTCTCGGGGATCGGCCGCCAGGTGCCCGTCGGGGCGCTGACCGGTGACCTGGTCCGCGAGGCGGACGCCGCGACGCTCCTCGGCGCCCCTTTGTCGGGGACGCTGGCCGGGGCGTTCACGGGCGGCGCTGCGGCCGGTGGCCTGGTCGGCGTCCTGGTGCCCGCCGTGCTGATCGTCGTGATGTACGCCGCGCAGGTCCTGACCCAGCGGCTGAGCGCGCGCGCCAACCTGGTCGACCCCACGAGCCCCCTGGCCCGGCAGCAGGGCACGTTCGCGTTCGTGCTGCCCGCGGTCTCCGCGGTCGTGGCCGTGGGCTTCCCCGTGGGCGTGGTCCTGTACTGGGCGACGTCGTCGCTGTGGGGGCTCGGGCAGCAGCTCGTGACCGGTCGCCTCGTGCCGTCGGGCGACCAGGACGTGGCGCGGGCGTCCCGTCCTGCGACGGCCGAGGCCGGCGAGCCCACCGGACACGCTGCCCCCGCGCGCGTCGGCGGGCAGCGACCGCAGCCGCGCCGCGGCACGACGCGGAAGGCGCGCCGGGGCTGATCCCGCCCCGGGTCCGCGCCGAGCGCCCCGCTCGGTGCGGGCTCGTCGGCTGCCCGGTGTCCTCAGTCGCGCGAGAGCACGACGCTCACGCTGTGCCCGCCGAAGCCGAACGCGTCGACCAGCGCGTGCCGCGCCGTCGTCGCGCGGGAGGTCCCGCGCACCACGTCGAGGTCGATCGCGGGGTCCAGGTCGTCGACGTTGAGCGTGGGCGGCACCACGCCGTCGCGCAGCGCGAGCAGCGCGACGACGACGCCGAGCGATCCCGAGGCCCCGAGCAGGTGCCCGGTCGCGCCCTTGGTCGAGGTCACGGGCGGCGGGTCGGGCAGGGCCGAGCGCAGCGCGTCGGCCTCGTTGCGGTCGCCCACGGGGGTCGAGGTCGCGTGGGCGTGGACGAGCCCCAGGTCGCCGGGCGACAGCCCGGCGGAGCGCAGCGCGAGCGTCACGGTGCGCGCCTGGTTCTGGGGGTCGCCGCCCACGATGTCGTAGGCGTCCGAGGTCAGCGCGGCCCCCGAGACCACGCCCACGACGCGGGCGCCGCGCGCCCGGGCGTGCTCCTCGTTCTCCAGGACGAGGATCGCGGACCCCTCGCCCATGACGAACCCGTCCCGCGCGGCGTCGAACGGGCGCGAGGCGCGCTCGGGCTCGTCGTTGCGCGTCGACATGGCCCGCGCCTGGGCGAAGGCCGCGAGGGAGAACGCCTGGACCCCTGCCTCGACTCCCCCGCACACGACGACGTCGGCGGTCCCGGCGAGGATCATCTCGCGTCCCGTGGCGATGGCCTCGCTGCCCGCGGCGCACGCGCTGACCGGGGCCCGGGCGCCGGCCCGTGCGCCCAGGTCGATCGACAGCCAGGCCGCGGGGCCGTTGGCCATGAGCATGGTCACGGCGTGCGGGGAGACCTGGCGGTGGCCGTGGGCGTCGAAGAGACGGCTCTGGGCGAGGGTCGTCGCGATGCCGCCGTTCGCGGAGCCGACCACCACGGCCAGGCGGGTGGGGTCGACGTCAGGGCTCCCGGCGTCGGCCCAGGCCTCGCGGCCCGCGACGAGCGCGAGCTGCTCCGCGCGGTCGGTGCGGCGCAGCAGGCGTACGCCGAGCGCTTCGGCGAACGCGTCGTCGACGCGCGCTGCGATCCGTACGGGCAGGTCGTGTGCCCACTCGTCCGTGATCGCCCGGACGCCCTGGTCCCCGCGTACGAGGGCGTCCCACGTCCCCGGGGCCGTCGACGACAGCGGTGTCACCGCGCCGATACCCGTCACCACTGCTCGTGTCATGGCGCCTCCCCGGTCGTGCTCGGGTGCCCGGTCGGGGTCCCGCGTGCGCATGCCTGCACTGTAAGACGCACGTCCCACACCTGCTGCCTCCAGGTCTACCAGAGGTGCCGAGCATCCGGTCGCCGCTCGGGTCCTGCCGGATCTCGACGACAACCGCATGCTCGCCCGACGACAACCGCCTGCTCGGCACGCCCCTGGACCCGACCACCGGCATGGCCCGTCGACTTCCCGCGCACCCCGCGCACCCCGGGCGCCCCGGGGTGCGCGCCGCTACAGCGCGTGCGCCATGACGCGCTGCGGCCCGGCGTCACCCCCGAGGTAGCGCCCGCGGTCCACGAACCCGCCGCGCGCGTAGGCACGCAGCCCGGCGGCGTTCTCCTCGTTGACGGTCAGCACGACGACCTCGAACGGCTCGCGTCCCAGACGCTCGGCGAGGCGGGCCGCGAGCGCCGGCAGCGCGGCGGCCACGGCCGTGCCGACCCCCTGCCCCTGGTGCGCCCGGTCCACGAGGAACCCGCGGAAGAGGACGACGTCGCCGGTCGCAGGCCCGTCGAGCAGCGCGACGACCTCGCCGGGCGCGCCGCCGGGATGCAGCACTCCCAACGCCGCGACCTCTCCGCCTCGTGAGACGACCAGGAGGTGACGCTCCGGGTCTGCCTCGGCAAGAGCCACGATCTCGGCGGCCGACGAGACGAACCGGTCCTGCCCAGGCCGGGCCGTGACCCCGCGCAACCGGCCCAGCACCTCCTCGCGGGACGCCGGGTCCCGCGCAAGGTCGTCGAGGAGCGTGCTGCTGGTCCGCCCGGTCGTCGTGTCCACCCGGCGACCGTACCCCCGGGCACGTGCCGTCCGGCACGGGACTCGTGGCACCCGTCGCCCACGGCACCTACTCTCGGGGGATGACAACGCCGTCACCGGGCAGCGAGCGCCCCCTCGAGCCCGACATCGTGACCGACCTGCGCGAGCAGATGACGTACGGCTCGTACCTGCACCTCGACACGCTCCTGGACGCGCAGGCCCCGGTCAGCGAGCCCGCGCACCACGACGAGATGCTCTTCATCGTGCAGCACCAGACGACCGAGCTGTGGCTCAAGCTCGTCCTGCACGAGCTGGTCTCGGCGCGGGCCCTCATCGCGGCCGACGACCTCCAGTCCGCGCTCAAGCGCATCGCGCGGGTCAAGCACGTCCAGCGCACGCTGACGGAGCAGTGGTCCGTCCTGGCGACGCTCACGCCGAGCGAGTACGCCCAGTTCCGCGGGTTCCTCGGTCACGCGTCGGGCTTCCAGTCGTGGCAGTACCGCGCGGTCGAGTTCCTGCTGGGCAACAAGAACGCACGCATGCTGTCGGTGTTCGACGCCGAGCCCGCGGCGCGCGCCGAGCTCGAGCGCCTGCTGCACGAGCCGAGCGTCTACGACGAGTTCCTGCGCTACCTCGCTCGGCACGGCCACGACGTGCCCGCCCGCGTGCTCGAGCGCGACGTCACGCAGGGCTACACGCTCGACGAGGACCTGGTCGAGACCTTCCGTGCGATCTACGACGACCCCGAGGGCAACTGGCTCGCCTACGAGAGCTGCGAGGAGCTCGTCGACCTCGAGGACAACTTCCAGCTCTGGCGCTTTCGCCACATGAAGACCGTGCTGCGCATCATCGGGACCAAGCGCGGCACGGGCGGGTCGAGCGGCGTGGGCTTCCTCGAGAAGGCCCTCGACCTGACGTTCTTCCCCGAGCTGTTCGCGGTGCGCACCGAGATCGGCCGGCCGTGAGCGCTGGACCGGACGGGCGCGCTGCGGTCACCTTCACGGTCGACGCCCGCTGGGAGCGGGGCACAGGGTGGACGGGCCCGACGGCGGTCGTCGCCACCCGGGGCGGGTTCCGCTCGCGCGTGGGCACCGACCCCGCCCCGACCCGCCACCTCGCGGGCGTCCTGATGCCCGGCTTCCGCGACGCCCACGTCCACCTGGCGCTGGTCGACGCCGGGGCACTGCTCCGGGGCGGCCTCGCCGCGGTCGACGACCTGGGCGGCGACCCTGCGGTGCTGGCGGCGCTCGCCGCGCGGTCCGGCCGTACCGACGCCCTGCCCGAGGTCCGCTTCGCCGGGGCCTTCCTCACCGCTCCCGGCGGCTACCCGTCGGACCGGTCGTGGGCCTCGCCAGGATCGGTCGAGGTGATCGCCGACCCCGAGCAGGCCGTGGCCGCGGTCGACCGGCAGGTCGAGGCCGGGGCGAGCTTCGTCAAGGTCGCCCTGCACACGGGCGCGGGTCCCGTGCCCGACGACGCGACCCTCCGCGCGCTCGTGGGGCGGGCGCACGAGCGCGGCCGGGCCGTGGTCGCGCACACCGAGGGCGTGGGCCAGGTCGAGCGGGCGCTCGTGGAGGGCGTGGACCGGCTCGCGCACTGCCCGTTCAGCGAGCGGCTGCCGGACGACCTGGTGCGGGCGGCGGCGCGCTCCCAGGCCTGGGTCAGCACGCTCGACGTCCATGGCTGGGGCACCCCGACGGAACCGTACGCGCTGGCCCTCGACAACCTGACGCGGTTCGTCGCCATGGGTGGGGCGGCCGTCTACGGGACCGACCAGGGCAACGGTCCGCTGCCGGTCGGGGTCGACGAGCGCGAGCTGGCGGCGCTGCTCGACGCCGGGCTGACCCTGGACGGTGTGCTCCGCGCCCTGACGTCGGGTCCGGCGACGGTCGCACTCACGCTCCTGCCCGGGGACCGCCCGGAACCGGGCACACCGCCCGCGCAGGTCGCCGCGTGGCTCGCGCGGGCGGGCGTGCTCACGCCCCACGACCTGCTGGACCCCGCACCGGCACCCACCGTGACCAGCCCCGACCAGCCCAGACCGTCCCCAGGAGGCCGCCCGTGACCAGCACCACCCCTCCCGTCCGCCCGTCGGGGGCGCCTGCGGCCGGTCCTGCCGAGCGCGCCGCAGCGCTCGACGCGGCCGACCCGCTGACCCGCTTCCGCGAGGAGTTCGTGCCCTCGGCCGACGTCGTCGCCTACCTCGACGGCAACTCTCTCGGGCGGCCCACGCGCGCGAGCGTCGAACGGCTCGCGCGCTTCGCGACCGAGCAATGGGCCTCGCGCCTCATCCGCGGTTGGGACGAGTCCTGGTACGAGCTGCCGCTCGCGATCGGCGACCGGATCGGGGAGACAGCGCTCGGCGCGGCACCGGGCCAGACGTTCGTGGGCGACTCGACCACCGTGATCCTCTACAAGCTCGTGCGCGGGGCGCTCGACGCCCGCCCGGGGCGCACCGAGATCGTGGTCGACACCGGGAACTTCCCCACGGACCGGTTCGTCCTCCAGGGCATCGCAGCCGAACGGGGCGCGACGCTGCGCTGGCTCTCCCCGGACCCCGACGCGGGTGTGACCACGGACCAGGTCGCGGACGCCGTCGGGCCGGAGACCGCGCTCGTGGTGCTCAGCCACGTCGCCTACCGGTCCGGGTACCTCGCCGACGCCGAACCGATCACGCGCGTCGCCCACGACGCCGGGGCGCTCGTGCTGTGGGACCTGTGCCACTCCGCGGGGGCCGTGCCCGTCACGCTCGACGCCTGGGACGTGGACCTCGCGGCAGGCTGCACCTACAAGTACCTCAACGGCGGACCCGGGTCGCCCGCGTTCGGGTACGTGCGCGCTGACCTCCAGGCGGCGCTGACCCAGCCGATCCAGGGCTGGATGGGCAGCGACGCGCCGTTCGAGATGGGGCCCGAGTACGCACCCCACACGGGGGTGCGGCGATTCCTCAGCGGGACGCCCGCGGTCGTCGGGATGCTCGCGATGCAGGACATGCTGGACCTGCTCGACGAGGCGGGGAACGTCGCCGGGTCCGATGCCGTGCGGGACAAGTCGGTCCGGCTCACCGGGTTCGCGCTCGACCTCGTGGACGAGCTCCTCGTGCCGCTCGGGGTGCGGGTCGCCTCGCCCCGCGACCCGGCGCGGCGCGGCAGCCACGTGACGATCGACCACGCCGCGTTCGAACGCGTGATCCCTCGCCTGTGGGCGCAGGGGGTCGTCCCCGACTTCCGCCGGCCCGACGGCCTGCGGCTCGGGCTCTCGCCCCTGTCGACGAGCTTCGCCGAGGTGCAGGTCGGGGTCGAGGCGATCCGCGCGACCCTCCTCGACGAGACCGCGAGCCCCTGACGGGCGCGACCCGGCGGGTGGTGATGCTGCACCGGGCTCCCGGTTGTCGCCCCCGGGCGCCGGTGCCACGCTGGAGTGGTCGTGGACCCGGGAACCGCCAGGGAAGGCGCACCCATGTTCGGCAGCATCGCTCGGACGGTGATCGCTCACCCGTGGCGTGTGATCGGCGTCTGGGTGCTCCTCGCGGCCGCGGTCGTCGTCTTCTCGCCGAACCTGGACGACTACACGACGGGCAACCAGCAGTCGTTCCTGCCTGCGTCGTTCGAGTCGGTCGAGGCGCAGGACGCAGGCGACGAGAGCTTCCCCGCGCAGTCGGGGGCCACGGGCAGCCTGGTCGTCGTCCGGTCCGACGGCGCGGCGCTCACCGCGGACGACCAGACCGCCGTCGCCGGACTCGCGACGACGCTCGAGGGGGAGGCGATCCCCGGGGTCGTCGCGGTGCAGGAGACCCCGCAGTCCCTCTCGCAGGACGGCCGGACCGCCGCCCTGTCGGTCGCGTTCGACGGCCAGCCAGGCGACGAGGCGGTCGACGACGCCGTGCCTGCGCTGCGCGCCGCGACCGACGCGGCCCTGCAGGGCACCGACCTGACCGGCGCGCTCACGGGCAACGCCGCGATCCAGGTCGACACCACCACGGCCTACGCCGCGGCCGAGCGGACCATCACGATCGCTACCGTGCTGCTCATCGTGGTCCTGCTCGGCCTCGTGTTCCGCAGCCCCGTGATCGCGGTGATCCCGATCGTCGTGATCGGTGTGGTGCTCTCGGTCGTCACGGGCCTGACCGCGTGGCTCGCGGACCTGCTCGACTTCCAGGTCAGCGACACGCTCCAGCCGATCCTCGTGGTGGTCCTGTTCGGGATCGGCACCGACTACATCGTGTTCGTCCTGTTCCGCTACCGCGAGCACCTGCGCCGGGGCGAGAGCCACCACGAGGCGCTCGAGGCGTCGGTGGGGGTCGTGGGCCGGGTCGTCGCGTCCTCGGCGCTCACCGTGATCGGCGCCTTCGCGGCGCTGCTGTTCGCGCAGCTCGAGTCGCTGAGCACCCTCGCGCCGGGGCTGATCGTGGCCGTCGCGGCCATGCTCGTGACGGCGCTGACGCTCGTCCCGGCGCTCTTCGTGGTCCTCGGCCGGGCGCTCTTCTGGCCCCTCGGCCCGGGCCACGACGCCCGGCGCAGCCCGTTCGCGGCCCTCGGGTCGTTCACGGCCCGCCGACCCGTCGTCCCGGCGCTCGCCGTCGGGGCCGTGCTCGTGGTCCTCACGCTGTTCGCCTCGGGGTACAAGGCGACGTACGACACGCTCGACGAGCTCCCCGCGGACACGGCCTCGCGCCAGGCCTACACGACGCTCGACGCGTCCTTCCCCGCGGGGGCGCTGAGCCCCACGCAGGTGTACGTCGTGGGGACCGCTCCCCTCGACCCCACCGCGCTGACGACGCTCGCGACGAACCTCGCCGCGGTCCCGGGCGTCACGTCGGTCGCACCGCCCACGGCCACGACCGACGGCACGGCCGCCCTCGTCACAGTCGTGCTCGCCGACGACCCGTACTCCGACGCCGCGATGGCCACGGTCGAGGGCCCGCTGCGCGACGCCGCGCACGGGTCGGTCCCCGGCGCGCAGGTCTACGTCGGTGGGCAGACGTCGGCGTTCGTCGACGTGCGCGACCAGCTCCGCGCCGACACCGGCCGCGTCTTTCCGATCGCCGCCGTCATCATCGTCGTCATCCTCGGGCTCCTCCTGACTGCCGTGCTCGGCGCCGTCAACCTGCTCGTGTGCGTCGCGCTCACGTTCACCGCGACCCTCGGCGCGGTCGTCCTGCTCTACCTGCACGCGCTCGGGTACGCGGGGATCGACTTCTCGATCCCCATCGTGCTGTACCTGTTCGTCGTCGCGATCGGCACCGACTACAACATCCTCGTCGCCGCGCGCATGCACGAGGAGTACCGCGCGGGTGCGACCTCGCGCGAGGCGGCCCGCGTCGCGATCACCCAGGACGCGCCGACGGCGGCTGCGGCCGGGATCATCCTGGCCTGCACGTTCGCCTCGCTCATGCTCACCGGCATCGCGAACCTCGCGCAGCTCGGGTTCGGCGTCGCGGTCGGGATCGTCGCCGCCGCGTTCCTCATGGCGCCGCTGCTCGTGCCCGCGCTCGCCGCGCTCGAAGGGCGGGCGTTCTGGTGGCCCACGCGGCGGGCCGTCGTCGGCCTCCCCCAGGTCGAGCCCGAGCCCGGGCCCGCCGACGCTCCCGCGGACGTAGCGCCGTCGGGCTGAACCGTGCTGCATGACCGGGACGGACCCGTGACCGTCCGTCCCGTGCCCCGTCGGTGCCGGGCCCTAGGCTGGGACGGACGAGAGACGACATGCCCGGCCGCAGGCTCACGCGCGCCTGCCGACCCGACAGATGGAGAGACCATGAGCACGGTCACGAGGACGGACGAGTCGTCCGCACTGCCCCTTGCCGACAGCCACGACATGATCCGCGTGCAGGGTGCGCGCGAGAACAACCTCAAGGACGTCAGCGTCGAGATCCCCAAGCGCCGGCTCACGGTCTTCACCGGGGTCTCGGGCTCGGGCAAGAGCTCCCTGGTGTTCGGCACGATCGCGGCCGAGTCGCAGCGCATGATCAACGAGACGTACAGCGCGTTCCTGCAGGGCTTCATGCCCTCGCTCTCGCGGCCCGAGGTCGACCACCTCGAAGGGCTGACGACGGCCATCATCGTCGACCAGGAGCGCATGGGGGCCAACCCCCGCTCGACGGTCGGGACCGTCACCGACGCGAACGCGATGCTGCGCATCCTGTTCAGCCGCCTCGGGCAGCCGCAGATCGGCTCGCCGCAGGCGTACTCGTTCAACGTGCCCTCGGTGTCCGGCAGCGGCGCGATCACGATCGAGCGGGGCGGTAAGACGCAGGCCGAGAAGGCGACGTTCCACCAGCTCGGCGGCATGTGCCCGCGCTGCGAGGGCATGGGCAACGTCAACGACTTCGACCTGACCGCGCTCTACGACGACAGCCTGTCCCTCGACGAGGGCGCGCTCACGATCCCCGGCTACTCGATGGACGGATGGTACGGGCGCATCTACCGGGGCTCCGGGTTCTTCGACGCGACCAAGCCGATCAGCACGTTCACCCAGCGCGAGCTGCACGACCTGCTCTACAAGGAACCGACCAAGATCAAGGTCGACGGCATCAACGTCACGTTCGAGGGCCTGATCCCCAAGATCCAGAAGTCCTTCCTGTCCAAGGACGTCGACGCGATGCAGCCCCACATCCGGGCGTTCGTCGAGAAGGCCGTGACGTTCCAGACGTGCCCCGAGTGCCACGGGACGCGCCTGAGCCCTGAGGCGCGGTCGTCGAAGATCGCGGGCACCAGCATCGCCGACGCGTGCCAGATGCAGATCACCGACCTCGCGGAGTGGGTCCGCGGGCTCGACGAGCCGTCGATGGCCCCGCTGCTCAAGGGCCTGCAGCACCTGCTCGACTCGTTCGCCGAGATCGGGCTGGGGTACCTCTCGCTCGACCGACCGTCCGGGACCCTCTCGGGCGGCGAGGCCCAGCGCACCAAGATGATCCGCCACCTCGGCTCCTCGCTCACCGACGTCACGTACGTCTTCGACGAGCCGACCATCGGTCTGCACCCGCACGACATCGAGCGCATGAACTCCCTGCTGCTCCAGCTGCGGGACAAGGGCAACACGGTCCTCGTCGTCGAGCACAAGCCCGAGGCCATCGCGATCGCGGACCACGTCGTCGACCTGGGCCCGGGCGCGGGCACGGCGGGCGGCGAGATCGTCTTCCAGGGCACGCTCGACGGCCTCCGGGCCTCCGACACCACCACGGGCCGTCACCTCGACGACCGCGCGACGCTCAAGGACACCGTGCGCCAACCGAGCGGGCAGCTCGAGATCCGCGGCGCGACCGAGCACAACCTCCGCGGCGTCGACGTCGACGTGCCGCTCGGCGTGCTGTGCGTCGTGACGGGCGTGGCCGGGTCGGGCAAGAGCTCGCTCGTCCACGGGTCGGTCGCGGGGCGCGAGGGCGTCGTCGTGATCGACCAGAGCGCGATCCGCGGCTCCCGGCGCAGCAACCCCGCGACCTACACGGGCCTGCTCGACCCGATCCGCAAGGCGTTCGCCAAGGCCAACGGGGTCAAGCCCGCGCTGTTCAGCGCCAACTCCGAGGGCGCGTGCCCGGTCTGCAACGGTGCGGGCGTCATCTACACCGACCTCGGCGTCATGGCCACGGTCGAGACCACGTGCGAGGAGTGCGGCGGCAAGCGGTTCCAGGCGAGCGTGCTCGAGTACACGCTCGGCGGGCGCGACATCGCCGAGGTGCTCGCGATGTCGGTGACGGACGCGGAGAGGTTCTTCGCCGAGGGCGACGGACGCATCCCCGCGGCCCACTCGATCCTGAGCCGGCTCGTCGACGTCGGGCTCGGGTACCTGAGCCTGGGACAGCCCCTCACGACGCTGTCCGGCGGCGAGCGCCAGCGCATCAAGCTCGCGACGCAGATGGGCGCCAAGGGCGACGTCTACGTCCTCGACGAGCCGACCACGGGCCTGCACCTGGCCGACGTCGAACAGCTTCTCGGGCTCCTCGACCGGCTCGTCGAGGCGGGCCGGTCGGTCATCGTGATCGAGCACCACCAGGCCGTCATGGCGCACGCGGACTGGATCATCGACCTCGGTCCGGGCGCCGGGCACGACGGCGGGCGCGTCGTCTTCGAGGGCACCCCCGCGGACCTCGTCGCGGACCGCTCGACCCTCACGGGCGAGCACCTCGCGGCGTACGTGGGCGGCTGACCGACCGCGCGACAGGTGAGCGCTCCGGGTGAGCGCTCACGGAGCACGAGAGTGGCGGGCAGGTCCTCGGACCTCCCGCCACTCTCAATCTATAGCGCACCGGGGGGCTTGCGGCAAGGCCCCCGTGGTGGCGCAGGATGGTCGGCCCGAGGCCAGAACGACGGAACGAGCCACAGCCATGACCCCCTCGAGCACGAGCGTGTTCGCCCTCCCACCCCGCCTCTCCCCCAAGGCCGACCCGGCCCTCGTCGACCGCGACGAGCAGCACCTCGCGGCCATCGCCGCCACCCTCGACGAGACGGTCGCGGACGTCTCCGCGCGCCTCGACGCGGCCCGCAGGTCCCCCGGCGGCAGCGGGACGCTCGCCCTGGAGCGCGACCAGGAGATCCACCGCCTCTCGTCCCGGCTCAGGACGCTGCGCCGCTACGGCGTGGACCTGTGCCTGGGCCGCATGGTCGCCGCGGACGGCTCCGAGCCCGTGTACGTCGGGCGCCTGGGCCTCACCGACCGCGCCGGGCGGCGCCTCCTGGTCGACTGGCGCTCCCCCACCGCCGCACCGTTCTTCAGCGCCACGAGCGCCCACCCCCTGGGGCTCGCGAGCCGCCGCCGGTACCGTTGGACGCAGGGCCGTATCAGCGACTACTGGGACGAGGTCTTCACGACCGACGGCACGGCCGCGGGCCTCGCGTCCCACGTGAGCCTCGACGACCAGTCTGCCTTCATCGCGAGCCTGGGAGCCGAGCGGACCCCGCGGATGCGCGACGTGCTGGGCACCATCCAGGCTGACCAGGACGCCATCATCCGCGCGGGTTCGGACGGCGCCCTCGTGGTCGACGGCGGGCCGGGAACGGGCAAGACCGTGGCGGCCCTGCACCGCGCGGCCTACCTGCTGTACGCGGACCCGCACGTCGGTCAGCACCGGGGAGGGGTGCTCGTCGTCGGGCCGCACCAACCGTACCTGGACTACGTCGAGGACGTCCTGCCGAGCCTGGGCGAGGAGGGGGTGCAGACGTGCACCCTGCGGGACCTCGTCCCCGAGGGGGCGAAGGCCACCGTCGAGGCAGAGCCGGCCGTGGCCCGCCTCAAGGCCTCGGCCCGGATGGTCGGGGCGATCGAGCCCGCGGTGCGCCTGTACGAACGTCCTCCCCGGACGGGCACGACCGTCGAGACCCCGTGGCTCGACCTCTGGCTCAGCGCCGACGACTGGGCCGAGGCGTTCGACGCCCCCGACCCCGGCACGCCCCACAACGAGGCACGCGACATGGTCTGGGAGGCGCTGATCGAGATCCTGATGGACAGGCTCGGTGACGCGCAGGACGACGACGAGCTGCCGCTCGACCTCGTGCGCCGCTCCCTGGTGACCCACCGCGACCTGGCGAAGACCCTCAACAAGGCCTGGCCGCTCCTCGAACCGACCGACCTCGTCGGGGACCTGTGGGACGTGCCCGCCTACCTGAGGATGTGCGCGCCCTGGCTCACGCCGGACGAGGTCCGGACGTTGCAGCGCGACGAGCCGCAGGCCTGGACGGTCTCGGACCTACCCCTCCTGGACGCGGCGCGGCAGCGGCTCGGCGACCCCGAGGCGTCGCGTCGCCGTCGGCAGCACGCGGCGCAGGTCGCGGCGGAGCGCGAGGAGATGAGCAACGTCGTCGACCACCTCGTCGAGACCGACGACTCGGAGCTGCGGGTCATGTCGATGCTGCGCGGCCAGGACCTGCGCGACGCCCTGGTCGACGGCGCGTCCCTGCCGGGCGTGGCACCCGACAGGCTCGCGGGGCCGTTCGCGCACGTCGTGGTGGACGAGGCGCAGGAGCTCACGGACGCCGAGTGGCAGATGCTGCTGCTGCGCTGCCCGTCGCGCAGCCTCACGGTCGTCGGCGACCGCGCGCAGGCACGGCACGGGTTCACCGAGTCCTGGCGCGAGCGGCTCGAACGCGTGGGCCTGTCGCACGTCGACGTGGCGTCGCTCACCATCAACTACCGGACGCCGCAGGAGGTCATGGCCGAGGCCGAGCCGGTCATCCGGGCCGCGCTTCCGGACGCCAACGTGCCGACGTCGGTCCGCAGCGGCCACGCCCCGGTCCTGCACGGCGCCCCCGGGGACCTGGGGACCGTCCTCGAGACCTGGCTCGCGGAGCACCAGGGCGTCGCGTGCGTGGTCGGGGACCCCACGTTCCGGGCGACCGAGCGCGTGCGGTCCCTGACCCCGGTGCTCGCGAAGGGGCTCGAGTTCGACCTCGTGGTCCTGGTCGACCCCGCGTCGTTCGGCGAGGGCGACGACAGCATCGCGGGCGCGGTCGACCGCTACGTCGCGATGACCCGCGCGACCCAGCAGCTCGTGATCCTCACCTCCGGGAACGCGCCGCTGTCGGCCTGAGCCCGCGAGCGCCTGCGACGCGGACAGCACCGAGCCCCTCTCCCCGCGCGGGGAGAGGGGCTCGGCAGGGGTCGGTCAGGCTTCCTTCTTGGCTGCGGACTCCGCCTTGCGGGCCGCGCCGGTCTCGGTCGTCGCCCCCGAGGTCGAGAGCTCGCCACCGGAGGACTCGAGGTGCGCACGGACGAACCAGTGGAAGAGCTCGAGCTCGTGCAGGTGACCGACCAGGAGGTCGTTGGTCACGGTGTCGAGCTCCTCGGTGTCGGCGGCCGCCTTGCGGTGGTCGGCGATGACTCCCTGGTAGACCTCGTCGAGCGCACCCAGGTGGGCGATGGTCGACGCGCGGCCCAGGCTGTAGTCCTCCCAGGTCCGCTCGGCGACGATCGCGCCCGGCGTGCCGCGCGGCGGGACGCCGAGGGTGGCGATGCGCTCGGCCGTGGCGTCGACCATGGCACGGACGGCATCGACCTGCGGGTCGATCATCTCGTGGACGGCGATGAAGTGCGGCCCCACGACGTTCCAGTGGATGTGCTTGAGGGTCAGCGCCAGGTCGTTGAGCGCGTGCAGACGCTTCTGCAGGATCGCGGCGATCTTCCCCCCATCCTTCAGGGTCAGCGACGGGACGGTGTACTCGGGCAGCTCCTTGCGGACAGCCATGTATTCCTCCTCGGTGCTCGGTCCATCAGCGCCTTGCGCTCCTTCCATCGTGGCCCGGGTGCCGTGCGCTCGCAGGTCGAGGGGTCGTGATCGCCGTCACGCTCCCCCCTCGACGCCCGTGGCCGTGCGGGACGCCCCGACGCTCAGTGCGCGGCCCCGCGGTCGAGCCCGAGCGTCGCGACGAGGTCCTCGTGCAGCTCGAACCACACGCGGTGGCACGAGTCGACGTCGGTGCCGTCGACCCAGCCGCCCTCCCCTGCGCGGGCCCGGCGCAGGGCCGTGGAGTAGCGGTCGTGGTACCCGCCGAACCGGGCGAGGACGTCGCCGAGCCGGTGCGCGAGCGGGGCCAGGGCGTCACCGATCGCGGCGAGCTCGTCGAGGACGTCGGCGTCCCAGGCGGGGTCGGCGTGGTCGTTGGGGGCCAGTCGCGCTCCTGGCACGGGCCGCAGCTGCCAGTCGGTGCACGCCCGTTGGAGACGCGCGTTGAGCGGCAGGAACTCGCGGTAGGCGTCGCGGACGTCGTCGGCCCGGCCCGTGGCGGCGAGCTCGGCGGCGAGCCGACGCTCGTCCTCGCCCCGTCCCGCCTCGGTCAGCGACCAGCCGCTCAGGTCCGCGAACGCGGACCGTTGCACCCACCCGTACGCCTCGAAGTCGCCGAGCAGCTCGTCGGTCTCGGCCGGGTCGAGGTCGAAGCGGCGGGCGAGCGTCGCAGAGTCGGCGTATCCGCAGACGCGGACCGCGTGCAGGACGAGCAGGTCGACCGGGGAGTCCTGGGTCATGAGCGGCCCTCCTGCCGTGCCGAGAGACGGTGGAAGTGCTGCTGGCACGCCTGCGGGGAGTTGAAACCCATCGCGTCGGCGATCTGGGCCCAGGTCAGGCCTGCGCTGCGGGCCGTGAACAGCAGGCCGCTCTCGAGGCCGTCGACCTCGGCGCGCGCGGCGGGCAGCAGCGCGAGGGCGTCGAGGAGGTGCTCGGGCGGCAGGTCAGCGGACCGCCAGAGGGCGAACCGTGCGAGGTCCACGGCCGACGGCGGCACGGGCGCGGGTTGCCACGGCCTCGGCGCGAGCGCGTCCGCACCCCGGGCGAGCAGGTGGATGCGGGCGTCCTGCTCGCGGCGAGCCTGGGCGTGGTCGGCGTGGGCGGTCTGAGCCACCGCAGGAGCG
Source organism: Oerskovia rustica (assembly GCF_014836555.1). Taxonomy (GTDB): domain Bacteria; phylum Actinomycetota; class Actinomycetes; order Actinomycetales; family Cellulomonadaceae; genus Oerskovia; species Oerskovia rustica. Next base: position 28,540 of record NZ_JACSQQ010000027.1, read on the forward strand.
GTGTCGTCGTTGCGTGGCATGCGACGATCCTGCACAATCAACGAAATGTTGTCAACGATCTGTTGAAGGGGTTCGGGTGCTCGTTCCACTGGAAGAGGCCGCGCGCGCGACGTGCGGCGGCAAGGCCACCGCGCTCGGCGCGCTCCTGCGGGCAGGTCTGCCCGTCCCCGACGGCTTCGTGGTGCCGTTCGACGTCCACCGGGCGGCAGTCCCCGACGACGTGCTGCGCGACGCGCTGGCCTCCGCCCTGCGCACCCTCGGCTCGCCGCCCGTCGCGGTCCGGTCCTCGGCCGCGGGCGAGGACACGGCCCAGGCCTCGGCGGCCGGGCAGCACGAGAGCGTCCTCGCGGTCCAGGCGCCCGACGACGTCGCGCACGCCGTCCGCGCCTGCTGGGCCTCGCTGCACTCGCCCCGGGCGGTCGACTACCGGGCGGGGCTCGACGCCGACGGCGGCGACGGGGCAGCCTCGGGCGAGCCCGCCATGGCCGTGCTCGTGCAACGCCTGGTCGACGCCGAGGTCTCCGGCGTCATGTTCGCGCCCGACGATCCGGACGACCCGACCGTGATCGAGGCGTCCTGGGGCCTCGGCCCCTCGGTCGTGGGCGGCACGGTCACGCCCGACACCTACCGCGTCGTGGCGCACGGGGCCCTCGGCCGCAGGGCCGTTCGCGTGGCCTCACGGGTCGTCGCCGACAAGCAGACCCGGCTCGACCGGGACGACACCCGCCTGGTCACGCGCGACGTGCCCCCGGGCGACCGGCTGCGGTCGACGCTCGACGACGCGACCGTCTTCCGCCTCACCCGCCTGGGGTGGCGTGCAGCGAACCTCCTCGGCGGGCCGCAGGACGTCGAGTGGGCGCTCGCGGACGGCATGCTCTGGATCGTGCAGGCCCGCCCGATCACGGCGCCGCTCCCGGCCCCTTCGACGGACGTCACGGGAAGCGCACCACGGCTCGGCGACGGGAGCCTGCTGCGCGGGACCGCGGGCAGCACCGGCGTCGCGACCGGGCCGGCCAGGATCGTCCGCGGACCGGCCGACTTCTCACGCGTGCGCCCCGGCGACGTCCTGGTCTGCCCTTTCACCGACCCCGCCTGGACTCCCCTGCTGCGCATCGCCGCGGGCGTCGTCACCGAGACGGGAGGGGTGCTGTCCCACGCGGCGATCGTGGCCCGCGAGCGCCGCATCCCCGCCGTCGTGGGGGTCACGGGGGCCACCGGGCTGATCGCCGACGGCAGCCTGGTGACCGTCGACGGCGAGGCCGGGACGGTCGCTGACCCACGCACACTGTCGGCACCGCCCCGGGACGGCGACCGCCCCTCGACACCAGGAGACACCCGATGAGCGTCCGACACCTCTACCTCGCTCGGCATGGCGCGGCCGACGCCTTCGGTGAGCTGACCGACGTCGGGCGCCGACAGTCGGACCTGCTGGGCGAGCGTCTCGCACGAGTGCACGTGACCGCCGTCTGGCACTCGCCGCTCCCTCGGGCGGCCGCGAGCGCCGCCGTCGTCGCGCGACACCTGCCGGGCGCGAGGGTCGCGGAGGCGGCCGAGCTCGTCGACCACGTGCCGTACGTGCCCGCGCGCTCCGAGACGCCGGCGACCTGGGCGGGTTTCTTCGACGGCTGGGACGAGGCCGAGGCCGCTGGGGGGCGCCGGACCGCCGACGCGCTGGTCGCGCGCTTCGCGACCCCGCCGGAGCCGGGTGCGGGCAGTACCGACGTCCACGAGGTACTGATCACGCACGACTACCCGGTCGCCTGGCTCGTGCGCCACGCGCTCGGCGCGCCGCCCGAGCGGTGGCTCGGCCTGAACAGCGCGAACACGGCGCTGACGGTGATCGAGCTCCGTCCCGGCCTGCCACCGACGCTCGTGGTGTTCAACGACCTGAGCCACCTGCCGGACGAGCTGCGCTGGACGGGGTTCCCGGGCGGCGAGACGCGGCCCTAGCTCGCGACGTGGACGTACCGCCGCCCCAGGTCGTCGCCCTCCCGCGGGCCGGGCATGGACGCACGACCCGCGCGACGCCGTCGGGCCTACGACCGCGCGGTGACGAGACCCGACTCGTAGGCGAGGATCACCAGGTGCGCGCGGTCGCGCGCGTGGACCTTCGCCATGATGCGATTGACGTGCGTCTTGGCGGTATGGGTCGAGATCACGAGCTCGGTCGCGATCTCCTGGTTCGTCAGCCCGCGGGCGACGAGGAGGAACACCTCGCGTTCGCGCTCGGTGAGGCGGTCGAGCCCATCGCCCTCCCACGCGTCCGCTCGCGGCGTCTGCCGGTGCACGAAGCGCTGGACGAGCGCCTGCGTCGCGGCCGACGACAGCAGCGCCTCGCCCAGGTGGATCGTGTGCACCGCGCGCACGATGTCCTCGGGCTCGGCGCCCTTCCCGATGAACCCGCTCGCGCCCGCGCGCAGGGCCGCGACGACGTACTCGTCCTCCTCGAAGGTCGTCAGGACGAGCACCCGTGTCGTGCTGCCCGCCGGGCCGGCGCAGATCTGCTCGGTGGCCGCGATCCCGTCGAGCTCGGGCATCCGGATGTCCATCAGGACGACGTCGGGGGCCGACGCCGCGGCGGCCCGGACGGCCTCCCGGCCGTTCGACGCCTCGCCCACGACGAGGATCCCGCCGCTGTCGGTGAGGATGTCGCGCACGGCCTGACGCACCAGCGGTTGGTCGTCGACGACGAGCACGGTGATCATCGTCGCGACCCGCTCGCTGCGGTGACCGCGGCCCGCTCGGCGGGAACCGCGATGTCGAGCCGGAACTCGCCGTCAGCGCGCGACGTCTCGACCCGTCCCCGCACGGACGCGACCCTCTCCCGCAGGCCGCGCAGCCCGTGCCCGCTGGTGGGGACCGCGGCGCCCCCCGCGCGCAGGGGGCTCGTCACGGTCAGGGCGAGCACGCCGTCGCGGTGACGGAGCTCCACGACGGCCCGGTCGCCCGCGCCGTGCTTGTGGGCGTTCGTGAGCCCCTCCTGCAGGGCGAGGTAGGCGACGTGGTCGCTCGCCGGCGAGAGGGCGACGGCGCCCGGGGCACGCCGCAGGTCGACGTGCAGGCCCACGTCGGCGAACCGTGCGACCAGGGCGTCGAGCTGGTCGAGCCCGGCCTGCGGGTGGAGGTCCTGCCGTTCGCCGTCTCCCTCCGCACGCAGGAGGGCCATGAGCCCGCCGATGTCCGCGAGGACCGTGCGCGAGGCGCTGCGGATCGTCGTGAGCGCCTCGCGCGCACGGTCGGGCCGGGTCTCGAGCGACGACGACGCCACGCCCGCGCTGAGGCTGATCACCGAGATCTGGTGCGCGACGACGTCGTGCAGGTCGCGGGCGATGCGCACCCGTTCCTCGACCACGCGCCGCCGGGCCTCCTCGTCGCGGTCCTGCTCCGCGCGTTCGGCACGCTCCGTGACGGCCGCGAGCGCCTCACGCCGCGACCTGGTCGCGTCGCCCAGGGCTCCGGCGAGGACGACGAACGTCACGAACTGCATCGCCCGCGAGTCGAAGAGCTCGCCGTCGAGCGGGACGGCGGCCACGAGGAAGACGACGAGGGCGGCTGAGCCCACGCACGCGATGCCGACCGTGCGGCGCGTCCGGTCGGTGACCGCGAACGCGGTGATCACGACCGCGACGAGGGCGCTCGGAGACAGCGTGCCGGCGAGCGCCACGACGACCGTGCACGCGAGGCTCACCCCGAGGGCGACGAGCGGTCGGCGACGCCGCCACGGGATCACCACGACGGGCAGGAGCGCGACGACGACGAGCAGCCCCCGTGTCCGGAACAGCTCGTCGGGGAACGGCAGGACGCCGAAGAGGACGACGACGGCGATCGCGACGACGTCGCTGAGGGGAACCGCTGCCGCGGCAGCACGGGGTGACGTCACTCCCCCAGTATCCCGGCCCGCCGACGGCGGCGGATCGCCCAGGAAGGTGACGTGCGCGTACCGCGATCGCGGTACGCAGGTGTCCACGCCGGGCTGACGCGCGTCGTCAGCCGGGCCACGATGCTGGACCGACGGCGGAGCGCACCGGGTGCTCCGTGGAGAGGAACGCGTGAAGAAGCCTGCGAAGAGAGCCCTCGTGGCCGTGGCGGCCGTCGGGGCCGTGCTGGTGCTCGGCCTGGGCACGACGAGCGTCGTGAACGCGGTCGCGACCAGCAGGGAGAGCGACCTGATCGAGACCTACGGCCAGACCGTGACGGTCGACGGACGGCAGATGAACGTCCGCGTCAGCGGGAGCGGCCCCGTGGACGTAGTCCTGCTGCCGGGGTTCGGGACCGCCTCGCCCGTCCTCGACTTCGAGCCGCTCGTCGCGGACCTCGCCCAGGATCACCGTGTCGTCGTCGTCGAACCCTTCGGCTACGGCCTGAGCGACGGCACCGACGTCGAGCGGACCACGCAGAACGTCGTGGCCGAGGTCCACGAGGCGCTCCAGGAGCTCGGCGTCGACCGCTACGTCCTCATGGGGCACTCGATCGCCGGGATCTACGGCATCGAGTACGCCTCGCGCTACCCCGACGAGGTGACGGCGTTCGTCGGGATCGACACGAGCGTCCCCGGCCAGCCGCACATGGACACGGAGTTCCCCACGGGCCTCATGTCCGCGGCCAGGAACCTCGGCCTGGCCCGCGTCCTCACCGCCCTGGGCGGCGACGGGCTCGACGGCTCCGTGTACTCCGACCACGCGCGCGAGCAGATGACGATGCTCGCCCACCGGAACTCCCTGCGACCCACGTACCTCGACGAGATGTCGCACATCGCCGCGAACTTCGAGCGCGCGCTCAGCACGACGTTCCCGGCGGACCTGCCGCTGCTGCTGTTCGTCGAGGCCGACAACGCGACCAACCCGGACTGGCTGGCGCTGCACGAGGAGCAGGCCGCGAGCGTCGAGGACGGCACCGTGGTGCCCGTACCCGGCGAGCACTACCTCCACCACACGCACGCGCCGCAGATCGCGGCAGGGTTCCGGGAGTGGGAGGCTGCTCGCGCGCTGACGACGGGCTGAGGACTGGCTGACTGCTGGGCGGCAGGGCGACGGCGCGGTGGGGCGGGGCGGCGGCGCGGGCTGCTCCCGGAGCGGGCGGTACCGTGTGCGGGTGAACGGACGATCGCCCCGACGGGGAACGAGACGCGGACGCGCGGACGGTCGCCGACCGCTCGCCCCCGTGGCGCAGACGCGCCGAGCAGGCCTGCTGATGACCGCGATCTGCGTGGGCCTCGGTGCTCTCGTCGTCTGGCGGGGCGGGGACGAGATCGTGTCGGGCAACTTCGCGGTGCTCTTCCTCCTCGGACTCTGCCTGGTCGGGACGACCGGTTCCGTCGCCCTGACGCTGCGCTCGCCGCACCGGGAGCGCCTGTACCGGGTGGCGGAGTTCCTCGGGCGAGCGTGCGTCGTGGCGTTCTTCGCCTGCGTCGTCGTGTTCGGTCTCGTCGTCCCGGCGGTCCTGGTCTCGCCGGGCTCGGGCAAGGCGCCGGACACGGTCGGCGAGGCCCAGATGCTCGCCCTGTGGACCCTCGTCGTCTTCGTGGCCGTCACGGTCTCGGCGATCATGGACAGGCGTCGAGCCCGACGGCGGGGCGCCGGCGACGTCGCGACCGACGAACGATCGTGAGCCGCTCCACGACGTGGTGGCGAGGAGGAGACGCATGACGTACCAGCCGGGTTGGTATCCCGACCCTCAGGATCAGCGGCGGGTGCGCTGGTTCGACGGGAACCGTTGGACCGAGCACTCGCAGCGCGCCGCGGTCGCGCGCCCCGCGCGGCCGCGGACGATGAGCGGGGGCACGATCGCGCTGATCGTCGTCGGCGCGATCGTGCTCCTGGTGGCGATGGTGCTCGTGGTCGTCGCCGTCGTCGCACTGGTCGCAGGCTTCACCGACATCGTCCAAGGGGTCGTGTGCGGCGAGGCCCCGCACTACTGCACCTAGATCCTCACGCCAGCGGCCGACGTTCGCCGGCGGATCCCGAAGCACACAGCCTGCCGGGTCCGATCTCGACGGAGCCTTGGCGATCTATATCGATACATGTCAATATAGAGATATGTCGATGCAAGCCGTGCAGAAGCCCACGTCCACGAGCAGTCTGAGCGCCGGGCGCCTGTCGACGCTCGACCGGTGGCTGCCCGCGTGGATCGGTCTCGCGATGGTCGCCGGCCTGCTGCTGGGCCGGTTCGTCCCGGTCTTGTCGGACGTGCTGGCCTCGATGGAGGTCGGAGGCATCTCGGTGCCGATCGCGATCGGCCTGCTCGTGATGATGTACCCGGTCCTGGCCAAGGTCCGCTACGACAAGGTCGCCTCGGTCACCGGGGACAAGAAGCTCCTATTCTCGTCCCTGGTCCTGAACTGGCTCGTGGGCCCCGCGCTGATGTTCGCCCTGGCGTGGATCTTCCTGCCGGACCTGCCCGAGTTCCGCACCGGCCTGATCATCGTGGGCCTGGCCCGGTGCATCGCGATGGTCGTCATCTGGAACGACCTGGCCTGCGGGGACCGGGAGGCCGCGGCGGTCCTGATCGCGATCAACTCCGTCTTCCAGGTCCTCGCGTTCTCGCTGCTGGGCTACTTCTACCTCACGATCCTGCCCGGTTGGCTGGGCCTGGACACCGCCGGGCTCGACATCTCCATGGGGCAGATCGCGCTCAACGTCCTGGTATTCCTCGGGATCCCGCTCGTAGCCGGGTTCGCCTCGCGCCTGATCGGTGAGCGCACCAAGGGCCGGGCCTGGTACGAGGACACGTTCCTGCCCGTGATCGGCCCCTGGGCCCTGTACGGGCTGCTGTTCACGATCGTGCTGCTCTTCGCCCTGCAGGGCGAGGCAGTGACCTCCAACCCGCTCGACGTCGCCCGCATCGCCCTGCCGCTGCTGGTGTACTTCGCCGTGATGTGGGGCGTGGGCATCGTCACCGGCAAGGCCCTGCAGCTCGGGTACGCGAAGTCCACGACCCTGGCCTTCACCGCGGCCGGGAACAACTTCGAGCTCGCGATCGCGGTGGCCATCGCGACGTTCGGTGCCGCCTCTGGCCAGGCTCTGGCCGGGGTGGTCGGTCCGCTCATCGAGGTCCCGGTCCTGGTGGGCCTGGTCTACGTCTCCTTGTGGATCGCCCGCCGCTGGTTCGCCGTCGACCCCTACGCCACCGCACCGGTGGCCGAACCCGAGAAGGTGACCCCATGACCACCACTCCCCTACCCCTGACGGTGCGCGACCCGGACTGCGGCCCCCGGATCGAGTCCCACGCCATCGGCGCCGACATCGCCACCGTCGTCGCGGCCGCGCTCAAGGCCCTGGCCGAGCCGCTGCGACTGCGCATGCTGTCCTTCATCGCCACCGCCCCGGCCGGCGAGGCGTGCGTGTGCGACCTGGCGGCCCTGACCGACGTGTCCCAGCCGACCGTCTCCCACCACCTCAAGGTGCTGCGCGACGTCGGGGTCCTGGCCTCCGAGCGGCGCGGCACGTGGGTCTGGTACCGCATCACCCCCGGCTACAAGGCCGCTGTGACCACCCTGCTGGACTCCTTCGCCCCCGCAGCCCTCGAGGCATCGGTCACCCAGGAGGTGCTGCGCGGGCTCGAGGACGTCGACCCGGCCCTGGACCACCTGGCCACCGAGCTCGCGACCACGTTCCCCGGCGTGCGCTTCGACGTCGTCCAACGCGTCGTGCGCGAGTCATACACCGACCTGGCGCGCTCGGCGAAGGTCTCCGCTCACCTGGTCACCCTCACCGAGCGCTTCGCCCGCCAACGACTGGCCGACATCACCCGCGAGCCGACGGGCCAGCCTCAGGTGCTGTTCGTGTGCGTCGCGAACGCCGGCCGCTCCCAGCTCGCCGCGGCCCTCGTGCGCCACTACGCCGGTGACCGCGTCACCGTCCGCTCGGCCGGCTCCACCCCCGCCGCCGAGATCCACGCCGGGGTCCGCGCAGCCCTCGACGACCTGGGTTCCGCTCACGACGCGTTCCCCAAGCCGTTGACCGACGACGCGGTCCGCGCGGCCGACGTCGTGATCACCATGGGCTGCGGCGACGTGTGCCCGGTCCTGCCCGGCAAGCGCTACGAGGACTGGCTCGTCGGAGACCCCGCCCTGGCCTCCCCCACCGGGGTCGCCGCGATCCGCGACGAGCTCGACACCCGGGTCCGTGCCCTGCTCACCGACCTCCTGCCCGACCTCACCTTGCCCGCCTGACCACACCGCCCTCCCGGAGAACCTCATGACCACCCAGAACACCCCCGCCGACAAGCCGTCCGCCTTGTTCGTCTGCGTCCACAACGCCGGCCGCTCCCAGATGGCCGCCGGGTTCCTGCGCGCCCTGTCCGGCGGGGCCGTGGAGGTCCGCTCGGCCGGGTCCGTGCCCGCCGACCAGATCAACCCCGTCGCCGTCGAAGCCATGCTCGAAGCCGGGATCGACATCCGCACCCAGACCCCCAAGGTCCTGACCACCGAAGCCGTCCAGGCCTCCGACGTCGTGATCACCATGGGCTGCGGCGACGTGTGCCCCATCTTCCCCGGCAAGCGCTACGAGGACTGGAAGCTCGAAGACCCCGCCGGGCAGGGCATCGAGTCCGTGCGCCCCATCCGCGACGAGATCCACACCCGCATCCTGACCCTGCTCACCGAGCTCGGCGTCGAGCCCGTCGAGATCCCCGCCACCGCCTGACCCCAGACGCACCGACGGGCCGGACGCATACGCGTCCGGCCCTTCGTCATGCGTTCACTCGGTGGCCAGAGCCTTCTGCAGCAACGTGGTGCCCAACCAGCGGTCGAACTTGCGGCCCACCCGCTCCAGGCGCCCTGCCGGGGTGAACCCGGCCCGCTGGTGCAGGGCAAGAGAAGCCGCGGTCTCGGCGTCGGCGATCACCGCGACGACCTCCCGCGCCCCAGCGGCCTGGGCGTGATCGAGGACCTCGGCCAGGAGCCGGGTGCCGATCCCTTGGCCGGTGACGGCCGGGTCGAGGTAGATCGTGTCCTCGACCGTGTGCGCGTACGCCGGGCGCGGGCGCCAGGGGCCCACGTAGGCGAACCCGATCAGGCGCCCCTCGAGTTCGGCGATGAGGAACGGCCACCCCGCCGAACCCAAGTCCTCGACCTTCTGCGCCCACACGACCGGCCCAGGCGCGGTCAGTTCGAACGTCACGGTGGAGGTGGTGACGTAGTGGTCGTAGATGCGAGCGAGCCCCGCCGCGTCGGCGGGGCTCGCTGCGCGCAGGTTCAGGCTCACCCGCAGGTGCTCGCCGGCGCCGGCTCGTCGCCGGAGCGCCCGTGGACGACGCCGGTAGCGAACCCGGACCCGGCCGGTGCCCCGACCCCGAGCGTGACGAGCTGGGGCTCGGCGGCTCCTGTGCCGCAGCACGAGCCGCCGACCTCGTCGTCGGTCTCCAGTGCCAGGTCGGTCGAGCACACACCGGTGGCGGGCAGGTTCAGCTGGACCAGGTCCGCCGCGGCCCGGTCGCCCGCGAGAGCGGCGGCGATCGAGCGGACCTGCTCGTACCCGGTGGCGAGCAGGAACGTCGGGGCCCGCCCGTAGGACTTCATCCCGGCCAGGTAGAACCCGTCGTCAGGGTGCTGGAGCAGCTTCTCCCCGTGCGGGGGAACCGTGCCGCACGAGTGGAAGTTCGGGTCGATGAGCTCGGCCAGATGGCGCGGGGACTCCACCACCGGGTCCAGGTCCAGGCGCACCTCACGCAGCATGTCCAGGTCCGGGCGGAACCCAGTCGCGTTCACGATCGCGTGGACGTCCAGGTCCAGCACCTCCTCGCGCGAACGGCCCAGGACCCGCACCGTGTCCTGGCCGGGCACGAGCTGTTCGATCGAGATCCACTTCACCAGGGTCAGCCGGCCCGCCTCCACGGCGGCCTGCAGGCGGGTGCCCAGCAGCCCGCGCGCGGGCAGCTCGTCGTCGGCCCCGCCGCCGAACAGGCGCCGCGCAGAACCGCCCCGGATCGCCCAGGTCACCGTGGTGCCAGGCTCGGACTCCGCGAGCTCGACCAGGGACAGCAACGTGTTCGCCGCCGAGTGCCCCATCCCGACCACCAGCGTGTGCCGGCCGGCGAACCGCTCCCGCTGCGAGCCCAGGACATCAGGCAGGGGGCCGGTGATGAAGCCCTGCGCCTGGTCCTCGCCAACCGCTGGAAGGCCGCTGGTGCCCAGCGGGTTCGAGGTCGTGAACGTCCCGGACGCGTCAATCACCGCACGGGCCAGCACGTCCTCGACGTGCCCGTCCGCACCCACGGTCCGCACCCGGTACGCGCGCCGCTCCCGGCCCAGGGACCGGGTCTTGTCCGCACCGTCACGGGCCACGGCCAGTACACGGGTCCCTGTCCGCAACCGCGAGGCGATCGCCGGGATCGCGGCCAACGGCACCAGGTACTCGTCCACGAGATCGCGCCCCGTGGGCAGCTGGTCCAGGTCCGGGGCCCTCCATCCGGTGGGCTCGAGCAGTCGGCGCGCAGCCTCGTCGATGTCGTAGCGCCACGGCGAGAACAACCGCACGTGTCCCCACGACGCCACCGCCGCGCCCGGCCCGTCGCCCGCCTCGAACACGACCGGCTCCAGGCCCCGCTCCAGCAGGTGGGCGGCCGCGGCCAGCCCCACCGGTCCCCCACCGATCACTACGACCGGAAGTTCCGCACGTACGACTTCGCTCATCACCACTCCTCGCATCGACAACCATCAATGACTCGCATGCTGACAACGTATCCATAAACTTCGATACGTGGCAAGATGGTGTCCATGACCACGACGACGGACCTGCCCCTCGCACCAGCCGGCACGGCTGGCACTGCCTGCTGCGCGCCGCTGGTCCGCCAGGCCGCCGACCCCCAGACCGCGCGCGACCTCGCGCGCACCTTCAAGGCCCTGGCCGACCCCACCCGGGTCCAGCTGCTCTCGATCGTCGCCTCCCACGACGGCGGCGAAGCCTGCGTGTGCGACCTCACCGAGCCCGTCGGCCTCTCCCAGCCGACCGTCAGCCACCACCTCAAGATCCTCGTCGACGCCGGCGTCCTCACCCGCGAGCAGCGCGGACGCTGGGCCTACTACTCCCTGATCCCCGGCGCCCTGACACAGCTCGCGACCACCCTGACCGAGACCACCGCCAGCAGCTGACTCGCACGAGCGCCGCGTCTCCCGGAGGCGGCAATGATCGACATCCCCGGACTACCGGTACCGGACGCGGGCCCCATCTTCGACGTGGCACTGGCCGTTCACATCGCCGCAGGGATCACCGCTGTGCTCGCCGGGCTCTTGGCGATGCTCTCGCACAAGGGCGGGGGGTGGCACATCGGGGCAGGGCGCGTCTTCCTCGGCGGGATCATCGCCCTCTTCGGATCGATGCTCGCCATGGTGGTGATCCGCTGGCCGGCCACGATCCACCTTGCCGCACTGGGAAGCATCGCTTTGGCCGCCGCGCTGCTCGGTTGGCGCAACCGGCGGCGCGGCGCCAGCGACGGTGCGCACATCGCATGGATGGGCCTGGCGTACATCACGATGCTGACCGCGTTCTACGTCGACAACGGACCGCATCTGCCAGTGTGGGAACGACTTCCGGACTGGTCATTCTGGTTGCTGCCAACAGCAATCGGGGCACCACTCACGGTCTGGGCAATCAGGCGCCACCGCCCACACCCATCGACCGATCCGACGACCACCCCTGTTCACTGACCACCGGCCACTCGGCTGCCCCGCTCCTGCCGGAAGCTCCCAAGGTTCTTCGACGTCGCAGAACCGACCGTTTGTCAGGCACCACCACCGCGGCAGCGACACGCCGACAGAACGTGTCGCAGAACTAGTGCCCGAAAACCCCCGGTGTCGCAGAACGCGCCCCGGGGGTTTTCGCTACCGTCACCCCATGGCTCACACCTACGGCTACGCCCGCGTCTCGACGACCGCGCAGAACCTCAACGCCCAGATCGATGCCCTCACCGGGCCCGGTGGCGTCGACGAGCGCGACGTCGTCGTGGAGAAGGCCTCCGGCACCCGCGAGGACCGCCCCGAGCTCGCACGAGTGCTCGCCGGCCTCCGCGAGGGAGACACCCTCGTCGTCACCAAGCTCGACAGGCTCGGCCGCTCCGCCGCACACGTCGCCCGCCTGGTGCGTGACCTCGACGAGCGCGCCGTCATCCTGCGATCGCTCTCCGAGACGCTCGATACCTCGAGCGCGGCTGGGCGCCTCATGGTCCACGTCCTCGCGGCTGTCGCGCAGATGGAAGCCGACCTCGCCCGCGAACGCACCCTCGACGGCCTCGCTGCCGCACGAGCACGCGGCCGCGTCGGCGGCCGTCCTACCGTCATGACGCGCGAGCGTATCGATGCCGCCCGCGTCGCGCTCGCCGGCGGTCAGTCCCGCGCTGCCGTCGCACGAGCTATCGGCGTCTCCCGAGACACCCTCTACCGACACCTGGCCACCCTTGAGCACGGCGCCTAGCTGCTGCATCCCGCCTGTAGTTTCGGTGGCCCTGCGCAGCGCGAGCCCGTCACCGGAGTGCATCGGCCCCAACGCAAGGGGCTGCGCTGGGGCCGATGGTTCCTCGAGGATCAGGCGACGGCGTCACCCGGCGAGAGAAGGTAGCGAAGTCCGGCCACCTCGGCGTTCAGGCCGGGGTCGAGGCGTTCGAGTCGCTTCCGCTCGCTGGTGTGGATCGCGGCACGGGGCAGGTCCACCAGCACCGCGATCATGTCGGGGTAGGCGCGCTCGATCACTCGGAGAGTCCCGTTGAGAGCAAAGTCCTCGAGCGGGGTCTTGTTGCAGTACACCAAGACGACCTCGACACGTCCGTCCGCCCGCTGATCCGCGAACTGCGGGCGCACACGCACTTCCATGGACCCGATCTGGACCGTGGCCGGCGTGATCGGAACCGGAGTGGACGTGGCCCATCGGGGGACCACCGTTTCGGCCCAGGCCCGAGCGATCACCCCGAACGAAGTGCGACGGTCCTCTCGGGCGTTCGCTGCAGCTGCCGTGAGCGCCGCTCCGTCCCGGGTCGTGTTGCGGTCCTTGGTGGCGGCCTGCTTGATGGGCATCCAGTAGTCGAACCCGCCCGCAGAGTCGAGCATCGAGCGGATCAGGGTCCCGCGCTTCAGCGGCGGGGTGTTGAGGTAGTTGGTGATCCCGGTGAGAGTCAGGGAGTCGAGCTTTGCCATAGTGCCTCCGTGGTGCACAAGGCGTCGCGTTGCAAGAATCACAGGCTCCTCAGTGCGCGGACCCCGACAAACTTGTGTGAGGATGAGGCCAAGTTCGAGTTCAGCAGAACGATGGCCACTCACAACGACGCATCCAGTCAGTGGCCGGCAGGGTCCCGGTTGCCGCCGGGACCCATCTTGCCGTTCGGGCCATGTGACCCGAGCTGACGCTTTCGAGTGTAGATCGAGGCACTGACACCTCTCGGCGTGTCGCCGTCCAGATGCTCTGACGCAATGCCAACCGCTTGTCAGGTATCACCGATGGAGATGGCACCAGGAATATCGACGGTTTCGAATACGGGAGCCCGCCAGGTGTCCGTCTGGATTGGTAGCTTCCTCTGTCAGGCGGCCGCAGCCGAGAACACTGGCCCTACGGCGTACCAGGTGTGTGGTCCTCGGATGTGTCGTCCATGACCGTCTCGGGCCAGTTCTCGCGCAGGTATCGGAGGAGGGGGGCGCTGGCTCCGAGCTCGGTCAGTCGAGTTGTGCTCGTGGGTGGTGGTGTCGGGGTCCATGTCGGATCGGCCATGCCCTGGGGCCAGTTCGGGTGGTGGATGGCTGCGTGTCCCAGGGCGACGATGTCTGCACCCTGTGTCAGAGCGAACTTCGCGTCCTGCGGGCTCCATAGCTTTCCCGCGACGACGAGACGGAGCTCGGAGGGGATCGCGGCCCGGATGAGGCGGAGGGGGTGGGTATACGGGGGCTCGGCCGATGTGGCGAGCGCGTTGCGCAGTGACAGGTGCAGGTAGTCGATCCCGTCCTGCGCGATCCAGCCTGCGATGGTCGCCGTCTCTTGGGGAGTGATACCTCGCCGTGGGTCCTCTGCGGAGAGCCGAACGCCGACGGCGAAGTTGGATCCGACCGCGGACCGGACGGTCTGTACGAGCGATCGCAAGAAGCTGGCCCGGGCGTTCAAGTCTCCGCCCCACTGGTCTGTGCGGGTGTTCTCCGTCGGGCTGATGAACTGTGCGGGGAGGTAGCCGTGTGCGGCATGGATCTCGATTCCCTGCAGGCCTGCTGCCTGTACGCGGAGCGCTGCGAAGCGGTGCGCGTCGATGAGGTGCTCGATGTCGCGGTCTGTCGCTGACCGCCAGCTGCTTCCTGGTGATGCAGAGATTCCTTGTGTGTGCGCGATCTCGGGAGTGAAGCGAGAACCGCCGTGGATGAGCTGCACGATGCCGGGTGTGCTTGTCGGGGCCAGGGCTGTGGCGAGCCGTGCAAGCGGCGCGATGTGGTCGTCGGAGTAGACGCCAGCCTGTCCCTCCCAGACTCTGCCCTCTGGCGAGACCGCGTAGCCGCCGGTGATGATGGTGCCGAAGCCGCCTACGGCTCGGCGAGCGAGCCAGGCGATCTCGACGTCGCTAAGCCTTCCGTCGGAGTGGCTCTGCTTGTTGGTCATCGGGGCCAGTGCAATGCGGTTGGCCGATCGGAACGCGCCCCAAGAGATGGGCGCTGCGAGGTCTGTCATAGTGCGGTTGTTCTCCTGGAGTTCGTCAGGGTTGGGCAGGCTTGGGCGCACCCGGCCGGGGTGCGCGCACACCTAACCCCAGGGGTGCGTGGCTCGCCGTGCGCTTGGAACTCGCTGTCGGCGTGAGCGGATTGTGAGCCCGCCCTCGATATGGCTACGGGCCTTCGCGCGGTTCTGCTGTTGTCGTGGCGGTTTCGCGGTGGGTGACTGACCAGCTCGCGAGCATGGTCAGTGCGTCGGCGGTGGTGCTGGTTGGGGGTGCGCTGTAGGCGATGAGTTGGAGGCCGGGGCTTGAGGCGAGAGCCATCGCCTCGTAGTTGAGGTCGAGGTCACCGACGACCGGGTGGGTAATGCTCTTGATCCCGGTGCTGTGCTGTCGGACGTCGTGTGATGCCCAGAGGGCTCGGAAAGTCTCGTTCTTGACCGAGAGCTCGCCCACGAGGTCGCTGAGGACGCGGTCGTGGGGGGACCGTCCTGCTTCAGAGCGCAGGAGCGCGACGGTCTGCGCGGCGGCCTCGTCCCAGTCGCGGTAGAAGTCCAGGGCCCGGGGTTCGAGGAAGACGAAACGGCCGAAGTTTGCGGGGCGCTGGGGCTGGACGTAGAGCTCGGAGAACACTGCTCGGCCGAGTGCGTTGGTGGCGAGCAGGTCGAGCCGGCCGTTCTGGACGAACGCCGGGACGTCTCGCATGGCGTCCAGGAGCTGTTGGACGGACTGCGGGACCTTCTCCGCGCGTGACGGGCCGCGCCTGCGGCGGGGGTGTGCGCCGTCGTTCGCGGCTCGCACGAGGTCATAGAGGTGGCTACGTTCAGCATCGTCGAGGTCGAGGGCCCGGCTGATGCCGTCGAGGACCGACTCTGAGACTCCCTTGGCGTTCCCGCGCTCGAGGCGGACGTAGTACTCCACGCTCATCCCGGCCAACAGCGCCACCTCTTCGCGGCGCAACCCCGGAACACGGCGCCGACCGCCGAAATCGGGGAGCCCGGCCTCGGCGGGCGTGCGCCGGGCGCGCCTGGACGTCAGGAACTCGCGGATGTCGGCGGAGGTGTCCATGCACCGAACCTACGACAGGAATCCGCGCCTAGGGGGGTACTGCCATTAACCGTATAGGTGGGGTCTGCCTGGCCCCCAGGAGATGTTCTTGACTGGATCTCATCACACCACCGAGACCGGCGAACAAGGCCGATCCGCACCCTGGAGGAGATCACATGAGCACGCAGAGTTCCGTCTGGTTCATCACCGGTGCCGGCCGCGGCATGGGTATCGACATCGCCCAGGCTGCCCTGGCCGCTGGGCATTCTGTAGTGGCCACCGGGCGCGACGCGAGCCGTGTGCTCGCCGCGATCGGCGAGCACGAGAACCTGCTGACCGTCTCGCTCGACATCACCGACCCAGCCGCGGCTGAGGCCGCCACGGCAGCAGCGGTCGAGCGCTTCGGGCGCATCGATGTGCTGGTCAACAACGCCGGCAACTTCTACGCCGGGTACTTCGAGAACATCAGCGACGCCCAGTTGCGCGCTCAGATGGAGACCAACTTCTTCGGTCCCCTCAACGTCACCCGCGCCGTGCTGCCTGTCATGCGCCGCCAGCGCTCAGGCCAGGTCATCACCGTCACCTCGATGGCTGGCCTCATCGGCCAGGAGTTCTGCGCTGCCTACGCCGCCTCGAAGTTCGCCCTCGAGGGCTGGATGGAGTCGCTGCGCTTCGACCTTGAGCCCTTCGGCATCAAGACGATGGCCGTCGAGCCCGGCTTCTTCCGCACCGAGCTCCTGGTCGAGGGCTCATCGACCATCTGGCCCGAGCTCGAGATCGAGGACTACGCCGAGCGCACCGCCACGACCATCGAGGCCTGGAAGGCCATGAACGGCCAGCAGGGCGGCGACCCCAAGAAGCTCGCCCAGGCTCTCGTGATCCTCTCCGACTCCGGCGACCTGCCGCTGCGCTTCATCGCCGGCGCCGACGGCATGGCCAGCGAGGAGCAGAAGCTCGCCACCATCCAGTCCCAGATCGACGCCCACCGCGAGCTCTCGGCATCCCTCACCTACGACGCCTGAGCGCCCCTGCTGGTCGCGTCCAACCCCGCGGCGGGCGCGACCAGCACCCCGCACTGACGCCTGCCCTCGGACGTCGCCGACGGCGTTGCGTTCATGGTCACCCGATCCAGCCGCACATCGATCGGCGAGCTGTGGATCGTACCCACCGACCAGGCCTGATCACACGCCCCTTCGGACGCCCCACCCGTGGCGACAGGACCCACCACGACCTCACACGACTGAGAGAAGTCCCCTGATGAAGAATGCACACCTGGCAGACCTCGAGGTCTCCCGAATCGGTCTGGGTGCCATGACCATGGCCGGTACCTACACCTCCGAGGGCGCCTTGGATGATGCCGAGTCGATCCGCACCATCCACCGCGCCCTCGATCTCGGCGTTACGCACATCGACACGGCCGAGATCTACGGGCCGTTCCTCAGCGAGGAGATCGTCGGCCGTGCGATCGCCGGCCGTCGCGACGAGGTCGTCCTCGCCACGAAGTTCGGCCTGTTCTCCCATGCGGCAGGTGGGCGCAATGCAAACAGCAGCCCGCAGAACATCCGTATCGCCGTCGAAGGCTCCCTCCAGCGTCTTGGCACTGATCACATCGACCTGTACTACCAGCACCGCGTCGACCGCAGCACCCCGATCGAAGAGACCGCAGGCGCCGTCGCCGAGCTGATCGCCGAAGGTAAGGTCCTGCACTTCGGGCTCTCGGAGGCTTCACCGGAAACCATCCGCCGCGCCCACGCCATTCAGCCCGTCACTGCACTGCAGACCGAGTACTCCCTCTGGACCCGTGACGTGGAGGCCGAGATCCTCCCTCTCTTGCGCGAGCTCAGCATCGGCCTGGTGCCCTACTCCCCGCTCGGCCACGGCCTGCTCACCGGCCAGATCCGCACTGTCGACGACTTCGCCGATGACGACTGGCGCAAGACCAACCCGCGATTCACCGGGGAGAACTTCCGCCGCAACCTCGCTCTCGTCGATGAGGTGAAGGCCATCGGTGCTGAGATCGACGCGACGCCCGCGCAGACCGCACTGGCATGGCTGCTCACCCGCGGCGAGGACATCGCCCCCATCCCGGGAACTCGCCGCGTGAACCGCGTCGAGGAGAACACCGCAGCCGACAGCATCGAACTCACCACCGACCAGATCCACCGCCTCGACACCCTGCAGCCCGCCGCTGGCGCACGACACGACGACGCCAACATGGCCTCGATCGACCTCTGACCACCGCACCACCCGAGAGAGAGACACCATGACCGCCTGGACCACAGACCAGCTCCGCACGATCATCGAACACGAAGACCTCTTCGTCTCCCCGTTCCGCGAAGACGGGGTCACCTACGGCACCCCCACCCAGACCTGGGCCCTGGTCGTGGACGGCAAGGTCTACGTCCGCGCAGCCAACGGCAAAGACTCACGCTGGTACCAGGCCGCGATCACTCAGAAGGCCGGGCGCGTGCGCGTGGACGGCGTCGACTACGAGGTCACCTTCGAAGACGCCGGCAGCGACGACGAGGCCGCGATCGACGCTGCCTACGAGGCCAAGTACGGCAGCGCCGAAGAGAGCTTCGCCGTGCCGATCATGCAGGGCGAAGGCCCCAAGGGCGCTTCAGTCCGCGTCTCGCCCCGCTGACCAGCCCGCAGCACCACCACAGCGCTGGCGCTGGGACCACGACACGGAGGCTGTCGGTCTCAGCAGCCGGGGCACCGCTCGGCGCATCCGAGCACCGTGTGCCGTTCCGAAGCGCGAGGAATACTGAAGGTCTCGAATATGGGATCCCGCCAGGTGCGCGGCCCGACGTCCCGGTCGAGGAAGCCCAGCCGCCGACGCGACCGCCCGTCGACGGGGACTGAGACAGCTCAGGTGTTCAAGGTAGGCAACGAAGCCAAGTCAGGTGTTCAAAGTCTGGCCTCAACCAAGTCCGCTCCGCCCGCGGCAGCCGCCTCACACGCGCCCAACGCTCCCGGATGCGATGAGGTTCGGTCGCGTCGCTCAGCCTTGGTCCTCGTGGGTTGCTGGGCGTCGCCAAGCGCTACGATCCCCCTGACGACGCCCCGGCTGCTCCCCCTGCCTGCCGGGGCGTCGTCGCGTCCCGGGACGGGCGGGGATCGCTCGTCTACTCGCGTTCGGTCTGCGGGCCTCGCGCGCCGCCTCGGTGCGGGGTTGGCCGGGTGCTGGTGCCGAAGCTCGTGGCGCTGCGGGTGCGCGCGGTGATGAGGCTGTGGTCGACGAGGTCTCCCCCGCGTTGGAAGCGTCCCTTGTCGGTCTCCACGCGCATGGGCGTGTTCTCGGCCTCTGTCCAGAAGCGGCGGTAGCGGACTACGGCCGGGCACGAGGTGGCGAGGGCGGCCGCGGACTCCTGGGAGCGGGAGCGCCCGTCGGGGCCGTTGAAGACGTCGCGGGCGTAGATGCTCGGGACCCAGCGGCCGCCGAGCCCGTCGCCGGTCACGACGGCGCCCTCGTAGGACTGGCGCCAGCGCTGGGCGATGCGGGCCTGGGAGAGCTCGTAGGGCACCTCGACGTCCACGACCTCGACCTCGTACCCCACGGCCGCCAACTTCTCACCGAGCTCGACCGCGGGTGCCGGCTTGGACAGCACGGAGTCGATCACAACGTTGGTCCCCTCTCGCAGGGCCTCGTCGCGCAGCACGCGCGCCAGGTGCGAGGACTCCTCGTGCACGAGGGCAGCGAGGTCGAGGGGGAAGAACGGCTCGCCGGCTTCCTCGCGCTCACGCACGCCGTCGGGCTTGAGGAAGTTCTCATAGCTGCCGTCGGCCAGGGCCTCGCGCAGCGGCTTCGGGCGAGCCCGCTCGACCCAACCCAAGCGCACACGGCGCTGCTGACGATCGCTCGTCTACCCGCGTTCGGTCTGGGGCCTCGCGCGGCACCTCGGTGCGGTACCCGACGGGTGCTGGCGCTGAAGCTCGAGACGCTGCGGGTGGGGGCGGCGATGAGGCAGTGGTCAGCGAGGTCTCCCCCTCGCAGGAAGCGTCCCTTGTCGGCCACGCGCATGGGCACGTTTCTCGGCCTCGGTACAGAAGTGGCGGTAGCGAACCACGGCCGGGCACGAGGCAGCGGTCAGGCATCATCTTTCGGTGGATCAGCCTGTTCGACGATGTCCTGCAGTACGCCGAGAACGTCCGGGGCGGTGTGCACGCCTTCGATGTAGTAATTCGCTGTAACAGCTTCGGTGTTCCCCAGGACAGCGGCGGCGGTGGCGACCTCGTACCCACCCGCCCGGAGGGCGGTGGCGACGGTGGCTCGCAGCGTGTGCGGGTGCAGTGACCTCGGGTCGATCCCAGCTGCTTCGAGCGCTTGCTTCAGGGAGCGTCGTGCGTTCTGAGTCTGCCAGTGGGTACCGACTCTGGTCCTGAACACTGGGTCATCCGGGTCGGCGTTGTCGGGCCGCAGAAGCCGTAGCGATTCGACGGTGAACGGCGGAACGGTGATGCTGCGCATTCCGCGCTCGGACTTCGTGACCTCCTGGCGAACCGACTGGTAGCCAACCTGTACCATGGTCGCCACCACCGTCACTGTCGACCGCTCCCCCGGCCCTGTCGCAAGGTGCACGTTCCCCCACCGCAATGCGAGTGCCTCCCCGATTCGCATCCCGGATCCAAGGAGCAGATCGACCAGCACGGCCAGATTGAGGGACGGGGCGGGCCCGAGACGCCTCGCCGAGTCAGCACGCCATCGGCGCGCGGCGTCCCGGAGAGCGTGGATCTCGTCCGTGGACAACGCCCTGGGCTGGCTCCTTCTCTTGGGTGGGACAGTGGTTCGCTCGGCAACGTTCACACCCTCGATCGCACCCATGCGGATCGCGTAGTCCAGGATCCGCTTGACGAGGGACCTGCACTTGCGGCGCTTGTCATTCAGGGAATGTTCCGCACCGTCGGCACCACGGATGGACGCCAACCACTGTTCCAGCAGCGGAGTGGTCAGGTCACGCAACCTGAGTTGCCCGATGACGGGCACCACGTCGACACGCAGCAGCCGTAGGTCCTGCTCCACTGTCTGAACCCGCACCCGTCCACCAGGGGCGTGAGCCTCCTCCATGCGCAAGGTGACCCACAGGCGGGCCACCGTCTCGAACAATGTGTTCGCAGTCAGGTCTGTGACGCTGTCCGCGCGTCCGCTGTTGGAGTAGAACTTCCTCGCCCACGCGGTGATCGCGGTGGCCGGCGAGTCTTCGGTTACCTGGATGCGACGCACTATCCCGTCGCCATCGCTTCCACGGGCATCGACCCTCCAGCGCCCGTTCGCGGTCTTCTTCGGGACCAGGGCGCCGTGCGTGCCGGGTAAACGCTGAGGTCTTCCACCATTGTGCATCATGACGACCGCCGGATCAGGTCCAGCGGTCGATCGCCGCCAGACATCGAAACGAATGTGGGCTCCATCGTGGCCGAGTACGACCATGTCTGGCCGTCGTCCTGCCGGTACCGCAACCTACTCCCGACACGTGGAGCACGCGGACTCGCCCTGGATGCGTGGAAGGGGTGGCTGGCACGGCGGGCCGAGCCCTGGTGGGCGGCGAGGTCGCTCACGGTCAACAGACGGTTGCTACGGGCCATGCCGTCTCTATGCGGCGGCCCGATGGCTCCCATCACCGCGTGTCGCCACGAGCGAGCGCAGGGACCGTCGGCCTCGCACTGGATGCCGCACCGTGCGGAGAGCCGCACGTCCAAGTTTGTGGAGACGTCGCCGCCGTCCTAGCACTGCTATGACGTGACGCCATGTGCCATTTGTGGAAGCTTCCAACGACGAAGCCCAGGTCGGGAGGTGAAAAACACCTCCTGACCTGGGCTTTTGGTCGGGCTGACAGGATTTGAACCTGCGACCCCTTGACCCCCAGTCAAGTGCGCTACCAAGCTGCGCCACAGCCCGTGAGCCCCGGAGGGCTTCACCAGCCCTTCAGGGCCGAGAGAAACAATACCCCACTTTGGGCGTGCTCCGTGCATCGTCGCTGGTGAGTGGCACGGGTCACGCGCGTCCGGGGAGTCCTCGGCTGCGTCACAGGCCATGTCGAGGCCATGCCCAGCGCGCCACCAGTGCCCCACCAGGACGCCGTCAGCCCCCACCCGGTCCCAGCACTCCCCCAGCGCGCCCCACAAACGCCCAGGAGGGCCGCACGCGCCTTCCGGCACGCACGGCCCTCCCGTGGGGTCTCTCGACGCCTCACACGCCCCGCTGGAGCCCCACGGGCCCCGGCAGGAGGTGCGTCAGCGCTTGCGCTTCTCGCGCACGCGCACCGAGATCTCGATGGGCGTGCCCTCGAAGCCGAAGGTCTCGCGCAGGCGACGCTCGATGAAGCGGCGGTAGCCGGCCTCGAGGAAGCCGGTCGCGAAGATCACGAAGCGCGGCGGGCGCGTGGACGCCTGGGTCGCGAACAGGATGCGGGGCTGCTTGCCGCCGCGCAGCGGGTGCGGGTGGGCCGCGACGAGCTCGCCCAGGAACGCGTTGAGGCGCCCGGTGGGGATGCGCTTGTCCCAGGACTCGAGCGAGCGCTCGAGCGCGGGCACGAGGCGGTCGGTGTGCCAGCCGGTGCGGGCCGAGACGTTGACGCGCGGTGCCCACTGGATCTGGACGAGGTCCTTCTCGATCTCGCGCTCCAGGAAGGGGCGACGGTCCTCGTCCATGAGGTCCCACTTGTTGTAGGCGATGACGAGGGCGCGCCCGGCGTCGACGACCTGGGAGATGACGCGCGTGTCCTGCTCGGTGAGCGGGACGGACGCGTCGACGAGCACGACGGCGACCTCGGCCTTCTCGATCGCGGCCTGGGTGCGCAGCGAGGCGTAGAAGTCGGCGCCCTTGGTCTGGTGCACGCGGCGGCGGATGCCGGCGGTGTCGACGAACCACCACGGGATGCCCTTGAGGAGCACGAGCTCGTCGACGGGGTCGCGCGTGGTGCCGGCGACGGAGTCGACGACGACGCGGTCGGCGCCAGCGACCTTGTTCAGGAGCGAGGACTTGCCGACGTTGGGGCGGCCGACGAGCGCGACGCGGCGGGGGCCGGACGGCAGGACGACGGCGTGCTCGGAGACGAGCGGCAGCGCCTCCATGGCGGCGTCGAGCAGGTCACCCGTGCCGCGGCCGTGCAGGGCGGAGACGGGGTGCGGCTCGCCGAGACCCAGGCTCCAGAGCTCGGTCGCGTCGGCCTCGCCGCGTGCGCCGTCGACCTTGTTGGCGCACAGCACGACGGGCTTGCCGGACTTGCGGAGCAGCTTCACGACGCGCTCGTCGGTGGCCGTGGGGCCCACCGTCGCGTCGACGACGAACACGACGGCGTCCGAGAGCGCGATGGCGACCTCGGCCTGCTCGGCGACGCGCGCCTCGATGCCGGCGACGTCGACCTCCCAGCCGCCCGTGTCGACGAGCGTGAACTGGCGTCCGGCCCACTCGGCCGGGTAGGAGACGCGGTCGCGCGTGACGCCGGGCTTGTCCTCGGTCACGGCCTCGCGGCGGCCGAGGATGCGGTTGACGAGCGTCGACTTGCCCACGTTGGGGCGGCCGACGATCGCGAGGACCGGCAGCGGCGCCTCGGGCTCGAGGTTCCCGTCCTCGTCGTACTCGCCGGACAGGAGCGCCATGTCCTCGTCGGCGAGCTCGTAGTCCTCGAGGCCGGCGCGCAGGGCGCGCTCGCGGCTCTCGTCGTCCTGCTCGTCACCTTCGGCGGCGAGCAGTGGTTCGGTGGTGTCCTCGGGCTGCCCGACGACGTCGCTCGCCTGGTCGATCGTCTCACCGGGGGTCTGCGACACCTCGTCGAGGGATGCCTGGGCATCGGGCTGTGCGTGGTCGGGTGTGGTCATGGCGACCATTCTCCCAGCAACCGGGCAGTTCTCCGAACGAGGACCGTGCGCGACACGCCCGGAGTGCACGACGTCACTGCGCGGGGCGTCCTCCGGGGACGAGGCGCTCGGGTCCGTCGACCGGCAGCGCGATGCCCGAGCGGTCCACGGCGCCGGTCACGAGCGTCGCGAGCGCGGCCCGGATCTGCTCGTTCGCGGCGTCGAGGGCGGCCTTGCCGCGCACGCCGTCGGCCGTCGAGACGACGACCGGCGTGCCGAACTCGACGTACAGGCGGCGACGGAACCCGGGGACGCGGTTGACGCCGTCGCCGGTGCGGCGCGTGCCGAGCACCGCGACGGGGACCACGGGCGCGTGGCCGTTGAGCGCGAGCCAGGCCACGCCGGCGCGCGCGGACGTGGCGTCGCCGCGCCCGCGGTTGCCCTCGGGGAACACGCCCACTCCTCCGTCGCGCCGCAGGACCGCGAGCGCCGTCACGAGGGCCGATCGTCCGCCGCGGCGGTCGACGGGGATCTGCCCGGCCGCGTGCAGGATCCATCCGATCGGCCCGACGAACATCTCCTCCTTGACGAGGACGTGCAGGGGCCGGGGGGCGACGCCCAGCACGAGGGGTCCGTCGACGAGGCCCGTGTGGTTGGCGGCGAGCAGGACGGGTCCGGTGGCGGGGACGTGCTCGGCCCCGACCACGTGGGTGTCCCAGATCACGCGCGCGAGGAAGCGCCCCACCCACCGGGACCAGGCGGGCCCGGTGGGAGAGGGGACGTGCGGGGTGCTCACCGAGCGGTCCCCTCGCCCCCCGCGGCGGTGGTGGCCGTGGCGTGCTCGACGACGTCGCGCACGGCCTGAACGGTCTGCTCGAAGTCGAGGTCGGACGAGTCGACCGTCACGACGCCGTCGGCCGCGACGTGGAACTGCGAGACGGTCGAGTCGTCGCGGTCGCGGCGCAGCACCTGGTCCTTGGTGGCCTCGACCGCGGCCGCGTCGGCGGCGCCGTGCACCTCGAGCGAGCGGCGGGCCAGGCGCGCCTCCTCGCTCGCGGTGAGCAGAATGCGCACGTCGGCGTCGGGCGCGACGACGGTCGTGATGTCGCGCCCCTCGGCGACGATGCCGCGCCCCCCGGAGAAGCTCGTGTCGGCGCTCTCCGAGGGCGTCGACGACGTCGACGCCGGGGACGACTCTGCCGCGATGATGACGCGCTGCAGGCGGCGCAGCTCGGCGCGGACCGCGAGGTTCGTGGCCACGGCGCTCACGGCCGTGGAG
>NZ_JACSQQ010000028.1:0-20430 GCF_014836555.1 Oerskovia rustica
GGGCGGCCGGCAGCCCGTCGGGCAGCCTCGTCGTGCGCACGACGAGGCGAGGGACGGCGGGGGAGCCGGGGGAGCCGGTGCGGGGGGACCCTGCCGGGGCGGTGCCGAGGTCGTCGGGGCCTGCCGGGAGGTGGGAGTGCTCAGTCATCGTCTCCAGCGTAGGCGTGAAACGATGGGCGGCATGTCGCGAGCCAGCCTGGACAAGAAGCCCACCGAGGTCGCCTCCATGTTCGACGGGATCGCCCGTCGCTACGACCTCACGAACGACCTCATCTCCCTGGGGCAGGACCGGCGGTGGCGCAAGCACACGGTCGACGCCGTCGCGGCGCTGCCGGGTGAGCGTGTCCTGGACCTCGCGGCCGGGACGGGCACGTCGAGCGAGCCGTTCGCGGACGAGGGCGTCGAGGTCGTGCCGTGCGACTTCTCGGTCGGCATGCTCCAGGTCGGCAAGCGCCGACGCCCCGACATGCCCTTCGTCGCGGGGGACGCCACGGCGCTGCCCTTCGCCGACGCCTCGTTCGACGCCGTGACGATCTCGTTCGGTCTGCGCAACGTCGTGGACACGAGCGCCGCCCTGCGCGAGATGCTGCGCGTGACACGCCCGGGCGGGCGCCTGGTCGTGTGCGAGTTCTCCGAGCCGACGTGGAAGCCGTTCCGCGTGCTCTACACCGACGTCTTCATGCGGATGCTGCCGGTCGTGGCGGGGGCCGTGACCAAGGAGAAGGGCTCCTACGAGTACCTCGTCGAGTCCATCAAGACCTGGCCCACGCAGCCCGAGCTCGCGCACCTCATGCTCGACGCCGGCTGGGAGGGTGTCGCGTACCGGAACCTCAGCGGCGGCCTCGTCGCGCTGCACCGCGGGATCCGCCCCGCCTGACACGCCACACCGAGCGAGGTGCGCCCCGACACGCGGGTCGCGCCTCGCTCCGTGCTGCCCTCCTGCCCCTGCGAGCAGGGTGTTCGTCGCGCAACGAAGGGTTGCCTTGCTACACAATCGCGAGCATGTGTGGCTAGAGTGGCGATGTCCATTGTGAGCGACTTCACAAGGGTGTTACTGAGGCATGCCCGAGGGCGGATCGAGGTGAGAACGTGCGTGACAGGACCGACGACGCGGACGTCATCATCGTGGGTGCGGGCCCTGCAGGTGCCACCGCGGCCCACTACTGCGCCGCCGCCGGACTGAGCGTCCTCCTCCTCGAGAAGGCCTCCTTCCCCCGGGACAAGATCTGCGGCGACGGCCTCACGCCGCGCGCCGTGGGAGAGCTCGTCCGCATGGGGGTCCCCACGCGCGCCGAGGACGGCTGGATCCGCAACAAGGGCCTGCGCGTCGTCGCGAGCGGTCGCCGGTGGGAGCTGCCCTGGCCCGAGCTCAAGGCGTACCCCTCCTACGGGCTCGCCCGCTCCCGCATGAACCTCGACCAGACCCTCGCCGAGCACGCCCAGCGCACGGGCGCCAAGCTCCTCGAGCGCACCAACGTGACCGGCCCGATCCTCGACGAGCGCACCGGCCGGGTCGTGGGCGTCACGGCACGCCCCCTCGACGAGAACGGTCGCCGCGCGGGCGACGAGTACGAGCTGCGCGCCCCGGTCGTCATCGCGGCCGACGGCGTCTCGTCCCGCTTCGCGCTCGCGCTCGGCCTCGAGAAGCGCCAGGACCGGCCCATGGGGGTCGCCGTCCGCACCTACTTCAAGACCCCGCGGCACGACGACGCCTGGATGGAGTCGCACCTCGAGCTGTGGGACGGGCCGGCCGGGAGGTCGAACCTGCTCCCCGGCTACGGCTGGATCTTCGCGCTCGGCGACGGCACCGCGAACGTCGGCCTCGGGTCGGTCAACTCGACCCCCGCCCGCCAGTCCGCCGCGAACGTGGACTACAAGGACCTGTTCGCCAAGTGGATGGCCAACGCCCCCGCCGAGTGGGAGTTCACGCCGGAGAACCAGCTCGGCCCCGTGCGCGGCGCCGCGCTGCCCATGGGCTTCAACCGCAAGCCGCTCTACTCGCGCGGCGTCGTGCTCGTGGGTGACTCGGGCGGCATGGTCAGCCCCTTCAACGGCGAGGGCATCGCGTACGCGATGCAGGCCGCGCGCGTCGCCGCGGACGTCGTCGCGCAGTCCCGGGCCCGCAGCACCGACGCTGCCCGCGAGCGCACGCTCGCGACCTACCCCGAGATCATGCGCCGGGACCTGGGGGGCTACTACACGCTCGGCCGGTACTTCGTGCGGCTCATCGAGCACCCCGAGATCATGCGGCTGTGCACCAAGTACGGGCTGCCTCGACCGCTCGTCATGCGCTTCGTCCTCAAGCTGCTGTCCGACTGTTACGAACCCCGCGGTGGCGACGTCGTCGACCGCGTCATCGCAGGCCTGACGAGGGTGGTGCCATCGGCATGAGAGTCCTCGGTGCGACGGCAACGACGCCGTCCTCGCTGTACCTGCAGTCACCACCCTCACCCCCCTCGGACCCGGGCCCCCGCCGTCTCACGCGGTCGCCCGCCGGCAGCACTCTCGACACGCCCCCGCGCACCCCCCGGAGAGCAGACCGATGACCAACCCGTACGTGCCCGTCCTCGTCCTGATGGGTATCGGCGCCGTCCTCGCTCTCGGCGGAGTCGCCGCGAGCGCCGTGATCGGCCCCAAGCGGTACAACCGCGCCAAGCTCGACGCCTACGAGTGCGGCATCGAGCCCACTCCGCACGCGATCGGCGGAGGGCGCTTCCCGATCAAGTACTACCTCGTCGCGATGACCTTCATCATCTTCGACATCGAGGTGGTCTTCCTCTACCCGTGGGCGGTGGACTTCACGGTCCTTGCCACCTTCGGGCTCGTCGCCATGCTGAGCTTCCTCGCCCTGATCACCGTGCCGTTCGTCTACGAATGGCGCCGTGGCGGGTTCGAGTGGGACTAGCCGGAACCAGTTAGGGAGAACGCAGATGGGGATCGAGGAAGCTCCCTCGGGCTTCTTGCTCACGAGCGTGGAGAACCTCGCGGGGTACTTCCGCAAGGCGTCGCTGTGGCCGGTGACGTTCGGCCTGGCGTGCTGCGCCATCGAGATGATGGCGGCCGGCGCGTCGCGCTACGACCTGTCCCGCTTCGGCATGGAGGTCTTCCGCGCGTCGCCGCGGCAGGCCGACCTGATGATCGTCGCAGGTCGCGTGAGCCAGAAGATGGCGCCGGTGGTGCGCCAGGTCTACGACCAGATGTCCGAGCCCAAGTGGGTGCTGTCGATGGGCGTGTGCGCGTCGAGCGGCGGAATGTTCAACAACTACGCGATCGTCCAGGGCGTCGACCACATCGTGCCGGTGGACATCTACCTGCCCGGCTGCCCGCCGCGCCCGGAGATGCTCATCAACGCGATCCTCGCGCTGCACGACCAGATCCAGGCCGAGCCGCTCGGTGTGAACCGGCGCGAGGCGGCCAAGGCCGCCGAGGCCGCGGCGCTCGAGGCGACCCCGACGTTCCAGATGAAGGGACTGCTGCGGTGACGAGCACCAACGACGGACCGGGCGGTCGTCCGGCCGACGACGTCGCACGCGAGAAGGTCGCCAAGGGAGACGTGCCCGGCGACGAGCTCGTGGCGGGACCCGAGGCGGGCGGCCGCGAGCCGCTCGAGGTCGTCGAGGTCCGCACGGGCATGTTCGGGGCCAAGGGCTCGGGCGACACCTCCGGGTACGGCGGGCTCGTGCGGCCCGTGGTGCTGCCCGGGCCGAGCGCGCGCCCGTACGGCGGCTGGTTCGACGAGGCCGTCGACGTCCTGACCGAGGTCCTCGCCGAGGGCGGCGTGCGGTTCGAGGACGCGGTCGAGCAGGTCGTGGTGGACCCTCCGGGGCGCCACGCCGAGCTCACGCTGCACGTGCGCCGCGACCACGTCGTGACGGTCGCCCGCGCGCTGCGCGACGAGCAGGACCTGCGCTTCGAGCTGAGCATGGGCGTGAGCGGCGTGCACTACCCGCACGACGTGGGCCGCGAGCTGCACGCCGTCTACCACCTGACGTCGGTGACCCACGGGCGCAGCCTGCGCCTCGAGGTCTCCGTCCCGGACGCGGACCCGCACATCCCGTCGACCACGTCGGTCTACCCGTCCAACGACTGGCACGAGCGCGAGACGTGGGACTTCTTCGGCATCGTGTTCGACGGCCACCCGGCCCTCGCCCGCATCGAGATGCCCGACGACTGGCCCGGCCACCCGCAGCGCAAGGACTACCCGCTCGGCGGCATCCCGGTCGAGTACAAGGGCGCCACGGTGCCCCCGCCGGACCAGAGGAGGTCGTACTCGTGAGCACTTCCACCCCCCACGCCACGAAGGCGCCGTACGGGGACTTCGACCCGAGCATCCCCAGCTACGAGGCTGCGGGCGGGGACTGGGCGGACATCGCCGCCGAGGCCACCCAGCTCGGCGAGGAACGCATCGTCGTCAACATGGGCCCCCAGCACCCGTCCACGCACGGCGTGCTGCGGCTCATGCTCGAGATCGACGGCGAGACGGTCACCGAGGCCCGCTGCGGCGTCGGCTACCTGCACACGGGCATCGAGAAGAACATGGAGTACAGGACCTGGACCCAGGGGGTCACGTTCTGCACCCGCATGGACTACCTCGCCCCCCTGTTCCAGGAGACGGCGTACTGCCTCGCGGTCGAGAAGCTCCTCGGGATCACGGACGACGTGCCCGAGCGCGCGAGCATCATCCGCGTCCTCATGATGGAGCTCAACCGGATCGCCTCCCACCTGGTCTGCCTGGGCACGGGCGGCAACGAGATGGGCGCGACGACCGTCATGACCATCTCCTTCACGGCGCGAGAGGAGATCCTGCGGGTCTTCGAGGCCGTCACGGGCCTGCGCATGAACCACGCGTACGTGCGTCCGGGCGGCGTGGCGCAGGACGTCCCGCCGGACGTCGTGGCGCAGATCCGCAAGGCCGACCCGCTGATCCGCGGCTACCTCGGTCAGCTCGGCGACCTCATGCTCGCCAACCCGATCTTCAAGGGGCGCCTCCAGGGCGTCGGGCACCTCAACCTCTCGGGCTGCATGGCGCTCGCGATCACGGGCCCGGTGCTGCGCTCGACGGGCCTGCCGTACGACGTGCGCAAGGCCGCCCCGTACTGCGGCTACGAGACCTACGACTTCGACGTCCCCACCTCGGACGAGGCCGACTGCTACTCGCGGGTCGTGCTGCGCCTCGAGGAGTGCTACCAGTCGCTGCGGATCGTCGAGCAGTGCCTCGAACGCCTCGAGGCCACGGCGGGTCAGCCCGTCATGGTCGCCGACAAGAAGATCGCGTGGCCCGCTCAGCTCGCGGTCGGCGCGGACGGCCAGGGCAACTCGCTCGACCACATCCGCGAGATCATGGGCACCTCGATGGAGGCCCTGATCCACCACTTCAAGCTGGTCACCGAGGGCTTCCGGGTCCCGGTCGGCCAGGTGTTCCAGTCGGTCGAGCACCCTCGTGGCGAGCTCGGCGTGCACCTGGTGTCCGACGGCGGCACGCGCCCCTACCGGGCCCACTTCCGTGATCCTTCGTTCAACAACCTGCAGGCGGTCGCCGTGATGTGCGAGGGCGGCCAGGTCGCCGACGTCGTCGTCGCGGTCGCCTCGCTCGACCCGGTGCTGGGAGGGGTGGACCGATGACGCTCGAGGCTCACAGGTCCGGATACGACGAGGCGACGTACGCGCGTCTCGCCACGGACACCGCGGCGATCGTCGCCCGGTACCCGGAGAAGAGGTCCGCGCTGCTGCCCATGCTGCACCTGGTGCAGTCGGAGGACGGCTACGTCTCGCGCGACGGCATCGCGTTCTGCGCCGAGCAGCTCGGCATCACGGCCGCCGAGGTGTCGGCCGTCGCGACCTTCTACACGCAGTACAAGCGCCACCCCAACGGGACGTACACCGTGGGCGTGTGCACCAACACGCTGTGCGCGATCATGGGCGGCGACGAGATCTTCGACGAGCTCTCGGAGCACCTGGGCGTCGGGCACGACGAGACGACCGACGACGGGGCCATCACCCTCGAGCGGGTCGAGTGCAACGCGGCGTGCGACTACGCACCCGTCGTGATGGTCAACTGGGAGTTCTTCGACAACCAGACGCCCGCGGGCGCCACGCAGCTGGCTGACCGGCTCCGGGCGGGCGAGGACGTCGCCCCCACGCGCGGCGCCGCCTCGGTCTGCACGTTCAAGCAGATGAGCCGCGTGCTCGCCGGGTTCTCGGACGGCCGCGCGGACGAGGGCGTCGGGGCCGGCAGGCCCACGCTCGCCGGGCTCCGCCTGGCCCGTGAGCACGACTGGACCGCGCCCGCCGGTGCGGCTCCGGAGCAGGTCGACGGGTCGGCCACGGACGCGGGCGCGGCGGCCGCGGAGGGCGCATCCGCCGTCGGGCAGGAGCAGTCCAGCGCCGAGCGCAGGCCCACCACGCCCGCCGACGCCACGGGCGCCACGCCCGACGCCTCGAAGGGGAAGCAGCCGTGAGCGAGAAGACGATCGACCCGCTGACCCCGATCCTCAGCGAGACCTGGGACGCGGACCGCTCCTGGACCCTCGACGCCTACGTCGCCGGCGGCGGCTGGAAGGGCCTCGCGAAGGCCCTCGCACAGCCGCCCGCGGACGTCGTGCAGGTCGTCAAGGACTCGGGCCTGCGCGGCCGAGGCGGCGCCGGGTTCCCCACGGGCATGAAGTGGGGCTTCCTGCCCGCGCCCGACGGCGGACCCCGCTACCTCGTCGTCAACGCCGACGAGTCCGAACCGGGGACCTGCAAGGACATCCCGCTCATGCTCGCGAGCCCCCAGCTCCTGATCGAGGGCGTGGCCATCACGTCGTACGCGATCGGGTGCGACCACGCGTTCATCTACGTGCGCGGCGAGGTCCTGCACGTGTACCGCCGCCTGCTGCGGGCCGTCGAGGAGGCCTACGCGGCCGGGTACCTGGGCAAGGACATCCAGGGCTCGGGCTTCGACCTCGACGTCACGGTCCACGCGGGCGCCGGGGCGTACATCTGCGGCGAGGAGACCGCGCTGCTCGACTCGCTCGAGGGCCTGCGCGGCCAGCCGCGCCTCAAGCCCCCGTTCCCCGCGGTCGCGGGCCTGTACGCGCGGCCCACCGTGGTCAACAACGTCGAGTCGGTCGCGAGCGTCCCGGCGATCGTCACCGAGGGCGCCGACTGGTTCAAGAGCATGGGCACCGAGCGCTCGGCGGGCCACGGGCTGTTCTCCCTGTCGGGCCACGTGGTGCGTCCGGGCCAGTACGAGGCGCCGCTCGGCGTCACGCTGCGCGAGCTCCTCGACATGGCCGGCGGGATCCGCGGCGGCAACCGCCTCAAGTTCTGGACTCCCGGCGGGTCCTCGACGCCGCTGTTCACCGACGCGCACCTCGACACCCCGCTCGACTACGAGTCGGTCGCGGCGGCGGGCTCCATGCTGGGCACGCGCGCGCTGCAGATCTTCGACGAGACCACGTGCGTGGTGCGGGCCGTGAGCCGGTGGATGGACTTCTACGCGCACGAGTCGTGCGGCAAGTGCACGCCGTGCCGCGAGGGGACCTACTGGCTCAAGCAGATCCTGCGCCGCATCGAGACGGGCTCCGGCACCGAGGGCGACCTCGACGTCCTGCTCGACACGTGCGACAACATCCTCGGCCGCGCGTTCTGCGCGCTCGGGGACGGCGCCACCTCGCCCGTCACGAGCAGCATCGCGCTGTTCCGCGAGGAGTTCGAGGCGCACATCACCGGGCGCGGCTGCCCGTTCGACCCGTCGGCCGCGGCCCTGTTCGACTACACGCCCCGGCGTGCCCCGCAGGCCCTGACAGCAGGAGCGCACTGATGACGACCACGACGCCCGGCCCGTCGAGCGCGGTCGCGGCGGGAGGCGCGAAGCCCCCCGCCCGCCCCGACGACGTGTCGTTCACGATCGACGGCATCGAGATGGCCGTGCCCAAGGGCACCCTCGTCATCCGTGCCGCCGAGCAGGTCGGCATCCAGATCCCGCGGTTCTGCGACCACCCGCTGCTCGCCCCCGCGGGCGCGTGCCGCCAGTGCCTCGTCGAGGTCGCGACCCCCGACCGCGAGGGCAACGTCCGCCCCATGCCCAAGCCGCAGGCCTCGTGCACGCTCGAGGCGACGCCCGGCATGGTCGTCAAGACCCAGCACACGTCCGCGGTGGCCGACAAGGCGCAGCACGGCGTCATGGAGCTCCTGCTCATCAACCACCCGCTCGACTGCCCGGTGTGCGACAAGGGCGGCGAGTGCCCCCTGCAGAACCAGGCCATGAGCAACGGGCGCGCGACGAGCCGCTTCGTCGACGTCAAGCGCACGTTCCCCAAGCCCATCGCGATCTCGACCGAGATCCTGCTCGACCGCGAGCGCTGCGTCCTGTGCCAGCGCTGCACGCGGTTCTCCGCGGAGATCGCAGGCGACGCGTTCATCGACCTGCAGAAGCGCGGCGCGCAGCAGCAGATCGGCCGCTACGACGCGCGGGTCCTGGGCTTCGCCGACGGTGAGACCGAGCAGACCGCCCCCGCGGGCGCACTGCCCTACGGCGCGCAGTCCGGCTTCGAGGCCCCCGTCGGGGCCGCGCTCGAGGACGAGTCGGGTCGCCCGTTCGCGTCCTACTTCAGCGGCAACACCGTGCAGATCTGCCCGGTGGGCGCGCTGACGGGCGCCGCGTACCGGTTCCGGTCGCGGCCCTTCGACCTGGTCTCGACCCCGGGCGTGGGAGAGCACGACGCCTGCGGGTCCGCGATCCGCGTCGACCACCGCCGCGGCGTGGTGCTGCGACGCCTGGCGGGCGAGGACCCGCTCGTCAACGAGGAGTGGATCACCGACAAGGACCGCTTCGCGTTCCACTGGCAGGACGCGCCGGACCGACTGACCCACCCGCTCGTGCGCGACCGCGAGGTCGACGCCGAGGGCCGGGTCACGCGCGGCGAGCTGCGCCCCGCGAGCTGGGCCGAGGCCCTCGAGGTCGCGGCCGACGGGCTCGCGCAGGCCCGCGCGGCGGGTGGCGTCGGGGTGCTCCCCGGTGGTCGCCTGACGGTCGAGGACGCCTACGCGTACGGCAAGTTCGCACGCGTCGTCCTGGGCACCAACGACGTCGACCACCGCGCCCGCGTGCACTCGGCCGAGGAGGCCGACTTCCTGGCCCACCGCGTCGCGGGCACGGGCCTGGGCGTGACGTTCGACGAGCTCGAGAAGGCCCCCGCGGTGCTCCTCGTGGCCCTCGAGGCCGAGGAGGAGGCGGGCGTCACGTTCCTGCGCCTGCGCAAGGGCGTCCAGAAGCGGGGCCTGCGGGTCTTCTCGCTCGCCCCCTTCGCGAGCCGGGGCGTGCAGCGCCTCGACGGCACGCTGCTGCGGGCCGCTCCGGGCACCGAGGCCGAGTGGCTCACGGTGCTCGCCTCGGGCGCGCAGACGCTGTTCGGCCATGACGGGGCCGTAGGCCCCGACGTACCCGAGTCGGTCGACGAGCCCGCCGAGGTCGCGGCCCTGCGGGACGCGCTCGCGCAGCCCGGCGCCGTGATCCTGGTCGGCGAACGTCTCGCCGGGGTGCCCGGCGGGTACTCGGCGCTCGTGCGCCTCGCCGAGGGCACCGGGGCACGCCTCGCGTGGGTCCCCCGCCGGGCGGGGGAGCGCGGCGCGGTCGAGGCAGGGACGCTGCCGGGTCTCCTCCCGGGCGGACGCCCCGTGCCCGACGCCGCAGCGCGGGTTGACGTGTCCGTCGCCTGGGGTGTCGAGCACCTTCCGGAGGCGCCCGGCCGCGACACGAGCGGCATCCTCGACGCCCTGTCCGTGGGCCAGCTCGACGGCGTGCTCGTCGGTGGTCTGCACACCGACGACCTGCCCGACCCCGACCACGCCCGCAGGGCGCTGGGCGCCGCCGGGTTCGTCGTGTCCCTCGAGGTCCGCGCCTCGGACGTCACGGAGCTCGCGGACGTGGTCCTGCCCGTGGCACCACCGGTCGAGAAGGCCGGGGCGTTCGTGAGCTGGGAGGGCCGCGTGCGGACCTTCGAGGCCGCGCTCGCCACGACCGCGATGCCCGACCACCGCGTCCTCGACGCGCTCGCCGACGCAGCGGGCGTCTCGCTCGGTACCCGCACGCTCGGCGAGGTCCGGGACGAGATCGACCAGCTCGGCACCTGGGACGGCGAGCGCTCGGCGGCGCCCGTCGAGCCCGCCGCCGAGCCGCCGGCCGTCGCACCGGGCACCGCGGTGCTCGCAGGGTGGCGCCTGCTCCTGGACGCCGGACGCGGGCAGGACGGCGAGCGGTTCCTCGCCGGCACCGCCAAGCGGCCCGTCGCCCGGCTGTCCGCGACGACCGCCGCTGCGGCCGACCTCTTCGAGGGCGACGTCGTGCGGGTCTCGACCGACCGCGGGTCGATCGAGCTGCCGGTCGTGATCACCGACATGGTCGAGCACGTCGTGTGGCTCCCGCTCGGCTCGCAGGGGTCGAAGGTCCACCGCGACCTCGGGATCACCCCGGGGACGCTCGTCCGCATCGAGCCCGCCGCCGGGTCCGCGTCCGTCGCACGGGCCGCGGAGTCCGCAGAACCCACCCAGCGCACCGACGGGGGAGCATCATGACAGGCCTGCTGAACCTGGTCTCCGGGGCGGTCCTGGTCTCCGAGACCCCGGGCGTGCCCGGGATCAAGGCCGACTTCTCGCAGGACAACGGCTGGACCTACCTGGTCAAGGCCGTGCTCATCATCGTGTTCCTGCTCACGAGCGTGCTCATCGCGATCTGGTTCGAGCGCAAGGTCGTGGCCCGCATGCAGGTCCGCCCCGGACCCAACGTGCACGGTCCCTTCGGCCTGCTCCAGTCGCTCGCGGACGCCATGAAGCTGCTGCTCAAGGAGGACCTCACGGTCTCCGCGGCGGACAAGTTCGTGTACATCCTGGCGCCCATGATCGCGGTGTTCTGCTCGCTGCTGACGTTCGCCGTCATCCCGTTCGGGCCGAACGTCACGATCCCGTTCACCGACTACTCGACGCCCGCGCAGCTCACCGACTTCCCGGTCGCGGTGCTCTACATCCTGGCGTGCGCCTCGGTGGGCGTGTACGGGATCGTCCTCGGCGGCTGGTCGTCGGGCTCCACCTACCCGCTGCTCGGCGCGGTCCGCTCGACGGCCCAGGTCATCAGCTACGAGCTCGCGATGGGCCTCGCCCTGGTCAGCGTCTTCATCATGGCCGGCTCGATGTCGACCTCGGAGATCGTCGACTCCCAGACGAGGGTCTGGTGGGCGCTCATCCTCATCCCGAGCTTCATCATCTACATCATCGCGATGATCGGTGAGACCAACCGCCTGCCGTTCGACCTCCCGGAGGCCGAGGGCGAGCTCGTGTCGGGCTACATGACCGAGTACTCGTCCATGAAGTTCGCCTGGTTCTTCCTCGCCGAGTACATCAACATGATCAACGTCTCGGCCGTGGCGACCACGCTCTTCCTGGGCGGGTGGCGCGCCCCCTGGCCGCTGTCCGCGATCAACGACGGCATGTTCAACGAGGGCTGGTGGCCCATCCTCTGGTTCCTCGCCAAGGTCTGGGCCTTCATGTTCGTGTTCGTGTGGGTCCGCGGGACGCTCCTGCGCCTGCGCTACGACCAGTTCATGAAGTTCGGCTGGAAGATCCTCATCCCGGCCGCGCTCGCCTGGATCGTCGTGCTCGCGGTCGTCCAGGGCATGATCCGCTTCGGCGACGTCGACAACCGCACGATCCTGATCGGCGCCGGCGCGCTGTTCGCCGTCGCGCTGCTCGCGATCTTCCTGTGGCCCGCGCGCAAGGACCCCGGAGGGGGAGCCGACAAGGCCGGGGGAGCGACGCCGTCGGGCACCTCGCCCTACCGCAAGGCGGCCACCGCCTCGCCCGAGCCCTTCGACGCCTTCGCGGGCGGATTCCCCGTCCCGCCGCTGCCCGGCCAGTCCCTGCCCAGCGCCTCGCGCCGAGCCCGGCGCCTGGTCCCCGAGGGCAGCCCGCCACCCGGCGGCGGCCCCGCAGCTCCCGACGCCCAGGACGAGGAGGCCCCCCGTGGCTGACTACGAGTCGTTGATCCCCCAGCGCAAGGGGCTCGGCGGGCTGCTCGCACCCGTCGCCGGATTCGGGGTCACGTTCTCCTCGATGTTCAAGCCGACCGTGACCGAGCAGTACCCGTTCGAGAAGGTGCCGACCAAGCCGCGCTACCACGGTCGCCACCAGCTCAACCGGTACGAGGACGGCCTCGAGAAGTGCATCGGGTGCGAGCTGTGCGCCTGGGCGTGCCCCGCGGACGCGATCTACGTCGAGGGCGCGGACAACTCCGCGCTCCCCGACGGCGCGCACCGCTCGCCCGGCGAGCGGTACGGCAGCGTCTACCAGATCAACTACCTGCGCTGCATCTTCTGCGGGCTGTGCATCGAGGCGTGCCCCACGCGGGCCCTGACGATGACCAACGAGTACGAGCTCACCGGACCGACCCGCGAAGGGCTCATCTGGGAGAAGGAAGACCTCCTCGCGCCGCTGCGCGAGGGCATGCTCGCCGCCCCGCACCCCATGGTGCCCGGGACGACCGACACCGACTACTACCGGGGAGAGGTGACCGGGCCCGTGCCCGAGCAGATCGACTGGGTGCGCGAGCACCGGCCCGACGACCCCACCCTGCCGCCCGTCGAGGACCCCGCCGCCGCACGGCGCCCCGAGGTCCGGAAGGTGGTCCGGTGACCGTCAGCGGGGGAGAGGTCGTCCTGTTCTGGGTCCTCGCCCCTCTCATGGTGCTGGCCGCGCTCGGCCTGCTGTTCGCCCGCAAGGCGGTGCACGCCGCGATCTGCGTCGTGTTCGTCATGATCAGCCTCGCGATCCTCTACATCGCGCAGGAGGCGGCGTTCCTGGGCGTCGTGCAGATCGTGGTCTACACGGGCGCCGTCATGATGCTCTTCCTGTTCGTGCTCATGCTCGTGGGCGTCGACGCGTCGGACTCGCTCGTCGAGACCATCCGCGGCCAGCGCGTCATCGGTGTGCTGCTCGGGCTGGGCCTCGGCTCGATCCTGGTGGGCGTCATCGCGCAGGCGACGTTCCCGCCCTCGGTGGGGCTCACGGCGGCCAACGCCGAGTCCAACCCGGTCGCGCTCGCCCGCATCCTGTTCGCCGACTACGTGTTCGCGCTCGAGGTCGTCGGCATCCTGCTCGTGACCGCGGCGATCGCGGCGCTCGTCCTGACGCACCGGCGCCGGCTGGTGCCGCGCGTCGGGCAGCGGCAGATCTCCGACGCCAAGGTCGCGGCGCTCGCCGAGGGCGGGCTCCTGACCCCCCTGCCGGCGCCGGGCGTGTACGCGCAGAACAACGCGATGGACACCCCCGCGCTCGACCCGCAGGGGCGGCCCATCGAGCACTCCGTCTCGCGCATCCTGCGCATCCGTGGGCAGGAGCGCTCCGCGGGTCACATCCTCGCCAGGGAGCGGGCCGTGCTCGTCGAGCACGAGCCCGAGCTGACGGCCCGGCGCTTCCCCGAGCTCACGGCGCCCACCGACGAGGAGGCCGCCGCGGACCTGTCGGGCGAGGCTCCGGTGCCCGCGGCCGTGCCCGGGGCGTTCCCGACCGACACCACGTCCGGGGCGACCGGGCCGACGACCGATCCGGCGACCGGGCCGACGACCGGGCCGACGACCGAGCACGGGAAGGAGAGCTGACATGGAGCTGACCAACTACCTGGTGCTCGCCGCGATCCTCTTCGCGATCGGCGCGACGACCGTGCTGCTGCGACGCAACGCGATCATCGTCTTCATGGGCATCGAGCTCATGCTCAACGCCACCAACCTGACGTTCGTGACGTTCGCCCGCATGCACGGGGACCTCCACGGCCAGGTCATCGCCTTCTTCGTGATGGTGGTGGCCGCGGCCGAGGTCGTCGTGGGGCTCGCGATCATCGTGGCCATCTTCCGTACCCGCCGCTCGGCCTCGGTCGACGACGTCAACCTGCTGAAGAACTGAGAGGGCAGGCATGCCAACGGTGACTCTGCTTCCTGCCCTCGCGCACCTGGTGCCGGCCTCGCTGCCGACCCAGGAGATCGTCCCGGCCTCGACCGTCGTGCCCGGGCCGTTCCTGCTGGCCCCGCTGCTGATCCTGCTGCCGCTCCTGGGGGCCGCGATCCTGCTGCTCGCGGGGCGCCGCAGCGACCGCTGGGGCGCGTGGTACGGGGTGCTCATGTCGGGCGGCGCGTTCGTCGTCGCACTCGTCGTGTTCTTCTCGATGCTGGGCCTGCCCGCCGACGAGCGGGTGGTCGACCACCGGCTCTTCGACTGGATCGCGGCGGGCGGGCTCGACGTGGGCGTGGGCCTGCGGATCGACCCGCTGTCCATGACGTTCGTGCTGCTCGTGACGTTCGTCGGCACGCTCATCCACGTCTACGCGGTCGCGTACATGGAGCACGACACGGACAAGCGCCGGTTCTTCGCCTACCTCAACCTGTTCGTCGCGGCCATGCTGGTCCTGGTCCTCGCGGACTCCTACCTCGTGCTGTTCGTCGGCTGGGAGGGCGTGGGCCTGGCCTCGTACCTGCTCATCGGGTTCTGGAACTACGAGCGGGCCAACGCCGTGGCCGCCAAGAAGGCGTTCATCATGAACCGCGTGGGCGACCTCGGC
This sequence comes from Oerskovia rustica, assembly GCF_014836555.1. Taxonomy (GTDB): domain Bacteria; phylum Actinomycetota; class Actinomycetes; order Actinomycetales; family Cellulomonadaceae; genus Oerskovia; species Oerskovia rustica. The sequence goes on from NZ_JACSQQ010000028.1 coordinate 14,585, forward strand.
CTGATCGTCGCGCTCATGCTCATGTTCGCGGGCTTCGGCGCGGTCGACTTCGCGACGGTCTTCGCCGACGCCCCGGAGGCGGGCACGGCCCTGCTGACCGCGATCGCCCTCGCGCTCCTGGTCGCCGCGTGCGGCAAGTCGGCGCAGTTCCCGCTCCAGGCGTGGCTCGGTGACGCCATGGCGGGCCCCACACCCGTCTCGGCGCTCATCCACGCGGCCACCATGGTCACCGCGGGCGTCTACCTGGTCGTCCGCTCGGCGCCGATCTTCGACGGAGCCCCGACGGCGCAGCTCGTCGTGGTCCTCGTCGGTGCGGTCACGCTCCTGTTCGGGGCGATCGTCGGCTGCGCCAAGGACGACATCAAGAAGGTCCTGGCCGCCTCGACCATGTCGCAGATCGGCTACATGATGCTCGCGGCCGGGCTGGGGCCCATCGGGTACGCGTTCGCGATCTTCCACCTCGTGACGCACGGCTTCTTCAAGGCCGGGATGTTCCTCGGCGCGGGCTCGGTCATGCACGGCATGGACGACGGGGTCGACATGCGTCGCTTCGGTGCGCTGTCGAGGTACATGAAGGTCACGTGGATCACGTTCGGCCTGGGGTGGCTCGCGATCCTGGGGATCCCACCCTTCTCCGGGTTCTGGTCGAAGGACAAGATCATCGAGGCGGCGTTCGTGCCGATCGACGGTCAGGAGTGGCGCGCGTGGGTCTTCGGCGGCGTCGCGCTGCTGGGCGCGGGCATCACGGCGTTCTACATGTCGCGCCTGTTCTTCATGACGTTCCACGGGCACAAGCGCTGGAACGACGGGTCGGGCAGCCCCACGGGGCCGCTCTCGACCGACGGGCCCGTGCAGCATCCGCACGAGTCACCCGTCCTCATGACGGCGCCCATGATCGTCCTCGCGGTGGGCTCTGTGGCCCTGGGCGGGCTGCTCGCGATCGGCAACGTGTTCGTCGACTGGCTCTCGCCCGTGACGGGACACGCCGAGCACGCCGAACCGGTGCTGCCGGTGTGGTCGCTCATCACGCTGACACTGGTCCTCGTCCTGCTGGGCGTGCTCCTGGCCTGGCGCCAGTTCGCGGTGTCCCGTGTCCCGATCGTCCCGCCGCACGGTTCGGTCCTGACCCGCGCGGCCCGCAAGGACCTCTACCAGGACCAGGTCAACGAGGCCGTGTTCATGCGGCCCGGGCAGTACCTCACGCGGTCCCTCGTCTACGGGGACCGGCAGATGGTCGACGGCGGCTGGATGGGTCTTGCCGGCCTCGTCGGCGCGACAGGGGAGAAGTTGCGCGGCATGCAGAACGGATTCGTCAGGTCGTACGCGGCGACGATGCTCGCCGGCCTGATCGTGATCGTCGCGGTGGTCCTCGCCGTGACCACCGGAACAGGGAGCTGAGGGACCGATGACCACCGAGATTCCCTGGCTGACACTCCTGATCGTCCTGCCGCTCGTCGGTGCGGCCGCGGTCTGGGGGCTGGGCGCCACGTCGGCACGCAAGCACCTGCGGACCGTGGCGGTCGTGTTCGGTCTCGCCGAGCTTGTGCTCCTGGGCCTGGCGATCAGCGCGTTCGACACCTCGGACGCGGGCACGTACCAGCTCACCGAGACGCACGCATGGATCCCGCAGCTCGGCGTGAGCTACGCGGTGGGGGCCGACGGCGTCGCGCTCCTGCTGGTCGGGCTGGCAGTCCTGCTCGTCCCGCTCGTGATCCTGGCGGCGTGGCGCGAGCAGGACGGCGACCTCGCCAAGCTCCGCCACTACCTGGGGCTCGTGCTGCTGCTCGAGGCGTTCATGGTCGCGGTCTTCGTGGCCCGCGACGTGTTCTTCTTCTACGTGCTGTTCGAGGCCATGCTGATCCCGGTGTACTTCATGATCGGCGGTTTCGGGGGCGGGGCGCAGCGGCGCTACGCGGCCGTGAAGTTCCTGCTGTTCTCGCTCGCGGGCGGGCTCGTCATGCTCGTCGCGGTCATCGCCCTGTACCTCAACGGGCCGGGCGGCGAGCAGGGCTTCCTGACGCAGAACCTGGTCGACCACTTCGCGGCGAACCCGCTGGCGGTGAGCACCGAGAGGCTGCTCTTCCTGGGCTTCTTCCTGGCCTTCGCGATCAAGGCGCCGCTCTTCCCGGTCCACACCTGGTTGCCCGACGCCGCCGAGCACGCCCCTGCGGGCACCTCGACGCTGCTCGTGGGCGTCCTGGACAAGGTGGGCACGTTCGGCATGCTGACCCTGTGCCTGCCGCTCTTCCCGAACGCGAGCCAGTGGGCAGCCCCCGTGGTCGTGGTGCTCGCGGTCGTCTCGATCCTGTACGGCGCGCTCATGGCGATCGGCCAGAGCGACATCATGCGGCTCATCGCGTACACGTCGGTGTCGCACTTCGGATTCATCGTCCTCGGGATCTTCTCGTTCACGTCGCTCAGCGTCTCCGGGGCCTCGTTCTACATGTTCAACCACGGGATCTCGACGGGCGCGCTGTTCCTGCTCGCCGGGTTCCTCGTCGCGCGGCACCCGTCGCGCTCGCAGCGCCTGGCCGACTACGGCGGGCTCCAGCGGGTCACGCCGGTCCTCGCGGGGACGTTCCTCGTGGCGGGTCTCTCGGCCCTGTCGCTGCCCGGCCTGTCGACGTTCGTCTCGGAGATCATGGTGCTCGTCGGGACGTTCTCCCGCAGCCACCCCGCAGCTCTCGTGGCCGTCCTCGGCGTGGTCCTCGCCGCGCTGTACGTCCTGCTGACCTACCAGAAGGTCTTCACGGGCAAGGCCCCGCAAAACCTCGTAGGGACCCCGGACCTCGGGGCGCGCGAGAAGTGGGTCGTCGCCCCCCTGGTCGTGGCCCTGCTCGTCCTGGGCTTCTACCCGGCTCCCGCGCTCGACCTGGTGCGCGAGCCCGCGGACGCGACCATGACGGCCGTGGGGGTCGAGAACCCGCCCACCACCCCTGATCTCCTCAGCGTTGAAGGGAGCGACTCGTGACCCCCGCAGCCGCCTTCGTGGCCCCCGTGATCGAGTGGGCCTACCTGGTCCCGGTCCTCGTCATCCTGGGCGCCGGTGTCGTCGGGGTGCTCGTCGAGGCCTTCGTGCCCGACCGCGCCCGCCGCGTCGTGCAGGTCGTGCTCGCGCTCGCCGCGCTGGCCGGGGCGCTCACGTCGATCGTGCTGCTCTGGCCCGACGTGCTCGCGCAGAACGGCGTGCGGGTCCTGGGCGGCGCGCTCGTCGTCGACCCTTTCGGGCTCGCGGTGCAGGGGATCGTCGTGGTCCTCGCGCTCCTGGCGACGCTCGTGATCGCGGACCGCACCTCGACCAAGCAGGACGCGTTCGCGCCCACGGCCGCGGCCGTGCCGGGCTCGGCGTACGAGGACCTCGCGCGCCGTCGTGGCCTCGAGCAGACCGAGGTGTTCCCGCTCGTGCTCTTCGCGGTCGGCGGCATGATGATCTTCCCCGCGACGGGCGACCTGCTCACGATGTTCGTCGCGCTCGAGGTGCTCTCGCTCCCGCTGTACGTGCTCACGGCGCTCGCGCGGCGCCGTCGGCTCCTGTCGCAGGAGGCGTCGTTCAAGTACTTCCTCCTGGGAGCCTTCGCGTCGGCGATCTTCATCTTCGGCGTGGCGCTCGTGTACGGCTTCGCCGGATCGGTGCGGCTCGCGGACGTCCGCGGCGCGCTCCTGGAGGGCGGCGGCCTCGACGGGATGACGGGTCTCGTGCTGCTCGGCCTCGTCATGGTGCTCACGGGGCTGCTGTTCAAGGTCGGCGCCGCCCCGTTCCACTCGTGGACGCCTGACGTCTACCAGGGCGCCCCCACGCCCGTCACGGGCTTCATGGCGGCCTGCACCAAGGCGGCGGCTTTCGGGGCGCTCCTGCGCGTGCTGTACGTCGTCGGGCAGGCGCTGCCCGCCGACCTCCAGGAGAAGCTCGTGATCGCGCTGTGGGTCGTCGCGATCCTCACGATGATCGTCGGGACGGTGATCGGTGTCATCCAGACCGACATGAAGCGCCTGCTCGCGTACTCGTCGATCGCGCACGCGGGCTTCCTGGTCGTGGCGCTCGTCGGGTTCGGGGAGCTGAGCGGGTTCGGGGTCCGGGCGCTGCTGTTCTACCTCCTGGCCTACGGTCTGGCGACCGTGGGCGCGTTCGCGGTCGTGACGCTCGTGCGCGAGCGTGCCCCGCAGCCCGTCGTGGTTCCCGCCGAGGCGGAGCTGGCGACGGTCGGCGCGGTGTCGGGCGCCGGGACGGGCGGGTCGGCAGGCCCCTCCAGCACCTCGCCCGACGGCGGTGTCGTCCTGGGCGAGGCCACGCACCTCACGGAGTGGGCCGGGCTGGGCAAGCGGAGCCCTTGGCTCGCGGGCGCGTTCGCGCTCTTCCTGCTGTCGATGGCCGGGATCCCGCTCACGGCGGGCTTCATCGCGAAGTTCACGGCCTTCCAGTCGGCGGTCGCGGTGGGCGCCTGGCCGCTCGCCCTGATCGGTGTGCTGGCCTCGGCAGTCGCGGTCTTCTTCTACGTGCGGGTCATCGTGCTGATGTTCTTCACGCCCTCCCCGCGGGCGGCGGCGGAGGGTACGTCGGAGGCCCCCTCGGATGCGGCGGAGGTCGCAGGCCCGGACCTGGGGACGACCGGAGGGACCGCAGGACCGGGGAGCGCCGTGGCCGCGCTTGCGAGCCGTGTCACGGTCGTCCGGTCGGAGGGATTCACGACGATCGCGATCACGATCTGTGTGATCGGCGTCATCCTTCTCGGCGTTTTGCCCTCCTCGGTTCTCGATCTGGCCTTCGAGGCGGCTAAGTTCAGACCGTGACCACTGTGCCACCCGTCTCCACGACGGCGATCCCCCTGACCGATCCGGAGCTCGCCGCGACGCTCACCGCCCGCCTCACGACAGTCGAGGCGAGGCTGAGCGACGCCGTCGCGCACTCCGACGGGCTCGCGGACTCCGCGTCCCGCCACCTCGTCAACGCCGGCGGCAAGCGCCTGCGCCCGCTCCTCGCGCTGCTGTGCGCGGAGCTCGGCGACGGCGCCAGGCCCGAGGTGGTGGAGGCGGCCGTCGTCGTCGAGCTCACCCACCTGGCCTCGCTCTACCACGACGACGTCATGGACTCCGCGCCGGTGCGCCGCGGTGCTCCGTCGGCGCACGCCGTGTGGGGCAACTCCGTCGCGATCCTCATCGGCGACCTGCTCTTCGCCCGCGCGGCGTCGACGGTCGCGGCGCTGGGTCCCGAGGCCGTGCTCATCCAGGCGCGCACCTTCGAACGCCTGTGCCTCGGCCAGCTCCACGAGACGACGGGTCCCTCGGCGTCCGACGACCCCGTCGAGCACTACCTGGGCGTCCTCGCGGACAAGACCGCGTCGCTGCTGGCGACCTCGGCCCGTCTCGGCGCGATGTTCGGCGGGTGCGACCAGGCCGTCGTCGAGGTCGTCGCGGAGTACGGCGAGAAGCTCGGCGTCGCCTTCCAGCTCGCCGACGACGTGCTCGACCTCGCGTCGTCGGGGGCCGAGTCCGGCAAGACCCCGGGCACGGACCTGCGGGAGAAGGTGCCGACCATGCCGGCACTGCTGCTGCGCGCCCGTGTCGCGGCCGGGTCGGGCACGGTGGCCGACGCCGCGCTGGTCGACCTCCTGGACTCGGACCTGTCGGGGGACGAGGAGCTCGCGGCCGCGGTCGCGGCCCTGCGGGCCCACGAGGTCCTCGGTGAGACCAGGGCGCTCGCCGTCGGGTGGGCGCGCGCAGCGATCGACGAGCTCGAGCCGCTGCCCGCCGGGCCGGTCAAGGAGGCCCTGGTCGCCTTCGCCCAGGCGCTGGCGGACCGCGCGGCCTGACGGCCCCGTCGGGGCACGGAACACGACGGAGGGCGGTGC
>NZ_JACSQQ010000028.1:20440-43514 GCF_014836555.1 Oerskovia rustica
ACCCACGGGTCCGGCGCACCGCCCTCCGTCGTCCCCGGTGCGGGGTGCGCGACACCCCGCGGACTGCGACCGCTCCGTCGTGGGTGTCCGGGAAGAGGGACCCGGCGTCTCGGTTCGTGGACGTGCTGCGGGGTGCCCCCCGCTTCTCGGACGGCACGCCGTGACGTCGCGACGGGCACCGCTGCCTGCTGCGATACCTCGCGGCAACTACTGCCAGTAGAGAGATGGGGAGTTCTCTCCATCCAGTGGATGACAGAGCTTCCTCCGCGTGCCGCTATCCTTTCACCCGCGACGGGTAGGGGCACCTGGCAGGAGGGGCCCTGGGGACACCGGTGGCACCACTCGCACCCACGGAGATTCTGTGACCTTTCTAGCCCGGCTCCACGACAAGCGACGGTCGATCGCCTCGGTGAGCACCGTGTCGGTCTTCTCAGCGCTCCTCGTCGCCTTCGCGGTCACGTACGACGGTCAGGCGACGGCCGACGTCGAGCTCAACGACTCCGGTGTATGGGTCACCCGGACCTCGGGCGGTGCGCTGGGGCGGTTCAACTTCGAGTCCCAGGCGCTCGACGGCTCGATGCTCGCAGGTTCCGCGTCGTTCGACGTGCTGCAGAACGCGGGCAAGGTGCTCCTGGTCGACGACGGCGCAGGCTCCGTGAGCCCCGTGGACGTGGCACGCCTCAAGCTCGTCGGCTCGGTGCGTCCCCCGACGGGGGCGGAGGTGGCGATGGGCGGCTCGAGCGTCGCGGTCCTCGACGGCGAGGAGGGGCTGCTGTGGGTGCTGCCGTTCGCCGGCGCGACCTCGTTCGACCCCGAGACCACCAAGCCGGTCGCCGAGGTCGGCGGCAAGGGCGTCGTGCAGGTGTCCCAGGACGGCACGGTCTACGCGCTGGTCCCGGCGACGGGCGAGCTGACGAAGGTCTCGACCGCGGCCACCGGCACGTCGCAGGAGGTCACGACATCGAAGGTGCCGGTCGCGAAGGGGGACGAGGTCGAGCTCACGACCGTCGGGTCGGCGCCCGTCGTCCTGAACCGGACGCAGTCGGAGCTCGTCCTGCCGAGCGGTGACGTCGTCCCGCTCGAGGACGGGTCGCAGGCGCGGCTCCAGCAGCCGGGCCCCCAGACCGCCGACGTCGCCGTGGCGACCGCCTCGGGTCTCGTGCTGCAACCGGTGGACGGAGGGGACTCGGTCACGCGTGCGGCGTCGGGGGTGCCCTCGGCGCCCATCCAGCTCAACGGGTGCACCTACGGCGCCTGGTCGCAGACCGGCCAGGTGCTGCGCGACTGCGACGGCACGGACAACGACCTCGACAAGCGCCTCGAGGGCGTGGACCCGCAGAGCCGCCTGGAGTACCGGGTCAACCGCAAGGCGATCGTGCTGAACGACCTGTCGGCGGGCACCGTGTGGATGGCCGCCGAGGAGTACCAGAAGGTCGACGACTGGGACCTCGTCCTTCCCGAGCAGGCGGAGGGCGAGGAGTCCGACGCCGAGCTGACGACCCCGGAGCAGGTCGACCAGTTCGTCCTGGACCGCTCGCAGCCCAACCAGCCGCCGCTGCCCCAGGACGACGTCTTCGGTGCACGACCCGGACGGACCACCCTGCTGCCCGTGCTGGGCAACGACATCGATCCGGACGGCGACGTCATGACGGCGACGCTTGCGGGCGAGAGCCCCGACGGCGCCCAGGTGCAGTCGGTCCTGGGTGGCGCTGCGCTGCAGGCGATCGTCCCGGAGGACGCAGGGAAGGGTGCCTCCTCGTTCCGGTACGCGGTCTCGGACGGCCGCGGTGGCGTGGCCGAGGCGAGCGTGCGGCTCAACGTCTCGCCGTGGAGCGAGAACGCGCCCCCCGAGCAGACCGGTGAACCGGTCCTCGTGGTCGAGCAGGGCAAGACCGCCGAGATCAAGGTGCTCCCCTTCTTCCGCGACCCGGACGGCGACGACCTGTACCTCGCGGCGGCGACGGCGACCTCGGCGGGCGACGAGGTGCGTTCGCGCCCGGACGGGACCGTGGTGTTCCGCGACGGCGCGGGCTCGACGGGACGCAAGACGGTCACCGTGACCGTCGCCGACGGCATGGGCGGGGTCTTCGAAGGAGTCCTGCACGTCGACGTGTCGGGTGCGGGCCAGCTGCCGCCCGTCGCGGTGGCGGACCACGTCGTGGTGCCCGCCGGCCAGCCGGTGCTGGTCGAGCCGCTCCTCAACGACTACGACGCGAACGGTGACGAGCTGCGTCTCGCGAGCGTCTCGGAGTCCGCTCCCGCGCAGATCACGCCCAACTACGGGTCCGGGACGTTCCAGTTCCTCTCGAACGAACCGCGGTCCTACGACCTGACGTACCAGGTCTCGGACGGCCCCAACGCGACGACGGGGCTGGTCCGCGTGGACGTCCTGCCCGCCTCGGCGGCCGAAGGCCCGCCGATCGTGGTCTCGGACACCGCGCTGCTGCCCTCTGGCGGCAAGACGCTGGTCGACGTGCTCGCCAACGACACCGATCCCGGCGGCGGCGTGCTCGTGGTCCAGTCGGTCAGCGTCCCCGACGACGCGGGGGTCTCGGTCGCGGTCCTGGCCCACCAGATGCTCCGGATCACCGAGATCCGCCGTCTCGACGCACCCGTGACGATCGAGTACACGGTCTCCAACGGGACCCAGACCACGGTCGGGCAGGTCCGCGTCGTGCCCGTGCCGTCGCCGACCAGGCTGCAGCCGCCGAACGCGGTCGCCGACGAGGCCACGGTGCGCGTGGGGGACGTCGTCACGATCCCGGTCCTCAAGAACGACACGCACCCGGACGGGCTCGAGCTGTTCCTCCAGGACGAGTTCGAGCAGGGCGTCCCACCCGAGCAGGGTGAGCTCTTCGTGTCCGAGGGACAGGTGCGGTTCAAGGCGGGTGCCGAGGCAGGAACCGCCTATGCCATCTACCGGGTCCGGGACAAGAACGGCCAGGAGGACTCCGCCCAGCTCACGATCCACATCCGGGACGGCAAGGAGAACTCGCCGCCGCAACCGCAGACGCTGCAGGCTCGCGTGCTCACCGGTGCGACCGTCCGGATCGCGGTCCCGCTCGACGGGATCGACCCTGACGGCGACTCGGTCCAGCTCACGGGCGTCGCGACCCCGCCGGCCAAGGGCACCGCGGAGGTCACGGACCGCTTCATCGACTACAAGGCCGCCGACGGCGCGACAGGGTCGGACTCCTTCACCTACTCGGTGCTCGACGCGCGAGGCATGGTCGCCACGGGGACGGTCCAGGTGGGCATCTCCGCGCCTCCTGCCACGAACCAGAGCCCCGTCGCGGTCGACGACCTGGTCACTGTGCGCCCCGGCCGGACCGTCGCGGTCCCTGCGCTCGCCAACGACACCGACCCCGACGGGGACCAGATCTCCCTGGTCCCGGCCGCGCTCGAGGCCGACAAGTCGCTCGACGCCGAGGTCGTGGGTAACGACCGCGTCGTCCTGACGAGCCCCACCGAGGCGGGCAGCACGACGTTCTACTACGGGATCCAGGACTCCAAGGGGGCGCGCGCCGCGGCGGCGATCACGGTCCTCGTGGACCAGGACGCTCCGCTGCTGGCCCCCGTCGCCCGTGACGACACGGTCCCGATGTCCGCGGTCCTGGGGCAGACGAGCGTCGAGGTCGCGGTGCTCGACAACGACGACGACCTGGACGGCGCCGCCTCCGAGCTCACGGTCAGCACCGACGCAGGGACGGCGAAGGCCAACCCCGACGGCACCCTGAGCGTGACGTTGACCGAACAGCGCCAGGTCCTCACGTACGTCGTGACCGACGTCGACGGCCTCTCCTCCAAGGCGTTCGTCCACGTCCCCGGTCTGACCGAGCAGGTCCCCGTCCTGCGTCCCGGCATCGTGCCGCTCGAGGTCCCCTCGGGCGAGCCGCTGCCGATCGACATCACCGACTACGTCCTGGTCAAGGAGGGGAGCACCCCTCGCCTGACCGACGAGAAGAAGGTCGTGCCGCTCAACGGCACCGCAGCGGTCACGGACGCCACGAACCTCGTCTACACCTCCGACCCCGAGTACGTGGGAACGGCGTCGGTCACGTTCGAGGTCACCGACGGCTCCGGACCCGACGACCCCGAGGGGCACAAGGCGTTGCTGACGCTGCCGATCTCGGTGCTGCCCCCCGCCAACCTGCCTCCCGAGCTCGGTGCGCCCAACGTCGACGTGGCGGCCGGCGAGGAGGGATCGGTCGACCTCGGCCGGTTCGCGACCGACCCCGACGGTGACTCGCTGACGTACAAGGTGGGCGCGGTGCCGGCCGGACTCACGGTCAGCGTGAGCGGCTCGACCGCGACCGTCCAGGCCACCCCGGAGGTCGCCAAGGGCACCACGCTCTCCGTCCCGATCTCGGTGACCGACGGTGGGCACCCGCCCGTCGACGGGTCGCTCACGGTCAAGGTCGTGGCGTCCACGCGCCCGTTGGCCAAGGCCAACGACGACACGGTCGAGAAGGCCCACCAGGGCAAGGCGGTGCCGGTCGACGTCCTCGCCAACGACAGCAACCCGTTCCCGGAGACCCCGCTCAAGATCACCGCGGTGACCGTCGACACGGGCGAGGGCACGCCCGCGATCAACGGCGACAAGATCACCGTCACGCCCAAGGACACGTTCTTCGGCGTCATGGTCGTCCGGTACCGCGTCCAGGACGCGACCAAGGACCCCGACCGCGAGGTCGAGGGACGCATCCAGATCAACGTCCAGGGACGCCCCGACGCGCCGGGCAAGCCGACCGTCGAGGAGGTCCGGTCCAAGACGGTCGTCCTGAGCTGGGAGCCGCCTGCCAACAACGGGGCCGAGATCACGGGGTACACCGTGAAGTCGAACAACGGCTACAGCAAGGCGTGCGGCACCACGACGTGCACCCTCGACGGCCTGACGAACAACGTCAGGTACACCTTCACGGTGGTCGCGACGAACGAGGTCAACGACTCGGACGCGTCGGTCCCGTCGGCCGAGGCGCGTCCGGACGAGAAGCCCGACCCGCCGGCGCCCCCGACCGTCGAGTTCGGTGACAAGTCGCTCAAGATCTCGTGGGTCAACAAGACGTACACCGACCGGTCGCCGATCCAGTGCGTCAACCTCCGGATCTCGCCCTCGGTCGGAGGCAAGGACCAGGCGTGCGTGACCGGCACCCAGTTCGAGTGGACCGGCCTGAAGAACGGCACGTCCTACACGGTCGAGGTCCAGGCCGTGAACGCCGCAGAGCTCAACGGCGCACCGGATCCCTCGGACTGGTCCGGCCCTTCGGCGGCCATGGTCCCCGCAGGCGTGCCGTTCGCGTCCGCCGCTCCTCAGGCCGAGCGGCGCACGTCGTCGGTCAACGGTGGCGTCCTCGACGTCACCTGGTCCAAGCCGGACGACGAGAACGGCGACGCGGTCTCCGTGTACTACGTCGACCGGTACAAGAACGGGGCCAAGGACGGGGGGACCGTCACCGTCACCGGCGCGACCAGCCTCCCGGTGAGCGGCCTCGACAACGAGGCGTCGTACACCTTCACCGTCACAGGGCAGAACAAGGCGGGGCGGGGGGCCACGAGCGCCGCGTCCGCGGCAGTGATCCCGTTCGGGATCCCGGGGGCCCCGGGCAGACCGGGAGTCTCGGAGTCGAAGGGTGACATCACCGTCACGTGGCCTGCGGCCGACGCCAACGGCAGCCCGGTCTCGAGCTACACCGTCACGGCGAGCAACGGCACGGCCAAGACCGTGGGCGCAGGGACGCTGTCGGCCGGGTTCGACCTGCCCACGGGTGCCTACACCTTCACGGTCACGGCCAAGAACGCTGCGGGCGACTCCCCGGCGAGCGTCGCCTCGGCCGCGATCAACGCCTACACGGTGCCCGCACCGCCGTCCGTGTCGGGACGGAAGAACGGTGCGACGAACCTGATCTTCGACCTGTCGGGTCCCGCGGACAACGGTGGCAGCCCCGTCACGAGCTACCTGTGGAGCTCGGGCGAGGGGGGCACCAGCATCTCCGTCGGCAACGGCTACAGCCAGACGCACAGCCGGTCCGCGAAGGCCTGCAACCCGGCCGGTTGCAGCGGGAGCAGCAACACCGTCACGCTGACCACGGACCCCCAGCCCAACATCAAGGTCGTCCGTGGCTCGAGCGCGGGGGGCGGCATGAACTACTTCCGCGTGGCCTACACGAACCTGCCGGCCGGGAACTACGGGTTCGTCTGCCGGGACCAGCAGCCTGACGGCTCCTGGACCACGATCGGCGGTGGCTACGTCTACTCCTTCAGCCTGAGCGGCTCGGGGACGACGCCCGACTTCGGCTGCTGGTACGGCTGGCCGGGTCGACTCGTCAGCGTCAACCTCAGCGGCGCGGGCGACCAGGCCTGGGTGACCCCCGTGCCGTGGTGACCAGGCAGGCGCCCGACCCGACTCCGACCTTCTGCACGACCTCACGAGAGAGCAGCACCCCATGACCTCCATGACCCCCGAGCAGGCCGCCTGGTTCGCTCAGACCTTCGACCGTCTGGTCTCCAACGTGGGCCAGGCCGTCCTGGGCAAGGCCCACGTGGTGCGCCTGGTCCTGACCTGCATGCTGTCCGAGGGCCACATCCTCCTGGAGGACGCGCCGGGCACGGGCAAGACCTCGCTCGCCCGCGCGCTCGCCGCGAGCGTCCAGGGCACCCAGAACCGCATCCAGTTCACGCCGGACCTGCTGCCGTCCGACGTGACGGGCGTGACGATCTACGACCAGAAGACGGCGAAGTTCGAGTTCCACCAGGGACCGATCTTCGCGTCGATCGTGCTCGCGGACGAGATCAACCGGGCCTCGCCCAAGACGCAGTCCGCGCTCCTGGAGGTCATGGAGGAGGGGCAGATCACGGTCGACGGCGTGACGCACTCGGTGGGGCGCCCGTTCATGGTCATCGCGACGCAGAACCCGATCGAGCAGGCCGGCACGTACCGCCTGCCCGAGGCGCAGCTCGACCGCTTCCTCATGAAGACCTCGCTCGGCTACCCGGACCACGCAGCCACGGTCGAGATCCTCCAGGGCGCCTCGGTGCGGGACCGCAGCGCGACCCTGCAGGCGCTCATCACGACGCAGGCCGTCGCGGAGATGGCGGACCTCGCCGCGGGCGTCCACGTCGACGGCGCGGTGCTCGAGTACATCTCGCGCCTGGCCGAGGAGACGCGCAACGCGGCGGAGTGCCGTGTCGGGGTCTCCGTCCGTGGGGCGCTCGCCCTGGTGCGTTGCGCCAAGGTGTGGGCGGCCGCGCACGGGCGCAACTACGTCCTGCCCGACGACGTCAAGGAGCTCGCGCTGCCCGCCTGGGCGCACCGCCTGGTCCTCGACCCCGAGGCCGAGTTCGCCGGCGCGACGAACGAGGGCGTGCTCGCGCGCATCCTCGCGGACGTTGCCGCGCCGCAGGAACGTCGGTCGGCCTGACGCGATGACCACGACCGAACCCGCTGTCGCCGCGCGCAGCAACCCGACCGGACCGGGCGCCTCGGCCGACGCCCCGGCGAGCGGCTCCGGCCCGACGACGTCGCGCCCCGGCCAGGCCCCGGCCCCGGCGCCGGGCGCACCCTCGGGACGCCGTCGACGGAAGGCCAGGGCCGCGTCGGACGACGGCTCGGCGGCACCCGCACGTCCAGGGTTCGTGACGCCGTCGGGCGACGGTGGGGAAGGACCGGGCCGACGCCTGCGCGCGCTGCTCGTCCCGGTGACCGGGCAGGTCGCCAAGGGGTTGTCCCTGGCGGCCTCGGTCGTGAGCCCCTTCGGGTGGGCGGTCCTCGTCGGCCTCGTCGCGGCGTGGTGGACCGGACTGGTCTTCTCGTGGGTCGAGCTGCTCGCGGTCGCGATCGTCGCGACCGTCGCGATGCTCGGCGCGGTCGCGTTCGTCCGCGGGACCTTCCGGTACTCCGTGCAGCTCGACCTGGGGCAGCGGCGCGTCACGGTGGGGGACCGGGCCGTCGGCACGCTCGAGGTGAGCAACCAGTCCCCGCGCCCCTTGCTGCCCGCCGTGATGGAGCTGCCCGTCGGCGCCGGTGTCGCGTCGTTCCCCGTGCCGCGACTGCGGTCGGGGGCGAGCCACGAGGAGATCTTCACGATCCCGACGCACCGCCGCTCGGTCATCCCCGTCGGCCCGGTGCGCTCGGTGCGCGCGGACCCGCTGGGCCTGCTGCGCCGCGAGGTGGTCTGGACGAACCCCGAGGAGCTGTTCGTGCACCCGCGGACGAAGAACCTGTCGGGCTCCTCGACGGGCTTCCTGCGCGACCTCGAGGGACGTGTCACCCAGGACATCTCCAACTCCGACGTGTCGTTCCACGCGCTGCGCGACTACGTCCCCGGCGACGACCGTCGCCACATCCACTGGAAGACCACCGCCCGCACGGGGCAGCTCATGGTCCGGCAGTTCGAGGAGACGCGGCGTTCGCACCTCGCGGTCGTGCTCTCGACCCGTGCCGAGGACTACGCGCACCCCGACGAGTTCGAGCTCGCGGTGAGCTCGTGCGGTTCGCTCGGCCTCCAGGCCATCAAGGAGGACCGCGGGCTGACCGTCCTCGTCAACGACGGCAGCCTCCGCGGTGACAACCGGGTACGGCTCCTCGACGACCTGGCTCGGGTCGAGACGAGGTCGTTGCGCACGAGCCTCGTCGACCTGGCTCGCGTGGCCGGCACGAGCGTCACGGACGCGTCGGTCGTCGCGCTCGTCGTGGGGAGCGCCGTCTCGCCCACCGAGCTGCGCGCCGCCTCGGCCCGGCTTCCCCAGGACGTACGGGTCATGGCGATCCAGTGCGTGCCGGGCGCGAAGGTCAGCCGCCACCGGATCGCCGAGCTCGTCGTGCTCACCATCGGGGAGCTCGGCGACCTCCCCCTCGCGCTGCGGAGGCTGAACGACTGATGACCGAGAACGACACGCGGGGCCGACTGGCCCCGCCGACCGGTCCCGGTGCGGAGCCCGGCCACACGGACGGGACCGGCACACGGTCGAACCTGACCACCGCACGCTCGTCGACCCGCCTGCGTGGCACCGACGGGCCGCGCGCGCTGCGGGCGACGGGCGCCGTCGACGCCCTCGCGCTCGTCGTGATGCTGGGGGCCGCCGTGGTCGGCCTCGGCCCGGCGTGGGGCTCGACGGCCTACCTCCTGCCCGCGCTCGGGGGCCTCGTGCTGGGGTTGGGCGTCGCCTGGCTCGGCGCCTGGCGGCGCTGGGGTACGGTCACCGTGACGGCCGCGGCCATGGTGGCGTACCTGGTCCTCGGCGGACCGTTCGCCCTGCCGGGCACGACGGTCGCGGGGGTCCTGCCGACCCTCGAGACGTTCCGCGGTCTGCTGCTGGGGGCGATCACCGGGTGGAAGGAGATCGTCACCTCGGTGCCGCCGCTCCAGTCCTTCCCGGAGCTGGCCGTCGTCCCCTTCCTGCTGCTCTTCCTGACCGCTCTCGTCGCCGGCACGCTCGCCTGGCGCGTCCGTGCGGGGCAGTGGGCGCTGGTCCCCGTCGTGGTCGCGTTCGTCGGGGTGGTCCTGCTGGGCACGCTCGTGCCCGCGTTCCCCCTCGCCCAGGGGCTCGTGCTCGTCGTCGTCGGGCTCCTGTGGGGCTCGTGGCGCGCGACCGAGGCGCGCCTCGGGGAGCGTCAGGTCCTGACGGCCGCGAGCGTCGTCGCGACGCGGCGCCTGCGCTGGCACCGGGCGCGCGGCGGCGCCGCGATGCTCGCGCTCGGTGCGGTCGCCGCGGTCGTGCTCGTCCCCGTCGTGACCCCGGACACCGAGCGGATGGTCCTGCGCGAGCAGATCGTCCCCCCGCTCGATCTCCACGAGTACGTGAGCCCGCTCGCGTCGTTCCGCAAGTACGCCAAGGAGATGACGGACGACGAGCTGTTCACGGTCGACGGACTGCCCGCCGGAGCCCGTGTACGTCTAGCGACCCTCGATACGTATAACGGCGTGGTCTACGACGTCTCGAGCGGTGCGGGCTCGGGGGTCTTCACGCGCGCCGGCGACCAGATCGCGACGGTCGCGAAGGGCACCCCGACCGACCTGACGGTCACCATCGGCGACTACCGGGGCGTGTGGCTGCCCGACGTCGGGGCGCTCGCGGGTGTCCGGTACACGGGGGAGCGCGGTGAGGCGCTGAGCACCACGACGTACTACAACTCGGAGACCGGCACGGGCGTCGTGACCGCAGGCCTGCGCCCCGGTGACACGTTCCGGCTCGACGCGATCGTCGCACCGACCCCCTCGGTCGAGGACCTGGAGTCCTCGCACATCCTCGACGCGGAGCTCCCGAGGCCGCGCAACGTCCCGGACTCGGTCGGGGGCAAGGCCGCGCAGTTCATGGCCGAGGAGACGGACCCGCTGGTCCAGCTCAAGAACCTCGAGGTGGGGCTCGAGGCGAGCGGGATCTTCTCGAGCGGGCTCGAGACCCAGCTTCCCTCCCGACCGGGCCACTCGGCCGAGCGCATCGACACGCTGCTCGCGGCCGACGAGATGATCGGCGACGACGAGCAGTTCGCGGTGGCGCTCGCCCTCATGGCGCAGTCGGCGGGCATCCCGGCCCGCGTCGTCATGGGCTTCTACCCGGACCCGGAGGCATGGGAGGCGGGTACGCCGTTCGTGGCCACGGGGGCCGACGTGCACGCCTGGGTCGAGGTCCCGTTCGCGGGCTACGGCTGGGTCCCGATCGACGCGATCCCCGAGGAGGACAACAAGATCGAGCCCGAGCCCAAGAGCGACCAGGTGCCCAAGCCCCCGGTCCTCGAGGACCCGGAACCGCCCGAGGAGCCGGCCGACGCCGAGGCCGGGACGGTCGACGACGAGGAGAAGAAGGACGACGCCGAGTCGAGCGCGTTCGACTGGGGCCGTGCCGCGCTGGTCGCGGTCGCGGTGACCGTCCCGCTCCTGGTCCTCGCCCTGCCCCTGCTCCTGGTCCTCCTGCTCAAGTCGCGACGCAGGAAGAGGCGACGGTCGGCCGACCGTCCGGTCGACCGCATCAGCGGCGGCTGGCGCGAGGTGCTCGACGCCGCCACGGACCTGGGCGCTCCGGTCCCCGCGGGCGCGACCCGCCGCGAGGGCGCGGGCACGCTGGCCGAGGCGTTCCCTGTGGCCGCCGCGCCGACCGTGACGCTCGCACGCTCGGCCGACGCGACGGTGTTCGGCACCGGCGACCCGAGCCCTCAGCAGGTCGACGCCTTCTGGAGCGAGGTGGACTCGGTCCTGGTGGGCATGAGGTCCACCAGGCCGCGCGGGCAGCGCTTCCGCGCGGCGGTGTCGCTACGATCCCTGCGGGGTGCTCGACCGGCATGGGTCCCCTCCTGGGTCCCGGCGCTGCGTCGATCGGCCCGGTCGTCCGCCCGGACCGTGACGAGACCACCGACCGGTTCCGGCCCGAAGCCAGGGGAGTCCTGATGTCCGAGCAGCTGAGCTGCAGCGCCTGCGGTACGGCACAGCCGGCGGGTTCGTCGTTCTGCGCCGTCTGCGGGACGAAGATGCCCAGCACGGCGGTGCCGTACGGCGCGCCCGTCGGCGGCGCACCGTCGTCGGGCCGCGAGCCGTCGATCGCGATCACGACCGAGCGCGACGTCGCTGCGGCGACCCAGCGCGCGGTGCCGTTCCTGCGACGGACGGACGCTGCCGCGCCGCAGACGGGGCTCGACGGCGCGCCGGTGGCCGGCACGGGACGCAGGTTCGTCGCGTTCCTCGTCGACGCCGCCGCGGTCTCCCTGGTCTTCGCGGCCGTGCTGCTCGGTGGTGGCGCGGTGGCCGGGGTGTCTCCGACCGCGCTGGCCTCGGTCACGACCCCGGCCGAGGCCCAGGAGCTGCTCGGCCGCCTGCTGTTCGCGTACGCGGTGGCCGGAGCGGTGTCGCTCGCGTGCTGGGTCGGCATCTGGTTCTGGGAGGGGCGCACGGGCCGGACGCTCGGCAACCTCGCGACCGGCGTCCGGTCCGTCCGGGCCGAGGACCGGTCGCCCCTGGGCTTCGGGCGGGCAGCGCTCCGCTGGATCATCACCTTCCTCGGGGCCCTCGCCCTGGGGATCGGCGAGCTGCTCGTCGTCCTCTCCCCGGCTTTCGACAGCTCGGGACGGAACCAGGGATGGCAGGACAAGGCCGCCAAGGCGCTCGTGCTCGACGTCCGAGGACTCCACGACGGGAACGCCGAGGTCGGCGCCGTCGGGCAGCCGAGCACCCACCAGGTCGCGACGCCCCCGAGCGGGTACCGCGGCCCCTCGCCGTCGGGGCCCCTCCCCGCCGGGTCGTTCGCCGCGCAGACCGCCGGCCAGGCGCCGGGGGCCGGTGCTGCCCCCGTCGGTGACCCGTGGGCCTTCCCGCAGCAGCCGCAGCAGCCGCAGCAGCCCTCGGTCACGCCCGTGGGCGGGCTGATCACGGGCGTGCCAGGCGCTGCGTCACCCTCGGGCTCCGCGCCGGTCACGCCGTCCCCGGCCCCCGTGCCCCTCGTGGTCCCTCCGACCACGACGACGCCGGCGCCTGCCCACGAGGAACCCGACTGGGACTCGACGCGCCTGAGCGCCCGGGAGATCCGGCACGAGGCGCACGAGGCGACACCCACGCCCGGGGCCGTGCTCGAGCTCGAGTCGGGTCAGCGGGTCCCCCTCTCCGGCCCCGCGCTCGTCGGACGCAACCCGCAGGCGTCGGGGGGCGAGGCCAGGACCCTCGTCCGGGTCGAGGACCCGACGCGGTCGGTCTCCAAGACGCACGTCGAGCTGGGGTTCGACGCCGGCGGCCTGTGGGTGCAGGACCGCGGGTCGACGAACGGGACGGTCCTCCTCCGTCCCGGCGGGGCGCCCGTGGCGCTCGACCCGGGTGTGCGCGTGCCCGTGCCCGTCGGCTCGGTGATCACCGTCGGGGACCGGCGCATCGTCGTCCACCCGGGGTCCGGCGCATGAGCCGATGGCCCGCCGGGGTGAGCCTGGTCTGGGGCGCGAGCTCGCACCGGGGGGCACGGCGGCTCCTCAACGAGGACAGCTTCCTCGCCGACAGCTCGGTCTTCTTCGTCGCCGACGGCATGGGCGGGCACGACGCCGGCGAGGTCGCGAGCTCCGCGACCATCGACGCCCTCCGTCCGCTCGGCGCGCTGGCCACGGTCTCGCCCGAGGACGTGCGTGACCGGCTCGTCGTGGCGCAGGACGACGTCCGCGCCATCAGCACCGAACCCGGCCGGGGCGCCGGGACGACCGTGACCGGCGTCGTCGTGGCCCAGATGGAGGGCATGCCGTACTGGCTCGTGGTCAACATCGGTGACTCGCGGACCTACCAGATGTCGCACGGGGTGCTCGAGCAGCTGAGCGTGGACCACTCGGAGGTCCAGGAGATGGTGGACGCGGGGTTGCTCACGGCGACCGAGGCGTTGACCCACCCGCGACGCCACGTCGTCACGCGCGCCGTCGGGGCCTCGCTCCCGCCCGAGCCCGACTTCTGCTGGGTGCCCATCGCCGCGCGGGACCGGATGCTCGTGTGCTCCGACGGCCTGACGGGCGAGCTCTCGGACGAACGGATCACGGAGATCCTGCTCGCTCAGCCGGACCCCCAGGCCGCAGCCGACCGTCTGGTCAACGAGGCCATCGTCGCCGGAGGGCGGGATAACATCACTGTCGTCGTCGTCGACGCGACCGGGGCCTGGGGGGACACCAGCGACGGTTCCACGGCCCCCCGCGAGAACCTGGGGTACGCCGACGAGGACACCTTGCCGCGAGAGATTCGCCTTCAGATGGGGGACAGGTCGTGAGACTGCGCTACGACACCGGGAGCGCGTTCGGGTTCGTCCGGGGTGGTGCGATCGTCGTCCTCCCGGAGGGGGCGACGAGCGAGCTCGTCGGACGCCTGTGGGACGGCCTCGACGCGGCAGGAGACACCGACGTCGAGGTCATCGAGGTCATCCAGCTCCTGACCGTGGTCCTCGGGGCGACCTTGCGGACGATGCCGCCGTTCGCCGTCGCGGTCGTGTCGGGGCGGCGCGCCCAGGTCGCCGTCCGTGGCGAGGTCTCCGTCACGTTGAGCACGTCCTCGGCCCGGGTCCACGTGGACGGCGACGACGTGACCACCTGGTCCGAGCGTCTCGTGGACGACGTCGAGGAGGTCTCCGTCCAGCTCGGGGTCGAGGACGCCCCTGCTCTGGAGGCGGGCCCGGGACAGGTGGCGCTCGTCGGCCTCCCGCTCCACGAGGGCGTGGTGCTGGTGTCGCGGATCGTCCGGCACCTCGTCGGGACGTCCGCCGTGCCCACGGCCACCCCCCGTGGTGAGCACACAGGGACGCCGGCCGCCGTCGAGGCCCGTGCCGTCCCTGGTGCCCGCCCGGCGTCCGCGTTCGAGCCGGTCCTGGTGGGGAGCGCGGTGCCGACCGAGGACCTGGACCCGCCCCTCGCCTCGGTACCGAGCCTCTTCGCCGTCGACGTCGTCCCCGACGAGGACGCCGCCCCGGTCGCCCTGGTCGCAGCGGTACCGGGCCTCGACGCAGCAGCCGAGGAGGTCGTACCGACGCGCTCACCGGTCGACGAGCGGTCGGCAGAGACGATCGTCTCGATGGAGACGATCGCGCCCGAGCTCACGGTCGTCCCCCCGGCCGACGACCTCGACGCCGACGACGGCCTCGAGCACATCGACGACCTCGACGACCTCGACGACGCGGTGGCGGCCGTCGACGACGGCTACGGGCACCTGTGGGAGTCCACCGTCCTGCGGACCGTCGAGGATGCAGCGATCCGCATCGACGAGGAGGACGAGGTCGACGCGCCGCCCGCCCCGGCTCCCGCCGCCGTGCCGTCGGTCGAGGACGCGACCCCCGTCCCCGCGCCGCCCGCCGGGACTCCCCAGCCCGTCGCCAGCATGATCGACGGGATCCCTCGGGAGTGGACCGGGTCGACGCCCGCCGCGTCGGTGCGCGCGGCCACGGTCACGGGCGACCAGGCCCAGCGACCGGGCCCGCCCGTCGACCGCGCGCACCTCGTCGGGCAGTCCTCGACGGTCGGGTACGAGATGGCCGCCGGGGAGGACCAGGAGGGGGACGACCACGACGGGCACACCGTCTTCTCCTCGGTCATCGCCGACCTCCGCGCCCAGGTGTCCGGTGCCGGAGCGGCCACCGCCGTCCCTGCGCCGCCCGCACCCCTCGGGCTGCCCGGAGCGGCCGCACCGCTCGGTGTCGTGCCCGTCCCTGCCGTCGGCGCTGCGGAAGGTCCCGCACCGGTCGGCAGCCCGGCCGCAGGGCCGACCTTCGCGCCGCCCGCTCCTCCGGGCTCCCAGCAGATCCTGGCCCGCACGTGCGTGGACGGTCACGCGAACCCCCCGTCGCGGGAGAACTGCGGGAGCTGCGCGCACGTCCTGGTGGGGGATGCCCACCTCGTGACCCGACCCTCGCTGGGCCGCTTCACGCTCTCCAACGGTCAGGTCGTGGAGCTCGACCGCCCGGTGGTGCTCGGACGCCGCCCTCGCACGACGCGAGCGCAGAGCAACGACCTGCCGCGCCTGGTCGCGGTGCCGAGCCCGGAGCAGGACATCTCGCGCTCGCACGTCGAGATCCAGCTCGAGGGCTGGCACGTGCTGGTGTGCGACCTCAACACGACCAACGGCACCACGCTCCTGCGCCCCGGTCAGCCGCCTCGGCGCCTGCACCCCGGGGAGCCCACGATGGTCGTGTCGCACGACGTCGTCGACGTGGGTGACGGCGTGACGTTCACCTTCGAAGGGTTGCTATGAGCAGCAAGCGTGCCCCGTCGCCGCCGCCGCTGATCGACGGGTACGAGTACGTGTCGGTCGTCGGTTCCGGCGGGTTCTCCGACGTCTTCCTCTACCAGCAGCAGCGCCCCCGGCGTCGGGTGGCGATCAAGGTCCTGCTGCACGAGTGGTCGAGCGAGTCGCAGCGCGCCGCGTTCGACGTCGAGGCCGACCTCATGGCGACCCTCTCGACCCACCCGTCCATCGTGACCATGTACGAGGCGAACGTGACGTCCGACGGACGCCCCTACCTCGCGATGGAGTACTGCTCGCGGCCCAACCTGGGGGCCCGCTACCGGTCCGAGCGGCTCAGCGTCGCCGAGGCGCTGCGTGTCGCCGTGCAGATCGCGGGAGCGGTCGAGACCGCGCACCGGGCCGGGATCCTGCACCGGGACATCAAGCCCGCGAACATCCTCGTGACCGAGTACGGCCACCCGGCGCTCACCGACTTCGGTATCTCCTCGACGATGGACGACGCCTCCCGGGCCGAGGGCATGTCGATCCCGTGGTCGCCCCCGGAGTCCTTCGCCGAGGACCCGTGGGCGGGCAAGGAGACGGACGTCTGGGCGCTCGCCGCCACGACGTTCACCCTGCTTGCCGGGCGGGCGCCGTTCGAGCTGCCAGGAGGGTCCAACTCGAGCGCGAGCCTCATCACGCGCATCGAGTCGACGCCGCTGGCTCCGACCGGACGTACCGACGTGCCGCCCTCGCTCGAGCGGGTGCTCGGCACCGCCATGGCCAAGAACCCGGCCTCGCGCTACCCGACGATGCTCGCCTTCGCGCGGGCGCTCCAGCAGGTCCAGAACGAGCTCTCGCTCGCGGTGACCCCCATCGACGTGCTCGCCGACGCGGGGATCACGCAGGAGGAGGAGGCCGACGACGACGGCGGTACGCGGCTGCGCGCGGTCGTCTCGATCGACCCCCGTGGAGGAGGTGCTGGCGGGGCCTACCCGACCGGCGCTCCGTCGACGACGAGCGGCACCGCCCCGGTCCAGCGGCACGTGACCGTCGGAGCGTCGACGGGCGGTTCCGCTCCCGTGGCGCACGCTCCCGCACCGCATGCTCCTGCGGCGCCCGGTGCCTACGCCGGGCAGCCCGGGGCGGGGGCTCCCGCCCAGGTCGGGTACTACGCGCCCGCACCCGCGCGCCCGGCCCAGGCTCCGGCGTCGGGCCCCGGGTACGTCCCGCCGCGCCCCGCTGCCGGCCCGGGGAGCACCGGGACCGGGACCGCCGTGTGGGGGCCGCCGACCGACGACACCGTGCACCGCGCCCCGGGCGCCTCGCCCGAGCCCGAGCCGGCACGACCGCGGACGCGGCGTGCCCTCTGGACGTTCCTCGCAGGCGCCGGGATCCTCGTGCTCGTGGTGGTCGGGATCTACGCGCTCCTCCCGGACGGGACCGCGACCGACACGGACACGGGGGGCGGTACGACCTCGGCGGACGAGCCGGACGACGTGCCGAACGACAACCTCGGTGACCTGGTCCCGCCCCCCGAGGACCTGCAGGCGCAGTACGACGTCACGAGCGGGAGCGCCTTCTTCACCTGGTCAGCCCCCGAGGACGTCGAGGTCGGCGACACCTACGCGTGGCAGCACATCGACCCGACCAAGGAGACGTGGTCGGCCCCGGTGCCCGCGGGGAGGGAGTACGTGAAGGTCCCCGCGGGGGAGACCGACACCGTCTGCGTCGAGATCCGTACCGTCCGGGACGGGAAGCCGTCCGTCCCGGTGAAGGGCTGCGTGAACCCATGAGCGACCTGGCGATCGAGTTCTGCGGCGAGTGGTTCCGCCCCGTCCCCGGCGGGACGTTCGACATCGGGCGCGACGGCGACCTCGAGATCGAGGACAACCCGTACCTGCACCGGCACTTCCTGCGCATCTCGCACGAGAACGGCATCTGGTGGCTGGCGAACGTCGGCTCGCTGATCTCCGCGACCGTCTGCGACGCCGGCGGCGGCGTCCAGTCGTGGCTGTCGCCCGGCAACCGCCTGCCGCTGGTGTTCCCGTCGATGTCGGTCGTCTTCACGGCCGGGCCGACCACCTACGAGATGCGGGTCCGGCTTCAGGGCGCGCCCTACCAGGAGATCCGCTCCGAGGAGCCGTCCGACGGCGCGACCACGATCGGGGCCATCCCTTTCACGATCAGCCAGAAGCAGCTCATCCTGGCGCTCGCCGAGCCCGTGCTGCGGCGGGACGGGACGGGACTCTCCGAGATCCCGACCTCCGCCGACGCCGCACGCCGCCTCGGCTGGGCCACGACCCGCTTCAACCGCAAGCTCGACAACGTGTGCGAGCGGCTGGACCGCATCGGCGTCAAAGGTCTGCGCGGTGGAGTCGGGGCGCTCGCCACGAACCGTCGTGCACGGCTCGTGGAGTACGCGGTGGCCTCACGCCTCGTGACGACCGAGGACCTGCCCCTGCTCGACCTGGTGGACGAGAGCTCCTGAACCCCGTCCACGCACCTGCTACGAAGGACACGTCCCTGTGCGTCTCAAGATGACTCTCGTGCGTCACGACGGCACGAGCGACGACATCGTCGTCACGGCCGACGCCGGAAGCACGGTCGGCGACGTCGCCCGCGCGATCGCCGTGCGCGACCCCCGGAACATGGGGTCGCTGGTCGACGTCCCACCGCTCACCCTGCGCGCCCAGCTCCCCGCGCAGGAGCAGTCGGTCGTCCTCGACCCCGACGTCCCCATCGCGGAGGCGTGGCTCGGTTCCGGTGCGGTCGTGCACCTCCTGGACGCGGCCCGCGCCGCCAGCACGATGCAGGACGTCCAGAACGTGCTGGCCCGCGTCCGGGTCGTGGCCGGACCGGACGCCGGGCTGCAGCGCGACCTCGTCGCGGGGCGCTACGTCGTGGGACGGGAGCCGGGGTGCGACCTCGTCCTGTCCGACCCCCTCGTCTCGAAGAAGCACGCCCGGATCGACGTGTCCGACCGTACCGAGGTCGTCGACCTGGGCTCGGCCAACGGGATCGTGGTCGACGGCGGTCTGGTCACCCGGCTGCGCGTCGACCGGCAGCAGACCCTCGTGCTCGGCGACACCGTCGTCGTGGTCGACCCGCTCGGCAGCGCCGCCGGCGGTCCGGTCGCAGGTCCCGTCCCGTTCAACCGCTCGCCCAAGGTCGAGCCGCGCTACGCGGGGGAGAAGTTCACGGCGCCCAGCGCCAACCGTGAGGAGGAGCCCCAGACCTTCCCGGCGCTGGCCCTCGTCGCCCCGGTGGTGATGGGCCTCCTGATGTTCTTCGTCACGCAGCGCCCGACCGCGCTCCTGTTCATCCTCATGAGCCCCCTCATGCTCGTCGGCAGCTACGTGACCGAGCGTCAGCGGCGCCGTCGTCGCCTGGAGCGCGACGTCAAGAGGTTCGACGAGCGGCTCGAGGGCCTGCGGTCCGCGCTGCGCGACGAGGAGGTCGCCGAACGGTCGGCGCGGCTCCAGGAGGCGCCGGCGACCCCGCTCACGCTGGCCGAGGGGCTGCGTCGCGGTCCGCTGCTGTGGACGCGCCGCCCCGAGCACTGGTCCTTCCTCAACGTGCGGCTCGGGCTCGGCTCGATGCCCTCGCGCAACGAGGTCGAGACGCCAGGGCGCGGTGAGATGGTCCCTGAGCTCCAGGGGCGCCTCGACGAGCTGGTCGACCGGCACGAGCTCGTCTCGGGCGTCCCCGTCGTCGAGAACCTGCACGACGCCGGTGCGCTGGGGCTGGCCGGGGCCAAGAACCTCGTGGAGCCCGTGGTCAACTCCGTGCTCGTCCAGCTCACGGTGCTGCACTCGCCCACCGACCTCGTGGTCTGCTCCCTCGTGACGCCGACGTGGTCGCGCTCGCTCGAGTGGCTCAAGTGGATGCCGCACACCTCGGCCTCGACGAGCCCGATCGAGGGCAACCACCTCGCCGACAGCGCCAGCAGCGGCGCCGTGCTCCTGGCCCAGCTCGAGGAGCTGATCCGGACCCGGCTCAAGAGCCAGCGCGCCACGCGTCGAGGCGCGGCCCGGACCCGCGACGCCGCGCTCGAGCGCGGTGCGAGCGTCGGCGAGGGCGGTGGCGGACCCGTCGAGGGGACGAGCTCGCCGCTGCCCGCGGTCGTGGTCCTCGTGTCCTCCGAGGTCGACGTGGACCGTGCACGCCTCGCACAGCTCGCCGAGACGGGGCCCGACGCGGGGGTGTTCCCCGTGTGGGTCGCCGACAGCGTCCGGGGGCTGCCGGCCGCGTGCCGCACCTACGTCGAGGTCGGTCCCGACCGCACCTCGGTGGGCATGGTGCGGCTCGGCCTGTCGGTCGACGACGTCGTGCTCGAGACGGTCGACGCGGCCGACGCGGTCGAGTACGGCCGTCGCATGGCACCGGTGTTCGACGCGGGGGTCGTCGACGAGGACGCGAGCGACCTGCCGCGCACCGTCTCCCTGCTGACGCTCCTCGGCCCCGACATGGCGACGTCCGGCGAGGCCGTGATCGACCGGTGGAACCAGAACCTCTCGATCACCGACCGCACGCCGGGCGCCGTCCCGAGGCGACGCCGCGCCGGGGGGCTGCGGGCGCTCGTCGGCTCGGCCGGGTCGGAGGCGATGCAGCTCGACCTGCGCACGCACGGCCCGCACGCGCTCGTGGGCGGGACGACCGGCTCGGGCAAGAGCGAGTTCCTCCAGGCGTGGGTGCTCGGCATGGCGGCCGAGTACAGCCCGGACCGGGTCACGTTCCTGTTCGTGGACTACAAGGGCGGCTCCGCGTTCGCGGACTGCGTCCAGCTCCCGCACTGCGTGGGGCTCGTGACCGACCTGTCGCAGCACCTCGTGCGGCGCGCACTGACGAGCCTGCGGGCCGAGCTCCACCACCGCGAGCACCTGTTCAACCGCAAGAAGGCCAAGGACATCCTCGAGCTCGAGAAGCGGGGCGACCCCGACGCGCCGCCGGCCCTGGTGATCGTCATCGACGAGTTCGCGGCGCTCGTCTCCGACGTGCCCGACTTCGTGGACGGCGTC
The DNA here is from genome assembly GCF_014836555.1 of Oerskovia rustica. Lineage (GTDB taxonomy): Bacteria > Actinomycetota > Actinomycetes > Actinomycetales > Cellulomonadaceae > Oerskovia > Oerskovia rustica. Next base: position 41,118 of record NZ_JACSQQ010000028.1, read on the forward strand.
GTCGACATCGCGCAGCGCGGGCGCTCGCTCGGGATCCACCTCATCATGGCGACCCAGCGCCCGGCGGGCGTCATCCGCGACAACCTGCGGGCGAACACGAACCTTCGCGTCGCCCTGCGGATGGCCGACGAGTCCGACTCGTCCGACGTCGTCGGGACCCCCGACGCGGCCCACTTCGATCCCGGGCTCCCGGGGCGTGGGCTGGCCAAGACGGGCCCCGGCAGGGTGCGCCCGTTCCAGTCGGCCTACGCAGGCGGCTGGACCTCGGACGAGGCGCAGCCGCTGCGCATCGAGGTCGCGGCACTGCGGTTCGGCGGCGAGATCCGCTGGGACGCGCCGCAGCCCGCGGTCGTGCCCGAGGAGACGGACCTCGGTCCCAACGACCAGCAACGCCTCGTGGCGTGCATCGGGGCGGCGAGCCGGCACGCCGAGATCCCGAGCCCGCGTCGCCCGTGGCTCGACTCGCTCGCCGGGGTCTACGACCTCGCCCGCCTGCGTCAGCGCACCGACACCGAGCTGTTGATCGGCGTCGCCGACCTGCCCGAGGTGCAGGCCCAGCGGCCGACGTACTTCCGCCCGGACGCCGACGGACACCTCGCCGTGTACGGCACGGGCGGTGCGGGCAAGAGCACCGCGCTGCGCACCCTGGGCATCGCGGCGGGGATCACGCCCCGGGGCGGAGCGGTCCAGGTCTACGGCCTCGACTTCGCGGGTGGCAGCCTGCGGATGCTCGAGTCCCTGCCTCACGTCGGGTCCGTGATCATGGGCGACGACGTCGAGCGCGTGGTCCGCCTGCTCCGTATGCTGCGCGCCGAGCTCGACCGCCGCGGCCCGCTCTTCGCCGACGCCTCCGCGTCGAGCGTCACCGAGTTCCGGGCGCTCACGGGCAGGACGGACGTGGCGCGCATCCTCGTGCTCGTCGACGGCTTCGGCGCGTTCCGCGACGACTTCGAGCAGGGTGCTGGCCGGGCCGTGTGGTTCGACGTGTTCCGCGACGTGCTCGCCGAGGGGCGACAGCTCGGCATCCACGTGGCGCTCACGGCCGACCGTGCGGGCGCCGTGCCGACCGCGGTCCGCTCGGCCGTGCAGCGCAACGTCGTGCTCCGCCTCTCGGACGACGGGTACGGCCTGCTCGACGTGCCCGGCGACGTGCTCACCCCGTCGTCTCCGCCCGGCCGCGCGGTGGTCGACGGTGCGGAGACCCAGGTCGCGGTCATCGGCGGGACGACCTCTGCCGCCGAGCAGGCGCGTTCCTGCGTGCGGCTGGGTGACTCGATGCGCAAGGCCGGGGTGCTCCAGGCACCGAGGATCGGCGCGCTCCCGCAGGAGTACACGGCCGACGTGCTGCCGGACGAGGTCGACGGACAGCCCGTGCTGGGGATCGGCGACGAGACGCTCGACGCCCTCGGCTGGGCCCCAGAGGGGACGTTCCTCGTGTCGGGGCCTGTCGGCAGCGGTCGGACGACGGCGCTCGCGGCGCTCGCGAGGTCCCTGGTCCGGGCCGCCCCGAAGACCCGGATCGTCCTCGCGGCGCATCCCGGTTCCTCGCTGGTGTCGGCGGTGCCCTGGGACCGGGTCGCGCAGAGCGTCGACGAGGTCGTCGCCCTCGCCCAGGACGTCGCCGAGGACCTGGCGGCGGGACCCGTCGCCGTCTTCGTCGAGGGCGTCGACGAGTACCTGCAGTCACCCGCGGACGCACCGCTCGTCGCGCTCATGAAGGCGGCCCAGCGCGGCTCGTGCCTCGTGGTCGCGGAGGCCGAGTCCTCCCGCTGGGGCTCGCCGTGGCCCCTGCTCGCCGAGATGAAGAACGGTCGCCGTGGGCTGCTGCTGCAGCCCGAGGCGCTCGAGGGCGACTCGTTGCTCAAGACCTCCCTGCCGAGGGTCTCCCGTGCGGAGTTCCCCCCTGGCCGGGGCTACTACATCGCGCGCGGAAGCACTACCCGGGTACACGTCCCGATGGGCTGACGCACGCGTGGGGAGTTCTCCCCATACCCAGGCGACCGCACCTTCGGTACGGTTGCGACGACAACGGGCCGTGAGGCCGACGATGGATCAAGAGAGCGGGAATCGACATGGCGAACGTCAACGTCACCTACAGCGAGATGCGGGACGCAGCGGGCCGTCTGGAGATCGGCAAGGGGCACCTCGACGAGATCCTCGCGGATCTGATGAAGCAGGTCACGGCGCTCGTGTCGTCCGGCTTCGTGACGGACCAGGCCTCGACGCAGTTCATGGCCTCCTACGACCAGTTCAACCTCGGCGCGAAGAACGCGGTCGAGGGACTCGTCGAGATGCACACGTTCCTCGCGCGCGCCGCGGACTCGATGGAGGAGCTCGACGCGCGTCTCGGCTCCGCGATCGCCCGGTGACGACTGCTGGACCCTCGGACGGCCGCCC
>NZ_JACSQQ010000028.1:43524-49115 GCF_014836555.1 Oerskovia rustica
CCCCGACGTCGGGGCGGTCGTCCTGCCGTACCGGGAGTCGGGCGGCGGGTACGGCCGGGCGGCGACGTGGGTCGCGGTGCCGACGGCCGTCGCGTTCCTCGTGGACACCGTGGTCCGTGGCTGGTGGGACGCGCTCGTGTGGCCCATGATCGGCGTGATCGTCGGATTCTTCGTGCTGTTGACGGTGTACTCCACCCGGCGGTACCAGAAGATCGTCGTCGACCACACGGGTCTGCGGGCCGGCAGGGACCACTTCCCCGCCACCACGATCGACCCGGGCGTGGTCGCGCACGTCGCCGCTCAGGGGCCGCTCCACGAGGGCGAACGCCTGCCGGACGGCACGACGGTCGTCGGGGGCAAGCTCGTCGGCGGGGCCTACGCCCCCACCCTGGGCGCCGGGCTCCTCCTGCTGCGCCTCACGGACGGAAGCTGGATCCGAGTGCAGTGCAACAAGCCGCAGCAGGTCGCCGCTGCCCTGCAGGTCTGCCTCGCGGGGGCGGCCGGCGCGCAGGTCTGAGCGACCGAGGGCCGTCTGGCTGGTGGGTCAGACGAGGCCGCCGCCCCACCAGGAGAGCACCCCGGCCCACACGAGAAGGGCGTCGTCGTCGCCGTCGAGGTCGCCGATCGTGAGCGAACGGTTGGTGCCCTCGGTGCGGATCGAGGCGAGCTCGTCGGGTCCGCGCCACACGCGCGCTGCGGTCGGCAGGCTCGGATCCAGGTCCCGTGGGTCCGTGGACGCGGTGGCGGCGCGGACCGCCCCGACGGGCACGAGCTCACCGACGCGTGCCCGGCGCTGTGGCTTCACGATCTCGGCGACGGGTGAGCCGTCCGCGAGGGTCACGTCGCGCACGCTCCAGCCACCCTCGTCCCGACGACGCCACCCGGGGGTGCTCCGCAGGAGTACCTGACCCTCGAGGTCGAGCAGCTCGACGACACGCAGGTCCTCGCCGGCCACGGACGTGTCGGTGACGAGCTCGTCCACGATTCCCCAGGCGAGCTTGCCCTTCGAGACGGGCTTCGCCGGGAGGCGGCGGACGAAGGCGAAGGGGGTGTCGTCGCCGATCAGATAGATGTCACCGGTCCAGCCGAGCGGGGCGACGGAGCCAGGCGCCCGGGGGGCGGGGACCTCGAGGGCGCGCGGGAGGAGCGCCGCGGTCCCTGACTGGCTCCGGTGCAGGGGACTCTCGGGAGCGCGGGGGACGCCGACCGCTGGCCGTGGGGGGCCGACGAGGGCGCCGGGGGCGCGGAGTCGGCGTGTGGCGTCGCGGACGGTCTCGCGGGCGTCCGTGATGCCCGCCCGGGCGTCGTCGAGACGGGAGAGGGCAGCTCGGCCACGGTCGGCCAGCTGGTCCGGGACGAGGGAGTCCAGCCGGGGAAGGCGGCTCCAGCGTGAGGAGCGTGGTGCCGAGGGCCCGCGATCAGGGTCGGCAGGCTCGCCGGCCGGGGCCTGCTCCTCGTCCTGCGGGCGGGGGATCGGGGCGGCCCCGTCGTCGTCGTTGTGCGCCACGGGGCCCAGGGTACTGGAGCAGGTTCCGGAGGGCGCCGGGCCGGTCGGCCGATCCCGCGTCGGGACTGACGTGCCAGCGCCGCTCCGAGACGCCGGCGCTGACCGGGGACAACTCCCCATGGTCGGGGGGGTCCTGCGTCTGGCAGCATGGCGACGCGCGGTGGAGAGCCGCGCGGACGAGAGGACATGACGATGACGCTTCGCGTCGACACCGAGGCCATCGATGCGGCGGCGATCTCGCTCGGAACCACCGCGGGGACGCTGGGGGACCTGGCAGGCGACATCGCTCAGCAGGCAGCAGCTGCCTCGGCAGCAGGTGGCCACCCGCACGTCGTTGCGGGCGCGAGCGAGTTCGGAGACTACTGGGGCGCTGGTCTCGGCGCCCTGGCGGTGGCGCTGGGTGAGCTCGCGACGCAGTTCGGCGACGCTGCGGCGGCCTATGCGGAGCAGGACCAGGTGCTGGCCAACGGTGCGAGGGAGCTCCGATGACCTACTTCGTCGACGCACCGGCGCCGTCCGCTCCCCGGCTCGCCCCGGTCGAAGGTGACCCGGAGGGGGTACGTACCGCCGCCCGCGGCCTCGACACGGTGCACGACGGCCTCGGCGACGCGCTGCGTGCGCTGCGAGCCCGAGCCCGTGCACTCGGCGACGACTGGGTCGGGGTCGCCGGCGAGGCGGCACCCGTCGCTGTCGAGGGTGTCGCGCTGCTCGTCGAGAACGTGCAGGGGGCGATGAGCACGGGAGCCGGCGCGCTGCGGACCTATGCCGACGCGCTCGAGACGGCGCGCGCGACCGTCGCCACGGCACAGGGGTTCGCCGACGACGCGGCCGCGTCGTGCGGCTCGGCGCTGCGGACGATCGACACGACGGCGAGTCCCGACATGGCCTTCTACACCGGCCAGCAGCGCCAGGCGGCGATCTGGGACGCGCAGGTGGCGTTCCAGGCGCAGACCGCCGCGGCGGACCGGGCTCGGGAGACGCTCGAGGCCGCGGCGCTCGCGTGCCGCCGCGCGCTCGAGGACACCCGTTCGGTGCTGGTGCGGGGGCACCGGGAGTCGTTCGAGGACTACGTCAACGGCATCGTCACCAACGGTCTGAGCCGGCTTCCCGGCATGGCCGGGCACGAGGGGACTCTGGGCTCGACGGTGTGGGCGGCGACGGCGGCAGGCGGGGTCGCCTACTCGGGCTTCTACACGGCGAAGTACGGCGCGGCGCTGTGGATGCACTGGGCCAGGGACAAGATGCTGACCCAGAACTCGGTCTCGAGCCTGATCGTCAAGGCTCTGAGCCCGCGGCTCGACGCTCTCGGGCTCCGGCTGGGCCTCGGCGCCGGTGTCGGCGCGAACACGTTCAACGGGCTCAACGCCTTCGGACGGGTCATGTTCGGCACGTCCGGGGTGACCGGGACGGTCGGTGGGGTGACGCCGTGGGCAGCCGGTCGGGCGGCTGCCGCGGCCGCTGACACCGGCGCTCTGCGCGCCGGCCTCAGTGCAGGCGCGAAGGCTTCGGGCGTCCTGCGTGGCCTGGGCGTGGTCGGTGCCGTCGGCGCGACAGGCATGAGCCTCGTGAACGTGGCCTCCCAGGGCAACCCGATCGATGCGTTCCAGGAGAACGGCATCGACTACGTCGCGGACGTCGCGGAGCTCGGTTTCAACGTGAGCCTCACGGCTGCGATGATCGCCCCGAACCCCGTGACGATCGGTGCCGCCGTCATCACGGGAGCGATCTACGGCACGACCGAGATCATCGCGCACTGGGACGAGATCGAGGACCTCGCCGCGAACGGCGCGGAGATGGTCGCTGACGGATGGAACGCCACGACCGAGGTCGTGGGCGACGCGGTGGACGCCGGCGTCGAGAAGGCAAAGGAGTTCGGCTCGTGGCTCAACCCGTTCGACTGACCGAGGGGCTTCCCGCGGCGATGGACCGTCGCCGCCGGCGCTTCCTGCTCTTCCCCGACCACCTCGCGGTCCTGGGCCAGCTGGCCCAGGAGGGCGTGGCGGAGGAGGGGCTGGAGGTCGCCGTCGAGGCGCTGCGTGAGGCCGGTGTGATCGGTGCCGACGGCGCGGTCGACCCTGCGGCCGCGGAGCTCGCCCAGGCGCTGGCGGGGAGCTCGCTCCTCGTCGACGTCGAGACGAGCAGCGACGACGGGATCGTCTACCACGGCCTCGCCTTCGCCTCGATCGGCGGCGTGGCCGTGTGCTGGGCGCGCTCGGGCTGGCCCGGGACGGCGCAGGCCGAGTACCTCCCGGTCGACGTCGGCATGGTCGTGCCGTGGATCGCCACGACGGTCGGGCTCGGGCGGGAGGGAGCCGCAGGGGACGGATCCCTGCCCGACGTCCTCACCACGACGGTCGGCGCGCTGTCGCCGTCCGACGACACGGGGGCGCCCGACGACTCGGCGTCACCCGGCGGGGCAGGGGCAGCTGAGGTTCTCGACGCCGCCAGGCTCACCTGGCGCGTGACGGTCCACGGGCCCGGCCGGTCCACGGTCCGCGCGCTCGCGGTCGTCGACGCGGGGCCGCTCGGCCTGTGGGAGCGAGTCGCGCCCGCCGAGCCGTTCGGGCTCGACGTCCCGGATCCCGCGACGCCCGTGGTCCTCGAACGGCGGAGCCCCGGTGACGTGTGGCGTGCCCTCGTCGGCCTGCTGCAGGACGTGGGCGAGGTCGCGGCGTCCTGACGGCCTGCGGGGCCCGGACCGTCTGGACGCGTCGCCGCCTAGACTGTCCGGGCCCTGTGGACCCCGAAGAGGAGTGACCGTGCCGTCGACCCTGCAGTTCCCGAGCGAGCAGTTCCCCGCCTACCCCGGGGTGAGCCTCGACCAGCCGGACGGCTGGCAGCCGCTCCCCGAGGTGGGCCTGCCGCTCGCGCTCGCGAAGGACGCCGACGGCGGGGAGTTTCGCGCGAACGTCATCACGGTCCTCAACCGGGTCCGGGCCGAGCACACGCTCGAGCAGGCGACCGGCGAGGTCGTCGCACGGCTGACCGCGTTGCCCCAGTACAAGGAGCTCGGCCGGTCGGAGATCGAGGTCCAGGGGCACGCCGGGTTCCGGATCGAGGGGATCTTCGCCGAGCCGACCCTCGGAGCACTCGTCCAGGCAGTGCGGATCGTGCTCGTCGACCGCGGCCCGGTCAAGGACCTGGTCCAGGTGACGGGGTCGTGCACGGGTGCACAGATGCCGGGCACGCTGCCGGAGATCCGTGCGATCCAGGACAGCCTGCGCGTCGTCCTGTGAACGGAGAGGTGACGACGGACGCGGCACCGCTCGACGACGTGCTCGCGGCCCTGCTGGATCTCGGCTCCGGCGACCTGCCGTACTCGACATCCGTCGAGGAGTGGAAGCACGGTGCCCAGGTCACGCTGACCTGGACGGGCTGGGAGGCCCGGTGGCGCTCGTTGCTCGGGGCGGGGCAGACGGCCAGGTCGTACCGGCTCGTGGTGCGGCTCGACGCCCGACGCGCGGTCTACCGGTTCACGGAGATCAGCGGGAGGTCGCGCAGGAGCGTGGCCGCCTCGCCGGTCGGTGTCCACGCCGAGGCGCGCTGGGACGGCCACCGCGGCAAGACCTTCGGTGCACGGTCGGGGAGCCTGGTGGTCGCGCAGCGAGTGACCTCGTCGGGGGACCGGGCCTACGAGGTCGCGCACCTCGCCGCCGTGTCGGCGAGCCCGTCGACCATCAAGGTCCCGGTCTTCTCGACGCTCCGGTCGCTCGGCTGGCGGCCTCGCGTCGACAACCGCTTCCTGCGCCTCTTCGAGAGGTGAGGCTCACGAGCGGAGGCTGCCCCTGACCGCGGCCACCCGCCCCGCCGCGCCGTAACATTAGGCCGGATCATGAGACGCCATTCCACTAGGCGAGATTCGCTGGCAGTGTGAAGGTTCACCTCAGTCGTACAATCGAGTGGTTCTCCCGTTGGCGGCCGCGGACTCACCCGGACAGCCCGCGTGACCGGTCCGCCCACCTCCTGCGGGCCGACCTCCCCTCCTCGACCGGAAGGCGTTCTTTCCTGTGAGCAGCTCTCGTCCTTTGCGTGTCGCCATTGTTGGCGCTGGTCCTGCTGGTATCTATGCGGCGGACATTCTGTC
>NZ_JACSQQ010000029.1:0-12539 GCF_014836555.1 Oerskovia rustica
TCTCGGCAGCTCGGGTGACACGGCGGGGTCAGTCACCGAAGACCAGGACCGGGCGCCCCGTGCGCGGGTGGGGCAGCGGTCCATGACCATGTCCAGGCCGGCCTCGCGCACGCGGGCGAACGCGTCCTCGTCGACCACGCCGAGCTGGAACCAGACGGCCTGGGCGCCGACCTGCACGGCCTGGTCCGCCACGTCGCCCGCGAGGTCGGAACGCACGAACACGTCCACGACGTCGACGGGAAACGGGATGTCGGCGAGCGAGGCGTACCCCTGCTCACCGTGCACCGTCTCGGCCGCCGGGTGGACGGGCACGATCCGCTTGCCCTGACGTTGGAGCAGCTGTGCCACCCCGTACGCCGCGCGGGCCGAGTTGTTCGACAGGCCCACCACGGCCCAGGTCTCGGTGTCCGCGAGGACGCGGCGGATCGTGGCGTCGTCGCCCCAGCTCTGTTCGCTCATACCGGGGCAAACCTCGGCGCAGGAGCGGCTATTCCTGCCCGTCCCCCCGGTCCCGGTCCAGGACCAGGCCCGACGGCGCCGCTCACCCCACGAGGCGCGTCACCAGTCCCAGGGTCAGGAGCAGCGCGGCCACCGCGCACGCACACGTCCGCACGTGGTTCCAGGCGACCCAGCGCCCGAGGAATACCCTCCAGACCTGGTCCCGCTCCGCCGTCGGGCTCGCGGGGCGAACCCTCGCCCCGCCCGCCCCTCCACCCGAGGACGAGGCTTCGCCCGACCGTGGACCCGAGGTAGAGACCGCCGCGTCCGCGGCCTCGAGGCGGTCGTTGAGCGGGACGTTGACGGCAGCGGTCACACCGATCCCGCCCACGAGGTAGGCCACGGCCGCGGCGAGGACGAGCGACATCCCCGCGTCGCCGAGCCGCGTCGCGGCGACGACGCCCAGGACCGTCACGAGGCCGGTCGTGACGAGCAGGAGCGAACCGAAGGGCGCCTTGGTCGCGTGACGGTTGATCGAGGCCATCGCGACCGCGCCGATCTCCGGGGCGACCGACCGCAACCCCGCCATGACGAAGGTCGAGAACGCGAAGAGCACTCCCCCGACCAGTCCGCAGCCGACGGCTGCCGCGGCGACCGCCCATCCGAGGACTCCGAGCACGTCCATCAGTGGACCTCGGAGAACGTGGGGGCTGCCGGGGAGCCGGACGGCGCCGACCAGGCGGTGGCCTCGCGGCGGACGAACTCGGCGAAGTCCCCCGGCTCGCGCCCGAGCGCCTCGCGGACTCCGGGTGCCAGGTGCGCGTTGCGTCCGTCGAGGACCTCCTCGAAGAGGTAGCGCACGAGGTCGACGGCGTCGGACGGGAGGCCCGCCGCCCTCAGGCCTGCCGCGAACTCGTCACCCGTGACGGTCTCGAGCCGGACGTCCCGGCCGCTCGCCGCGCCGATCTCCGCGAGCGCCTCGCCGAAGGTCAGCAGCCGCGGTCCCGTGAGCTCGTAGACGCGCCCCTCGTGGCCCGGCTCGGTCAACGCCGCCACGGCGACCTCGGCCACGTCCTCGAGGTCGACGAACGGCTCGACGACGTCCGACACCGGGAGGAAGGCCACGCCGTCGAGCACGGGGTCCAGCAGGAAGCTCTCGCTGAAGTTCTGCGCGAACCACGCGCACCGCACGACGGTCCGCGCGGGAAAGACGTCGGCGACGAGCTGCTCGGCGCGTTGCGCCTCGGGCTCACCACGTCCTGAGAGAAGGACGAACCTCTGGACCCCCTCGCGGGCGGCGACGCGCGCGAAGTCGGCGACGACCTCCGGGATCCCGGGGGCCGCGAGGTCGGGGGCGACGGCGACGTACACGGCGCCGGTACCGGCGACCGCGGGGCCCCAGGTCGCCGGGTCGTCCCAGTCGAGACGCACCTCGGTGCTGCGCGAGACGGGACGGACGGGGACGCTCGCCGCGGTCAGGCGGGCCGCGACCCGGCGACCCGACTTTCCCGTCGCGCCGACGACGGCGACGAGAGGCGCAGCGGTGGGGACTGCGGGCGAGGGGTAGGGCTGGCGCGTGGTCATGTCGGGTCTCCTGAGATCGAGGGGATGCGGTCGTCGATGCGTTGCCGTGGTTCGAGTCAACCGGCCCGAGGTGAGACGTTCCATGGCTGAACCGCTCGTCCGCATGTCCGTTCGTCTTCCGTAGCGCGAGCGGGCGGCGTACCGTCGAGACATGGACGCTGTCGCCGGACTCCTCGACGGGCCCCGCGCGCGCGGCGCCTTCCTGCTGCGCTCGCTCCTCTCCCCACCGTGGTCGATGCGCATCGAGGACGAGGCACCGCTCACGCTCGTGCCCGTCGTGCGAGGGACGGCCTGGATCGGCATGGACGCCGGGCGGAGCCCCGACGAGCCCCGGCTCGAGGCGCACCTCGGCGACGGCGACGTCGCGCTCGTGCGCGGTCCGCGCCCTTACACCGTGGCCGACTCCCCCGGGACACCGCCGCAGATGGTGAGCGACGCCGTCGGGGCCTGCCGCGCCGTCGGGGACGGCCCCTCGCCCCTCGTGGACCTCGGCGTGCGGACCTGGGGCAACGACCCCGACGGGCCGACCGTGCTGCTGACCGGGACCTACCCGCTCGACGGCGAGGTGGGTGGCCGGCTGCTGAGCGTGCTGCCGCCGTTGCTCGTGCTGCGCCGCGGCGACCTCGACGCCGACCTCGTGTCGCTGCTCGCGCGCGAGGTCTCGCAGGACCGGCCCGGCCAGGAGGCCGTGCTCGACCGGCTCCTCGACATCCTGCTCATCGGCGCGCTGCGCGCCTGGCTCGACCGCGGCGACGCCCCCGGGTGGTACCGCGCGGACGCCGACCCCGTCGTCGGGCACGCGCTGCGGCTCATGCATCACGAACCGGCCCGCCCCTGGACCGTGGAGTCGCTCGGGCGGACGGTCGGTCTGTCGCGGGCGGCATTCTCGCGCCGCTTCACCGAGCTCGTGGGGGAGCCGCCCATGAGCTACCTCACCGGGTGGCGCCTGACCCTCGCGGCCGACCTCCTGCTGGAGCCTGGCGCGACCGTCGGCTCCGTGGCCCGGCAGGTCGGGTACGGGACGCCGTTCGCGCTGAGTGCCGCGTTCACGCGGGTGCGAGGCATGAGCCCGACGGCGCACAGGGAACGGGCAGGGGCGGAGGCGGGGGCCGCCTGACGGTCCGCCTCGCCGCAGCGCCGGAAGGCTCTTCAGGTGCCGAGGACGAGGTTGCGGTCGCGATGGCGGTCTTGACGACCACGAGGTCGTGCTCGGGTGCGCGCAACGTCGTGCTCGACGAGCGGCTCGCTGTTGCGCTGCGCGGTGGCCACACCTCACCCACGCGCGCACCATGGCTGACATGCCCATCCCGCACGTGATCGCCCGGAGCAACCGGCGGTTCCTCAACCCGTTCGTGCTGCGCGTCTCGTCGCGCGTGCCACCGTTCGCGACCGTCCACCACCACGGGCGGCACAGCGGTCGCCCCTTCGCGACGCCCGTCATGGCGTTCCGCGAACCGCCCTCGACCGACGCCCCGCGCGAGGTCCGCGTGATCGTCGCCCTGACGTACGGGGCCGACGTCGACTGGCTCAGGAACGTCGAGGCGGTCGGGCTGTTCGGGCTCACGCGAGGTGGGCGCGGCTACGTCGTCGACGACCTGCGGCGGTTGCACGGGGACGACGGGCTGCGGCTCGTGCCCGCCGTGATCAGGGTCGCGCTGCGGGGGCTGCGGGTCGACGAGTTCCTCGACGGGCGGGTGGGACCGCCGCGCTGAGGGGTCTCCCGGGCCGCTCCGGCACCCGCCCCGCACGGCTGCGATGATGGGGACATGGCACACGACCTGTGGTTCACCGGCGACCCGGAAGCCGACACGCTGCTGTCCACCGACCCGTTCGCGCTGCTCGTCGGCATGCTCCTGGACCAGCAGGTCACCATGGAGTCGGCGTTCGCCGGGCCGCTCAAGATCTCCCAGCGCATGGGCGGGTTCGACGTGCACCGCATCGCGTCGGCCGAGCCCGAGGGGTTCGCCGCGATGGCGGCCACTCCCCCGGCGATCCACCGCTACCCGGGTTCCATGGCGGGCCGCGTCCAGGCCGTGGCGCAGGTCGTCGACGAGCAGTACGACGGCGACGTCACGCGCCTCTGGACCGACCCGGGGCCCGACGGCGGCACCCCCGACGGCCCGCTCGTCCTCAAGCGGCTCAAGGCCCTGCCGGGGTTCGGCGAGCAGAAGGCGAAGATCTTCCTCGCGCTCCTGGGCAAGCAGTACGGCGTCCAGCCCGCGGGGTGGCGCGAGGCGGCCGGCGCGTACGGCGAGGACGGCGCGCGACGCTCGATCGCCGACGTCGTCGACCAGCACTCGCTCGACCAGGTGCGCGAGACGAAGAAGGCGGCCAAGGCCGCGGCGAAGGCGGAGCGGGCCGCCAAGGGCTGAGCCCTCCCGTCGCCGTGGTGGGCAGCCAGCACGGATGCCCGACGACGTCGCTCCCCCGGTCCGACGGGTGCCTGCTGCGCTCGACGGACGTAGCGTGGAGACGTCGGGCGTGCTTCCGTGCGCCCGCTCGCCCTCCGGAGGAGTTCCCATGGCTCACGGCGACATCACGCACATCGACATCCCCGTCGGCGACACCGACGCGGCCCGCACGTTCTACAGCGGGCTGTTCGGCTGGGACATCGCCGAGGTTCCCGGCTTCGAGGGGTACCCCATGTGGCGCGCCCCCAACCAGATCAGCGGGGGCGGGCTCGCGCCGCGCGAGGAAGGGTTCACCACCCCGCGCAGCTACGTCGAGGTCGACTCGATCGACGACACGCTCGCCCAGGTCGGCTCGCTCGGCGGCAAGGTCCTCATGGCCAGGACGCAGATCAGCCCGACGAGCTGGTGGGCCGTCTTCGAGGACCTCGACGGGAACCAGCTCGGCCTCTACGAGGGCGTCACGACCACGGACTGACGCGTGCGCCGGGCCGGCGTGTGCGCGGCGGCCTGCGCCGGGTCGCTCGACGTGCCTCGTCAGGCGGGACCGAAGACCACTCGTCCGTCGGGGTCGTCGGCGCGTCGCGGTCGCAGTCGCGCGGGCGCCGGCCACGGCAGCTCGTACCGGACGACGTGGGCGTCGATCGCCCCGAAGTCGTCGGTCTGGACGACGACGTGCTCCGGGGTGACCTCGACGAGGCGGACGCGCAGCGGTTCGCCGCCCTCGTCCTCGAGCATCCAGACGTCGGCGAGCCAGGACAGTCCCGCGCGGTCGAGCACCTCTTCGGCGTCGAGCCAGTCGACCGGGTCGGTGAGGTCGTGGCCCAGGAGCGAGACGGCGACCCAGGCGTCGCCCTCGGGGCGGATCCAGCCGACGTGCTCACGGTCGTCGGGTCGGCGGTGCGGGATCCAGTCGGTGGGGAGCATCCCGGAACGATAGCGACGACCACGTCCGGGCGCCCAGCGAATTGACGCACCCGGGGCTCGGCACGGGCCGAACACGCACCTACCGCCGACCGACCGCACGACCCGATCGCCGAGTGTGCAGCTCGGGTCGCGCAGCCCCCACGCTGACCACCCGAACTGCACCCTCGACCCCCCACCGAGGGATCAGCCCTGCACCGGGTTGCCCGTCCCCTCGCGGAATCCCTCGGCGAAACCTTCGCGGTACCCGTCGGCGTACCCACCCTCGTGGGCGACCCGTTCGATCGCCGCTCGACCGGCCACCTGTCCCGCGGTCACTCCCCGCGCGTACGCCTCGGCGGATCCCTCCCGGAACATGTCGGTCTCCGAGGCCCGCACGAGCACGCGTGCCCCTGGTCCGTCGTCGTCGGTCACGAACCGACCGAGGCCGCGCACCACGGCCACGGGTCGCCCCGCGGCCTTGCCGCGCACGAGCTCGGACGCCGCCGCGATCTGGTCCGCGACGGCCGTCACGGTCACGGACAGCTCGCGCCCGTGGGCGTCGACGCCTCCGCGCAGGTCGTCGAGCGCGACCACCCCGGCGACGCCGATCGCGAGGTCCGTGAGCCCTTCGCGCCACGCACGCCCGGCCGTGTCGGACACGACGACCCCGAGGCGCACCCCGAACCGTTCCGCGAGCACCGCCCGCAGCGCGCGCGCCGAGGCGTCGGGGTCGACGGGCAGCAGCAGCACGGTGCCCTCGGGGGTGTTCGAGGCGTCGACGCCGGCGGCGGCCATGACGAGCCCGAGCCGGTTCTCGACGATGCGCAGCACGCCCCCCGGGTACGGACGCGTCGCGACGACGCGTACGGTCTCGTCGGTGATGGCCTGCTCGCGGTCGGCGGCCGCGACGACGCGCCCCTCGGCCTTGGACACGACCTTGCTCGTCACGACCACGACGTCCCCGTCGCGCAGCCCGCCCTCGCGGTCGAGCGCGTCCCCGACGATGCGTGCGAGGTCGTCCCCGGGCGAGACCTCCCCGATGCCCGACGGCGCCACGACCGTGAAGCGGGTCTCGTCACCCTCGGCGTGGCGCGCCCCGGGCGACGCCGCTGCACCGGGGAGGGCTGCGCCGTCGGGCCGGGCGGTGGGCATGTCCGTCACCGGACGAGCTTCGGCAGGACGTCGCGCGAGAACGTGTCGATCCACTCGCGCTGGTTGCGGCCCACGTTGTGCAGGTAGATACGGTCGAAGCCCAGGTCGACGAACTTCTGGATGTAGGCGCGGTGCACGTCGGGGTCGGACGAGATGACGAGGCGTCCCTCGAAGTCCTCGGGGCGCACGAGCTTGGCCATCTGCTCGAAGTCGAAGGGCGAGCGGATGTCGGCCTTGGGGAACTTCATGCCGCCGTTGGGCCACTCCGTCATGGCGTTCGTCAGCGCCTCCTCGTCGGTCTCGGCCCACGACATGTGGAGCTGGAGGACCTTGGGCATGGTCTGCGGGTCGCGGCCGGACTCGCGGACACCGTCGTCGAACTTGCCGAACAGCATCGAGATCTTCTCGAGCGGCGCACCCACGGTGATGAGTCCGTCGGCGTGCTTGCCTGCGCGCTTCGCGGTGACCGGGCCGGCCGTGGCGACGAGGATCTCGGGCGCCACCTCGGGCATGGTCCACAGTCGCGTGGACTCGTGCTTGTAGAACTGCCCCGCGTGCTTGGTGTCCTTGCCCGCGAGCGACGCCGCGAAGAGCTTCTTGATGATGTCGATGGCCTCGAACATGCGGTTGATGCGTTCGGGGGCCTCGGGCCAGTACTGCGCCGTGACGTGCTCGTTGAGGGCCTCGCCCGAGCCCAGGCCGAGCCAGTGCCGTCCCGGGTACATCGCGGCGAGCGTCGCCGAGGCCTGCGCGACCATCGCGGGGTGCCAGCGGAACGTGGGTGCCGTGACGCCCGGTCCCAGGTCGCCGCGCGTGCGCTCGCCGAGGGCCGACAGGACGTTCCACACGAACGCCGAGTGCCCCTGCGCGGGGACCCACGGCTGGAAGTGGTCTGCGGCCATGACACCCGAGAAGCCCTTGCTCTCGGCGTACTCGGAGAGGGCGATGACCTCGGTCGGGTGGAACTGCTCGAGCATGGCGGCGTAGCCGATCGTCAAGTCCATGGACCGACCTTAGTACGCGTGCCCGCCACCCACTCCGCGGTCGCGCAGCAGGGGCCGACGGACGGCCGCCCGGTCCCGTGGACCGGAGGGCCGTGCTGCTCGACGTGGACCGCTCAGCGGGGGCCGGTCACGTGAACAGCGGGGTCAGCGCCGCGTACTCCTCGACCGAGCCGTCGCGCAGGCAGACCTCGATGATCTGGCGTCCCAGCGGGTCCAGGTCGTCGGTGAGGAACTGCTGGAGCTCGCTCTTGAAGAAGTCGGTGATGATCCTCGCGCCCGCGTCGTACGCCTCGACGCCCACCTGGGACTGCATCTCGGGCTTGAGGAAGGTCGGGCGGACGAGCTGCCCGTCGATCTTCATCT
This sequence comes from Oerskovia rustica, assembly GCF_014836555.1. Taxonomy (GTDB): domain Bacteria; phylum Actinomycetota; class Actinomycetes; order Actinomycetales; family Cellulomonadaceae; genus Oerskovia; species Oerskovia rustica. The sequence goes on from NZ_JACSQQ010000029.1 coordinate 7,856, forward strand.
CCTGGAGGGTGTAGCCGAACAACGCGCAGCGCGAGGGGGTCAGCTCCTCGGCCCGCAGCTTGCCGCCGCCACGACGGGCGAGGTACTCGCGGGTGAGCCACTCGGCCGCGAAGTCGACCTTGTAGGCGCCGATGTGCTGGTTGGGCGTGAGCACGTAGCGCGTGCGGTCCATGTCGACGAGCTGGCGCAGCAGGAGGTTCGCCGCCGCGACCTTGGTGCCGGTCGAGAAGGGCCAGTACGACCCGACGCCCTCGGCGACCATGCCGCCGTGGGCCAGCTTGTCGGTCGCGGTCTTGGACTCGCCGATCGAGGGGTTCTTGTCCCCGCGCGGGGCGATGAGCCGCCAGATCCACGCGAGCGACGGCGGCACGATGTGCATCATGCCCATGATCCCGTAGGTCGGGTTGTCGCGGGTGCAGGCCGGCATCCGGGCGCCGAAGGTCCGCACGTCGACCTCCTCGGCGCCTGTGACGTCGGTCAGGAGGTGGCGGGGCACGACCACGCGGGGGTTGGGGCAGCGCTTGCCCGTCGAGTCGAGCGTGTGCTCCCAGGGCAGCACGGTCGCGTCGGGGACGCCGTCGATGTTGAAGAAGACGAGCGGTTGGTCGGGGTGGATGCAGGCCCGTTCGAGGTGCGTGTCCTGGCCGTAGCCGGTGAGGTTGTCGACGCGCACGAACCAGCCGTCCTCGGCGTCGGCGACCACGAGGCGCCCGTCGCCCGTCTGGAGGTCGACGTGGCACAGGGTCATGTCGTCGGTCACGGGGTCCAGGGCGCTCGTCTCGCCGAGGTTGATGACGTAGGGCTCGTCGGTCACGACGTTGGTGCCGAGCAGGATGCGCCCGTCCTCCTGGCGACGGATCTCCTGGCACATCTCGGACTTGCCCCCGCCCGAGGCGCCCTCGTGCATGATGACCGTCTCGTTCTCGTACGGGGTCGTGACGCGGACCGACGACGCGTGCGCGGTGACCCAGCCCTCCTGCTCCCCGACGTCGAGGAGGACGGAGAAGACGCCCTTCTTGGCGCTGGGACCCGGGTAGAGGTTGTACGCGAAGACCTCGTGCAGCGTGTCGGTGCGGTCGTGGACCACGACCTGGCGGCCCTCGAAGTGGGTGTGCCGGAACGGCGGGGCGACGTAGAGGATCGAGCGCGGCTCGAACGGGCCGATCTCGTCGAACGTGACCCAGCCCTGCAGGTCCACGAGCGTCAGCGCGAAGAACGCGGAGTTGACGGGGCAGATCGCGAGCGAGGGGTAGCCGTGCGTGAGGCCGCCTGCCTTGAAGGGCACGACGACGAGGTCCTGCCCCGCGAGCCAGTCGAGCGTCTCGGCCTTGACGTCGGCGAACTCGGCCCCGAACACGTCCCGGTAGCGCGGCTTGTCGGTGGGCAGGTCGTCGGCGATGCGCATGCAGTCGGGGTCACGGCGACGCATGTAGTCCTCGGGGTAGTTCACGGCGATGCCGTTCTTGCACCGCACCACCTCGGCCTCGGGCACCGGCGTGCCGAGCACGTCGTACTCGACGGTGAACCGGGGCCCGCCCTCGGGGCCGAGCGCGAGCCGGTAGAGCTCCTCGCGGGAGGACGGGACGATGACGTTCGCACAAGCATCCAGGGCGGCCTGGACAGCGGGGGGAAGGACCATGCCGGCGGGGATGCTTCCGGTTCCGTGCACGGCCACGCTGTCGATCACTGTCATTGCAACTCCTGGGTCGGACCTCGAACGAAAGGCGTCGAGATGATGGGGCGCGTCCACGTACGCCCCCGCCTTTGCTTGAAGGTTACGAGCCGATGACCATGTCAACCAGGGACCTTTGACCTTTGTTTCATTCGGGAAAACTCGGGTACCCCGGCTCCGTCCGGGGACCGGCCGTTTCGCAGGGGCCTCCGAGATTCTGGGAGAATGTCGTCCATGAGCTCACCCGCCGAGGGCACCACGCCCGCACCCGCCACCCAGACCACCGCCGCACCCGCCCCCACCGAGGGCACCGAGGTAGTCCGCGCCGTGGTCGGCGAGGTACCGGACAAGGTGAGCCTCGACGGCCTCGAGACCAAGTTCGACGCCGCCTGGACCGAGCAGGGCACCTACTCGTTCGACCGCGCCAGGACGCGCGAGCAGGTCTACTCGATCGACACCCCGCCGCCCACGGTCTCGGGCTCGCTGCACGTGGGTCACGTGTTCTCCTACACGCACACCGACGTCGTCGCACGCTTCCAGCGCATGCGCGGCCGCGAGGTCTTCTACCCCATGGGGTGGGACGACAACGGCCTGCCGACCGAGCGCCGTGTGCAGAACTACTACGGCGTGCGCTGCGACCCGTCGCTGCCGTACGTCGAGGGCTACGAGCCGCCGCTCCAGGGCGCAGAAGGCAAGAGCGTCAAGGCCGCGGACCAGCAGCCCGTCTCGCGCCGCAACTTCGTCGAGCTGTGCGAGCGGCTGACGGCAGAGGACGAGGTCCAGTTCGAGGAGCTGTGGCGCCGCCTGGGCCTGTCGGTCGACTGGTCGCACCACTACCAGACCATCGGCGTCCCGGCCCGCATCGTCGCGCAGAAGGCGTTCCTGCGGAACCTCTCGCGCGGCGAGGCCTACCAGTCCGAGGCCCCGGGCCTGTGGGACGTCACGTTCCAGACGGCAGTCGCGCAGGCCGAGCTCGAGGCGCGCGACTACCCCGGCCACTTCCACAAGGTCGCGTTCCACGCACCCGGTGGCGAGAAGGTCTACATCGAGACGACACGCCCCGAGCTGCTCGCAGCGTGCGTGGCCCTCATCGCGCACCCCGACGACGAGCGCTACCAGGGCCTGTTCGGCACCACGGTCACCTCTCCCCTGTTCGACGTCGAGGTGCCCGTCCTGGCGCACCCCGCCGCGCAGATGGACAAGGGCGCGGGCATCGCGATGTGCTGCACCTTCGGCGACCTGACCGACGTCCAGTGGTGGCGCGAGCTCCAGCTCCCGACGCGCTCGATCATCAACCGTGACGGGCGCATCACGCGCGAGACCCCCGCGTGGCTCACGTCCGAGCGGTCGGTCGCGCTGTTCGAGGAGATCGCGGGCAAGACGACGTTCTCGGCGCGCTCGGCCGTCGTCGACGCGCTCCGCGAGGCCGGCGACCTGGACGGCGAGCCCGTCGCGACCCAGCGCAAGGCGAACTTCTTCGAGAAGGGCGACAAGCCCCTCGAGATCGTGACCTCGCGCCAGTGGTACATCCGCAACGGCGGTCGGGACGTGGCGCTGCGCGAGGAGCTGCTCGCGCGCGGCAAGGAGCTCGACTTCCACCCCGAGTTCATGCAGGTGCGCTACGAGAACTGGGTCGGGGGCCTCAACGGCGACTGGCTCGTCTCGCGCCAGCGCTTCTTCGGCGTCGCGATCCCGCTGTGGTACCCCGTCCTGGAGTCGGGCGAGACCGACTACGAGCACCCGATCGTCCCCGACGAGGCGCTCCTGCCGATCGACCCGTCCTCCGACGTCCCTGCGGGCTACACGGCCGACCAGCGCGGCGTCCCGGGCGGCTTCGTGGGCGAGCCCGACGTCATGGACACGTGGGCCACCTCGTCGCTCACCCCGCAGATCGCGGGCGGCTGGGAGTCCGACCCGGACCTGTTCGAGCGCGTCTTCCCCATGGACCTGCGCCCCCAGGGCCAGGACATCATCCGCACCTGGCTCTTCTCCACGGTGGTCCGCTCGCACCTCGAGCACGGGTCGCTCCCCTGGACCAACGCCGCGATCTCGGGCTGGATCCTGGACCCCGACCGCAAGAAGATGTCCAAGTCCAAGGGCAACGTCGTCACGCCCATGGGCCTGCTCGAGGAGCACGGCTCCGACGCGGTCCGCTACTGGGCGGCCTCGGCGCGCCTGGGCACCGACGCGGCGTTCGAGGTCGGCCAGATGAAGATCGGCCGCCGCCTCGCGATCAAGGTCCTCAACGCGTCCAAGTTCGCGCTGTCGTTCGGCGGCAGCGAGATCACGCTCGACCCGGCTCTGGTGACCGAGACGATCGACCGCGCGATGCTCGCGGGCCTCGCCGACGTCGTGGACCGCGCGACCGAGGCGCTCGAGACCTACGACCACACGCGCGCCCTGGAGCTCTCGGAGACCTTCTTCTGGGCGTTCTGCGACGACTACCTGGAGCTCGTCAAGGACCGCGCCTACGGCGCTGGCGCCGGACCCGACGACGTCACGTCCGCGACGCAGTCGGCTCGCGTCGCGCTCGCCCTGGCTCTCGACACGATGCTGCGGCTGTTCGCGCCGTACCTGCCGTTCGCGACCGAAGAGGTGTGGTCGTGGTGGCGCACGGGTTCGGTGCACCGCGCACCGTGGCCCACGTCGGCCGGTCTGCGCACGGGCGCCGGCGACGCCGACCCTGCGGTCCTGACCGCCGCGGGTCACGCGCTGGCCGCGCTGCGCAAGGTCAAGTCCGAGGCCAAGGTGTCGATGCGCACCCCGATCCTCGCGGTGACGCTGGCCGTCCCCGCCACGTCGATCGAGGGCGTGCGCGCTGCGGCGGAAGACGTCCGTGGCGCGGGCCGCGTGACCGGCCCGCTCGACCTGGTCGAGGCGACCGACGGCCAGGGCGACCCCGCCGTCCAGGGCGGCATCGTCGTCGTGCACTCCGAGCTCGGCGAGCCCGAGGTCCGCAACCGCGGCTGACGCTCCCCCGGACGACGCAGGGCCCCGACCGCACGTGCGGTC
>NZ_JACSQQ010000029.1:12549-25103 GCF_014836555.1 Oerskovia rustica
GGCCCCCCCCCCCCCGGGGGGGGGGGGCCCTGCGTCGTGCTGGCGATCCAGCGCGGCGTCCGAGGGGATCAGACCATCTCGCCCCGCAACCTCACGTCGTCCCCCGACATGGTCGCGGCGACCTCGTTGGGCGTCCCGTCGTCGTTCCACCGGAGGGTGGCGCCGACCCCCTCGATGAGCTCGACGCTGCCGTCGGGCGAGAACGTGAGCCCCGCGTCCTGGCCGATCGCGGCCCGGACGAGGGCCACGGTCGCGGGCAGCTCCTCGATCCCCTCGCTCACGCCCAGGTCGGTGATGTCGGAGCGCGAGGACCCGATGTGCAGCGGGCTCGGCCCGACCCACAGGGTGCGCCCGTCGAGCTCGGTGTCCTGGCCGTACTCGTCCGCGAGGATCAGCTCCTTGACCTGTCCTCGCGAGAGCACCGCGACCACGTCCTCGAGGGACGTCACGGCGGCCGCCTCTCGGCCCTGCTCCTGCCGGAACTCGGCGAGCACGGCCTCGCGGCGGCGCTCGCGGAAGCTCTCGAGCGCGTCGGCGACCTTCGCCTCGAAGGCCGCCTCGTTGATCCCGGCGCCGCGTCCGCCGCCCGCGACCTCGACCACGAGCTCGTCCGTGGCCTTGGTCAGCGCGGCCCGCACGAGCGGCACGGCGCGCACGTCGCCCGTGACGAGGATGAGCTCGGGTCGGTGCTCGAGGACCTGCCGGTCGAGCTCGGCCGCGACCGCCTCGGCGTTGCGCTCCCAGGAGTCCTCGGCACGCGCCTCGATCCGCTTGTGCGACAGGCCGCCCGTGCGGACCTTGTTGATGACGTCGTGCCCGCCCTCGACGGACTCGGCGTCGCCGTACGGCAGGTGCCCCCCGGCGACGGACCACGTGAGGTCCGCACCCTGACGGTCGACGACGACCCGGACGTAGTCCACGGACTCGTCGGCCGCGCGCGCAGCCTGGAGCAGGGCGGGGACGGGCCCCCAGAGTCCCTTGGTGACAGCGGGGGGGTCCTTCAGGACCCGGTCGACGAGTACGCCTTCCTCGTCGGCGATGAGCACTCGGCCGTGCGGGCCGGGCATCCTCGTGGGGAGGGTGACGGACTCCTCGAGCTCGTCGATGATGCTCGCCGGGGCTCCCGCTGCGGCGAGCGCCCGGCGCACTCCCTTCCACCGGTTCTCGACCTCGCGTGCGGTGGCCTCGTCGCCACGTGTCGCGTCGAGGTAGACGGTCGCGAACGGGCCGGGGTGGCCGAGCAGGGGCTTGAGCCAGTCGATCTTCATGCAGGCACCTCTAGACATCCATCGTCGGAGGGACGGTCGGAGGCCGACCGCCCCGATGTCCTCCCCAGCCTGCGGCACGTGGCCGACGAACGCCACCGGGGACGGCCGCCCCGGCGTGGCTCACGGCATGCTCACGGCAGGCTCACGGCGAACCTGCCCCGGGCTCTCAGGGGATACGCCGCGGTAGCCCGTCGTCGCCCCGCGACGGGACCCTTCAGGAGTAGGTGTCCAGCACGGGGGCCTCGTCCTGGTGCTCGCGGGCGATCCGCTGGTGGTGCCGGATGACCTCGCTCACGATGAACTCGCGGAACTGCTCGGCGAACGCCGGGTCGAGGCCCGAGGACTCTGCGATGCTGGTCAGGCGGGCGATCTGCTGCTGGTCCCGTGCCGGGTCCGCGGGCGGGAGGCCACCCTGCGCCTTGAGCTCGCCCACCCGGCGCGTGAACTTGAAGCGTTCGGCGAGCAGGTGCATGAGGGCGGCGTCGATGTTGTCGATGCTCTCGCGCAGCCTGAGGATCTCGGCGGGGACAGGGTGCGACGGTGTCGTGGGGGCGGGAGGCTCGGTCATCCGTCGATCCTAGGCTCGCGCGGGGTGCCGGCGAGGCGGCCGACGGAACGTGGGACGCCCGGTACACAGTAAAATCGGTCCTTGCCCCACCACTCAGCGGAGAGTTGACATGACCGAATTCGCGTCGCCGAGCCTCGTCGAGGTACCGACCACCAGCAGCATCAGCACGCTTCTCACCGACCGCGTCGAGCGCTCCGGGGACGACGCGGTGATCGAGCGACGCCTCACCCCGGGCGGCCCCTGGCAGCCCGTGAGCGCCCGCGCCTTCGACGACGACGTGGTCGACGTGGCCCGCGGGCTGCTCGCGCGCGGCGTGCAGGCCGGCGACCGCATCGCGATCATGTCGCGCACCCGCTACGAGTGGACGTTGCTCGACTTCGCGGTCTGGGCCGCCGGCGGCGTGCCCATCCCCGTCTACGAGACCTCCTCGGCCGACCAGGTCGAGTGGATCCTGTCGGACTCGGGCGTGAGCGTCGCCGTCGTCGAGACGCCCGCGCACGCGGCGATCGTCGAGACCGTCCGCGAGCGGCTCCCGCTCCTGCGGGAGGTCCTGGTGATCGACGACGGCGCGGTCGACGACCTGCGCGCCGGCGGCTCCACGGTGACGCGGGACGAGGTCGCCGCACGCCGCGCCGCCACCGGGCGCGACGACCTCGCGACGATCATCTACACGTCGGGAGCGACCGGGCGTCCCAAGGGGGTCGAGCTCACGCACCTCAACTTCGTGCACCTGACCCGCAACGGCGTGGCGGGTCTGGCCGAGATCGTCGCGACGCCCGACGCACGCACGCTGCTCTTCCTGCCCCTCGCGCACGTCTTCGCACGGTTCGTCCAGGTCGTGTGCATCGCGTCGCCCACCGCGGTCCTCGCGCACAGCTCCGACATCAAGAAGCTCGTGCCGGACCTGGGCTCGTTCAAGCCGACGTTCCTCCTCGCGGTCCCCCGTGTGTTCGAGAAGGTCTACAACGCCGCCGAGCAGAAGGCGGGCGCGGGCGCCAAGCGGCGCATCTTCCACTGGTCGGCCAAGGTCGCCATCACCTACTCGCGCGCGCTCGACTCGGCCTCGGGTCCCTCGATCGTCCTCAGGGCGCAGCACGCCCTCGCGGACCGGCTCGTGTTCGGCTCGATGCGTACGGCCCTGGGCGGCGACCTGACCCACTCGATCTCGGGCGGGGCGCCGCTCGGTGAACGCCTGGGCCACTTCTTCCGCGGTGTCGGGCTCACGATCCTCGAGGGCTACGGCCTGACCGAGACCACGGCCCCGTCGGCCGTGAACCTGCCCAGCCGCCTCAAGATCGGCACCGTCGGCCCTGCCTTCCCCGGGACCGCGCTCAAGGTCGACGCCGAGGGCGAGCTCTTCGTCAAGGGCGACCACGTCTTCCGGGGCTACCACAACCAGCCCGAGCTGACCGCCGAGGTCCTCCAGGACGGCTGGTTCCGCACGGGCGACCTCGCCTCGCTCGACGAGGACGGCTACCTGCGGATCACGGGGCGCAAGAAGGAGATCATCGTGACGGCGGGGGGCAAGAACGTCGCTCCCGCCCAGCTCGAGGACCGCCTGCGCGCCCACCCGCTCGTGAGCCAGGTCGTCGTCGTCGGTGACCAGCGTCCTTTCATCGGCGCCCTGGTCACGATCGACCACGAGATGCTCCCCGGCTGGCTCACGACGCACGGCCTGCCGGCCATGGACGTCGCGACGGCCGCGACGAACCCGACCGTGCTCGCGGCCCTCGACCGCGCCGTCACGCGCGCCAACGAGGCAGTCTCCCGGGCCGAGTCCATCCGCAAGATCCAGGTGCTCACGACCGACTTCACCGAGCAGAACGGCTATCTCACGCCGTCTCTCAAGGTCAAGCGCAACCTCGTGCTCCGTGACTTCACGACGACGATCGACGACCTCTACGGCGCACCCGCGAACGCGGAGGCCTGACGTTCGGGCCGCTGCGCGGCGCCGCGCGCGCAGCACGGCCCCGCGCCGCACGGCACCACCCCCGCGCACTGCACGGCAGACAGACGACGAAGGGCCCCGGAACCGAGGTTCCGGGGCCCTTCGTCGTGCGTGCTCCCTACGCGCTCTTCTCGCGCGGCGCCCGCTTGATCGCGGACCGCGGGACGAGGGTCGGGTTGACGTTGTCGAGCACGGCCTCACGCGTGATGACCACACGCTCGACGTCGTCCCTGCTGGGGACGTCGAACATGGCCTGCTGGAGGACCTCCTCCATGATGGCGCGGAGCCCGCGGGCACCCGTGCCACGCAGCAGCGCCTGGTCGGCGATCGCGCTGATCGCGTCGTCCTCGAACTCGAGCTCGACACCGTCGATCTGGAACATCCGCTGGTACTGCTTGACCAGCGCGTTGCGCGGCTCGGTGAGGATGCGCACGAGCGCCTCCTGGTCGAGCTTCGCGACCGACGTGATGATGGGCAGACGCCCGATGAACTCGGGGATCAGCCCGTACTTCTGCAGGTCCTCGGGACGCACCTCGGCGAAGAGGTCCGCCTCCTCGTGCGAGTCCATGGGAGCCCCGAAGCCCACCCCGCGCTTGCGCGAACGGGTGGCGACGATCTCGTCGAGCCCGGCGAACGCCCCGGCCACGATGAACAGGACGTTCGTCGTGTCGATCTGGATGAACTCCTGGTGCGGGTGCTTGCGGCCGCCCTGCGGGGGCACCGAGGCCGTGGTGCCCTCGATGATCTTCAGCAGGGCCTGCTGCACGCCCTCACCGGACACGTCACGCGTGATCGAGGGGTTCTCCGACTTGCGGGCCACCTTGTCGACCTCGTCGATGTAGATGATGCCCGTCTCGGCCTTCTTGACGTCGTAGTCGGCGGCCTGGATGAGCTTGAGGAGGATGTTCTCGACGTCCTCGCCGACGTACCCCGCCTCCGTGAGAGCCGTGGCGTCCGCGATCGCGAACGGCACGTTGAGCATCTTCGCGAGCGTCTGCGCCAGGTACGTCTTGCCGGTGCCCGTGGGGCCGATCAGCAGGATGTTCGACTTGGCGATCTCCACCTGGGAGTCGTCCGAGGGGCGTGCGTGCTCCCCGGCCTGGATCCGCTTGTAGTGGTTGTAGACCGCCACTGCCAGCGCCCGCTTCGCGGCGTCCTGCCCGATGATGTACTGCTCGAGGAAGTCGAAGATCTCCCGCGGCTTGGGGAGCTCGACGAGCCCGAGCTCGGCCGCTTCCGACAGCTCTTCCTCGATGATCTCGTTGCAGAGCTCGATGCACTCGTCGCAGATGTACACGCCGGGGCCCGCGATGAGCTTCTTGACCTGCTTCTGGGACTTGCCGCAGAAGGAACACTTCAGCAGGTCTGCACCATCTCCGATCCGAGCCACTACGAGCCTCCTAGCCTCGGTCTTGCTGCTGCGCCGGGACTGAGGCCCCCGCGATCTGGGACGACACGCGCCGACCTACCACCATTGCACACCACCGGGGGCCCGTTGTCAGCCGGGCACCCCGGTGGGTCGGGGGGAAATGTCGAGATCAGGGCTTGTTCTGGATGACCGGCTTGCGGCTCTCCAGGACCTGGTCGACCAGACCGTACTCCTGCGCCTGCTTCGCCGTGAGGATCTTGTCACGCTCGATGTCCTCACGGACCTGCGCGACGTCGCGGCCCGAGTGCATGGCCAGGGTGTCCTCGAGCCACTCGCGCATGCGGATGAGCTCGTTCGCGTGGATCTCGATGTCCGAGGCCTGCGCGTAGCCGCCGCCCTCCATCGCGGGCTGGTGGATCAGCACGCGGGCGTTGGGCAGCGCGAGACGCTTGCCGGGCTGGCCGGCCGCGAGCAGCACGGCCGCGGCGGAGGCCGCCTGCCCGAGGCACACGGTCTGGATCTGCGGCTTGATGTACTGCATGGTGTCGTACAGCGCCGTCATGGCCGTGAACGAGCCGCCGGGCGAGTTGATGTACAGGATGATGTCGCGGTCCGGGTCCTGGCTCTCCAGGACGAGGAGCTGCGCCATGACGTCGTCCGCGGACGCGTCGTCGACCTGGACCCCCAGGAAGATGATGCGGTCCTCGAACAGCTTGGTGTACGGGTCCTGGCGCTTGAAGCCGTAGGCCGTGCGCTCCTCGAACTGCGGGAGCACGTAGCGCGAGGACGGTGCGCCGTGCGGGAGGGCGATGCCGCCGCCGGCGCCCGCGCCCGCGAGGCGCTGAGCGGTCGAGATGTACTGGGATTCCTGGCTTGCGTAGCTCAAGGTGTCTCCTCGGGTGGGATCGTGGGTGGGGGGCCGGGGCGTCGGTGAGCTCAGCTGCTCGCCGTGCCGCCGCCACCCGTCACCGACGAAGCGTTCGTCACGACGTGGTCGATGAAGCCGTACTCGAGGGCTTCGGGCGCCGTGAACCAGCTGTCACGGTCGTTGTCCTTGAGGATCTTCTCGAGCGGCTGGCCGGTCTGCTCGGCCGTGAGCTCGGAGAGCACCTTCTTCATGTGCATGATGAGCTGCGCGTTGATGCGCACGTCGGTCGCCGTGCCGCCGATGCCGCCCGAGGGCTGGTGCATCATGACGCGGGCGTGGGGCGTCGCGTAGCGCTTGCCCTTGGTGCCCGAGGAGAGCAGGAACTGCCCCATCGAGGCGGCCATGCCCATCGCGATGGTCGCGACGTCCGGCTGGATGTACTGCATGGTGTCGTAGATCGCCATGCCGGCCGTGATCGACCCGCCCGGCGAGTTGATGTAGAGCCAGATGTCCTTGTCGGGGTCCTCCGCGGCGAGCAGCATCATCTGGGCGCAGATGGCGTTCGCGTTCTCGTCGCGCACCTCCGAGCCCAACCAGATGATGCGCTCCTTGAGCAGCCGGTTGTAGATGGAGTCGTTCAGGCCGAGTCCCGGCCCCTCGGCTCGTGCCACCGGAAACTGATCGCTCACGTCCATCTCCTTCGTCGATCCCTCAGTCGCTCGCGACGCTCGAACGTCGCGGCTGGTCGGCTCCTCCGTCTGGACGGACTCACCGTTGCTGTGACCCTAACGCGGGCGGGGAGCGGAAACCGTCCCGATATCCGGGGTTTTCGCTGTCGGCGCAGGAAGGGCGCCCCCGATGCCCGACGGCGTCGCTCACCGCCCGCCGATCACGCGTCCTGGGTGCCGCGTGGCGCCCCTCCGGGGTTGCGTGGCCAGAACGCCCACGCGGCGTTGAGGACGCACAGCGCCGCGAAGAACCACCCCCGTACGGGGCTGTCGAAGTACGTGAACATGGCGACGGAGACCCCACCGATGATCGGGATCGCCAGGATCTGCCACGTGAGGAACCACCACGGCTTGCGACGCCGGGCATCGTCGAGGTCCAGCCCGGCGGTGAGCCGTCGCGCCACGGGATCGTCCGCCCCGGTCGCGCTGTCCGCCATGGCCGACCGGAGGAACGACCGGGGGTGCTCCACGACCGCACCGGGCAGCGCGTCGAGCCGCACCTGACCCCGCAGGGCGGGCAGCACCTCGACCGGGAGGGCCAGGATCGCGGCGAGCCTGTCCAGCGCGTCGGCGGGGTCCCGCTCGGAGAGGAGCTCACGCAGGGCCGCGGCCCGCTCGTCGTCGAGCCCGAGGGCGCGTGCGACCTCCTGGGGGTCGCTCGGCTCGACCATGATCTGGTCGAGGACGACGTCCGCGATCGACTCGTCGTCGATGCTCCCGTCCGCCCTGGTCGGGTCCACGACGTCCCACCCGGGTCCGAACTCGTGCCCCACCATGGTCTTGCCGGCCACGACGAGGAAGCCGGACCACCCTCCGTTGACCCACAGGTGGAGCACGGGTCCCTTCGCCGGCCAGGTCGCGACCTGGGACACGTCCTGCGTCGACTCGAGCCCGGTGACGATCGCCGCCGCGCGGGTCGTCGCGGTCGCCGGCACCGTCACGAAGCGCACCGGGACCTTCGCGGTGTGCGCGAGCATGGCCGACTCGTGCGGTGGGAAGTCCGCCACGACCAGGTCCCGGTACTCGAACCCGACGGAGAGCATCCCGTCGTCGCCCGGGAACGCCCCTTCGTCGAACGAGAGCGAGGTCCCCAGCCTGGCGTCGCCGAACGCGGCGTCGAGCGCTCGGTGCAGCTCCCCGGTCCCGGCGGCGAGCACGAGCGTCCATCCGGTCTCGGGGTCGGACAGCAGGACCTCCTCGTCGTCGCCCGCGGCCGGCGGCTCGCCGACCTGCCCCCGGCGGACCACCACGGGTCGGAGGTCGTCACCCTGTGGCGCGGCGAGCAGCTTCGCGACCACCCAGCCGTCGACGCCCACGTGACGGCCGGCGATCGTCGCGCCGACGACTCCTGCCGTGCGCAGCACGTCGGCGAACGCGCCCGCGACCTGGGCCGCGTCCCCGCCGAGCGGGACGCGGACGGCGGCGAAGCAGAGCGCGAAGGACGGTCGACGACGAGGCATGGCGGGCTCCCCTGGTAGCGGCCGGAGCCGTGGGACTGGTGACGGATCGGGCCCGCTCGGAAGCCCCCGCGCTGCGTCGATCGCGGCAATCTACTCTCTCGGGGCCGGGCCTGGGAAGACGGTCCGCCCCGCCCTGCACCGGGACGACGTCGGCCCCACCTCCGTGAGGGAGGTGGGGGCCGAGGTCGGGCGGGGGCTCAGGGAGCCCCAGGTGTCGTGAGGAGGATCAGGCCTTGTCGGCGGCTGCCTCGTCCTCGGAGACGACCTCGATGCCCTCTTCGTCCGTGATGTCGGTGACGTCCTCGCCGGCGGCGGCGGCCGCGGCGTCAGCAGCCGCGTCCTCCTCGTCCGAGCCGATGAACTCGCTCAGGTCCACGACGTTGCCCTCGGAGTCCTTGACCTCGACCTGGCGCAGGGCCACGGCGAGAGACTTCGACCGGGCGACCTCGCCGACCATGGCAGGGATCTGACCGCCCTGGTCGAGCGACTGGATGAACTGGTTCGGGTCCATCCCGTACTGGCGCGAGGCGTTGACGAGGTAGTCCAGGAGCTCGTTCTGGGCGACCTTGATCTTCAGCTGCTCCGCGAGCGTGTCGAGGAGGATCTGGTTCTTGAGCGCCTTGGCCGCGTCGACCTCGACCTCGGCACGGTGCGCCTCGTCCTCGAGGCGTCCCTCGGACTCGAGGTGACGGTGCACCTCGGCCTCGACGGCGCCCTGGGGAACGGGGATCTCGGTGTTCTCGAGGAGGTGCTCGACGAGGGCGTCACGAGCCGCGACAGCCTGGTTCGAGGTCTTGATGCTCGCGACCTGCTCGCGCAGGTCCGCCTTGAGCTCCTCGATCGTGTCGAACTCGGACGCGAGCTCGGCGAACTCGTCGTCGGCCTCGGGCAGGTCGCGCTGCTTGACCGAGGTGGCCGTGACGGTGACCTCGGACTCCTTGCCCTCGTGGTCGCCACCGGCGAGCGGCGCCTTGAAGGTCGTGGTCTCGCCGGCCGACAGACCGGTGAGCGCCTCGTCGAGGCCCTCGAGCATGTTGCCCGAGCCGATCTGGTAGCTGATGCCGGAGACCGAGTCGATCTCCTCGTCGCCGATGACGGCCTTCAGGTCGATGACGACGAAGTCGCCCTCGGCGGCCGGGCGGTCGACGCCGACCAGCGTGCCGAAGCGCTCGCGCAGCGCGTCGAGACGCTCGGCGATGTCGTCGGCGGAGACCTCAGCGGCCTCGACGGTGAGCGTGACCGAGTCGAGCGCGGGGATCTCGATCTCCGGGCGGACCTCGACCGTGGCCGTGAAGTGCAGCGCACCCTCGGCGTCGAGCGGGACCTCGGTCACCTCGACGTCGGGCTGGCCGAGCGGGCGGATGCCCGTCTCGTTGACGGCCTGGCGGTAGAAGCCGGACAGGCCGTCGTTGATGGCGTGCTCGAGCACGGCAGCACGACCGACGCGCTGGTCGATGATGCGCGCGGGGATCTTGCCCTTGCGGAAGCCGGGGACGTTCACCTGCTCCGCGATGTGCTTGTAGGCGTGGTCGATGCTCGGCTTGAGCTCGTCGTACTCCACCTCGACGGTCAACTTGACCTTGGTGGGGTCCAGGGTCTCGACGGCGCTCTTCACTTCGATGATCTCCAACTGATCGGGGAGCCGACGTGCGGCAACGGGGTGCGTGCATGTCCCGCCGGTTGCAGCGGGACCTGTTCGAACGTTCATCGATCGGTGGCAGACGCTGGCGCCTGGTCGATCGCGTCGCCTCGAGCGGTGCGGCGGCAGCCTCAAAGGGCCTCCACCGGAAAGGGCGCACGGACAACCCGTCCATGGTACGCCACACCTCGTGGGCGCCGGCGCGCCGAGGGTCGGCACCCGCCCGGCACCTGCCCGGCACCCGCCCGGCACCCGCCCGGCACCCGCCCGGCGCCTGCCCGGCGCCTGCCCGGCACGAGCAGGACAACGGCCCGGCACCTGCCCGGGCGAGGTGTCGGGGCCGCGCCGAGTCGTGCCCCGGCCCGGACCCGACGCCTCGTCCGTCGGCCTCAGCCGCCGAGCGCGCTCGTCTCGACGAGCCGCCGCTCGAGCTCGGGACGCAGCGCCTCGACGGCCGTGGCCGTCAGGTGGCTGCCGTCACGGTAGAGGAGGAGACCGCCGAGGACGGCGGGGCACCGCTCCTGCGCGCACACGACCCCCGAGACGTCGACGACCTCGACGCCGGGCACGTCACCGAGCACGACGTCGACGACCAACGGGTCAGCCGGAAGCGCCTGCGCCCTGGGGAACGAGCATGCGTCCCAGTCGTCGAGCGCTCCGGAGACGCAGCTCGGGACGTCGACGCCCGGGGTGGGCGTGTCGCGCAGGTAGACCACGGGCACCCCCGCGGCGGCGAACCGTCCGAGCGTGCTTCCCCAGGCGGCCTCCCGCCGGTCGGCTGCCTCCTCGCTCTCGAAGTACGCCGCGCTCGACCCCACGATCACGACGTCGGCCCGCGCCGCGATCTTCTCGATCTGCGCGTCGCGCCACGCCTCGCAGTGCTGCGACTCCTCGAGCAGGGCCTGCGGCAGGTCGGCCGGCGTACACCCTCCCTTGGTCACGATCGACAGGTGCCACCCCTGGGCGAGCGCGACGTCGCGCAGGGCCCCGCTCCACTGGAAGGCCTTCGAGTCGCCGAAGAGCACGACCTCGCGCCCGCCCTCCGGCCCGACGACGCACTCGGCGGGCCAGGCCGTCTCGCTCAGGCCCAGCGCCCCCAGGCACGGGGTCTCCGCGGGCGGGGCGTCGAGCGCGGCCCGTGTCAGCCCCGGGGTCACCGGCCCACCCGTCCGCGCGAGCGCGGACGGGTCGAAGATCGTGTCGAGCCGGACCTGCGCGGACCCGACCTCGTCCCCCTCCAGCCCGGCGTACACGGCCGAGCCCGCACCCAGGCTCGCGACGAGGGCGAGGACGACGCCCGTGAACCCCACCGAGTAGCTCGCCGACGGTCGCAGCGCGACGACCGGCGAGCGCCGCAGCGGCGACTCGACCCCTTGGAGGACGAGCCAGGCCACCCCGCCCGCGCCGAGCGTCAGCACGACGCGCTGGGGCCAGGTGAGCGGCCCCCAGACCGCGTCGGCCAGGACGAGCACGGGCCAGTGGACGAGGTACCAGGCGAAGGACAACCGCCCGACGGCCCGGACGGGCGACAGCGCGAGCAGGTGACCCACGCTCCCCCGCGCCGTCCGGACCGTGGCCGGGACCGCGAGGAGCGCGACCGTCCCGAGCGTCGGCCAGAGCGCCGCCGTCCCCGGGAAGGGGGTCGACTCGTCGTGGACCACGGCCGACCACACGACGGCGCCGAGCCCGGCCCACCCGGCCAGGGTCCACGCGACGCGCCGCAGGGCGGGGTGACCCAGCCCCCCGGTGACACCGCCCCGAGGGGGGGACGTGGCGCCGTCGGGCCTGCGCAGCACGGCGGCCGCCAGGAGACCGCCCAGCCCGAACTGCCACGCCCGCGTCAGAGGCGACATGTACGCGAGAGCCGGGTCGCTCGACGTCAGCACGAGCGAGACGACGAACGAGGCGACCGTGCCGACCGCCAGGACCGCGACCGCCGCCGGCAGAGGACTCCTGCGCACCCGCGCCGCGACGACTCCGACGAGCGCGAGCAGGAGCGGCACCACGAGGTAGAACTGCTCCTCGACCGCGAGCGACCAGTAGTGCAGCACGGGGCTCGGCGCCGCCGAGGCCGCCATGTAGTCCGTCTCCTGCGCGATGAAGCGCAGGTTCGCGACCTGGAGGGCGCTCGCGACGACGTCGATCATGGTGTCGCGCGCCCGCAGCGGAGGCAGCACGAGCCAGGCCGCGAGCGCCGTGCCCACCAGGACGACGGACGCCGCGGGCAGGATGCGGCGCGCCCTGCCCGCGAAGAACGCGGGCAGGGCGATCCGTCCGGCCGATGCCAGCTGCCGCAGCAGGATCCCCGTGATGAGGAATCCCGAGATCGCGAAGAAGACGTCGACCCCCACGTACCCGCCGGGCACGCCCGGGACCTGCGCGTGGAAGAGCAGGACGAGCACGACGGCCAGCGCGCGCAGCCCCTCGACGTCCCCTCGGAAGCCGGGCCGTCCCCGCCCGGTGCCGCTGCTCACAGCGCCTCGATCATCGGGTCGAACACCCCTGCGGCGACGAGCCCGGCGAAGGCCAGGGCCGCCGTGAGGGCGACGACCGCGGGCCACTGCAGGGAGCTGTGCGGTCGGGACGTGGTCGGGCCTGCGTCGACCGCGTCACGGTCCGTGTCGCGAACCGTGACGTCCGGCGTCCCGGCCAGGCCGACCGGGTCGGCGAGGCAGACCGGGCCTCCCGGCGCGCTCATGCCCGCAC
>NZ_JACSQQ010000029.1:25113-37603 GCF_014836555.1 Oerskovia rustica
GGGGGGCCGGGGGGGCGCCAGGACCGGGAGCCCCGCCATGACGAGCGGCACCGAGACGTAGGCGTAGAACCCGGCGAGCAGGATCATGGCCCAGTACCTGTCGACCCCGTACGCCGCGACGCCGCGGGAGATCCCCACGGTCCACGCGACCGTCCCGACGACGAGGGTCGCCACCATGACGCGCGCGATGGTCCGCGCGAGGGCGCTCGACGACCCCTTGCCGCCCGTCGGGACCCATCCCGCATGGTGGCCGACCACCGCGTGCCCCAGCACGACGAGATGGCTGAAGCTCTGTGCGAGCTGTACCCGCAGGACCTCGGGGCGCCACCGTGTGCGATGGACGACCGGGTACAGGACCAGGAGCACCCACAGGCTCGGCAGGAACACGAGGAGGCTCGTCGGGCTGACCTGTTCGGGGTACCAGAAGCACATGACGACGGACGGGACGTACAGGTTGAGGGCGAACAGCGCCGTCTCGGAGTAGTAGACGAACCCTGCCCACACCGCGAGACGCTGACGCCGGTCGAGGCCCGACCTGGCCTTCGGGCCGTCCGCGACGAGCGCGACCGAGCCGTTGGCCCAGCGGTACTGCTGGGTCAGGAACGGTCCGAGCTCGTCAGGGCACAGTCCGCGCGCCAGCCGCACCGGGACGAAGCGCGTGACGAAGCCCGTACGCAGCAGCCCGATCCCGGTGTACATGTCCTCGCTGTGGTCGATCTCGGGGAATCCTCCGATCGTGTCGAGCGCCGACCGCCGGTACAGCGCGTTGGTGCCGCAGCAGACGGTGGCCCCGTAGCGGTCGCGCGACGGCTGGACCCAGCGGTAGAAGATCTCCTGCGTCGCCCCGGCCGTGCGCTGCAGCCAGCCCATGCGCTCGTCGGTGTCGAAGTCCTGCGGGCTCTGGACGATGCCGACCGTCGGGTCGTCCAGGTAGGGCACGAGGTGGTGCAGGAAGTCCGGCCGGGGGCAGAAGTCGGCGTCGAAGATCGCGATCACGTCCCCCTCGGTCACCGCATAGGCCGACCGCAGGTTCCCGGCCTTCTTGAGGTGCCCCCGGTCGGGGCGCACCCGGTAGCGGAACCCGTGCCGCTCGGCCAGGTCCGCGACGCGCGGGTCGGCACCGTCGTCGAGCACCCAGACCTCGACCACGCCTGGCCAGTCGAGCCGGGCGACGTGGCGGAAGGTGTTGTCGAGCACCTCGACGTCCTCCCCGCACACGGGCAGGTACACGTCGACGGCGGGGTGCGCCTCGGGCGCCCAGGAGGTGATCGTCCGCTCGTGCGAGGCGCGCGTGACGCGTCCCCTCGCGGTGCCGGTCAGGAGCCACAGCGTGATGCTCACGAGGGTCAGCGCGACAGTGAGGTAGAGCCACCAGAGCCACGGCGAGCGCGCGGCGAACACGCAGACCGCGACGAGGATCGGCAGGGTCGCCGCGACACCGACCGGCTGGACCCAGCGCTGGGCCCGGGCGAGGTCCTGGTAGACGTCCTCGTCGGCGGGCGGCGAGGGCAGCAGGGGGTGGGCACCCGTCGGTGGGCGCGTCGGCGGTGCGGGGAGGTGGTCGGGTTCCGGGGAGGGCGCACCCTCGTGGAGCGGGCGACCCGACCGGTCGTGGGTGGCCGGTGGTCGACCGGCCTGGTGCGGGGTGGGTCTCGTGCCGTGCAGCAGTGTCACAGGTGTTCTCCGCTTCGATACCAAGTGACGCCCGAGGGCGTGGGATGGCTCGCCGCGGCGACGCTGACTCGGCGGCAACCGGTCCGGGAGACCGATATGGGAGGAACGCTAACGATTTACACCCAGGCGTTCCCGACAAAACGACCAAAACCATCACGGCGTCTCACCCCATAAGACGAATTGGGGTGGTTTGTCAGATTGCTGCAGCGCACAGCAGCGGTTGCAGGCGCGATCAGAGCCAACCGGTCGGCATCTCGTGACGCCCGTGACGGTCCCAGGACACGCGTGGCGCGCCGCCCCCTCCCCCGCGCGACGGCGCGCCCCGGGGACGACGAAGGCCCCCGGGCCGGGGGCCGGACCGGACGATTGGGCGGCGCGCAGGAGTTCGACGGCGGTCTCCGACGTGTCGACGACCAGCCCTCACTCGGCGTGGGTGGCGGCTGCGGGTTCGTGGACCTCCGACACGCGACGCCCGGCCGCCCGACAGGCCACAGCGCCGTCGGGGGCCCGGCGGCGACACACGACCGCGCCCATGACCGACCCCACGACGAGCAGCGCAGCCGCCGCGTACATCTCGGCCGCGTAGGCGGGCTCCCCACCGTCACGCGTCACCGCGACCGCGACCCCGACCGCGCTCATCACAGCGACCCCGACCGCCCCACCGATCTCGGAGGCCGAGTTCAGGAGCGAACCGGCGACACCAGCCTCCTCCTCGCCGATCCCACTCATGGCGAGCTGGGTGCCCGAGACGAAAGCCGGTCCGATCGTGGCGCTCACGAAGAGCAGCGACGGAAGGGTGAGCACTGCATACGGGGCTCCGCCCGCCGAGGCGAGCGGGACGATCCCCACAGCCGAGGCGAGCAGCCCCGCGACGGCTACTCGTCGCGCTCCGAACCGGGCGATGAGCCGGGGAGCGAGCTGGGTCGAGAACACCATCCCGACGGGGTAGGGAAGCACTGCGAGTGCGGCCTCCATCGGCGTCATCCCGCCCTCCTGCTGCATCTGCTGACTGAGCACGACGAAGACTCCGGTGAGCCCGAGCGCACCGGTGCCCACCGTGAGGAGGCCGAGCAGCCGGTCACGCGAGGCGAGAACTCCGGGCGGGACGAGCGGGTGCTCCGTGCGGCGCTCAGCGAGGAGGAAGCCTCCCGCGCTCGCCCCGGCGACCGCAAGTGACGCCAGGGTGCTCCACGCGCTCGCCCCGGTCCCAGCGCGAGTGATCGTGACGAGCAGCGCGCCGACGGCGAGGACGACGAGCAGAGCGGCCAACGGGCGAATCGGGCCTGTCGAGCGCCGACGTGCCGTAGAGGAAGCGGGAAGAGCGAGGAACGCCCCGCCGATCGCGACGACGGCGATCGGAACGGAGGCGAACATGGCCCACCGCCACGACCAGGCGTCGGTGAGCAGCCCGCCGAGAAGCAGGCCGGCCCCGCCTCCCGCCCCGGTGACCGCGCCGTAGACGCCGAACGCCTTCGCACGCGACACAGGATCGACGAAGGCAGTCGACAGCAAGGCAACCGCGGACGGAGAGACGAAGGCTGCGGCGGCACCCTGCGCCGCCCGCCAGAGGAGGTAGGCCGAACCGGAGGTGGCGAGCCCGGAACCGATCGCAGCGAGAGCTGTCACGGCCAGCCCGGCCACGAAGACGTTGCGGTGACCGAGCGCGTCACCGACGCGTCCTCCCAGGAGCAGGAGTGCTCCGAAGGCGAGGAGATAGACGGTGACGACCCAGGACTGGTCGGAGGGACCGATACCGAGGTCGGAGACGAGACTGGGGAGCGCGACATTGATGATCGCGTTGTTCATGATGACGAGGAACTGGGCGGAGCCGATGACGGCGACCGGCGCCCAGAACCTCGAAGCGGGCGCGGCGGAGCCTGCGCCGGTACGAGCGGACATGGGTGTAGGGACCTTCACGAGACGCGCGAGCGGCACTCCGACGACGTGGTCAGCCGGGTGCGGCTACAGGGTGAATGGGGAGCTCGTGCTCGCGTGGGCGAGCCGGTTCACACTCTCGTGATCCAGACGAGGCCGCGTGGTCTGCGGTCGCGGCAGCGCGCGCCCAGTCCCAAGCCCCAGTCCATACCGGGAAGGCTATCAGTCCGATCCTGGTCGATCCTGCTCGTCCGGCGGCCAGGTGCGGACGCCGTCCCCGGGGACGACGAAGGCCCCCGGTACTGCGCAGAGGCAGGGCCGAGGGCCTTCGTGCTCGTCGGGGTGACAGGATTTGAACCTGCGACCTTCCGCTCCCAAAGCGGACGCGCTACCAACCTGCGCCACACCCCGAACGTGCCGTCCAGCGCCTGGAAGGTCCCTGAGGACCGCCGAGGGCGACGGGCACTCGGCAAGTGTACGGGGTCGACGTGGTAGAAATGCGCCACTGTTCCGACGTCGACGGGTCCACCGATGAGCTCCGCCACACCGCCTCGTGCCGACCTCGCCGGACCCGGGGCCGTACCGGGGACCGCACCTGTGGCCGTCCCCGAGATTCGCGTGCCCGCGCCCAGCACGACGTCGGGATTTCTCGTCTTCGGCACCGGGCGGCTCGACGAGTCGTTCGCGCGGGGCGGCATCGTCCATCTCCTCGAGCACCTCGTCATGCGCCGCCTCGGGGCGCTGGACATCGAGGCCAACGCGACCACCGCACCGCACCACCTGTCGTTCGAGGCGCACGGCACACCGGGCGTGGTCAGGGAGTTCCTGGAACGCGTCGTCGCCGCGATCGCGGGGCTCGGCACGCTCACGGACGAGGAGGTCCTCGCCGAGAAGCGGGTGATCGACCACGAGATGAGGTCGTGGAGCCCCCACCCGTCCCTGTACGCGATCCGCGAGCGGCTCGGCGTGCGCGGTGAGGCCCTGGGCGCGGTCGACCCGCCCGGCCGCTGCTTCCTCACGACGGCCGAAGTCGTCGACCACGCACGACGCCACCTCGTGCGCGAGAACGCGATGCTCGTGGTCGTCGGGGACGCCCCCGAGAGCATCGACCTCGGAGCCCTCCCCGCGGCCACGACGACACTCCCCGACAGGGGCGCGCTCACCCTGCTGCCTCTCGTGACCCCCGGCTTCGTGCGCCGGCCCGGCGCACCGGTCAGCATCTCGGTGCTCGGTTCGCGTGCCGACCCGCGCCACACGGTCGCGGTCAACGTCCTCGACGTCCTGCTGTACGAGCGCGTGCGCACCGAGGAACAGCTCGCCTACCTGGCCGAGGTGGACACGCAGGACCTCGACCACGACCTGAACCAGGTCACCTTCGTGTGCGACGCCGTCGAGGACGACGCCGCGGCCGCCGCCCTCACGGTCGTCCGCCTCCTGCGCAGGATCGCGGCCGAGGGCCTGCCCGACGGCATCCTCGAGCGAGGGCGGCACAGGGCGCTCGCGCTGCTCGACCACCCCGGCTGGATCGCGGCGCGCGCGCACGAGGACGCCGCGCGCACGCTCCTGGGACGCCTCGTGGTCCCGCTCGACCAGGAGCGCGCCCAGGTGCTCGCGACCTCGGGCGAGGACGTGCGGTCCTGGCTCGCCGACGCCCTCCCGAGCCTGCTCGCCGTCCTCCCCGACGAGAGCGACCCGAAGCTCGAGGCCGAGCTCCGCTCGATGGGCCTCGTCCTGGCAGACCCGCCGCCACCGCCGATGACGGGACGGTCCTTCCGTCCGAAGCCCTTCCGCGGGACCCCGTCCAGGGTCCGGCTCGTGCTCGACGAGCACGCGATCGGCGTCGTCGGACCGGAGCTGAGCGTCGCGGTGCCCGACGAGGACCTGGTGGGTGTCGAGGACACCGCCGAAGGGTTCCTGGTCGTCGGCGTCGACGGGACGACCATCCCCGTCGCGGTCGGCGACTGGTGGGGCGCGAGCGCGCCGCTCGCGGCCTACCTCGCGCGCGTACCGGCCGGTCTGCGCGTCCCCGACGCGGCGACCTGCCCCTGCCCGCGGCCGGATCGGTGACACGAGGAGGGCCGGAACTTTGCTAAGGTAGCGCCGCAGACCTCGCCACCACGGCGTGCGTTCCTCTGCGCGGATGTAGCTCAATGGTAGAGCCTCAGTCTTCCAAACTGATCACGCGGGTTCGATTCCCGTCATCCGCTCCAGCGCGACACGACGGCGGCTCCGAGATCCTCGGGGCCGCCGTCGTCGTTCTCCTTCGCCGCCGCCCTGGCGACCAGCAAGCGCCCCCGACGACGGACGTGCCCCGCCCGCCCCGCGACGGGAAGGAATGTCGGCCTCGCGGCGTTGGGTCGACATGCCCTCTTCCACGTCAGCGCACCATGACAGGGATGAGACAGCATTGCAGCGCGGTCCGGGGGCCGATAGCCTCGGGCCAGACACCAGGACTTCGCAGGGCACCGCGCCGGCACGGCAGCGGGCGGCGCCTGCGAGCGACGGCACAGGACGAGGAGGGCGACCATGACCACGCGTCACGCCGACTCCTCCCGCGCGGTGAGCATCCCCGCGCGCGCCCTGTCCTGTTGTCCGTGTCGCCCCTGTCGCTAGAGCGCTCCCTTCCCCCACGGTCGGCGCTCCCTCCGACGACAGGCCCCCGTGGCGCGTCTGCCCGGCGCAGCCCCGTGCCACCCCTGCACAGCTCCCGCTGATCCCCCCTCGGTCCCGGCTCTCCGCCGCAGGCCACCAACGATGAAGAGGAAGTCATGGCACGCATCTACGACGACGTCACGAAGCTCGTCGGCAACACGCCCCTCGTCCGCCTGAACAAGCTCACCGAGGGCCTCGGCGCCACGGTCGTCGGCAAGCTCGAGTTCTACAACCCCGCCAACTCGGTCAAGGACCGCATCGGTGTCGCGATCATCGACGCGGCCGAGGCCTCGGGCGAGCTCAAGCCGGGCGGCACGATCGTCGAGGCGACCTCCGGCAACACCGGCATCGCCCTGGCCATGGTGGGCGCTGCCCGCGGCTACGACGTCGTCCTGACGATGCCCGAGACCATGTCGAAGGAGCGCCGCGCCCTGCTGCGCGCGTTCGGCGCCGAGCTCATCCTCACGCCGGGCTCCGAGGGCATGAAGGGGGCCGTCAACAAGGCCGACGAGATCGTGGCCGAGCGCGAGGGCGCCATCTTGGCCCGCCAGTTCGCCAACGAGGCGAACCCGGCGATCCACCGCGCCACGACGGCCGAGGAGATCTGGGCCGACACGGACGGCGAGGTCGACATCGTCGTCGCCGGCATCGGGACGGGCGGCACCATCACGGGCGTCGGTCAGGTCCTCAAGGAGCGCAAGCCGGGCGTGCAGATCGTCGCCGTCGAGCCCGAGGAGTCCGCGATCCTCAACGGCGGCGCCCCGGGTCCGCACAAGATCCAGGGCATCGGCGCGAACTTCGTGCCGGAGATCCTCGACACGACCGTGTACGACGAGGTCATCGACATCAACGCCGAGACCGCCGTCGAGTACGCGCGTCGCGCCGCCAAGGAGGAGGGCCTGCTCGTGGGCATCTCGTCCGGTGCCGCGATCGCCGCGGCGCTGCGCCTCGCGGAGCGCCCCGAGAACGCCGGCAAGCTCATCGTCGTGATCATCCCGTCGTTCGGCGAGCGCTACCTGACCTCCGTGCTGTACGCCGACCTGCTGGACTGATGAGACCTCCCAGTCCCCTGCGACGCTTCCTGAGAGTTCTCAGGGAGGACCTCGAGGCCGCCCGCCACCGCGATCCCGCGGCGCGGAACGGCCTCGAGGTCGCGCTCGTCTACCCCGGTCTGCACGCGGTCTGGACCTACCGGCTCACGCACCGCATGTGGCGTGAGCCGGCCCTGCGCCTGCCCGCGCGCGTGATCGCGCAGATCGCCCGGGCGGCCACGGGCGTGGAGATCCACCCGGGAGCGAAGATCGGGCGGCGGCTCTTCATCGACCACGGCATGGGCGTGGTCATCGGGGAGACGGCCGTCGTGGGTGACGACGTGCTGCTCTTCCACGGGTCGACCCTGGGTGGCCGGTCCATGAAGCGCGGCAAGCGGCACCCGACGTTGGGTGACCGGGTCGTCGTGGGCGCCGGGGCCAAGATCCTCGGACCGGTGTGGGTCGGGGACGACGTCCAGGTCGGGGCCAACGCCGTGGTGGTCAAGGACGTGCCGGCCGGATCGGTCGCCGTGGGGGTGCCCGCGCGCAACCGCGTCCCGCAGCCGGCCGTACCGCCGGCGGTCGACCCGGTCGAGGACCCGTCGTTGCTCATCGAGTACGTGATCTGAGCCGCTGAGGGCCGTTCGACGAGAGGGGCGACGCCGTGCGCGTCGCCCCCCTCGTCGAACACCATTGTTCTAGTTGCACAGTAACAACTAGTAATATGGCGACATGATCTTCCGCATCGACCCCACCGCGGGCGAGCCGCTCTTCGCGCAGCTCGCGGCCCAGGTGCGCCTCGCGGTCGCCGCGGGCACGGTGCACCCCGGCGAGCGGCTCCCCGCAGCCCGCGACCTCGCGGCCTCGCTCGACCTCAACGTCCACACCGTGCTGCGCGCCTACCAGGACCTGCGCGACGAAGGCCTCGTCGACCTGCGCCGCGGACGCGGCGCGGTCGTCACGGCCCAGGCCGCGCACGACTACACGGACCTGCGAGCGGCGATCGACGCCGTCGTACGGGAGAGCCGCGCGCTCTCCCTGCCCCCCGAGACCACCCTCGCCCTGCTCAAGGAGGCACTGCGATGACCACCACGACCGGCACCCGCCACCGGACCCCCGCCCCGCACCGCCTGTCCACCACGCTCCTGGGCCTGGCGCTGCCCCTCGCGGTCCTGGCCGCGAGCGCCGCGGTCGCGTTCTCGTGGCGCGACGACCTGCCCGACCCGGTCGCGACGCACTGGGACGCCGCCGGGACCGCTGACGGGTTCGCGTCGCTCGCGGCGAGCGCCGTGGTCCCGCTCGTGACCGGCGCGGTCCTCACGGTGGGTCTCTGGCTCGTCGGCTGGTTCTTCGGCCAGTCCGCGTCGAACCGCCGGACGGCCGTGGGGGTGAGCGCGGGCACGGCGACGTTCCTGGGCGCGACGCTGCTCGGCACGCTCTGGGTGCAGCGCGGGCTCGACGACGCCGCGCAGGCCTCCGGGGTGGGCGCGGCCATCGCGGTGGCCCTCGGCGCGGGCCTCGTGGCAGGTGTCCTGGCCGGGCTCGTCGCGCCGCGCGACGCCCGTCGGCCCGCCGAGGGGCCGGTCTCTCCGGCCGACCCGCGCGCCCCGCTGGGCGCCGACGAGCGCGCCGCCTGGATCCGCACGGCCCGCGGCGGGCCGGGCTTGGCCGTCGCCGGTGCCGCCGTGGTCGGGACGCTCGTCCTCGTGGTCGTCACAGGCCTGTGGTGGATGATCGTGCTCCCCGTGGTCCTGGGGCTGGTCATGGCCTCGATGATGTCGTGGACCGTGACGGTCGACGCGTCGGGGCTCGAGGTGCGCTCGGTGCTCGGGGTGCCGCGCACGGTCGTGCCGCTCGACGAGGTCGAGGGCGCGCGCGAGGTCACGGTCGACCCGTTCCGGGAGTTCGGCGGCTGGGGCTGGCGTGCCGGTCGCGGGGGCCGCGTGGGCATCGTGGTCCGCAAGGGGCCGGGCCTGGAGGTCCGGCGCACGGGCGGGCGCGTGCTCGTCGTGACGGTCGACGACGCCGCGGCAGGGGCGGCGCTCCTCACCTCGCTCGCGGACCGGGCACGGTAGGTCGAGGGGCCGGTCGAGGGGCACGGTAGATTGAGCGACGGTTCCTAGGACTCCCGGTCCTGGGAACCGTCGCTCGACGCACGTCGGGCACGCGGACCCGTCCGCACCTCAGCGCCGAGGAACAACGAGGAGAACGCATGCGCATCGGCATCCACACCGGCTACTGGTCGGCCGGCCCCCCGCCCGGGATCCAGGAGGCGGTCGTCGCCGCGGACCGTCTCGGGGTCGACTCGGTCTGGACCGCAGAGGCCTACGGGTCCGACGCGTTCACGCCGCTCGCCTGGTGGGGCTCGCACACCTCGCGCATCCGGCTCGGCACCGCGGTCGCGCAGATGTCCGCACGCACCCCCACCGCGACCGCCATGGCCGCCCTGACGCTCGACCACCTCTCGGGCGGCCGGGCGATCCTCGGGCTGGGGGTCTCCGGCCCGCAGGTCGTCGAGGGCTGGTACGGCCAGCCCTACCCCCGCCCGTTGGCCCGCACGCGCGAGTACGTCGAGATCGTGCGCGAGGTGATCGCCCGCCAGGGCCCGGTCACCTACGACGGTCAGTTCTACCAGCTCCCCCTCACGGGCGAGGGCACCACGGGTCTCGGCAAGGCGCTGCGCTCGACCGTGCACCCGCTGCGGCCCGAGATCCCGATCCACCTCGCGGCCGAGGGACCCAAGAACGTCTCGCTCGCGGCCGAGGTCGCGGACGGCTGGCTGCCCCTGTTCTACAGCCCCCGCATGGACGCGATGTTCCGCGGGCTGCTCGACGACGGCTTCGCGAAGCGCTCGGCCGAGCGGTCCCCCGCGGCCGACTTCGAGGTCTCGGCGACGGTCCCGGTCGTGGTGGCCGACGACGTCGAGCAGGCGGCCGACACGGTGCGACCCTTCATCGCGCTCTACGTGGGCGGCATGGGCGCCAAGGGGGCGAACTTCCACCGCGACGCGCTCGACCGGCTCGGGTACTCGGACGCGTGCGACGAGATCCAGGCGCACTACCTGGCCGGCCGCAAGGCCGAGGCCGTCGCAGCGGTCCCCACGGCCCTGGTCGAGGACGTGGCCCTCGTCGGTCCTGCGGCCAAGATCGCGCACGACCTCGAGGCGTGGCGCGCGACCGCGGTCACAACGCTCCTCGGCCAGGGGGACCCGACGGCGGTGCGCACCGGCGCGGGGCTGCTCGCCCCGGTCCCGGGTCGCTGAGCCGGACGAGCGGCCGGACACCCGGCCGCAGTCGCCGCTGAGTGCGGGCCGGCTGTCGCGACCCGCGACGGCTGCTCCGTACTCAGCGGTCCGGGTCCTGCTCCGGGAACCAGACGGCCCGCCGCAGGTCCACGCGCTCGCCGCCCGGGCGCAGCGGACAGCCCTCGGCGCGCAGGTTCGCGAGCGCGGTCCCCAGGTGGTGCGCAGGGGGCGAGCCGGCCGCGTTGACGACGCGCCACCAGGGCAGCCCGGGGCCGCCGGGCCCGTCGCCGTCGGCACGTGCGAGGACCTGCCCCACCTGTCGCGGACCGCCCCGACCGAGGGTCTCCGCGACGATCTCGGCGACGAGCCCGTACGTCATGGCCCGCCCGGGCGGGATCGACGCGACGAGGGCCAGCACGGCGTCGGCGTACTCCTGGCGGGCGACCTCCGCGCCTGCCGGCCGTCCGGCCACCCGCTCCTGCTCGCGCGCCTGGTTCACCGGGCGAGCGTACCTGCGCTCGTCCCCACTCCGCCGAGAAGCGAGCGGCTGCCCCCGGTCCGTCTGATGCAGGGGCACGTACTCACGTGGCGATGCCTCGCTGCGAATTCCTCTGGCCCTGCCCCCACCGGCCCAGCAGGATGGGTCCATGACCGAACCCACCCACCGTCCCCTGCCCGCCGGCTACCGCCTCACGTCGTTGACGGAGGCGGACAAGCGCGCCGTCCTCGAGGTCGACACCTGGGCGTTCCCGTCCGAGGTCGACCTCGACGAGCAGGTCCAGCACCCGCTCCCGCTCACGTGGTCCCGGACGTTCGGGGTCGTCAGCGACCACGAGGACGCCGACGCCGTCCCGTTCGACGGCGCGGTCCCGACCGTGAGCGAGCTCGCGGCCATGCACGCCTCGTACCCGTTCGCCGAGTTCCCCGTCCCGGGCGCGACGCTGCCCGTGAGCGGCCTGACGTGGGTCGGGGTCCATCCGCAGCACCGCCGTCGCGGCATCCTCAGCGCCATGATCGACGTGCACTTCGAGCAGGCGAGGGCCGCTGGCGAACCGGTCTCGGCGCTCTTCGCGGCCGAGGCCGCCATCTACGGCCGGTTCGGCTACGGCCAGGCAGCCCAGGACCTGCGCCTGACGATCCCGCGCGGCGCGGCGCTGCGGGACGTCCCCGGCGCCGACGAGCACACGGTCCGCATCGAGAAGGCCGACCGGGCGCGGCACGGCGAGCTCGTCGACTCGCTGCACCGCGCGGCGGGCGCGGACCCGGGCGGGCACGGCACCGGCGTCAACCGGCCCGGCTGGGTCACGCGTGAGTCGCCCGAGCTCCAGGAGGCCTGGTGGTCCGACCCGGCGGCGTTCCGCCGTGGCCGCGAGTCGCAGCGCATCGTCGTCGTCGAGCGGGACGGCGAGCCGCGCGGCTACGCGACCTTCCGCCGCAAGCTGTCCTGGGAGACGACCGGTCCGCGCGGGACCGTGAGCACGGGCGAGGTCGTCGCGCTCGACGCCGCGGCCGCGCGCGCCCTGTGGGGCGTCCTGACGGACCTCGACCTGACGAGCGAGGTCGAGCCGTTCATGATCCCCGTGGACGACGTCGTCACGCACCTCCTCGTGAACCCGCGGGCCGCGGCGGGCCGGGTCGCGGACAACCTGTGGGTCCGCGTGCTCGACGTCCCCGTGGCCCTCGCGGGGAGGCGGTACGCGGGCGACGTCGACGTGGTGCTGCACGTGAGCGACGCGCGGGTCCCGGAGAACTCGGGGCACTGGCGCCTGCGCGCCACGGCGTTCGGGGGCGCGGCGTGCGAACGTACCGAGGACCCGGCCGACCTGTCGCTCGACGTGCGCGAGCTGGGCTCGGCGTTCCTGGGCGGCGTCTCGCTCGCCTCGCTCGCGACGGCCGGGCTCGTGTCGGAGCACCGTCCGGGTGCGCGCGCCGCGGCGAGCGCCGCGTTCGGCTGGCCCGTGGCGCCCGTCTCGAGCTGGGTGTTCTGACGGGTCCCGCGCCGGGGGGGGGGGGG
>NZ_JACSQQ010000029.1:37613-49057 GCF_014836555.1 Oerskovia rustica
CCAAACCACGCACTCAGCGGTCGGTGAGATCCCGGGTCACCGCTGGCACGTCGGGCACCAGTAGAGCTTGCGAGCCGCGAGGTCCTTCATGAGGACCGGCGTCCCGCACACCCGGCACGGCAGGCCGTCGCGGTGGTAGACGTAGAACGCCTGGTCGGCAAGCACGGACCCGGCGGTGCCGTCGGTGTTCTGGCGCACCTCCTGACGCCCGGCTCCCGGGCGAGACGGCGCTCCCGGCGAGGTGGCGCCGTCGGGCTCGCGGTCCTGGGGACGGGTCGTGACGATCGCGCCCGTGGTCGCGCCGTCACGCATGAGGACGACCAGGTCGTCCCAGATCCCCCGCAGCGTCTCGGCGGGCACGTCCCTGCCCGGGGTCAGCGGGTCCAGGCCCGCACGGAACAGCACCTCGGCGCGGTAGATGTTGCCCACCCCGGCGACGACGTCCTGGTTCATGAGGAGCTGTCCGACGGTCGTGCGCGAGCGCCGCACGGCCGTCACGAAGCGTTCGGGCCCGCCCGCCGGGGCGGGGTCGTCCCGGATCGGGTCGGGGCCCAGGCGCGCCTCGACCGCGCGCACCTCGTCCGCCGAGACGACCTCGCAGGCCGTGGGGCCCGTGAGGTCAGCGACCGCGTGCTCGCCGAGCAGGCGCACCCGTACCGCGCCGCGGGGCGCGGGAGGAGCCCAGTCGTCTCCCGGGGCGGGGAGCGACGCGAGCGGACCGGCCGGGACCGAGTCCCGCTCGCCGATGCGCCTGCGCGGCGCGCCGATCGCGTGCACGACGGCGGCGCTCCCGTCGCCCGCGAACGTCCAGGCCCCGTAGAGGCCCAGGTGGACGCGCAGCCAGCGCAGGTCGTCGTCGGGCGGCGGTCCGTCGGGTCCTGCGGCAGCTTCCGCGGACGGGTCCGCGAAGCCCAGGAAGAGCTGCTTGCCCCAGGCCCGGGACGCGACCAGGCGCGCGCCGTCGAGCAGCACGGCCCCGGCCGCGAACCGGCCCTGCGGGCTCGAGACCGCCAGGACCTGCCCCGCGAAGAGCTCGGCGAACGTGCGCGCGAGGCGGTGGGCCGTGTGGCCCGCAGGCCCGGGCCGCACCGTCCACCGCGCGCACGGTGTGGACGGACGTCACGCCTGGTGGCGCGAGGCCTCGTAGGCCGCGAGCTGGTCGATGCGGCGCTGGTGGCGCTCGTCACCGCTGAACGGCTCGGCGAGGAATGCGTCGATGAACGACGTGGCCTCCTCGACCGTGTGCTGGCGCCCGCCGACCGAGATGACGTTGGCGTCGTTGTGCTGGCGGGCCAGCTTCGCGGTGTCGAGGTTCCAGGCCAGGGCGGCGCGCACGCCGTCGACCTTGTTGGCGGCGATCTGCTCGCCGTTGCCCGAGCCGCCGATCACGACGCCGAGGCTGCCCGGCTCCGCGACGACGGCCTCGCCGGCCGCGATGCAGAACGACGGGTAGTCGTCGAGGGCGTCGTACTCGTGGGCGCCGTGGTCCACGACGTCGTGGCCCGAGCTCTTGAGGTGCGTGACGAGGTGAGCCTTGAGCTCGTACCCCGCGTGGTCCGCTGCAATGTGAACGCGCATGGCCCCATCATCCCCGATGCGCTCCCCGCCCGCGCCCCTGCTCGCATAACCTGAGACGCATGACACAGACCACACCCTCCGTCACGGGCGGGGACCTGACCGCCACGGGCGCTGCGCCGACGACGGCCTCCGGCATCGACCTGTCCGCCCTCGACCCGGCCGTCCGTCCGCAGGACGACCTGTACCGGCACGTCAACGGCCGCTGGCTCGAGACCCACGAGATCCCCGCCGACCGGTCGATGGACGGCGCGTTCCGCGCGTTGCACGACCAGGCCGAGGAGCACGTGCGCGAGATCATCGACGACAGCGCCGCCGCGGCGCAGGCCGGGGACGCCACGGGCGTCCAGGCGCAGATCGGCGCGCTCTTCGCGAGCTTCATGGACACCGACACGATCGAGGCGCGCGGCGTGAGCCCGCTCGCGCCGGACCTCGCGCTGATCGCTGCTGCCACGAACCAGGCCGAGCTCACGGGCGCCCTGGGCGCGCTGCAGCGCACGGGTGGCGCGGGCGCCTTCGGGTTCTGGGTCGACAACGACGCCAAGGACCCCGAGAAGTACGTCGCCTACCTCTATCAGGGCGGGCTGGGCCTGCCCGACGAGGCGTACTACCGCGAGGAGCAGTACGCGGAGATCCGGGCCAAGTACGTGCCGCACGTCGCGCGCATGCTGACGCTCGCGGGCGTCACGGCGGACACCTGGGGCGCGTCCCCCGAGGAGGCCGCCGAGCGGGTGCTGGCCCTCGAGACGCAGCTCGCGGCGCACCACTGGGACGTCGTGCGCGACCGCGACGCGGACCTCACGTACAACCCCATGACGCTGCGCGCGCTGGCCGACTCGGCCCCGGGCTTCGACTGGCACGCGTGGGTCCTGGCCCTGAGCGCCCCGGCCGGCTCGCTCGACTCCCTCGTGGTCCGCGAGCCCGGCTTCGCGACGGGATTCGCGGAGCTCTGGCAGTCCGTCCCGGTCGAGGACTGGAAGCTGTGGGCCGTCTACCACCTGGTCTCGGCGCGTGCCCCGTACCTCACGGACGAGCTGGTCGAGGCGAACTTCGACTTCTACGGCCGCACGCTGTCGGGGGCGCAGGAGGTCCGCGAGCGCTGGAAGCGCGGAGTCTCGCTCGTCGAGGGCGCCCTGGGCGAGGCCGTGGGCGCGGTGTACGTCGAGCGGCACTTCCCGCCCGCGCACAAGGCCCGCATGGAGGAGCTCGTCGCCTACCTCGTCGCGGCCTACCGCGAGTCCATCGAGGGTCTCGACTGGATGACCGAGGAGACCAAGGTCAAGGCGCTCGCCAAGCTCGAGGCGTTCACGCCCAAGATCGGGTACCCGGTCACGTGGCGCGACTACTCGGCGCTCGTGATCGAGGCCGACGACCTGCTGGGCAACGTGCGCCGCTCCAACGCGTTCGACCAGGACCGCGAGCTGGGCAAGATCGGCAAGCCGCTCGACCGCGACGAGTGGTTCATGACCCCGCAGACGGTCAACGCGTACTACAACCCGGGCATGAACGAGATCGTCTTCCCCGCGGCGATCCTCCAGCCGCCGTTCTTCGACCCGGACGCCGAGGACGCGGTCAACTACGGCGGGATCGGGGCCGTGATCGGCCACGAGATCGGGCACGGGTTCGACGACCAGGGCTCCAAGTACGACGGCGACGGGCGCCTGGAGGACTGGTGGACGCCCGCGGACCGGGCCGAGTTCGAGGTCCGCACCAAGGCCCTCATCGCGCAGTACGACGCGTTCCGCCCGGTCCAGCTGCCCGACGACGGCCCGCACGTCAACGGCGCGCTGACGATCGGGGAGAACATCGGGGACCTGGGCGGGCTGTCGATCGCGCTCAAGGCGTACCGCATCGCGCTGGGCCGTCCCCTGTCCGAGGCGCCCGTGGTCGACGGACTGACGGGCATCGAGCGCGTCTTCCTCGGCTGGGCCCAGGTCTGGCAGTCGAAGGGCCGTGACGAGGAGGTCGTGCGTCGTCTCGCCACCGACCCGCACTCGCCCAACGAGTTCCGCTGCAACGGCGTGGTGCGCAACCTCGACGAGTTCTACGAGGCGTACGACGTGTCGGAGTCCGACGCGCTGTACCTCGCCCCCGAGGAGCGCGTCCGCATCTGGTGACGTGTGGGCGCCGCGCGTCTCGCGGCGTCACGTTCGAGCGGCCCGGCGGCCGGTGCAGCCCCCACGGGCGCTGCACCGGCCGTCGTCGTCTCCCGGGAGTGCCCGAGTCGCCGTCGGGCCCCCTGCCGGGCGGCTCGTCGTACCGGGCTGAGCGCGCCATTCTTTGTGAAGAAAAGTACAAGCCGCTTGTTTCCGCGCCTCGCGAGCCTTCATGGTAAACCCTACCGCCCGGTAAGGGGGTTCTTGCACTCAAGCCCGGCCCCTCCTCTACTCAGGTCCGCAGCGCCCCCTACGCACCTTGTCGTCATGACGCCGAAACCCTCCCGTGTCATCTCCTCGAGGGCGCAGTGTGGTCCAGGTCGCACTACGAGAGTGCGTGACAGCTCTGAGGAGGGCACATGGCGATCGTCGCCAAAGGAGAGAAGAAGGCCGCGGACCTCACGACCTTCCGTCGGTGGTTCATCCTGATCCTGGTCAGCGCCGGGAGCAGCACCATCTACGGCCCCGCCTACCTGAAGCAGGCCTTCTACGACGCGCAGAAGTCCGCGCTCGGCCTGTCCAACACGCAGATCGGCGCCCTGCTCGGCGCCTACGCCATCACCGCGACGATCTGCTACCTGCCCTCGGGCCTCGTCGCCGACCGTGTACGCATGCGCACCCTGTGCTCGACCGGGTTCGTCCTCACCGCGGCCCTGACCTTCTGGTACGCGATGCTGCCGTCGTACGGCACGCTCCTGCTGATCTTCGTCGCCATGGGCATCACCACGATCCTGCTGTGGTGGGGCTGCCGCTACAAGCTCGTGCGACTGATCTCGGCCGAGAACGAGTACTCGCGCAACATCGGCATCAGCTACGGCTTCTACGGCCTCGCGGGCTTCCTCGCCGGTCTCGTCGGCACCTGGGTCCTCTCCCGCGCGGCGGGCGACGCCGCCGGCGCCTTCCGGACCTTCCTCCTCTTCTACGCCGTGCTCATCCTCCTGCTCGGCGTGCTCGCGTTCGTCATGATCCCGAAGTTCGAGGGCGAGATCGGCAGCGTCCGCTCCGCCAGGCAGGTACTCGTCGACACCGGGCGCGCCCTGACGAACCCCGTCGTCCTCATCACCGCGGTCACCGTCTTCTTCGTGTACTTCTACTACACGGGTGTCAACTACGCGACGACCTACCTCACCTACCTCGGCGCCGACGCCACGCTCAACAACATCCTCAGCGTCCTGCGCCAGTACGGCGTGACCCTGTTCGCCGGACCCGTCTTCGGCGCCCTCGCCTTCCGGGCGAAGAAGCCGTCGCGCGTCATCTGGATCGGCTCGCTGATCGCGGCGGCCGGCATCGCCGTGCTCGCGATCGTGCCCGTGCCGGGCGTCCTGCCCGCGGGCACCGGCCTGATCCTGTCGGTGGCCCTCATCGGCGTCGCGCTCGGCTTCATCGCCAACGGTGTGTTCGGCATCGTGTCGTCCCAGCTCACCGAGGGCAAGGTCCCGCTCGCCGCGTTCGGTGCCGCGACCGGGGTCGTGTCGCTCGTCGGCTTCCTGCCGGACACCTTCTCGAGCACCTGGTTCGGCTCGATCATCGACAAGGCCGACGCCGCCGGGAACGAAGGCGCCGCCTACCCGCAGATCTTCTGGATCCTCGTGGGCTCCGCCGTGGTCGCGTCCGCGTGCGCGCTGCTGCTGAACCGCTACGTGCGCACCAACCAGGCGAAGCTCGACGCGCGGTACGAGGCGGCGCAGGCTCTCGCCGCCGGCGAGTCCGCCGAGCCCGAGCCCGTGAACGCCTGATGTCCGCCGTCGACGTCCTCGCCCGCCTGACGCCCCGCATGCGCGAGGTCCTCGCCCTCCAGGAGCGGCTCCAGGGACCCGCGCTCGCCCCCGACGCCACCGTCCGCGAGCAGCGCTGCCGCTACGCCACCGAGCGGGTGTACTGGAACGAGGGCGGCCCCCGCATGGCGCGGACCGTCGACGACACCGTGGCCGGGCCGTACGGGCCGGTCCGGATCCGCCGGTACCACCCTGTCCAGCAGGCCGACGGCGCCGCGCTCCTCTACGTCCACGGCGGCGGCTTCGTCGTCGGCAGTCTCGACACGCACGACCGCATCATGCGAGCCCTCGCGGACGCGACCGGGGCCGTGGTCGTCGGCGTGGACTACGCCCTGTCGCCGGAGGCGAAGCTCCCGCAGGCCGTCGAGGAGTGCGCAGCCGTCGCCCGTCACGTGGCGGAGCACGCGGACGAGATCGGGGTCACCGGTGGGCGCGTCGCGTTCGCCGGCGACTCCGGCGGGGCCAACGTGGCCCTCGCCGCGACCCTCTGGCTCCGCGACCACGGCGGCCCCGCGGTCGAGTCGCTCCTGCTCTACTACGGCCTCTTCGGCCTGCGCGACTCCGTGTCCCGCCGACTGTTCGGCGGGGCGTGGGACGGGCTGACCCCGGAGGACCTCGACGGCTACCTGGCCGCGTACACCTCGGACCCGCAGGACCTTCGCAGCCCCTGCCTGGACTGCCTCTCCGCGGACCTCTCGCAGGGCGTCCCTCCGACGTACCTCGTGGCGAGCGCGCTCGACCCGCTGCTCGACGACAGCCGGGCCCTCGCCGCACTGCTCGCCGCGCACGGCGTCGAGCACCGCCTGCACGTCGTCGACGGCGTCCTGCACGGCTTCCTGCACCACTCGCGGATGCTGCCCGAGGCCCGCCAGGTCCTCGCGGAGGGCGCCGCGTTCCACCGGCGCGTCACCGCCGCGCTCGTCTGAGCGCACCACGACTCCCCCACCACCCCGAACGAAAGGCCCTCTCATGGACTTCTCCCTCACCGAGGACCAGGAGCTGATGGTCCAGGCCATCCGCGAGCTCATGGCCCGCGAGAACTGGGACACCTACTTCGCCCGGTGCGACAAGGGCCACGAGTACCCGGAGCGGTTCGTCGCCGAGCGCGCCGCGCTCGGCGGCGACACGATCCGCCTGCCCGAGGCCCGCGGAGGCCTCGCCGCCGGCTGGACCCCGCGCGCGGGGGTCTGGGGGGCGCTCGGCCGGCGCGGCGGCGCGCCCGACGTGCTCTACCAGCTCCCCACGCTCGAGACCGTCCTGCGCGTCGGCAGCCCCGAGCAGATCGAGAAGATCCTCGCCCTGGTCGGCACCGGCAAGCAGATCTGGAACTTCGCGATGACGGAGCCGGGCGCCGGCTCGAGCTTCGCCAAGATGTCCACGACCTACACGCGCCGCGACGGCAAGGTCTACCTCAACGGCCACAAGACCTTCATCACGTCGTCCAAGCACGTGCCCTACCTGGTCGTCATGGCGCGCAACGCCGAGGACATGGACCAGTACTCCGAGTTCTTCGTCGACATGACGCTCCCCGGCATCAGCAAGGAGCCCCTCGACAAGCTCGGCCTGCGCATGGACTCGTGCTGCGAGATCTACTTCGACGACGTCGAGCTCCGCGAGGAGGACATGTTCGGCGGCGAGGGCGAGGGCTTCGCGCGCACCGTCGCGGACTTCGACCTGGAGCGCTTCCTCGTCGCCGCGTGCGACTACGGATGGGCGTTGTGCGCGTTCGAGGACGCGGCACGGTACGCGAACCAGCGGGTGCAGGGCGGCGAGGCGATCGCTCGCTACCAGCTCATCCAGGAGAAGTTCGCGAACATGAGGATCAAGCTCACGAACATGCGCAACATGGTCTACGAGATCGCCTGGAAGGCCGAGAACGGGCTGCTCGGCAAGGGCGACTGCTCCATGGCCAAGCTGTACTGCACGCGCGCCGCGTCCGAGGTCGTGGACGACGCCATCCAGGTGCTCGGCGGCATCGGCGTCACCGGCGACCACCGCGTGGCCCGCTTCTACCGCGACCTGCGCGTGGAGCGGATCTCCGGCGGCACCGACGAGATGATGATCCTCGCCGCCGGCCGCGCCGCACTCAAGGAGTACCGCTGATGTCCGGCCCGATCCCGGGGTTCGGCGTCCTCGAGGGCGTCAAGGTCGTCTACTCGGCGGTCGAGATCGCCGCCCCGTCCGCGGCCGCCGTCATGGCCGAGTGGGGCGCCGACGTCGTCTGGATCGAGAACACGCGCACGGGCGACTCGATGCGCGACACCACCTTCGTCAAGGAGATGGAACGGCGCAACCAGCGCTCGATCTCGATGAACCCGTTCACCGAGGAGGGCCGTGAGGTCCTGTTCTCGCTCGTCAAGGACGCGGACGTCTTCATCGAGTCCTCCAAGGGCCCCACCTACGCCCGCCGAGGGATCACCGACGAGATCCTGTGGGAGCACAACCCGCGCCTGGTCATCGTGCACGTCTCGGGCTTCGGCCAGTACGGCGTCGAGACGCGCGTCAACCGCGCCGCGTACGACCTCACGGTCCAGGCCTACAGCGGGTACATGGCGCAGAACGGCACCCCCGATCAGCCCATGGCCGCGGTGCCGTACGTGGGCGACTACTTCACGTCGCTCATGGTGACCTCGTCCGCGCTCGCCGCGCTGCAGAAGGCGCGCACGACCGGCCAGGGCGAGAGCGTCGACGTCGCGATGTACGAGGTCCTCATGCGGGTCGGGGCCTACTACATGATGGACTTCCTCAACGCGGGCACCGTCTACCCGCGCCCCGGCGCCCGCCACCCCAACCTGTGCGGGATCGGCGAGTACCGCACGTCGGACGGCTTCGTGGGCCTGTGCGTCTACGGCGTCAAGCAGAACAAGTACCTGCTGGAGCGCATCGGCCTGGGACACCTCTGGGGCACCGAGGAGTACCCCGAGGACACCAGCGCGCTGTGGCTCGACGGACCGCAGGCCGAGCTCATCGAGCGCCACCTGGACGCGTTCTGCCTCACGCAGAAGGCCGTCGAGCTCGAGGAGGAGTTCTCCGCCGTGGGGATCGCCGCCAACGCCGTGCTGGAGTTCGACCAGCTCCTCGCCGAGGACCACGTCGCCCAGCGCGAGGCGATCGTCGAGTGGGACACGCTCGACGGTACGCCCGTCAAGGGGGTCGGCATCGTGCCCAAGTTCTCCCGCAACCCCGGCAGGATCTGGCGCCCCATGCCCTCGCTCGGCATGGACACCGACGCCGTGCTGACCGAGGCGGGCTGGACCCCGGAGCAGATCCAGGCGCTCGCCGAGAACGGCACGATCCGCAGGGGCTGAGCGACCGGGTGCGCGCGGGACGAGAACCGCGCGCACCCGCCGACCGACACAGCGCGTCCGGAGAACCGGGCGCACCGAGGAACGGGTGAGGTGGATGGACATCGTGGGCAGCAGGACGCTGCGAGACCTGTGGGAGGAGCTCGCCCGCACCTCCGCGGACAGGACCTTCCTCGTCTTCGAGGACCGGGACGGCGTCGTGACGGAGTGGACGTACGGCCAGTTCGCCGTGCGGATCGTCCGCACGGCCAACCTCTTCCGCTCCTGGGGCGTCGCCCCGGGCGACCACGTCGGCGTCCACCTCGGCAACTGCCCCGAGATGCTCGAGTGCCTCTTCGGCCTGGCGCTCGTCGGCGCCGTCAGCGTCCCGTTCCACCCCCGCAGCACCGCGACCGAGTGCAACGACATCCAGCGCCGGGTCGGGGCGCGCGTCGTGGTCGCCGAGCCCGACGTCCTGCCCGAGGACGGCTACACGGGCGACCCGCGCATCCTGCTCGCCCGCTCGCAGCACGACGTGCCCGGCACGACGCCGTACGGCCCCGCCCGCGACGCCCAGCCGGACGTCCTGGTGGACCGTGTCCCGCTCGCGAGCGAGGACCCGGTCGGCATCGTCTTCACGTCCGGTTCCACCGCGTGCCCCAAGGGGGTCGTGCTGACCCACGCGAACCTGCTGTTCAGCGGGCTGTTCGTCGACTGGCAGGCCACGATGACGGCGCAGGACCGCCTCCTGACGACCATGCCCGCCTGCCACGTGAACTTCCAGCTCAACGCCCTCATGCCCGTGCTCACGGCCGGGGCGACCCTGGTCGCCGTCGAGCGGTTCAGCGCACGACGGTTCTGGGCGCAGGTGCGTGAGCACCGCGCGACCGTGGTGCAGAGCATCGCCATGATGCTGCGCACGACCATGCTCCAGCCCGTCGCCCCGGACGAGCGCGACCACCAGGTGCGCGAGGTCCTCTACTACCTGCCCGTCACGGACGAGGAGAAGGCCGCCTACGAGCAGCGCTTCGGGGTGCGCCTCCTCAACTCCTACGGCACGAGCGAGACCCTCGTCGGCGTCCTCACGGACCCGCCCGTGGGCGAGCGCCGCTGGCCGTCCGTGGGCCGTGTTGGCCTCGGGTACGAGGTGCGCATCGCCGACGGCGACGGGCACGAGGTCCCGGTCGGCACCGTGGGCGAGATCCAGGTGCGCGGGGTACCCGGCCGCACGCTCATGAAGGAGTACTTCCGCGACCCCGAGGCCACGGCGGCCGCGATCACCCCCGAGGGCTGGTTCCGCACGGGCGACCTCGGTCGCGCGGACGCCGACGGCTGGCACTGGTTCGTCGACCGCCGCACGCACTTCGTCAAGCGCTCGGGCGAGAACGTCTCCCCGACGGAGGTCGAGCAGGTGCTCACCCGGCACCCGGCGGTCGCGGAGGCCGCCGTGATCGGTGTCCCCGACCCCGTGCACGACGAGGCCGTCAAGGCGTTCGTCGTGCTCGTCCCGGGCCAGGTCGTCACCGTGGCGCAGGTGCGCGCGCACTGCGCCACCCACCTCGCGGACTTCAAGGTCCCCACGATCGTGGAGGTCGTCGACGACCTGCCCCGCACCACCACCTTCAAGGTCGCCAAGGCCGCGCTGGTCTGAGGCCGACGACACGGGGGCCGGTCGGCTCCCGCACCCGAATCCCCGCGCACGTCCCCCGGACGCGCGCAGAGCACGCAGAGAGTAGGAAACGATGGTCATCAAGACCGAGATGGTCGGCCAGTGGTTCGGCCCGTTCGAGCGCGAGTACACCTTCCGCGACCTGAGCCTGTTCGCCCTCGGCTCCGGCTGCGCGATCGACGGGCGCACCGACCTCGAGTACGTGTACGAGAAGGACATGAAGGTCCTGCCGACCTTCGCCGCGATGCCGATCGTCGACTCCGAGGTCACGCGGACCATCGACTACGGCTACGACTACGCCGGGTCGCTGCACTGGAGCTTCGACGTCACCTTCCACCGGCCGATCACCCGGCTGGACGGGAAGCTCTCGACCAAGGTCCTGCTCAAGGGTCTGTACGACCGGGGCGAGGGCAAGGGGCTGCTCGCCCAGCACGTCGGCGACACGTACGACGACGAGGGCAACCTCCTCTTCACGAACGAGAGCTGGGACTGCCTCATCTACGACGGCGGGTGGGGTGGACCGGCCGCGCCGAAGGACATCGTCGAGATGCCCGACCGCGAGCCCGACGTCGAGACCATCGAGACCATCCCGGAGAACCAGGCACTGATCTACCGCCTGTCGGGCGACTACCACCCGCAGCACGTCGACTGGGAGTACGCGGCCGAGAACGGCCAGCCCCGCCCGATCCTGCACGCCGTGAGCTTCGCCGGCATCGTGTGCCGCCACTTCGTGCGCGCGTTCGTCCCGGGCGAGCCCGAGCGGCTCAAGCGCTTCAAGACGCGCATCACCGCCTCCGTCCTCCCGGGGACCCGGGTGGCGACCCAGATGTGGCGCATGGAGGACGGGCGGGTGCACTTCCGCCTGGTGGACGCCGACGACCCGTCGGCCAAGCCGTTCCTCAACTTCGGCGTGATCGAGTGGGCCTGAGCCAGGACGACCCCCCCCCCCCCGGGGCGGCCGGCGTCACCGCGGCCCCCCGGCGGG
>NZ_JACSQQ010000002.1:0-8365 GCF_014836555.1 Oerskovia rustica
CTCCTCGTGGCCCCG
Organism: Oerskovia rustica; assembly: GCF_014836555.1. Taxonomy (GTDB): domain Bacteria; phylum Actinomycetota; class Actinomycetes; order Actinomycetales; family Cellulomonadaceae; genus Oerskovia; species Oerskovia rustica. The sequence goes on from NZ_JACSQQ010000002.1 coordinate 16, forward strand.
GCCGCGAGCGCCCAGGCGTTCGACCCGTTCCCTCCCGCCGCGACCGACGGGCCGGGGACGTTCTCCGAGCAGACCCTCGCGGTCGGCGGTACGGGCGGCTACGCGAACTACCGCATCCCCGCCCTCACCACGACGAACGACGGGACGATCCTCGCGTCGTACGACGGGCGCCCGTTCAACGCGGGCGACGCCCCGCAGCCCAACTCGATCCTGCAGCGTGCGAGCCGGGACGGCGGCGCGACGTGGGAGCCCACGACCGTCGTGGCCGCCGGGTACGGGACGAGCTCGTCCCCCGACAAGTACGGGTTCTCGGACCCCAGCTACGTCGTGGACCGCGAGACGGGCACGATCTTCAACTTCCACGTGAAGTCCTTCGACCAGGGCTTCGGCGGCTCGGCCACCGGCGTCGACCCGACCAACCGGCAGATCCTGCACGCCGCGGTCAGCGTCTCCGAGGACGGGGGCGAGACCTGGGAGGGCCGCGTCATCACCGAGGGCGCCAAGGACCCGTCGTGGGCCGGCATCTTCGCGGCCTCGGGCGAGGGCATCCAGCTGCGCTACGGCGAGCACGCCGGACGCCTGGTCCAGCAGTTCACGGCCCGTACAGGCGGGACCTACAAGGCCTACAGCGTCTACTCCGACGACCACGGCGCCACGTGGGCGCACGGCGAGGCGTTCGGCACGGGCATGGACGAGAACAAGTCGGTCGAGCTCTCCGACGGTCGCGTCATGATGAACTCGCGCGACTCGGCGGGCAGCAAGTACCGCAAGATCGCCTACTCGACCGACGGCGGGCACACCTACGGCCCCGTCTCGCTCGACCGCCAGCTCCCCGACCCGACCAACAACGGGTCGGTCTCACGCCTGTACCCCGACGCCCCCGAGGGCTCGGCCGAGGCGAGAATGCTGCTGTTCAGCAACTCCAACAGCACCACGGGCCGCGAGAACGTGACCGTGCGCCTCTCGTGCGACGACGGCGCGACCTGGCCCGGCTTCCGGGTCGTCAACCCCGGCTCGGGCGCGTACTCGACGCTCTCGCCGATCGGCGACGGGCGCTTCGGGCTCCTGTACGAGACGCAGGGAATGAACGCGATCTCGTTCGCGAGCTTCGACCAGGAGTGGCTCAACGCCACGTGCGCCTCGACGGTCGTGCCGGACACGACCGTCGCGACGGGCGGCACCGTGCAGGTCCCCGTCAAGGTCACCAACCAGAACCAGGCGCCGCTCGCCGCCTCACGCCTGACGATCGACGCCCCCGTGGGCTGGAGCGCCACGACGACCGACGTGCCGGCGCTCGCCGTCGGCCAGACCGCCACGGTCCAGGTCGCGCTCACGGCGTCCGCGACCGCTGCGGCGACCACGTCCGCCAACCCCGTACGGGTCCAGAGCGTCCTGACCGCGGCCGACGGCACCCAGGCGCGCGCATACGGCTACGTGACCGTGACCGGCGGCCCCGCGGGGCCCGTGACGTCCCTCGCGGTGTTCGGGAAGTACACGACCGAGCGTGACGTCGCGGCCCAGCCGTACGCCGTGGGCGAGCGCGTGCCCTACTCGTTCCGCGTCTACAACACCGGCACCACGGCCTACCGCTCGACGGCGACCGGCAACCTGACGAACCTGTCCCCGGGGTGCAACTGGAGCAGCCTGCCCGCAGGTGGCACCTACCTGTGCGCGCTCGCGTACCGCGTCGTGACGGCGGGCGACCTGGCGGACGGATTCTTCGTCCCCGAGACCCGCTGGTCCATGAACGCGGACCAGGCCTCGTCGGTCGCGCTCACGGGCGAGCCCGTCGACCTGGTCGACCGCCGCCCCTCGCTCGCCGTCACGGCCGGAGGGGCCACGGTCGAGGACACCGACGCGAACGGCTCGGTGAACGCGGGCGACGTCGTGGCCAACCAGATCACGGTCCGCAACACGGGCAACGTGCGGCTCACGGGCGTCGGGGCCGCGGGCCTGTGCACGCTGCCCGAGCTCGCGGCGGGCGCCGAGGCCCCGTGCGGCACCGTGCGCCGCACGCTCTCCGCGGCCGACGTCGCGGCGGGCTCGCTCGCGGGCCGGACCGTCACGGTGGACGCCGCGAACGGCAAGCTCGCCGTGACCGGACAGGTCGAGGTGGCGCCCTACGAGCTGCCCGCGCAGCCCGTCGTCCCGGTCGAGGTGACCGCGAGCGCCCAGTGCGTCGCGGGCAAGGTCCAGCTCACGGGTCGCGCGGTCAACGCCGGGGACGAGGCGCTCGACGTCACGATCCGCTCGACCGCCGGCACCAAGGCGTTCGCGGGGCTCGCCCCCGGGCGCAGCGCGTCGCAGCGGTTCGCGACCCGTTCCGCCTCCGTGGCGGCCGGGCAGGTCTCGTTCGACGTGACCGCCGCCGGCGCGACGACGACCCTCGCCGCGCCCTACGACGCGACGTCGTGCTGATCCGCGGCTGACGCACCACAGACCTCGGCCCTCGTCCCCGTGCCGGTGGGGGCGGGGGCCGAGCACCGTCTCCCCCGACGGCCTCAGGCGTCCGCGGGCTGCTTCCCCTCGAAAGCGGCCCGCAGCGCGGGCATCTCGAGCTTGATCATCTGCATCATGGCGCCCATCATGCGCGCCACGGCCTGCTGGTCGTCGGACTGCGCGAGCTCCTCGAACTCGACGGGCACGACCTGCCACGACAGCCCGTAGCGGTCCTTGAGCCAGCCGCACTGCGACTCGGTGCCGCCGCCCGAGAGCAGGGCGTCCCAGTAGCGGTCGACCTCCGCCTCGTCCTCGCAGCGCACGATGAACGAGACGGCCTCGCTGAACGGGAACAGGTGGTCGGGGCCGCCGTTGATGAGGTTGAAGGGCTGGCCCTGCAACGTGAAGTCGATGGTGACGAGGGTGCCGTCGGGCATCTTCAGGGCGTCGCCGACGGTGCTGTCGGGGAACACCGACGTGTAGAAGGCCACGGCCTCCTCGAGTCCTCCGTTGAACCACAGGCTCGGGACGATCGGTCGCATCGTTCTCCTCCTCCCGCGCGGCGCGCGGTGCGTCGCGCTCTTCTGGTCCGACCGGCCGGGGCCGGCGAACTCATCGGTCGGCGCGCCCGGTCGGGCACACCGGCCGTGGGGCGCGTCAGGCAGCCGTCCGCAGGAACGTCCCCAGCGCCTCGACCACGAGCAGGTGGTCGTCGCGCTGCGCCAGGCCGGACACCGTCACGACGCCGATCACCCCGACGCCCTCGACCCGCAGCGGGAACGCCCCGCCGTGGGCCGCGTACTCCTGGAGCGACAGCTCGTGCTGCGCGGTGAACGTCGTCCCCTTGGCCTTGGCCCGCAGGCCCATGAGGTACGACGACGCACCGAACCTCTCGACCACGCGCACCTTGCGCTGGACCCACGTGTCGTTGTCGGGCGTGGTCCCCTCGGTCGCGGCGTGGAAGACCTGCTGCGGTCCGCGGCGCACGTCGATCGTGATCGGCAGCGACCGCTCGGCCGCGAGCTCGACGAGCAGGCAGCCGAGCCGCCACGCGTCGTCGTGCGTGAAGCGCGTGAGCACGAGGTCGCGTTCGTGCTGCTCGGCCTCCGCGATGAAGCGGGCGGTGCGGGCGAGGTCGGGGCTCTCGGGCTGGTCGTGGGTCATGGCGTCAGCCTGGCACGCCGCGAACGCTCATGCCGAGGCCTTCTTGCGCGTCGTCTTCTTCGCGGGCTTCTTCGTCGTGGCCTCCGCCGTGCTCGAGGCGGCCTTGCCGCTCGAGGCGCGCGCCGCCGTCGTGCCCTTGCTCTCCTTCGTCCCTGCGGCGCCCTTCTTCGTGCCGCCCGACGGCGCCGCCTCCTTCGCGGGCTCGTCGCCCTTCGCGTCGCCGGGCTTCTTGCCGTGCGAGCTCTCGACGCTGCGCCGCAGGGCCTCCATGAGGTCGATGACCTCGGCGCCCTCGCCGCCCTTCTCCTCCTGCTCGCCGAAGGTCCCTTCCGTGCTGAACGTGTCGCCTGCTTCGATCTTGGCCTCGATGAGCTGGCGGAGCTGGGCCTGGTAGTCGTCCTGGTACTCCTCGGGCGTGAAGTCGGCCGCGAAGGACTCGACGAGCTGCGACGACATCGCGAGCTCCTTGGCGCTGACCTTCGCGGGCTCGTCGAGCGTCGGGAACGCGGCCTCGCGCACCTCGTCGGCCCACAGGAGCGTCTGCAGGACCAGCACGTCGTCGCGCACGCGCAGCGCCGCGAGCCGCGTGCGCTGGCGCAGCGCGAACTTCACGATCGCGGTGCGGTCGGTCTCCTCGAGCGTGCGGCGCAGCAGCACGTACGCCTTGTTCGACGACGAGTCGGGCTCGAGGTAGTAGCTGCGGTCCAGGAGCATGGGGTCGATCTGGTCGTTGGGCACGAACTCGACGACCTCGACCTCGCGGCTGCGCTCGGCGGGCAGCGACCCCAGGTCCTCGGCCGTGAGCACGACCGTGCGTTCACCGTCGTCGTACGCCTTGTCGATGTGCTCGTACGCCACGACCTCGCCGCAGACCTCGCACCGTCGCTGGTAGCGGATCCGGCCGCCGTCCTTGTCGTGCACCTGGTGCAGCGGCACGTCGTGGTCCTCGGTCGCCGAGTACACCTTGATCGGCACGTTGACGAGACCGAACGTGATGGCACCCTTCCAGATGGCCCTCATCGTTCCATGGTGCGCCCGGGCGCGGGGCCTGGCGAGTCGTCAGACCATCTGGAGCCGGTGGTGCGGGCCCGCGGGGAGGTCGACCTCGATGACGTCCCCGACCGCGACCGACCCGCCGCGGGCGACCACGGTCATGATCCCGGCCTTGCGGATCACGTCGCCCGCGCCGTCGGGCAGGACGAGCCGCTTGAGCAGGCCCGGCCGGAAGTCGTTGATCTGCTGGCACGGGTTGCGCAGCCCGGTGACCTCGAGGACCACCTCGGCGCCGAGGTGCAGGCGGGTGCCGCGCGGCAGGCCCAGCAGGTCGACGCCGTACGTCGTCACGTTCTCGCCCAGGTCGGCGGGCCCGACGTCGAACCCCGCCTCGGCGAGCTCGTCGAACAGCTCGGCGTGCATGAGGTGGACCTGGCGCAGGTTGGGCTGCGACGGGTCGGCCCGCACCCGGCTGCGGTGCTTCACGGTCTGGCCGGCGTGCGCGTCGCCGACGACGCCCAGCCCTTCGACGATCTGCACGCTGGGCTGTCGGTCCTTGCTGAAGCCGTGGGTCAGGCTGAACGCCACAGCCACGACGTGAGGCACGGGTTCGGTCACGGGGACCATCTTGGCGCAGACGCCCCGGCCAGGGGCGTGGGTGTCCGGCGCTTCGGCGGACCGGCAGGGCGCCGGGGCCGGAGCGCGGCCCGACGCCTGTGGGTACCGCCAGGCATCATGGGCGCATGGCCGGCACCAGGTACGAGTTCGAGGCGGAGCTGTGGCGCTGGACGGCGCGCACGGACTCGTGGGTCTTCGCCGCCCTGCCCACCGACGTGAGCGACGAGATCGCCGACTCACCGCTCCCCCCGGCCGGGTTCGGGTCGGTCAAGGTCGAGGTCACGATCGGCGGGTCGCACTGGTCCACGTCGGTCTTCCCCGACGCCGGGCGCAAGACGTTCGTCCTGCCCGTCAAGGCCGCGGTACGCCGGGCCGAGGGCGTCGACGTGGGCGACACCGTGCGGATCGCGGTCGAGACGCTGATCTAGCCCGCCGGCTCCGCGCCGCCCGCGCCCGGTCTGCCACGCAGGTACGAGTCGAGCAGCTCCCACGACGGCGTGAACGGCCCTGCCATCTTCTCCGCCCCGGGGCGACGGTCCGCGGTGTCGCGCGAGTGCTGGAGCACCTCCTCGTGCAGGCGCTCCATCTTGGCGTCGAGCTCGGAGGCCGCGAGCGAGGCCTCCTTGAGCTCGTCGAGGAGCCGCTGCGGCACGGCCTTGTCGTACTTGTAGTAGATCTTGTGCTCGAGGCTGGCCCAGAAGTCCATGGCGATGGTCCGGATCTGGATCTCGACGACCACGGGCTGCACCCGGTCGGACAGGAACACGGGCACCTCGACGATCAGGTGCAGGCTCTTGTACCCGTTGCCCTTGGGGTGCGCGATGTAGTCGCGCTCCTCGAGGACGACGACGTCGCGCTGGGCAGCGATCATGTCGCGCACCGTGTAGATGTCGGACACGAAGCTGCACGTGACGCGCACGCCCGCGATGTCGAAGATCTCCGCGCGCAGGGCCTCGATCGTCAGGTCCACGCCCTTGCGGCGGGCCTTGGCGAGCAAGGACTCGGGCGACTTGAGGCGTGAGGACACGTGCTCGATCGGGTTGTACTCGTGGGCGTAGGCGAACTCGTCGCGCAGGATGGTGATCTTCGTCATCACCTCGTCCATGCCGAACCGGTACGTCATCATCAGCCGCGTGAAGTGCTCCCGCAGGGCCCTCAGCTCTGCCCCGACCTGGGGTTCACCGCTCATGGATTCCTCGCTGATCGTGCCGACGTCGATCCTCCACCGTCGCACACCGGCGGTCCGCAGGACGCCCTCGTCCGCCGCTGGCCACGGCCCGTCTCAGGTCGTGGCCCCGCCCGCCCTGGTCGACGGGCCGTAGGACCCCGACCGTCGGGACCTACGTCCTGACCTGGTCGAACACTGTTGACGCCGTGTCAATAGCGGATCTAGCGTCCAGGTATCAGCTCAGGAAGGGGCTCCGATGACCGACGCGACGACGCCGAGGCGGCGACGTTCAGCACCCGAGGTACGTGCCGAGGAGATCGTGCACGCCGCCCGCGGGCTGTTCGCGGAGCAGGGCATCGCCCGCACCTCGACCAAGGAGGTCGCGGAGCGCGCGGGGGTCGCACGGGGCCTCGTCTACTACTACTTCCCCGACAAGGACGCTCTCGTCGACGCGGTGCTCGAGGGCTACGTCGGCGAGTTCGTGGAGGCCGTGCGCGCGTGGGACGCGGCGCGCGAGCCCGGGAACATCGACAAGGCCCTCGTCGACTGCATCGCGATGTTCCGCACGCACCTGCGGGCGGTCGCCCCGCTGCGCGACGACATGCAGCGCACCGAGAGCGCAGGGCTGTACAACCGCTTCCTCGACCGGGCCGTGCGGGCCGTGGTCGAGTGCATCGGCGCCACGACGGTCGAGGCGTACGCGGCCCGGCACCACATCGGCATCGAGCACGTCCCGGAGACGTTCTACGTCCTCGTCTACGGCCTCGTCGGCCTGGCCCGGAACACCCCGGAGGTCGACGACACCGTGCTCGTGACGATCGTGCGGCAGGTGCTGCACCTGGAGGAGGCGCGTTCCGACACCGAGTGACGCGACGGCCCGGATCCCGACGGTGCGCCGGGACCGCGCTCGCTCACCTGCCGCACCATCCCCCACCCCCCGGGCGGCACCCGCCGTCCAGCCGTCCCTGAGAAAGGGAGCGACGTGTTCCTGTTCGACTCCATCCCCTGGCAAGCAGCCGTCATGTGGTTCGTGGTGCTCGCGGCCCTCGTCGGCCTCAACGAGCTCGTCCGCTGGTCGAAGACCGCCGCGATCGGGATCTTCATCGTCCTGCCCGTCGTGCTGACGATCTTCGTCTGGCCCTACACCGCAGGCGCCGGGTCCTCGACCGGCACCTGGTTCCACTGGGTCAAGGTGTACTCGGCCCTCGCGGGCTGTATCGGCTTCATGCTCATCCGGTACTTCCCCCGCATCGGGCAGATGAAGTACGCCCTGCTCTTCCCCCCGGCGATCCTCGCGCTCAACATCGCAGAGGCCGTGATCCGCGACTTCCAGGTCTCCGGCATGGACGGCATGGTCGACGGCGTGTTCATGGTCGGCGGTTCGTGGAACGTCATGAACGGCATCGCGGGCATCCTGAACCTGCTGACGATCTGCGGCTGGGCCGGCATCTACATCACGCGCGACCGCTTCAAGGACATGGTCTGGCCAGACATGATGTGGTTCTGGATCATCGCGTACGACCTGTGGAACTTCGCGTACGTCTACAACTGCGTGGGCGACCACGCGTTCTACGCGGGTGCTGCGCTGCTCATCAGCTGCACGATCCCGGCGTTCTTCCTGCGCAAGGGCGCCTGGCTCCAGCACCGTGCGCACACGCTCGCGTTCTGGATGATGTTCACGATGGCCGTGCCGACGTTCGTCTCCGACTCGTCGTTCGCCGTCGACTCCTCGCACGACCCGAAGGCGCTGTTCGTGGTCAGCCTGATCTCGCTGCTCGCCAACGTCGCTGTCGCCGTCTACCAGGTCAAGGTGATCGTGACCAAGCGCCGCAACCCGCTGCGCGACGAGCTGTTCACGGACCACAAGTCCTACCAGGAGCTCGCGAAGGACCGTCCGGAGCTCGCCACCGCGGGCACCACGACCGCCTGACGGCTCCGACCACGACGAAGGGTCGCCCGACACGGCGT
>NZ_JACSQQ010000002.1:8375-16209 GCF_014836555.1 Oerskovia rustica
GGGGGCCCCCGACCCGGGGGGGGGCCACCCTTCGTCGCGTTCAACGGGAGTGCTACCGCTCGGGGCGCGCCCCGGCGCTCACGCTCTCGCCCCGCCCGACGGCGTCGCTCGCCTCGTCGGGATCGGCGTCGGGATCGGCGTCGGGGTCGGCGTCGGGGTCGGCGTCGGTCACCAGGAGCTGACCCTCGGCCAGGGCCTCCGCGGCGATCTCGTGCTCGACGGAGGTCGCGAGCGGCTTCTCGTGGACGAAGCACAGGGCGATGGCCGCGATGATCGCGAGCGGCACCATGTAGAGGAAGAGCGGCACCAGCGCCTCGTTGTAGGACTCGATCACTAGGGCGCGCACGCCGTCGGGCAGGGACTGGACCAGGTCCGGGGTGAGCGACCCCGTCCCGCCCGCCGACCCCGTGCCCTGTGGGAACTTCTCCGCGAGGAGGTTGGTCAGGCGGGCGATGAAGACGCTGCCGACCACGGCCGAGCCGAGGGTGGCCCCGACCTGGCGGAAGTAGTTGTTGGCGGCGGTCGCGGTCCCGACCTCGCGCAGCGGGAACGAGTTCTGCACGATGAGCGTGAGGATCTGCATGCTCCCGCCCAGGCCGATGCCGATCACCGCGAGGAACACGCAGATCATGGGCGTCGCGGTGTCCGCCTCGACGGTCGAGAGCAGGGCCAGGCCCACGCCCAGGACCAGCGAACCGACGATCGGCGTGACCTTGTACTTCCCGGTGCGCGAGACCATCTGCCCCGTGATGACGGAGGTGACGAGCAGCGAACCCATCATGGGGATCATGAGCAGGCCCGCGGCGGTCGCGCTGGCCCCGGTCGCCATCTGCAGGTAGGTCGGCATGTAGCCGATCGCTCCGAACATCGCGATGCCCGTCGCGAGGGCCGCGATGGTCGTGACCGTGAAGTTGCGGTCCGCGAACAGGTGCAGCGGGATGATCGGCTCGTCGGCACGCTTCTCGACGAGCACGAACGCGACGGCCGCCACGACCGCGAGGGCGATCAGACCGAGGATCGTGGCCGAGCCCCACTCGTACTGCGAGCCGCCCCACGTCCCGACCAGGACGAGCGCCGTGGTCGCGACGGCCATGAGGGCCATGCCGAGGTAGTCGTGGCGCACGCGCTCGGCGCTGCGCGCCTTCTTGGGCAGGTGCAGGAGGAAGATCGCGGCGAGCGCCGCGACGACGCCCAGCGGGATGTTGATCCAGAAGACCCAGCGCCAGCCAGGACCCTCGGTGAACCAGCCGCCGAGCAGCGGTCCCGCGACCGAGGAGACCGCGAAGACGGCACCCATGATGCCCATGTACTTGCCGCGCTCGCGGGCGGGGATGACGTCGGCGATCGCGGCCTGCGACAGGATCATGAGCCCGCCGCCGCCGAGGCCCTGGACCGTGCGGCCCACGATGAGCAGGTTCATGTCGCCCGCGAGGGCGCCGATGACCGAGCCCGCCATGAAGAGCAGGATCGCGGTCAGCAGCAGGGGCTTGCGTCCCAGGACGTCGGAGACCTTGCCGTAGATCGGCATGGTGATGGTCGAGGCGAGGATGAAGGCCGTGATGACCCAGCTCATGTGCTCGACGCCGTCGAGCTCGCCCACGATGGTGGGCAGCGCGCTCGACAGCACGGTCTGGTTGAGGGACGCGAGCAGCATCGTGACCATGAGGCCCAGGAAGAGCAGGACGATCCCGCGGTCCTTCTGGGACGCCGCCGGGGCGCCCGGGGATGACGGTTGGGCGGGCGCGGTACCTCGGGTGGTCGTCGCGCCCCGGGTGGGCGCCGGCGTGCTGCCGGCTCGGGGGGTGGTGGTCATAGCGTGGCCTCGAAGACTTCTCGGAAGATGGTGATCGCTTCGCCGATGTCGGCCTCGGCGTCGGCGTCGCTCAGGGCGGCGCCGGGGTTGCGCGAGTACGCGAAGCGCATGATGGTGCCGGCGAGCATGAGGAGCGCTCGCGCGGTGTCGGGGCTGTCGGGAAGGCCCAACGACGCGAGCTCGCTGAACCCCGTCCCGTCCTCGGCCCGGTCGGACAGCAGGTCGTTGACCAGCCCCTCGACCTGGGAGACGTAGCCCATGGCGTGCTTGCGCAGCTCGGGGTGCTCCCGCACGAGCGCCTTGCGCTCGGCGAACGGGACGCCGGGGTGGAGCGTCGAGCGCAGGATCGAGAGCAGGAACCGCACGACCCGCTCGAACGCGGGCCCCTCGGTCTCGGCACGGAAGGCCGCGAGCGCCTCGTCGGAGACGGTCGGGGGCACGAGCCCCAGGATCGCCTCCTCCTTGGTCGTGAAGTAGTTGAAGAAGGTCCGCGGCGAGACTCCCGCCGCGGCGGCGATCTCCTCGACGGTCGCGTGGTGGAGCCCCTTCTCGCGCACCAGCGCGGCGGCCGCCTGGTGGATCGTGAGCCAGGTCTCGGCGCGCTTGCGTTCGCGGAGGGACGTCGGAGCGGTCTGCATGACTGCACTGTATGCACAACTGCAAAGATTGCACAACTGCACGTTTACCGCGGGCTGGGCCGGGAGCGAGCCCGGGTCACGCCCGCGCTCCGCCCGCCGAGTGTGCAGTTCGGGCGGTCCGGCGAGCCGGAGAACAGCCCGAACTGCACGCTCGACGAGTCACCCGACCGCCAGGCTCCGCCTCACCCACCGAGCGCAACCACCCGCCCCGGGCAACCATGGACCCATGGCCACCTCGACGGCGGCACAGACCGTGAGCGTCGGCGGTCACCGCCTCAAGCTCACCAACCTGGACAAGGTCCTGTACCCGGCCACGGGCACGACCAAGGGCGAGGTCCTGGCCTACCTCGCAGCGGTCGCGGACGTCCTGCTCCCCCACGCCTCGAACCGCCCGGCCACGCGCAAGCGCTGGCCCAACGGCGTCGAGGGGCCGGTGTTCTTCCAGAAGAACCTCGACGCCGGCACGCCCACCTGGGTCCGGCGTCGCACGATCCAGCACAAGGACCACGCGAACGAGTACCCGCTCGTCAACGACCTCGCGACGCTCACGTGGCTCGGGCAGGTCGCCGCCCTGGAGATCCACGTGCCGCAGTGGCAGTTCGGGCGGACCGGCGTCCAGAAGAACCCCGACCGGCTGGTCCTCGACCTCGACCCCGGCGAGGGCGCGGGCCTGCCCGAGTGCGCCGAGGTCGCGCGCCTGGCCCGCGACGTGCTGCGCGGCATGGGCCTGAACCCCCTGCCCGTGACGAGCGGGTCCAAGGGCATCCACCTGTACGCCGCGCTCGACGGCCACCAGACCACCGACGAGGTCAGCGCGGTAGCGCACGAGCTCGCGCGCTACCTCGAGGCCGAGCACCCCGACCTCGTCGTGAGCGACATGAAGAAGGCGCTGCGTGGCGGCAAGGTGCTCGTCGACTGGAGCCAGAACAACGGCAACAAGACCACCATCGCGCCCTACTCGCTGCGTGGCCGTGCCCACCCGACCGTCGCGGCCCCGCGCACGTGGGGGAGCTCGACGACCCCGACCTCGCGCACCTCGACAAGGACCAGGTCGTGGAGCGGGTCCAGAGCATGGGCGACCCGCTCGCGGCGCTCACTGCCGGCCACCTGGCCTCTCTCGAACCCACGCCCGAGCGCATGGCGACGTTCGCGCGCAAGGGCGCGGCGCCGTCGGGCGGCGGGAGCACGGACGACGACGGGCGCGACAGCACACCAGGAGACGCCCCCCGCCGCGACCGCCTCGAGGCCTACCGCGCCAAGCGCGACGCCTCCCGGACGCCCGAGCCGGTCCCGGGATCGGGCGAGCCGCCCGACGGGTCACCAGCGGGCAACAGCTTCGTCATCCAGGAGCACCACGCGCGCCGCCTGCACTGGGACTTCCGCCTGGAGCACGACGGCGTCCTCGTGAGCTGGGCCCTGCCGCGCGGGGAGCCGACCGACACGAAGCAGAACCATCTCGCGGTCCAGACCGAGGACCACCCGCTCGCGTACGGCTCGTTCGAGGGGACCATCCCGGCGGGCGAGTACGGCGGCGGCGAGGTGACCATCTGGGACGCGGGCACGTACGAGCTCGAGAAGTGGCGCGACGACGAGGAGGTCATCGTCACGCTGCACGGCGAGCAGCACGGGACGCGGCGGCTCGCACTCATCCACACGGGGGGCCATCAGCAGCACGGCTCCTCCGGCGCATCAGGCAGAGCCGAGGAGAACAACTGGCTCATCCACCTCATGGCCCCGCGCGACGAGGGGCCGGCGCCACAGCGCGCGACGCAGCACGCCGCGCCCCGCGGCAAGGCTTCCGGACAGCCCACCGAGCCCGACGACGAGCCCGCGGGCGCCGCCCTGCCCCGCCCCATGCTCGCGACCGCCGGGACGGTCGAGACGCTCACGGCCGAGGGCGACCCCGAGGGCTGGGCCTACGAGATGAAGTGGGACGGCTTCCGGGTGGTCGCGCAGGTCACCGGCAGCACCGGTGCCCCGACCGTCCGCCTCGTGAGCCGCAGCGGCAAGGACATGACCGTGACCTACCCCGAGCTCGCGGACCTCGCGTCCCGCGTCCGCGCTCAGGACCTGCCCGTGGTCGTGGACGGCGAGATCGTGGCGCTCGACGCCCGCGGTCGCCCGAGCTTCCGGCGGCTCCAGCAGCGCGCCAACCTCACCAGGGCGGGGGACGTCGCGGCGGCGCGCGCGAAGGTCGGGGTCGAGCTCATGCTCTTCGACGTCCTGTCCGTCGCTGGCCGCTCGCTCGTCCGGCGCACCTACGACGAGCGCCGCGAGATCCTCGAGGGCCTGGTCGACGGGTCGGGGATCGTGCACGTGCCGCCCGCGTTCGACGGCGACCTCGCGGGGGCCGTCGCGACGAGCAGGCAGCTCGCCCTGGAGGGCGTGGTGGCCAAGCGCCGCACGAGCACGTACACGGCCGGGCGACGCTCGCGGACCTGGATCAAGATCAAGCACTCGCACAGCCAGGAGGTCGTGGTGGTCGGTTGGCGCCCGGGGCACGGGGACAGGTCGCACCTGGTCGGCTCGTTGCTGCTCGCCGTGCCCGACGACGAGGGGCTGCGCTACGTGGGCCGCGTCGGGTCGGGCTTCACCGAGAAGGACCGGCGCGACCTCGTGACACGGCTCGGCCGGATCGAACGGGTCACGAACCCGGCTCTCGACGTCCCGGCCGCGGACGCCTCGGACGCCCGCTGGGTCACGCCGCACCTGGTCGGCGAGGTCGACTACGCGGACTGGACGAGCGCCCCGGAGGGCGACGGCAAGCTGCGGCACGCGGTGTGGCGGGGCTGGCGGCCCGACAAGTCGCCCGAGGACGTGCGCCGGGAGGGGTGAGACCTCAGTCCCGCGGTGCGGCCCGGGCACGCCGGGTGCGCGCGGCGTCGCGGCTGGTCTGCACGTGCCCGACGGCAAGCCGCGCCGCCTCCTGCCCGTCGCCCGCGCGGATCGCGGCCAGGAGACCGCGGTGCTCGTCGACCATCTCCTGGAGGTCGACGTGCTGCCCGAGGAGCCAGCGCAGGCGGCTCGCGGTGATCGCGCCGATCTCGTCGAGGAGGGGGCTCGCGGCGGTCGTCGCGACGAGCTCGTGGAAGTCGGCGCCAGCACGGTGGGCGGCCTTCGCGTCGTGGTCGCGCGCGGCCCGGGCCTCGCGGTCGAGGACGGCCTCGAGCGCGGCGACCTCGTCGGGGGTCCTGCGTTCGGCGGCGAGGCGGAAGGTCAGGGTCTCGAGCGCCGAGCGCACCTCGATCAGGTCGTCGACGTCGGCGTCGGTGAAGGTCCGCACGACGGCCCACGTCCTGGGGCGCGGGGTCACGAGCCCCTCGGCGATGAGCGCCTTGAGGGCGTCGCGGACGGGGACGCGGCTCACCCCGAGCTCGGCCGCGAGGTCGCGCTCGACGAGCCGGTCGCCCGGCGCACGGTCGCCGTCGATGATCTGCTCGCGCACGATCCGGGCGACCCGGTCCGCCTCGGGCTCGAACGACTGGTCTGCGCTCATGCGCCCATCCTCCCGGAAGCCCCGGCGAGAAATGGTATACCATTTGCTGACGGTGAGAGCCCCTGGGGGTGGGTCCTGCACCAGGCCAGCCAGCACCACCGGAAGAAGGACCTCAGATGCCCCCGTTCCCCAGCTCTCCCCAGGTCGCCGTGTCGGTGCTGCGCAACGTCAGGCCATGGGGCACCGACCCCGTCGACCTCCACGTCGCGGACGGGCACATCACCCGGGTGACGCCGCACTCCCCCGCGGAGGCTGCGCCGTCGGGCAGCGTGCCCGCCCCGGGCGAGGTCGACGGGCGTGGCCTCCTGGCCCTGCCCGGGTTCGTCAACGCGCACGCGCACGTCGACAAGAGCTGGTGGGGCAAGCCGTGGGTCAGCTACGGCGGCGAGGCCACCACGCAGGGACGCATCGCGCACGAGCGCGAGCACCGTGACGAGCTCGGCATCCCCGGGGTCGACGTCACGGTCGCCGTCCTGCGCGAGTTCCTGCGCCACGGCACGACGGCGATCCGCACCCACGTGGACGTCGACCTGGGCCTCGGGCTGCGCGGTATCGACGTGGTCCGCGAGTCCCTGTTCGTCCTCGGCGGCGCGGTCGACGCCGAGATCGTCGCGTTCCCCCAGGACGGCGTCCTGCGCCGACCCGGTGTGCTCGAGCTGCTCGACGCCGCAGCGACCGCCGGGGCCGAGCACATCGGCGGGCTCGACCCCGCCTCGATCGACCGCGACCCCGTGACGCAGCTCGACGGGCTGTTCGAGATCGCCGAGCGACGCGGCGTCGGCGTCGACGTCCACCTCCACGACGGCGGCGAGCTCGGCGCGTTCCAGATCGAGCTCATGATCGAGCGCACGATCCGCGCGGGCCTGCAGGGCAAGGTCAACGTCGCGCACGGCTTCGCGGTCGGGCAGCTCCCGCCGACCCGCATGGCCGACCTCGTCGAGGCCATGGGCGACGCGGGCATCAGCATGACGACCGTCGCCCCGATCGGCGCCACCCCGCTCCCGCTCGACCTGCTGCGCGCGCACGGCGTGCGCGTGGGCCTGGGCACCGACGGCATCCGCGACCTGTGGGCGCCGTACGGCACGGGCGACCTGCTCGCACTCACGACCCGCCTGTCCCAGCTCGCGCGCTTCCGCCACGACGAGGACATCGTGCGCGCAGCCCGGCTCGCGACGAGCGACGCCGCGCACTTCGTGGGACGCCCGGTGCACGACCTCGTCGAGGGTGCGCGCGCCGACGTCGTGCTGGTCGACGCCGAGAACACCATGGACGCCGTGGTCCGGGCGCCGGGCCGCGCGCTCGTCGTGGCCGGCGGCCAGGTCGTGGCCCGCGACGGGGAGGTCCTGGTCTGACAGGCCGATGAGTTCTCCGAGGACCGCCGGTCTACACCGACGACACCCGTCCTCGCTGCGGAGCACCGCGGCGGTACGTCCGAAGGAGCTCCTCATGACCGGAACCCAGATCTTCGTCAACCTGCCCGTGGCCGACCTCGACAGGTCCAAGGCGTTCTACACGCAGCTCGGGTTCACGATCAACGAGCAGTTCACCGACGAGAACGCGTCGTGCGTCGTCATCAGCGACACGATCTACGTCATGCTCCTGACGCGCGACTTCTTCCGCCGGTTCACGTCGAAGGACATCGTCGACGCCCAGAGCGCGACCGAGACCATCAACGCGATCAGCGCCGAGTCCCGCCCGGGTGTCGACGAGCTCGCCGACCGGGCGCTCGCCGCGGGCGGGTCGCAGACCAACCCGCCCCAGGACGAGGGCTTCATGTACTCGCGCAGCTTCTCCGACCTCGACGGACACCTGTGGGAGATCATGTACATGGACCCGAGCGCGATCGACGGCTGACCTGCCGGGACACGACGGGCGGCGGCGCCGGGG
>NZ_JACSQQ010000002.1:16219-51825 GCF_014836555.1 Oerskovia rustica
CCCCCCCCCCCCCGCCCGTTGCCGCCTTCATGCGAGCCATCACCTACTCCCGCTACGGCGGAGCCGACGTCCTCGAGCTCAGCGAGCTCCCCACGCCCAAGGTCGGGCCGGACACCGTCCTGGTCCGGGTCAAGGCCACGAGCGTCAACCCCGTGGACTGGAAGGTCCGCGAGGGCTACCTCGACGCGATCATGGACGCCACGTTCCCGGTCGTGCCCGGCTGGGACGTCGCGGGCGTCGTCGAGCAGGTCGGCCTGGACACACCCGAGCTCTCGGTCGGCGACGAGGTCTTCGGGTACGTGCGCAAGGACGTCGTCTCCGGCGGCACGACCGCCGAGCTCGTCGCGGCCCCCGTCCGCACGCTGGCCCGCAAGCCCGCGGCGTGGACGTGGGAGCAGGCCGCCGGCGCGCCGCTCGCGGGGCTCACCGCCCTGCAGACGATCGACCGCGCCGAGGTGAGCAACGGTCAGACCGTGCTCGTGCACGCGGCCGCGGGGGGCGTCGGGTCGATGGCCGTGCAGATCGCGGTCGCCCGCGGCGCGCGCGTGATCGGCACCGCCTCCGAGCGCAACCACGAGTACCTGCGCTCGCTGGGCGCCGAGCCCGTGACCTACGGCGACGGCCTCGCCGAGCGCGTGCGCGCCCTCGCACCCGAGGGCGTCGACGTCGTGCTCGACTACATCGGTGGCGAGGCCCTCGCCACCACGCCGGACGTGCTGCGCGACGGCGGCACGGTCGCCTCGGTCGTCGACGCGGCGGCCCGCGACGAGCTCGGCGGGCACTACGTGTGGGTCCGCCCCGACGTCGACGGGCTGACCGAGCTGGCCCGCCTCGCCGACGCCGGGCAGCTCACGGTCGACGTCGCCGAGGTCTACGACCTGGCCGACACCGCGAAGGCCCACGAGGCGAGCCGGACCGGGCACGTGCGCGGCAAGGTCGTCATCACGGTCTGAGCCGTCTGTCCCGCTCCCACGGGGCGCGGTTCCCCGCGCGACGCGCTGCGCGTCGCGCACCAGGGGTCCGCGCCCCGCGGCCGGTCGGTGACGTACCGTGAAGCCCATGTCCGCCACCGTCCCCGCCCTCGTCGCAGCCGACTCCGCACGCCTGCGGACCCGCGCCGCACGACATGCCCGCTCGCTCCCGCTCGCCGTCTGCGGGCTGGCGGTCCTGGTCCTCGTCCTCACGGGGGCGGACTGGTTCGAGGGGAACCAGTTCTGGCTCCTCGTACTCGTACCGGTCGCGGCCTTCCTCGCGACGTACGTCACGGCCTTCGCCCTGCGGCTGCCCTCGGGGGTGGGTGTCGGGAGCGACGGGTACGGGATCGCGCTCGTCCTGAGCGCACTGGTCGCCTTCCTCTTCCCCTGGATCCTCCTCGCGACGGGCGTGCCCTTCGTCCTGGGCCTCGGGCTCGTCGTCCTGGGCCTGCGCGCCTCGGACCGCTTCCTGTGGGTGGCCGGGCTCGTGACGATGACCGCGTCCTTGGCACTCGTGACCGTCAGCGGCTCGGGCGGCGCGTCGTCGGTGCTGCACCTCGTGGGAACGATCGCTCTGGGCCTCGCCCTGCTGGCAGCCGCGCTGGTCGCCCTGCGCGGCGAGCGGCAGACCCTCGCGGCCGGCGACGGCGCCCTGAGCATCGGCGACCCCGCGACCGACAACCTGCGGGTCCTCGCGGTGCTCGGTGACGCCGACGAGGCCGACCAGCCCGCGCTCGCCCGCCTCACAGGCATCGAGGAGCGCAACCTCGCGGCCCGCCTCCACGACCTCACCGAGGCGAGCCTGGTCCATGCCCGGATCACGAAGAACCGGAACTGGGCACAGATCACCCGCGAGGGCCGCGAGGAGCTGCGGACCCGCCGCGAGGCCCTGCGCGGGGTCGCGGAGCACCGCAAGGCCTGAGCGCCTGCACCGCCCAACGGCGAGCCGCGCACCCGGGACGGGCTCCGCCGTCGGGCGCCTCGCCCGGCGCACCGGCGAGAGCGGTGGCAGGCTGGCCCCATGAGGGAGTTCACCGCACAGGACTTCGCCGCGCGCATCGACCGCGCGGCCGCCCAGGCCCGGGACGCCGGGCTCGCCGGGGTGCTCGTCACCCCCGGGCCCGACATGACGTACTTCACGGGGTACACCCCCACGGCCATGACCGAGCGCATCACGCTGCTCGTGGTCCCGGCCGACGGCGAGGCGTCGATCGTGGTGCCCGTCCTGGAACGACCTGACCTCGACCGCGCGGCCGGCGCCGCGGCCCTGCACGTCACGGCGTGGACGGACGGCGTCGACGAGTACGCGGTCACGGCCGACCTGCTCGACGCCGCCGGGCGCTACGCGATCTCCGACTCGGCCTGGGCCATGCACCTGCTGGGGCTCCAGCGCACGCTGCCGGGCTCGTCGTACTCGGCGATGACGCAGGCCCTGCCCATGCTGCGCGCGGTCAAGGGGCCCGACGAGCTCGAGCGCCTCGCGGCCGCGGGAGCGGCGAACGACGCGACGTTCGCCGACATCGTCGAGATCCGCTTCAGCGGGCGCCGCGAGCTCGACGTCGCGGCGGACCTCGCGGGCTTCCTGCGCGACCACGGACACTCGCAGGTCGACTTCACGGTCGTCGGCTCAGGGCCCAACGGCGCCAACCCGCACCATGAGGCGGGCGACCGGGTCATCCAGGAGGGCGACATGGTCGTGCTCGACTTCGGCGGCCTCAAGGACGGCTACGGCTCGGACATGACGCGCATGGTGCACGTCGGGGGCGACGTGACGGACCAGCAGCGCGAGGTCTTCGAGGTCGTCCGTGCCGCACAGCAGGCCGGGGTCGACGCGGTCCGGCCCGGCGCGACGTGCCAGGACGTCGACCGCGCCGCGCGCGCCGTCATCACCGAGGCCGGGTACGGCGAGCAGTTCATCCACCGGACGGGCCACGGGATCGGGCTCACGACGCACGAGCCGCCCTACATGATCGAGGGCGAGGAGCAGCCCATCGTCTCCGGCATGTGCTTCTCGGTCGAGCCCGGGATCTACCTGTCGGGGAACTTCGGCGTCCGCATCGAGGACATCGTGGTCGCGTTCCCGGACGACGTGCCCGACGGCGCACGCCGCCTCAACGACGCACCGCACGACCTGCACGTGGTCGAGTAGGGCCAAGCGCCGCGCCGTCGCGAGGCTCCGATCGCCGAGTGTGCAGTTCGGGACGTCTGTCTCCCTAGCCCGACCTCCCATACTGCACACTCGACGCCGCCTCCCAGGGCCGGGCCGGGCCGGCCTGGTCAGGCCTCGGCCGCGTCCGCGTTCTCCGCAGGACCCGCCCCCGCCGCCACGACCTGCTCGTTGCGGATGCCCGCCCAGCTCACGAGGCCGCCCGCGATGAGAAGCGCAGCGGTGACGACGAGCGCCCGGTGGAACCCGGCGACGTCGAGCACGGGTCCGATGACGATCCCCGCGCACGCGATGACCACGAGGCCCGCGATGCGCGAGACCGCGTTGTTCACGGCCGACCCGATGCCCGCGTCCGCGGCCGGGATCGACCCGAGAATGGCCGCGGTCAGCGGCGCCACCGTGACCGCGAGCCCCAGGCCGAACAGCAGGATCCCTGGGAGGAGCTGCGTGAAGTAGCTCGCCTCGGCGGTCGTGGTGAGCATGAGCAGGTACCCGCAGCCCGCGATCAGGGGGCCCACCGTCATGAACAGGCGCGGCCCGTACCGGCCCGCGAGCGCCCCGAAGCGCGAGGACAGGAACAGCATGAGCAGCGTGACGGGCAGCAGGGCGAGGCCCGCGAGGGTCGCGCTGTACCCGGCGACCTGTTGCACGAACAGGGTGACGGCGAACCCGCCGAACGCGAGCGCCCCGTAGATCGCGGCCGTGGCGACGTTGCCCGCGGCGAAGTTGCGCACCGAGAACAGGGACAGCGGCAGCATGGGGTCGGGGGCGCGCCGCTCCCAGGCGAGGAACGCCCCGAGAGACGCGATCCCGACGACGAGCGGCACCCACACGACCGGGCTCGACCACCCGAAGCGCCCGTGCTCGATGAGCGCGAAGACGGGCCCGGCGAGCCCGACGGCCGCGAGCACGGCGCCGCGCACGTCGATGCGCCGACCGGTCTCGGTGTCGCCTTCCTCCATGCCGCGCAGGATCCACAGCGTCACCGCGACGGGCAGGAGGTTGATCCCGAACACCCAGCGCCACGACAGGGTGTCGACGAGCACCCCTCCGAGCAGGGGGCCGGCGATCATCGCGGTGCCGGTCCACGCGGTCCAGGTGCCGATCGCCTTGGCCTGCGCGGCGCCGCTGAACGACGAGATGATCATCGCGAGCGAGCTCGGCACGAGCAGCGCGCCCGCGATGCCCTGGAGCCCGCGCGCGACCACGAGCACGACGCCCGTGGGGGCCAGGGCGCACAGCACCGACGTGAGCGCGAACCCGACGAGCCCCCACCACATGACGCGGCGGCGCCCGTGGACGTCGGACAGCGAACCCGCCACGAGGATGAGCGAACCGAGGGTGATGAGGTAGGCGTCGACGACCCACTGCTGGAGCGCGAGCCCGTCGAGCACTCCCCCGGCCAGCTCGTCCGCGATGGCGGGCAGTGCGACGTTGACCACCGTCCCGTCGAGGAACGACACGAACGAGGCGAGGATCGCGACGAGCAGCACACGGCGCTGGGCGGGTGTCACGCCTCCACGCTAGCCCCGTCCTCGAACCTCCACCGGGTCGCGGTGTAGTCCTCGCCGCGCCCGTACGCGTAGATGGTCGTGGGCTGCACCTGGAAGACGTACGCCTCGACGGTGGCCTGCTCCCCGGGGTCCGAGCCGCCCGAGGGCGCCTCGCTGTCCCAGAAGGCGCCGTCGCGCACGTCGAAGTGCCAGTCGTACTTGCACGCCCACCGGTCCGCGAGCCGCCGCAGCGTGTGGTCCTCGGTGACCCGCTCGGCGGCCCCTTCGAGCACGACGTCGAGCCCCTCGGTCATGAGGTTGGTCCCGGTGGTCAGGACGCACCCGGGGTTCGCCGCGAGGTTGCGTGCCTTGCGCTCGGTGCGGCCCGTGCAGAAGTGGAGCGCACCGTCGGCCCAGACGGTGATGAGCGGCGTGACGTGCGGGCGACCGTCGGGGCGGACCGTGGACAGCCAGAAGATCTCGGCCCCCTGGAGCACGGTCTGGGCGTCGGCCCACGGGGTGGGCGCGGAGCCGGGGGACGAGAAGTCCGTCATGAGGACTCCGGCGGGCGCGCCGGCCTCCTCGATGGGCTCGACGGGATCGCCGGTGGGCTGGGCGGGTTCTGCGGCCATGGGAGGTCCTCCGTCTCTCGGGTGGCTCCGTCACCACACCGTCCCTCTCCGACCCGCGCGAGCGCCCGAACTCATCGGTGCGTGGACGGCCATCCTCCGGGGCCGACGGGCCTGTCCGGGGACGACGGGGCCTCAGGCGTTGGGCGCCACGGCCGTCCCGGGGCCACGGCGACGGACCGTCACACCGGGCTCGCTCGACGGGACGCCGGAGGGGGCACGGACCTCGGACCGGTCGCCCGGCGTGACGCGTGCCCCGGGGGCACCGCGAGCCCCTTCGACCTCGAACCCTCCGTCGGCGAGCATGTCGAGGTCCGCACGCGCGGCCTGCCCCTCGCTCGTGAGGTAGTCGCCCAGGAAGATCGAGCTCACCATCTCCAGCGCGAGGGGTTGGAGCGAGCGCAGGTGCACCTCGCGACCGGCCGCGAGGCGGAGCTCGGCCGTGGGGCAGACGAAGCGCACCATCGCGAGGATGCGCAGGCACTGCTGGGGCGTGAGGTCCCACGTCCCCGCGAGGGGCGTCCCGTCGAACGGGACGAGGAAGTTGACGGGCACGGAGTCGGCCCCGAGGTCGCGCAGCGCGAACGCCACGTCGACGAGGTCCTGGTCGCTCTCCCCCATGCCCGCGATCAGCCCGGAGCAGGGCGAGAGTCCGGCGCCCTTCGCCCGTGCCACGGTCTGGACACGGTCCGCGTACTCGTGCGTGGTGCAGATGTCGGCGTACGTCGCCTCGGACGTGTTGAGGTTGTGGTTGTAGGCGTCGGCTCCCGCGGCGGCCAGCCGCTCGGCCTGGCCGTCACGGAGCAGGCCGAGGCACGCGCAGACCTCGACGTCGGGGTGCTCGCGCTTGATCCCGTCGACCATCGCGGACACCCGCACCACGTCGCGGTCGCTCGGTCCGCGCCCGCTCGCGACGAGGCAGACGCGGCGGGCACCGCCGTCGACCCCGGCCCGGGCGGCGGCGACCGCGTCCTCGGTGCTCAGCCACGAGTACTTCAGGACCTGGGCGGTCGAGCCGAGGCGCTGCGAGCAGTACGTGCAGTCCTCGGGGCACAGGCCCGACTTGAGGTTGACCAGGTAGTTGAGCCGCACGCGTCGGCCGAACCGGTGGCGACGCACTCGCCCGGCCGCGGCGACGACGTCGAGCAGGTCGTCGTCGCCCGTCCGCAGGACGGCCACCGCCTCGGCGCGTGTCGGGGCCGTGCCGGCGAGGCCGCGGGCGACGAGGGTGTCCAGGAGGTCGCGGACGTCGGCAGGGCCTGTGCCGTCATGGTCGGAGGAGGGGTTCACGACCACGATCCTTCTCGCGCGCCCGCTCCCCCTCCCCCGCCTGTCCTGACAAGGCGAGCCGCCTCGCCTTGTCACCGGACCACAACTCGTCGTGGGGTTCCTCCAAGGGCGTCGCCCGCACGTTGGCGACCGCCGAGGTCTCGACACCATACCTAGAGGTAGGTATGGTGTCGGCATGAGCGACACCGACCTCCCGAGCCGCGAGCGCCTCGTCCGGGCGGCCCGCGACCTGTTCTGGGCCCAGGGCGTGGAGGGCACGAGCCCGCGCCAGGTCCTCGAGGCGAGCGGCGTCGGGCAGGGCAGCCTCTACCACCACTTCCCCACCAAGCACGACCTCTCGCTCGCCGCGATCAGCGCGACCACCCGCGAGGCCCTCTCGTCCGTCGCGACCGACCTCGAGGACGCCGACCGCTCACCCACCGAACGGCTCGTGGCCTACCTCGAACGCCCCCGGCCGGCGCTCGCGGGCTGCAAGGTCGGGCGCCTGACGAGCGACCCCTCGGTCATGTCGGACGAGGAGCTGCGCGGTCCCGTCCGCGACTACTTCGTGGGCCTGGTCGCGCGGGTCCAGGCGGTCTTCGAGGAGACCGGCCTGCCCGACGACGCCGCTCACGACCGCGCGCACGCGGCGGTCGCGATCGTCCAGGGCGGGTACGTGCTCGCGCGTGCCCTCGACGACGCGGCGGCCATGAGCGCCGCGGTCGAGGGGTTCGTGTCGATGCTCGAACCGGCGCTGGACCCGAGCACGGCGGCACGCCGATGAGCGCCGGGGCGGGCCGTGCCGACAGCCCTGCCTCCCATGCAGGGAACGATCGGACCGACGAGTCCTCGTCCCTCCGCGACCGGCTCCGCGCCCTGCCGACCTTCGCCCCGGGCCTGCCGGTCCTCGACCCTGGCGCGGCGCCGTCGGATCCCGTGACGCTGTTCCGCACCTGGATCGAGGAGGCGATCGACGCCGGGGTGCCGCTCCCCCACGCCATGACCCTGGCGACCGCCGGGGCCTCGGGCGAGGTGCAGGCACGCACCGTGATCCTCAAGGACGTCGACCCCTCGGGATGGTGGTTCGCGACCGGCTCGTCGAGCCCCAAGGGCCGTGACCTCGCCGAGAACCCGTACGCCGCCCTCACGTTCCTCTGGCCCCCGCTCGGACGCCAGGTCCGGGTGATCGGCCCCGTGGCGCCCGCCGCCCCGGCGACGAGCACGGCGGACTTCCTCGCCCGCTCGGAGGGATCGCGGGCCGCCGCGCTCGTGGGACACCAGAGCGAGGCGCTCGCGTCCCGGCAGGAGTACCGGGACGCCTTCGCGGGCGCGCTCGCCCGCGTGCAGCGCGACCCGACGCTGGTCGAGCCCGCCTGGACCGCGTACGCGCTCGCGCCGACGTCGGTCGAGTTCTGGCAGGCGTCGGACGACGGCGGACAGACCCGGCTGCGCTACCGCGCCGTCGGCCACGACTGGGAGAAGGGGCTGCTCTGGCCATGACGAGGACCACGCAGGACACCGGCACGGACACCACCGGCACGCACGCCGCCACCGACGCGACGGGCGCCGCGCGCACCGACGCGGGCGCCGCGCTGCACCGGCTCGTCGAGGCCGTCCGCACGCTCGACGACGATGCCCTCCGCTCCCCCAGCGCGCTCGACGGGTGGACCGTCGGGCACGTGCTCTCCCACGTCGCGATGGTCGGCGACGCGCTCGCCCGCCAGGCCGAGCTCGCGGCCCGCGGCGAGACGGCCGAGGTCTACGAGGGTGGGGCCGAGGGCCGCGCGGCCGGGATCGAGAACGGCGCGACCCGCTCGCGCGACGAGCACCTCGACGCGCTCGGGGCGGCAGGCGCGCGGCTCGACGCGGCCTGGGACCTGACGGACCGCACAGGGTGGGACGCACCCGTGACGTATCGCGACGGGACGGTCGCCGACGTCCTCGACTGCTGGTGGCGCGAGGTCCGCATTCACGCGACCGACCTGGGCGAGGTCAGTACCGCCCAGGGCCTCACGCCGTCCGCGACCTGGGGGCTCTCCTTCGCCGACCACCTGCTCGACTTCCTGGGCCTGCGCCTGGCCGAGCCCGTGCTCGTGGTGCGGGACGAGGACGAGGCGCGCTCCGTCGTCGGGCCCGAGGGCGTGCGGGCCGCGGTCCTGGGGGCCGACGACGCGCTCACGACCGTGACGGGTTCCGCGGCGGACGTCGCCGCGTGGCTCGCGGGACGCGAGACCCCCACAGCCCCGGTCGCACGCCGGGGCGGGGTCGCCGTGGACCTGCCCCCGCTCGCGCCGTGGCCGTCGGGAGTCCCCGTGCGTCGCCGAGGGCCGGTCAGGCCCTGACCAGGACCGTCCCGTCCTCGACCGCGACCTCGAAGGTCACGAGGGCCTCGGGCTCCTTGCCGCTCGGGTCGAGGCACCGCCCCGTCGTCAGGTCCCAGACCTGCTTGTACATGGGCGAGGTGATGGTCGGGGTCTCGCCCGCCGAGCCGACGATCCCGCGCGAGAGCACGTTGGCCCCCGAGTAGGGGTCGCGCTGCTGGACCGCGAACAGCCGGTCGTCGGCCAGTCGGAACACGGCGACCTGGGTGCCGTCGACCAGCGCGGCGACGCCGCGCTCGGGCACGAGCCGCTCGAAGGGGCAGACCGTCGTCCATGCCGTCGCGCTCACTTGCGGACCTCCACCGTGCGGGCGATCACCGGGTCGTTGTCGGAGGGCTCGCCGGGGCGGGCCGGTCGCACCTGTCCGCGCACGCCTGTGTAGGCGAGGTCGGGGTCGTGCTGGTCGGGCGCGTTGACGAACGACACGAACCGCGACAGACGGTCCGGGTCGTCGAGGGTCTGCGCCCACTCGTCGACGTACGACTCGACGTGCCGCGCGACCTCGGCCTCGAGGTCGGCCGCGATGCCCAGCGAGTCCTCGACCAGGACCTTGCGCAGCTCGACGATCCCACCAGGGAAGTCCGCGACCCACGGGGCCGTGCGCTGCAGGCGGTCGGCGGTCCGCACGTAGTACGCGAGGAAGCGGTCGACCACCGCGACGAGCGTCTCGTCGTCGAGGTCCTCCGCGAGCAGCTCGGCGTGCCGGGGCGAGAAGCCGCCGTTGCCGCCCACGTACACGTTCCAGCCCTTCTCGGTCGCGATCACGCCCACGTCCTTGCCCCGCGCCTCGGCGCACTCGCGCGCACAGCCCGAGACACCGATCTTGAACTTGTGCGGCGACCGCAGCCCCCGGTAGCGGAGCTCGAGACGCACGGCCATGCCCACCGAGTCCTGCACCCCGAACCGGCACCACGAGGACCCCACGCACGACTTCACCGCGCGCAACGACTTGCCGTACGCCTGCCCCGACTCCATCCCCGCGTCGACCAGGCGACGCCAGATCTCCGGGAGCTGGTCGATCCGCGCCCCGAAGAGCCCGATGCGCTGGGCGCCCGTCACGCGCGTGTACAGACCGAAGTCCTGCGCGACCTGCCCGATCACGATGAGCTTCTCGGGCGTGATCTCCCCCGCGGGGACGCGCGGGACCACCGAGTACGTGCCGTCCTTCTGCAGGTTGGCCAGCGCGCGGTCGTTGGTGTCCTGGAGCGCGGCCTGCTCGCCGTCGAGGATGTACCCGCCCCACAGCGACGCCAGGATCGAGGCGACGACCGGCTTGCAGACCACGCAGCCGCGGCCCGTGCCGTGCGCCGCGACGATCTGGGTGAAGGTGCGCAGCCCGTCCTGCCGCACGAGCGCGAAGAGCTCGGCGCGCGACATCGTGAAGTGCTCGCACATCGCGTTCGACACCGTGACGCCGGCCGCCTCGAGCGACGTGTTGACGATCTTGGTGAGCACCGGTACGCACGACCCGCACACGGTCCCGGCCTTGGTGCACGCCTTGACCTCGCCCAGGCTCGTGCAGCCGTGCTCGGTCACCGCCCCTCGGACCGTCCCGGCGGTGACGTTCGCGCACGAGCAGACCACGACGTCGTCGGGCAGGTCGCCGCCGAGCGCCGGGGCGCCGCCCTCCGGGGCGAGGAACGCCGACGGGTCGGCGCCCAGCGAGCGGCCCAGCAGGGGCCGCAGCGACGAGTAGAGGGCCGCGTCGCCCACGAACACGCCGCCGAGCAGGGTCCGCGCGTCGTCCGAGACGACGAGCTTGCGGTAGGTCCGCGCGACCGGGTCGGCGAACGTGACCTCGAGCGCGCCGGGCGTCAGCCCGAACACGTCGCCGAAGCTCGCCGCCTCGATGTCGACGCCCTTGAGCTTGGTCCCCTCGGGCGCCGGGGAGTAGGTCGCGCTGCCGCCGAGCAGGCGGTCGACGACGACGTCGGCCATGGCGTTGCCCGGTGCGACCAGGCCCACGCACTGGTCCTCGAACGACGCGCACTCCCCGATGGCCCACACGGCCGGGTCCGAGGTGTGGCACGCCGCACCGACGACGACGCCGCCGCGCTCGCCGATCGCGAGGCCCGCCTCGCGTGCGACGCGGTCCCGGGGCCGGATGCCCGTCGAGAAGATCACGACGTCGGCGGGGACCCGCGACCCGTCCGACAGGTCCATGCCCCCCACGGCGCCGTCGCCCGCGGCGGTGAGCCCCGTGGCGCCGGTCGAGGTGCGGACGTCGATCCCACGGTCGGTCACGAGCACGCGCAGCGCCTCGCCGCCCGCGTCGTCGAGCTGGACGCTCATGAGCCGGTCGGCGAACTCGACGACCGTCGCGGCCACGCCGAGGGTCTGGAGCGCGGCCGCGGCCTCGAGCCCCAGCACGCCTCCCCCGACTACGACGCCGTGCAGCGGGCGCCCCAGGCGCGCGGAGCGCAGCCCGACGTACTCGCGCAGCCCCTCCAGGTCGGCCAGGGTGCGGTAGCTGAAGACGCCCGGCAGGTCGGTGCCCTCGGTGCGGGGCGTCCAGGCCCAGGAGCCCGTGGCCAGGACCAGGTGGTCGTAGGCGAGCACGCGCCCGGACCTCGTCGTGACGGTCTGCGTCTCGCGGTCCACGGCAGCGACCGCGTCGCCCGTGACGAGCTCGGTGCGCGGGTCCGCCCAGACCGAGGGCTCCATCGTCAGGTCGTCCGCCGAGCGTCCCGTGAAGTACTCGGACAGGTGCACGCGGTCGTACGGGGCCCGGTCCTCGTCCCCGACGACGGACACGTGCCACGCCCCCTCGGGAGAGCGTGCGATCATCTGGCTCACGAACCGGTGGGCGACCATGCCGGCGCCGACCACCACGACGCGGCCGGGGGTGGGAGTGCTCATGTGGGGGGCCTCACGAGAAAGGTCGGGCGTGGACGGGGCGAGTCGGGTCGCGGGGGGCGAGTGCGACCGTCAGGACCATCCTGGCGCATAGATACGAGGTTTCTGGTCAAAACACCAGATCAGCGCGTCGCGGGGACCTAGGACGCGACGTCCAGGGACCTTGGTCCCGAAAAAGTGTGACGCACGACCGTGACGGACGGCACAGCATGTGCACTCCTTCACAAGCGTAAAATCGAGCGGTGGCGACTAAGAAGACAACGGGTCAGAACACCATCGACGTAGCCCTCATCGGCGGCGGCATCATGAGTGCGACCCTCGGCGCCCTCCTGAAGCTCCTCGAGCCCACGTGGACCATCAAGGTCTTCGAGCGCCTCGACGCGGTAGCCCAGGAGTCCTCCAACCCGTGGAACAACGCTGGCACCGGCCACGCTGCGCTCTGCGAGCTGAACTACACCCCCGAGAAGGCCGACGGGACCGTCGAGATCTCCAAGGCGGTCGCGATCAACGAGCAGTTCGAGGTGTCGCGCGAGTTCTGGCACCACCTGCTCACCGGGGGCCACCTGCCCGAGCCCGCGAGCTTCATCAGCCACACCCCGCACATGACGTTCGTGCGCGGCGCGGCCAACGTGGACTACCTCAAGCGCCGCTTCACCGCGCTGAGCGCCCACCCGCTGTTCAGCGAGCTCGAGTTCACCGACGACCCCGCGGTCATCGCGCAGTGGGCACCCCTGCTGGTCCTCGACCGGGACGGCGACGAGGCCGTCGCCGCGACCCGCGCGACGAGCGGCACGGACGTCGACTTCGGTGCGCTCACCTCGCAGCTCTTCGACTTCCTCACGGCCCACGACGTCGAGCTCAACCTCCAGCACGAGGTCAACCGCCTCAAGAAGCGCAAGGACGGCACCTGGGACGTCACCGTCAAGGACGTGTCCTGGAACGCCAAGCAGGGGCCGCGCACCGTCAACGCCCGCTTCGTGTTCGTCGGTGCCGGCGGCGGCGCCCTGCCGCTGCTGCAGAAGGCCGGCATCAAGGAGGCCAAGGGCTACGGCGGCTTCCCCATCAGCGGAGAGTTCCTGCGCACCGACAACCCGGAGATCGTCGCCCAGCACCAGGCCAAGGTGTACGGCAAGGCCGACGTCGGCTCGCCGCCCATGTCCGTCCCGCACCTCGACACGCGCGTGGTCGACGGCAAGACGTACCTGATGTTCGGCCCCTACGCCGGGTTCAGCCCCAAGTACCTCAAGAAGGGGTCGCTGCTCGACCTCTTCACGTCGCTGCGGACCCACAACATCGGGTCCATGCTCGGCGCGGGCCTCAAGAACATCGACCTCACGCAGTACCTGGTCGGCCAGCTCGTCGCGAGCCCCGAGGCCAAGTTCACGGCGCTCCAGGCGTTCATGCCCACGGCCCACCCCAAGGACTGGGAGAAGATCACCGCGGGCCAGCGCGTGCAGGTCATCAAGAAGGACCCGGTCAAGGGCGGCGTGCTCGAGTTCGGCACCGAGGTCATCGCGGCCGCGGACGGCTCGATCGCCGGCCTGCTCGGCGCCTCGCCGGGCGCCTCGACCGCGGTCCCCGCGATGATCGACGTCCTCGAGCGCTGCTTCCCGCAGCAGTTCGCGACGTGGCGCCCCGCGCTCGGAGCCATGATCCCGAGCCTCGGCCAGGCCACGTGGGAGGCCACCGAGCTCGACTCGCTCTCCGCCTCCGCGGGTCCCTCGGAGGAGGCGGTCGGCGCCCGCTGACCCCGCCCCCGCAACGCACCGGCGCCCCGGTCTCCTTCGTGGAGACCGGGGCGTCGTGCTGCGCTCGGGGTCGGGTCCCGCAGGCCGCCGCGGGCAGCCGCGCGTCGCGAGCCGCGAGCCGCCCGAGCCTGGGCCCCTGCTAGTGATGCGCCTCCGCCAGCACCTCCTCGACGGCGTTCCAGAACTCGACGCGGGCCTGGTGCGTCGCGGCCGGGACCGCACCCGACTCGTCCAGCGACACGGGCAGGTACGGCGCCAGGGCGATGTAGTGTCCCGCGTCCTCCTGCACGACCGAGCGAACCCTCGTCGGGTCGCCGAACCGGGTCATCGCGTCCGTGAGCAACGGGCACGCTACCCACACGGGGTCCGCCGTCCCGCACGCGAGCACCGTCGGGCCGACGATCGTGCTGCCGTCCACGAGCGCCTCCGGAGGCGGCGCAACGTCCCGCCGGTACTCGGCGCACGGCATGCCGACACCGTCGAGAGTCCAGGCCGACACCTGCCCGTTCGGATACCCGCAGCCCAGGCGGCCCGCCCCGGTCGGCGCGAAGGCGCCGTACACCTCGTCAGGGCGGGTGGCGGCGAGCCACAGTGCCATCTCCCCACCGCGTGAGACGCCGAACGTGAACACCCGGGCGAGATCGACGCCAGGCTGCGCCCGCAGCCACGCCAGCCCGGTGAGGAACGTCTCGACGGGCACGTTCTCCAGCTGCGGCGGCTGCCCGGGGCTCTTGAAGTAGCTGATCGCCAGGGCGGGGTAGCCGAGCGCAGCGAGGTGCGTCGCCGCCGCACGAGCATAGGCAAGTCCGCCGTCAGACCCGCTGAAGACGAGCACGGCAGGCGTGGGGTCGTCGGCGGTGAAGTCGGTGGGCACGGCGTAGGCGGCGACCATGCCGTCGTCGGTCACGTCCTGGACATCGACGTCGGCCCCGTAGCCGCGCCGCTCGACGACGGCCTCGGTGAGGACGTCGTCGTCGACGCTCACGACGAGGCGGACGTCGTGGTCTACCGACAAGGCGTCCGGGCTGGACGGGCTGGTACCGGTCATCGACCAGAACGGCCCCATCGCGTCGGCCGTGGTCCACGACCCTTCGGTCGGTGCCGTCGTCGCGAGGTCCACCCGTCCGTCCTCGTCCGCCACGAACGTCGCACGCGACGACATCGCGCTCCCCTCGAGCTCCGTCGTCGCGACCAGTCGCACCTCGCGACCCGCGCCGAGCCCGGTCAGCGTGATCGCGAGCGGGTCGAACGCCCCGTCCTGCGGGGCGACCTCGATCGCCGGTTCCTGCTCGGGCGACGCAGAGCACCCTGCGAGAGCCAGCAGCGAGGCGGTCAGCAGGAGGGCAACGGCAGGGACATGGTCACGTCGTCGGGAGGCCATGGGCAAATGTTCCCGTACCTCACCAATTCGGCACGACCCGCCACGCCGGACGGTCGGCGCGGCTCTGGTGTCATCCTCGAAGACCTCGCGCCCCGACCAGGTCGGCCTGCCGCCGCGGGTCTCCCCGCCCGGCCGGCGGCAGGCTCCAACCGTCGTTCGTCCCGGCGGGGAACCGACCCCCTGCTGGCGGGCGCCGCAACGCCATCACCACGAGCGGCGCCACGAGCGCCGCGATCACGACCAGCCTCATCACGAGCTCCACGATGTCCATGCCTCCAGCGTGGTCCGACCGGGCGACACGCACGAGTGGCAGGAGAGACAGGTGTCGACAAGATCCTGCCACGGGCGTAGCGTCGAGGGATGTTGCGCACAGTGGCGGCCGTCGTCGCCGACGGACTGGCCCCGTTCGAGTTCGGCGTCGTCTGCGAGGTCTTCGGCCTCGACCGCACGGACGACGGCGTCCCCCTGGTCGACTTCCGCGTCTGCGGCCCGGTCGCAGGCGAGCCGGTCCGCACCAGCATGGGCGCCTCCCTGGTCCCCGACCACGGGCTCGACGCGCTCGAGGACGCCGACCTGGTCGCGATCCCCGCGCTCACCATCCGTGACGAGTACCCGCCGGAGATCGTCGACGCCCTGCGCGCGGCCCACGCCCGCGGCGCGGTCCTGCTGAGCGTCTGCTCGGGCGCGTTCCTGCTCGCCGCTGCCGGGCTCGTCGACGGGCGTCGCATCACGACGCACTGGCGCCACGCGGAGGACCTCAGGGCGCGGTTCCCGCAGGTCGACGTGGACCCGGACGTCCTCTTCGTCGACGACGGCGACATCGTCACGAGCGCGGGGACGGCCGCCGGGATCGACGCGTGCCTGCACATCGTGCGCAAGGAGTTCGGCAGCGCGGCCGCCAACGCGATCGCGCGGCGCATGGTCGTCCCGCCCCAGCGCGACGGCGGGCAGCGCCAGTACATCGACCGCCCCGTGCCGGTGTGCGAGGAGCAGAGCATCCGCGACGTGCTCGCGTGGATGAGCGAGCACCTCGACGAGGCTCAGACGGTCGAGGACCTCGCGCGGCGCGCACACCTGTCGACGCGCACGTTCGCGCGGACGTTCGTCGCCGAGACGGGCACGACGCCCATGCAGTGGCTCGCGACCCAGCGCGTGCACCATGCGCGGACCCTGCTCGAGGAGTCGGGGCTCGACCTCGAGGAGATCGCGCGGCTGTGCGGGTTCGGGTCGGCCGCGCTGCTGCGGCACCACTTCCGTCGCGCGGTCGGCGTCCCGCCCACGGACTACCGGCAGACGTTCCGGCACGCGTCCTGACCCGCACCCCGGTGAGACGCAGCGCTCCGCCGTCG
The DNA here is from genome assembly GCF_014836555.1 of Oerskovia rustica. Classification (GTDB taxonomy): domain Bacteria; phylum Actinomycetota; class Actinomycetes; order Actinomycetales; family Cellulomonadaceae; genus Oerskovia; species Oerskovia rustica. Next base: position 32,467 of record NZ_JACSQQ010000002.1, read on the forward strand.
GGCCGTGTCACGTTGCACGACGGCGCCACGCACCTAGGGTCGAGAGGGTCAGGTCCCGTCCGACGTGAGGTGCGCACATGACCATCCCCACCACCCTGCTCTCGTCCGGCCACGAGATGCCGCTCCTCGGCCTCGGGACGTGGCCCCTCGACGACCACGCGTCGGCGCAGGCCGTGGCAGGGGCGATCGGGCGGGGGTACCGGCTGATCGACACGGCGTCGCGCTACGAGAACGAGATCGGCGTCGGGCAGGGCATCGCGGCATCGGGCGTGGACCGCGCCGAGCTGTTCGTCACGACCAAGCTCCGCGGCGACGACCAGGGGTACGACGCGACGCGCGACGCCCTGCGCGGGAGCCTCGACCGCCTGGGCCTCGACTACGTGGACCTCTACCTCGTCCACTGGCCGCTGCCCCGCCTCGACCGCTACGTCGAGTCCTACCGGGCGATGATCGACCTGGCCGCCGAAGGCCTGATCCGCAGCGTCGGCGTCTCGAACTTCCGCGAGCACCATCTCGACCGGCTCATCGCCGAGACGAGCCACGTCCCCGCAGTGAACCAGATCCAGCTCTCTCCCGCGCTGGCGCGCACGGGCCTGCGACGTTTCCTCACCGAGCGCGGGATCACGGTCGAGGGCTGGAGCCCGCTCGGGCACGAGGAAGGCGTGCTCGACGAACCGGTGATCCAGGAGATCGCCGCGGCCCACGGGCGGACGGTCGGTCAGGTCGTGCTGCGCTGGCACGTGCAGCAGGGGATCGTCACCATCCCCAAGTCGGCGAGCCCCGAACGCCAGCGGGCGAACGCCGAGATCTTCGACTTCGAGCTCACCGACGACGACATGACCCAGATCGCGAGCCTCGACCGCGGCGAGGACGCGGCGCGCGACTCCGACGAGCACGAGGAGTTCTGATGAGCGACCTGCCGACCGTCACCGTCCTCGGCACGGGCACCATGGGCACCGGCGTCACGCACTCGCTCCTGCGCGAGGGCTTCGAGGTCACGGTGTGGAACAGGACCGCGTCGCGCGCAGCCCCGCTCGCCGACGCCGGGGCACGCGTCGCGCCGACCGCGGCGCAGGCCGCGCACGGGGCCGACGTCGTCCTGAGCATCTTGTTCGACGCCGCCGCCGTCCTCGACGTCCTGGACGCGGCCGGCCCCTCGGTGGGCACCGGAGCCGTGTGGGTCCAGGCCTCGACGGTCGGGCGCGAGGGCACCGCCCGGATCGTCGAGCGCGCCCGACAGCTCGGCGTGACGCTGGTCGAGGCCAACCTGCTCGGCACCAGGCAGCCGGCCGAGGACGGGCTGCTCACGGTGCTCGCCGCCGGGGACCCCGACGTCCTGGCCGGCATCTCCCCCGTGCTCGACGCGATCTCCGCGAAGGTCGTGGTCGCCGGGACCGAGGTGGGGCAGGGCACGGCGCTCAAGCTCGCGTGCAACGCGTGGCTCGCCGCGATCACGGCCGCGACGGCCCAGTCGATCGCGCTCGCCCGGGCCGAGGGCATCGACCCGCACCTGTTCCTCGACGCCATCGCGGGCGGAGCGTCCGACTCCCCCTACGCCCACCTCAAGGGCGCCGAGATGATCACGGGCGGGTTCGCGCCGCAGTTCGCGCTCGACGGGCTGCGCAAGGACATCGGGCTCATCTCGCAGGCCGCCCAGGGGGCAGGGCTCGACCCGGCTCTCCTCGACGCGCTGTCGAACCTGTACGCGAGCGCGTCCGCGCGCGGGCACGGGGGCGACGACATCGCTGCGGTCTACACGGCGTTCGGGGCACCGCACGCGGGGACGGACTGAACGGAGCGGTCGCGGGCCGGGCGGGCTCGGACGGGCGGACTCGGGCAGGCCCGACCCGGGCCGGGCACGCCGGACGGGCCGCCCTCAGCCCGCCGCGCGCCCGTGCCGCCAGTAGCCGATGAAGTCGACGTTGGCCTTGGGGACGCCGCGCTCGTTCACGAGGTGTCGGCGCGCCCCGGTGACCAGGCCCGACTCCCCCACGACGTACGCGTAGACCTCGCCGGACGGCAGGTCGGCCCTGGTCAGCGCGTCGAGCGCGAGACGCCCGGGGACGGCGTGCGGGTCGCCGCCGCACTCGTCGCGCGCGACCCACCGGAGCTCGACCCCGGCCGGGACGCGGAACTCCTGGGCGTCGGCCGCGTGCGGGAGCTCGACGATCGCGAGCCCGCGGGCGTCGTCGGGCAGCGAGGTGCAGATGCCCGCGACCGCGGGCAGACCCGTCTCGTCCGCGACGAGCAGCGTCCAGTCGTGCGGGACGCGCGGGTTGTAGCCGACGCCCTGGTCGAGGATCCCGACGGGGTGGCCGGCGCTCGCACCGAGCGCGAACGCCGACGCGGGGCCGCCGTCCTCGTGCGCGACGAAGTCGATGTCGAGCTCGCTCACGGACGGGCGTACGTCGCGGACCGTGTAGTTGCGCACCCACGGCCGCCGCGTCCTGGGCGTCGCGAGGTACTGCACGTACCAGAGCGCCGACGTCGCGGTCGGCAGTCGCAGCGACTCCTGCTCGTCGCGGGGCAGGAACAGGCGGAACCACTGGTCGAAACCCATGGGAGCGAAATGCTCGATTCCCTCGCCCCCGACCGTGACCCGCACCATCGAGGGGCTCACCCTGCGCGATCCGACCACCTCGGCCGCGATGACCTGCACGACGGACGGCTTGACCATCTGGAACCCGGCCACGACTCTCCTCTGCTTGAAAGAAGGCCAGGCTAACCTAACTAGTGACCAATCCGCACCCAACCTCCCTGCTTCCTCCACGCCGATCGCGATGTCACACGTAGACTCTGACCATCTGTACAACGGGCATCTCGCTCACCCCGCGGCTGGGAAGTCGACACCCAGCCCTGTGAGGGACGTATGACCGACACTGCAGTCCGCCCTGGATTCCGCCCGACGAAGCCGCGCACCGGTGACGGGACGAGCGTCACCAGCACGTACACCGAGCTCTCCAAGCGCATCCGCGAGGCCGGGCTGCTCGAGCGGACGCACGGCTACTACGGCTGGGTCGCGGCGATCCTCACGCTCGCGCTCGGAGGTGCCGTCGCCGGCTTCGTGCTCCTGGGCGACTCCTGGTTCCAGCTCCTCATCGCGGGCGCGCTGGGGCTCATCCTCACGCAGTTCGCGTTCCTCTCGCACGAGGCCGCGCACCGCACGATCCTCACGTCGGGTCCTGCGAACGACCGCGTCGGGCGATTCCTCGCCAACGGTGTCGTCGGCATCAGCTACTCGTGGTGGATGAACAAGCACACGCGCCACCACGCGAACCCGAACCGCGTCGGCAAGGACCCGGACATCGAGACCGACACCATCTCGTTCCTTGAGGAGAGCGCGGCCGAGCAGAAGGGCTTCCTCGCCCTCATCACCCGCCACCAGGGCTGGCTGTTCTTCCCGCTGCTGACGCTCGAGGGCATCAACCTGCACATGATCTCGATCCGATCGCTGCTGTCGTCGGCGAAGAGCCGGGCGCGGACCATGGAGCTCGTGACGATCGCCGTTCGCCTCACGCTCTACGTGGGCGTCGTGTTCTGGTTCCTCCCGCTGGGCATGGCCTTCGCGTTCCTCGGTGTACAGCTGGCGGTCTTCGGTGTGTACATGGGCGCCTCGTTCGCGCCCAACCACAAGGGCATGGCGATCATCCCCGCGACCAGCAAGCTCGACTTCCTGTCCAAGCAGGTCCTGACCTCGCGCAACATCACGGGCGGCCGCGTCATGAACGTCCTCATGGGCGGGCTCAACTACCAGATCGAGCACCACCTGTTCCCGAGCATGCCCCGCCCCCACCTCGCCAAGGCCCGTCTCATGGTCCGCGAGCACTGCGCGCGCCTGGGCATGCCGTACACCGAGACCAACCTGCTCGCGTCCTACGCGATCGTCGTGCGCTACCTCAACCGCGTCGGCCTCGCGGCACGCGACCCGTTCGACTGCCCCATGTTCAACCAGCTCCGCAAGGTCTGAGCCTTCTCGCCATCGCTCTTGTCAGAGCCAGCGTGACGCAGAGGTCACGCTCGTTCTGACACGTCGGGTCACTCGGGCCCCGCCCCGTCGAGCGCGCGTACCGGCTGACGCAGCACCGTCCGCAGCTTCTCGGGTGCCGTCCGACGAACGTCGCTGAGGTAGATCTCGTGGTGCGGGCCGTTGAACGTCAGCCCGTGCTCGGGCAGGTACTCGTCGTGCAGCCGCGCGAGCGTCGGCGCCTCGTCGTCGTAGGACCCGACGTGCAGGACCTGCACCGCGTCCCCCTCGTCGTACGTCGCGAAGCGCGCCCGGTCGAGCGCGGGCAGCGCCTTCTTGCGGCGCGTCGCCTCGGCCACGTCGGCCACGAACGCGTCGGTGAGCCAGTCGGGCTGCAGGACCATGAGCGTCCAGCTCCACGCGTCCTTGTCGCGGCGCACGAACGCCGCGGGGTCCTCCGCGGTCCACAACCCTTCGAGCGGCCCGACGACGTAGTCCCTGCCCAGGTCCTTCTTGCTCGCGAACTTCACGGCGTAGGAGAGCGAGAACAGCGCCTCGACCGCCTCGGTGTACGCCGGCGCCGTGTTCGGGTCCCCCTCCCCGTCGATCTGCAGGTACGCGAGCGGCGGCACGACGATCCGTGAGAACTCCCGGGGCGGCGCGTACAGCTCGCGGTGCTCCTTGCGCAGGTCGACCTTGTCCATGGGTTCCTCCAAGACGAACGACGGGTCGAGGGCGCCCCGAGCGCGCGGTGCGCGGCGCCGCCGGGCCCGGACGACGAGGAGGTGAGCCACGTCGCTCTGCCTGACGACGTCGCCCACCTCCTCAGCCTCCCTCGCCCCGCGCGGGTTCGCACTCCCGCGCCGGGCCTCAGAGCGCCTGGATGATGTTCTCCACCTGATCCTTGGCGTCTCCGAAGAGCATCGCGGTGTTGTCCTTGAAGAACAGCGGGTTCTGGACCCCCGCGTACCCCGTGGCCATCGACCGCTTGAAGACGATCACCTGCTTCGCGTTCCAGACCTCCAGCACGGGCATGCCCGCGATGGGCGAGCCCGGGTCGTCGAGCGCGGCCGGGTTGACCGTGTCGTTGGCCCCGATGACGAGCACGACGTCGGTCTCCGACAGGTCCCCGTTGATCTCGTCCATCTCGAGGACGATGTCGTAGGGCACCTTGGCCTCGGCGAGCAGGACGTTCATGTGCCCGGGCAGACGCCCCGCGACGGGGTGCACCCCGAACCGGACCTCGATGCCGCGCTCGCGCAGCCGGCGGACCAGGTCCGCGACGGGGTACTGCGCCTTGGCCACCGCCATGCCGTAGCCGGGCGTCACCACGACCGAGCGGGCGTGCTTGAGCAGGTCCGCGACCTCGGCCGCCTGGATCTCGTGGTGCTCGCCGTAGTCCTGGTCCGAGGCGACGACCGTGCCGCCCTCGGCACCGAATCCGCCCAGGATCACGCTCACGAACGAGCGGTTCATGGCCTTGCACATGATGTAGCTGAGGATCGCACCCGAGGACCCGACGAGGGCACCGGTGATGATGAGCAGGTCGTTGCTCAGCATGAAACCCGCCGCGGCCGCGGCCCACCCGGAGTACGAGTTGAGCATCGAGACGACGACCGGCATGTCGCCGCCGCCGATCGAGGCGACCAGGTGCCAGCCGAGCGCGAGCGCGACCACCGTTATGAGGATCAGCGGCAGCAGCCCGTGACCCGCGATGAACCAGGCCATGAGGCCGCCCGAGGCGACGAGGGCCCCGAGGTTCCACCAGTTGCGCCCCGGCAGCATGAGCGGGTTCGACCGGATGCGAGCCGACAGCTTGAGGTAGGCCACGATCGAGCCCGTGAAGGTCACTGCGCCGATGAGCACGCCGAGGAAGACCTCGACCAGATGCACGACGTCACCCTGCTCGGTCAGGTACGAGTTGAAGCCGACGAGCACCGCCGCGAGCCCCACGAAGCTGTGCAGGAGCGCGATCATCTCGGGCATCTGCGTCATCTCGACGCTGCGGGCCCGCCATGTCCCGACGACCGCGCCGATCAGGAACACCATGGCGATGAGCAGCAGCGTGACCATGACGGGACGCTCGCTGTCCTTCATCGCGAGCGCGACCGTGGCCACGAGGGCCAGCCCCATGCCGGTAATGCCGAGCAGGCTGCCGCGACGGGCGGTCTCCTGCTTGGACAGGCCCGCGAGGCTGAGGATGAACAGGACGGCTGCGATGACGTATGCAGCCTGGACCAGGGAGGTCAGCACGGGTCAGGCCTCCTTCCGGAACATGCCGATCATGCGGTAGGCCACGAGGAACCCACCGAAGATGTTGATGGAGGCCAGGGCGGCCGCGACGAAGGCGATCGTGGTGACCACCCAGCTCGAGTCGCCGATCTGCAGGAGCGCGCCGACCAGGATGATCCCGGAGATCGCGTTCGTCTGGGCCATGAGCGGGGTGTGCAGCGAGTGGCTCACGTTCGAGATCACGTAGTAGCCCACGACCACCGCGAGCGCGAACACCGTGAAGTGCCCCACGAACGCGGGCGGCGAGAACGTGATGGCGAGCGCTGCCAGGACCGCGGCCAGGGCGTAGCCGACCGCTCGGCGGGTGCCACGCCGTCGGGCGGCGTCCAGCGCGGTCGCCGCGTCGAGCGCGGCCTGGGCCTCGTCGACCACCGTTGCTGCCGGAGCCGCGGGGGCCGCGGCCGAGACCGCGACCGGAGGCGGGGGCCACAGGACCTCGCCGGCCCTCGCGACCGTCATGCCGCGCAGCACCTCGTCGTCGAGGTCGAGCACGACCTGTCCGGCGCCGCCCGGGGTCAGGAGCTTGAGCAGGTTGACGATGTTCGTCCCGACGAGCTGCGACGTGTGCTTGGGCATGCGGCTCGTGAGGTCGGTGTACCCGAGGATCACGACGCCGTTCTCGGTGACGACGCGCTCCCCCGGCACCGTGAGCTCGCAGTTCCCGCCGCCCGAGGCCGCGAGGTCCACGATCACGCTGCCGGGCCGCATCGCAGCGACCATCTCGGCGCTGATGGTGCGCGGCGCGCGGCCCCGCACCAGGGCCGTCGTGACGACGATGTCGGCGCGCGCCGTCTCGGCCGCGTACATCTGCGCCGTCAGGCGCTCCTGCTCGGCGGTCAGCGCGCTCGCGTAGCCGTCGGTGCTGACCTCCTGGCGCGCGCCCTCGGCCTGGACGAACTCGGCGCCCATCGACTCGATCTGCTCGCCGACCTCGGGCCGCACGTCGAACGCGCGCACCTGCGCGCCGAGGCTCGCGGCCGTACCGATCGCGGCGAGACCTGCGACGCCGGCACCGATCACGAACACGGTCGCGGGCGCCGTCTTGCCTGCCGCGGTGACCTGGCCGGCGAACATGCCGCCGTACTCCTCCGCGGACTCGATCACCGCGCGGTACCCCGCGACGTTCGACATCGCGCTGAGGACGTCGAGCGACTGGGCGCGCGAGATGCGCGGCACGGCGTCAAGGGCCAGGGCGGTGACACCGTGGTCCGCGAGCTCCTGGACGAGGGCCTCGTTCGCACCGGGGGCCAGCATGGCGACCAGCGTCGCGCCCTCGCTCAGCGAGGCGACCTGCTCGGCCGACGGGCTGTTGACGGCCGTGACGACGTCCGCTCCCCACGCCTGCGTCGCGTCGCCCAGGCTCGCGCCCGCCTCCGCGTACGCCTCGTCGGGGTAGCTCGCGCGCTCACCGGCGCCGTGCTCGACCACGACGTCGTACCCGAGGCCCACGAGCTGGGCCACCGTACGGGGCGTCGCGGCGACGAGCCGCTCGCCGGGACGGGTCTCTCTGGGCACGCCGATGCGCATGCTGACCTCCTTGCTCGGATGGCTGCACGGTATCGGTACGGCAAAGGATCCGCCGCAAGGCACGCATCGTGGACGAATGTCGTCCACGCGGATCACGGTCCGGGGTGCGAGACGGGTGCGTGCGCCGGCGGCCCGGAGACCCGTCTCGGACGGGAGCACCCGTCTCACCAGCGCCGCAGCCGCCCCGCCCGACGGCGCCAATCACCTGGCATCTGCCACGCGCCGCTGGCTAGGGTCGCGTCATGAGCGCATCCGGCCCACCCGACGCACGCGGGCGACTCGTCGAGGACCCCTTCGACCATCGGGTCACGGCGTCCGGGACCGTCCTGGCCTACCGGGGCGGGCGGCTGGTGGCGACGATCTCCGGCTCCCGGGCCGGACGGCTGATCGCCGCTCTGGAGACCGCCGACGCGGACCGGACGCAGCAGCTCCTGGCGCGAGCGACCGGGAACTACCGTCGGGGCAACGAACGGCGGTGACCCGGTAGAGCCTGCTCGGCCCGTCCCTCCGCGCCTCTGCGGCACCGGTGAGCCCGTGGACGGTCGGCGAGGGGGCGAATCACCCACCCGGTGACGTGCGACACATTCGACCTGTAACGGGTGAAAAGAGTCGCCGGGGAACGACGAAGGCCGCCTCCCTCGTGGGAGACGGCCTTCGTGTCGGGTGGAGCTGAGGGGACTCGAACCCCTGACCCCCTGCATGCCATGCAGGTGCGCTACCAGCTGCGCCACAGCCCCAGAACCATTGCTGGCCCCGTGCTTCCGTGAGGTTTTCCCCCTCGGAAGCATCGCTAGTTTATGCCGAAGTCGGCTGGAAAATCCAATCGGGTCCGGACGCCCACTCGTCGAGCGAGAAGTCGGCCCCGACGTTGTGCGCGACGAGCCTCCACGCCGGGTGCGCGTTGGCCCCCGAGCGCTGGAGCTGCGACCAGTGGACGTTGTTCAACCCGGAGATCCCCCGCCAGCTCGTCGGGTCCAGACCGAGCATGGCCGTGATGGCCAACGTGATCGCCGCGCCGTGCGAGACGACGACGAGCGTGTCCTTCTCGCCCAGCGCGTCGGCATGCTCGGCGACGGCCTCGACCATGCGGGCCGCGACGTCGGCCCGTGACTCGGCCCCCGCTCGTGCCGGCTCCTCGCCTCGGCGCCACGCCGCGTACTCGTCGGGCCAGCGCTCGGCGAGCTCCTCGCCCGTCATGCCCTCCCACTCGCCGAACCCGCGCTCGCGCAGACGCTCGTCGAGCGCGACGGGCAGGCCCGTCGCCTTCCCGTAGTACCCAGCGGTCTCGGCAGCCCGCGTCAGGTCCGAGGCGACGACGACCGTCGCAGCGTGCGCGGCCGCGAGCGACCGTGCCCCCTGCTCGGCCTGCCAGTGGCCCACGGCGTCCAGCGGGATGTCGACCTGCCCCTGGAGGCGCATGGCCGCGTTGTACTCGGTGCGCCCGTGGCGCAGGAAGACGACGGTACGAGCGCTCACGCCTGCGCGTCCTCCGCGAGGTGGATCGAGCCGTCGGACACGGCGTCCTCGGACGAGGACCCGTCTCCGCCTCGTGCGTCCTCGGGCAGCTCGATGACGGGGCAGTCCTTCCAGAGGCGCTCGAGCGCGTAGTAGACCCGGTCCTCCGAGTGCTGGACGTGCACGACGATGTCGCCGAAGTCGAGCAGGACCCAGCGAGCCTCCGACTTGCCCTCGCGGCGGATGGGCTTGACCCCGACCTTGTGCAGCTCTTCCTCGACGGCGTCCACGATCGCGGACACCTGCCGCTCGCTCGTCCCCGAGGCGATCAGGAAGACGTCGGTGAGCACGAGCTGCTCACTGACGTCCAGGGCGATGATCTCTTCGGCCTTGCGGTCCGATGCGGCGCGAGCCGCGATCACCGCAAGCTCGACAGCGCGTTCCGTTGCAGTCACGACTCTCCGTGTGTTTGTCTCGGGGCCTGTCAGGAGGACAGGCCGTGGTGGTACGTGAGGCTCGAGGCCAGCGCCTCGATGCCGACCGGGGCGACGGGCTCGGCGATGCTCGGCCCTTCGCCCAGGAGGAGCTTCCAGATCAGCAGTCCGAGGACGAAGGCCACGGCGATGAGGATCAGGTAGTGCAGCCAGGTGTACGCGTGCCCGGGAGGCCGCTCGTCGACCGCGTCGTCCTCGTCGTCGTCCGCGCCACGAGCCGCAGGGCTCTGGCGGGCGCTCCCGGCGAGGGGGAACGGCGAGGCCTCGTCAGGTCCCTGGGAACCGGCGCTCGGCGCCCCCGGGAACGGGGAGGCCGGTGCTGGCTGCTGGCTCGGGGCCGGCGCCTGCGTCTCCCACGGGAGGGCGGCGCGGGTGGGCTCCGGGGACTGCTGCGCGAGCCCGCTCGGCGTGCTCTGCTCCCAGGGCAGCGCCGCGGGGGCGGGGGCCGGGGTCGCGGCGGCACGCGGCGTCTCGGGTGCCGGGGTACGTGAGGCCACCGACTCCCGCGCGGGCGGGAAGGGCGAGGACGGCTGCGCCGGGGGGAAGGGCGTCGGCGCGTTCTGGGGCGCCGGCTCCGGAGCCGGCGGTCGCGTCGACGTCGCGAAGGGCGACGGGGCGGTCGACGGGGCCCGCATGCTCTGGCGGACCGGGGGCGTCATCCCGGGAGGCGGGGTCTGCGCGGGGCGGATCGCGACCCGCTCGGCCGTCTCCTGGATCGGCGTGAGCCGACCGGTCTCGTCGACGCCACGCATGCCGCCCGTCATCGAGGGCGGTCGGACGACAGGCGCCTGCGTCGAGTGCCCGTCGGCGGGCGTCGGTGCGGACACGTCGCGCATCGACCGTCTCGACGGCGGTGGGCCTGCCGGGGCCTGGGCCTGGGCCGGCGGCGGTGCGTAGCCGCCTGGTGCGGACGGCGCAGCTCCTGCCGCCTGCTCGGCCGCCGCGGCTTCACGCTCGCGGATCTCTCGGCGCGTCAACGGGCGGACGGGCTGCATGCTCCCGTGCTGATCACTCATGATGCTGATCCTCTGTACAGGCCGTGCTTCGCGATGTACTGGACGACTCCGTCCGGCACCAGGTACCAGACCGGCTGGCCGGCCTCCGCCCGCTGCCGACAGTCGGTCGACGAGATGGCGAGCGCCGGGATCTCCAACGTGGAGACGACCCCGGGCGGCAGGCTGTCGACGCTGAGCCGGTGCCCCGGACGGGAGACCGCCACGAAGTGTGCCATCTTCCAGAGGTCGTCGGCATCCTTCCAGGTCAGCATCTGCTCGATCGCGTCGGCGCCGGAGATGAAGTAGAGGTCCGCCTCGGGTCGCTGCTCACGCAGGTCGCGCAGCGTGTCCACGGTGTAGGTGAGCCCCGGGCGGTCGACGTCGACCCGGCTCACGGTGAAGCGCGGGTTGGAGGCCGTCGCGATGACCGTCATGAGGTAACGGTGCTCGGGTGCGGTGACCTTCTGGTGCTGCTTGAAGCTGGGCTTGCCGGTGGGGACGAAGATGACCTCGTCGAGCTCGAAGCGGGCCGCGGCCTCGCTCGCAGCGACGAGGTGGCCGTGGTGGATGGGGTCGAACGTGCCACCCATCACCCCGAGCCGGGGCCGCCTGCTCGCCGTCATCTCCGAAGGATCCACCAGGGCCGGGGTCAGTGGCGGGTACCGACGCTACGGAAGGCGTAGGTCACGAGGAGCAGGCCGACGAGCACACCGAAGGCGACGACACCGAACCCGACGGGCGGGATCGGGAGGTGGGTGACGGCTTCGGCGTTCTCCTGGGCAACCTGTGCGGCAGCAGCGAGCACAATGTCCTCCTACGGGTTCTTGAGCGTGGTACGTGGTCAGCGGGTGATCGGCGCCGGGCGCTGATCGTCGTCCAGTCTCTCACGGTCGTGCAGGACGGTGAGCAGCATGTGATCAGGGCCGCACGTGGCCGTCGCCGTGCACGACCCACTTGGTCGTCGTGAGCTCCGCGAGACCCATGGGGCCGCGCGCGTGGAGCTTCTGGGTCGAGATGCCGATCTCGGCACCGAGCCCGAACTGCGCGCCGTCGGTGAACCGGGTCGAGGCGTTGACCATGATCGCCGCGGAGTCGAGCTCGGCCACGAACCGCTCCGAGGAGGCCAGGTCGCGGGTCACGATCGCCTCCGTGTGCCCCGAGGTCCAGGTCCGGATGTGCTCGAGCGCGGCGTCCAGGTCCGGGACGACGCGCACCGCGATCTCGGGCGCGAGGTACTCGCGGGCCCAGTCGTCGTCGGTCGCGGCGAGGATCTCGATGCCGTCGGGGGCGAGCTCGGCCGTCCGGGGGTCGCCGTGCAGCACGACACCGGCCCCGTCGAGGGCCGTGAGCGCGGCGGGCAGGAACTGCGGCGCGGCGTCGGCGTGGACGAGCAGCGTCTCGGCGGCGTTGCAGACCCCGACGCGCTGGGTCTTGGAGTTGAGCAGGATCTCCAGCGCGCTGGCCTGGTCGGCCGACGCGTCGACGTACACGTGACAGTTGCCCACGCCGGTCTCGATCACCGGCACCGTGGACTCGCGCACGACCGTCTGGATGAGGTCCGCTCCCCCGCGCGGGACGAGCACGTCGACGAGGCCGCGCGCGTGCATGAGCGCGACAGCGCCGGGGCGCCCGTGCCGGTCGATCGACTGGACGAGGTCCGCGGGCAGCCCCTGGGCCGCGAGCGCGCGCCCGAGGACCTCGACGATCACCTCGTTCGAACGTGCGGCGGCCGAGCCACCGCGCAGGATGACGGCGTTGCCGCTCTTGAGCGCGAGGCCCGCGGCGTCCACGGTCACGTTGGGGCGTGCTTCGTAGATCATGCCGACGACCCCCATGGGCACACGCACCTGGCGCAGGCGCAGGCCGTTGGGCAACGTCGAGCCGCGCACGACCTCGCCGACCGGGTCCGGCAGCGCGGCGAGCTCGCGCAACGCGTCGGCGATCGCGACGATCCGCTCGGGCGTGAGCGCGAGGCGGTCGAGGAGCCCGGCGGACGTGCCGTTCTCCCGTCCGCGTCCGAGGTCCTCCGCGTTGGCCGCGACGATCTCCTCGGTGGCCGCGACCAGGGCGTCGGCGAGCGCGTGCAGCGCGGCGTCCTTGGTGGCTCGCGTCGCGGTCGCGAGCGTGCGGGAGGCCGTCTTGGCGCGACGAGCCGTGTCCTCGACGTCGCGGGCGACGGACGGCGCGGGGGCCGTGGGGTCGTTCGCCTGCGGGGCGCCCGTGACGGTGGTCGCGGGCTGGTCGAGGTCGGAGGCGGGGCTGAGCGCGGTCATGCGACGAGCCTACGACGCACGCGCCGCGCCTGTCTGCGGCGTCCGACGGCTGACCGCGGTCATCCGCCGAGCAGCTCCATCTGGGGGTGCCGCTGCCCGCGGACGTCGTCCCGCGGCCAGAGCGCGCCGATCGCCTCGACCTGGTCCGCGCTCAGGCGTACGCGCGCGGCGGCCACGTTCTGCTCGAGGTACGTCCGGCGCTTGGTCCCGGGGATGGGCACGACGTGCTCCCCCTGCGCGAGGAGCCACGCGAGGGCGAGCTGCGCCGTCGTCACCTCGAGCGACGCCGCGACCTCCTCGAGGCGCGCGACGAGCGACCGGTTGTGCGCGAAGTCCTCGCCGCGGTAGCGAGCGTGGGCTCGCCGGACGTCGTCGGCCGCGAAGCCCTCTGTCCCGTCGACCGTCCCGGTGAGGATGCCGCGTCCCAGCGGCGAGAACGGCACGAACCCGACGCCGAGCTCGGTGAGCGCGGGCAGCACCTCGTCCTCGGGGTCGCGCGTCCACAGCGAGTACTCGCTCTGGACCGCGGTCACGGGGTGCACCGCGTGCGCGCGGCGGACCGTCTCGGCGGAGGCCTCCGAGAGCCCGACGTGGAGCACCTTGCCCGCCGCGACGAGCTCGGCGAGAGCACCGATCGTGTCCTCGACCGGTATCTGGGGATCCACGCGGTGCAGGTAGTAGAGGTCGAGCCGGTCCGTGCCGAGGCGGCTCAGGCTCGCGTCGATCGCGCGGCGCACGTAGGCGGGACGCCCGTCGACGGGCCGCCCGTCGGGGTGCCCACCGGCAGGCGGGAGACCCAGCTTGGACGCGATCACGACGGCGTCGCGGTGCGGTCCGAGGACCCGCCCGAGCAGCTCCTCGTTGCGACCGTCACCGTAGACGTCGGCCGTGTCGAACAGCGTGACGCCCGCGTCGAGGGCCGCGTGCAGGGTGTCGGTCGCCTCGCGCTCGTCGGCCGCACCGTAGGCGTCGGTCACGGACATGCCGCCGAAGCCGATCGCCGAGACGACGAGCGGGCCGGCGGGCGCGGCGCCGCCGAGGGTGCGGGTGGGAAGGCTCATGGCACGCACCCGATCACCCCGCGGCCCCCGTGGCAACCCCTTTCCCCACCTCTCTCACATCGCGAGAAGGAGGGCCGGGGTCACGCAGGCTGGAAGGAGGCCTCGGTCGCAGGGGCCTCGGCAGGCGACGGCGCGGCCCGACGGCGCCCCGCGAGCACGTCGTCGAGCACCGAGCACGCCGTGGCCGCCACCGCGAGGAGCGCGGTGGCTGCGATCGCGCCCGCGAGCGCCGCGTCGTACCCCCGGGTCGCGACGCCCCCGACGAACGCCCCGGTCATCCCGGCGATGCACACGGTCGCCGAGACCCGCTGGGAGACCTGGAGCATCCCGGCGGCGACGCCGTGCTGCCCGGCGGGGGCCCGGTCGAGCGTCAGGGCCTGGTTGGTCGACATGCTCAGGCCGCCGGTGACCCCGGTCAGCACCTGCCCGACGACGAGGCTCACCACCACGAACCGGTCCGGCAGGAGCAGCACGGCCACGAGCATCGCGACCGCGACCGGGACCTTGGCGGCGATCGCGCCGCTCACGCCGGCCCGCCCGAACCGTCGTACGAGCCGCCACGACAGGTTCGCCGCGACGACCGACGCGAGGGCGCCCGGGGTCGTGATGAGCCCCGCCTCGAACGGGGTGAGTCCCGCCCCGTCCTGGAGGTAGATCATGAGGACGGCCGAGAACCCGAGCGCCGAGCCGAACGTGCACGTCGCGACGAGGCAGCCGAGCGCGAACCCCGGCGCCCGGAGCAGCTCGGGCGAGAGCACCGGGCTCCTGCCCGCGCGGGCGTGCCGTCTCTCCCACCCGAACAGTGCTGCCGTACCCACGACGGCCACGCCCACCCAGGGCGCGCGGGCCGTCAACGAACCGGGCAGGACGAACGGCACGAGCAGGCCGATCGCGGTCACGGTGAGGAGCACCAGGCCCACGGGGTCGAGCCCAGGAGCCCCTCCGGGCCGTCGACCGGTGCGAGGTACGAAGCGCACGCACAGCGCCGCGGCGGCGAGCGCGAACGGGAGCGTGAGCACCAGGGAGACCCGCCAGCCCGTCGGCCCCGCCACGGCGAGCACGAGCCCGCCGACGAGCGGCGCGATCACGGCCGCGAACGCCCCGGTCGACGCATAGGCACCCAGGGCGCGCGCACGGGCGGGGCCCGCGAAGTGGTCCTGGAGGAGCCCGATCACCTGCGGGTTGGCCATGCCCGCCCCGATCCCCTGGACCAGGCGGGCCACGACCAGCACGTCCGCGTCCTGCGCGCTCGCGCTCACGACGCTCGTGAGCGCGAACAGGACCAGCCCGGTCACGAGGAACCACGCGCGCCCGTACCGGTCCCCCAGACGTCCGGCAGGCACCAGCGCGATCCCGAACGTCAGCGAGTATCCCGCGAGGATCCACTGGAGCTGGGCCGTGCTCGCCCCGAGACCGTCGCGCAGCGCGGGCGCCGCGACCGTGAGGACCGCGGAGTCGAGGAGGGTCGTGAAGCCCGTGGCCAGGCAGACGAGCAGGACACGGGTCTGGAGCGGGGTTCGAGAGCGTTCGGCGGTCACGGCGTCCCGGCGTCCGCGAGCGCGCGTCGCCCGGGGATGGCCGCGACGAGCTCGCGCGTGTACTCCTCGCGCGGGTCGAGGAGGATCCGGTCGGCCGTCCCCGTCTCGACGAGACGCCCCCGGTGCATCACGCCCACGTGGTCGGCGACCTGCCGGACCACCGCGAGGTCGTGCGAGATGAAGAGGTACGCCAGCCCGTGCTCGGCCTGGAGCGCGCTCAGCAGGTCGAGGATCTGGGCCTGGACCGAGACGTCGAGCGCCGAGACCGGCTCGTCGAGGACCACGAGGTCGGGACGCAGCGCCAGGGCGCGCGCGATCGCGACCCGCTGACGCTGCCCGCCCGACAGCTCCCGCGGCCCCCGTCCGAGCGCGGTCGCCGGGAGCGCGACCTGGTCGACGAGCTCGCGCACCCGGGCCCGGCGCGCGCGGGCGTCCCCCACCTTGTACGCGCGCAGCGGCTCCTCGACGATCTGCTCGACCGTGAAGCGCGGGTCGAGGGACGCGTACGGGCTCTGGTAGACGACCTGGAACCGTCGACGGAGCCTGCGCAGCTCCTCGCCGCGGGCCGCCGTGAGATCGGTCCCGTCGAGCAACAGCGAACCGGCCGTCGGCTGCTCGAGGCGCAGCACCAGGCGCGCCGTCGTGCTCTTGCCCGAGCCCGACTCGCCCACGAGCGCGAACGTCTGCCCGGCGTGCAGGTCGAAGCTCACGTCGTCGACGGCGACCAGCGAGCGCGCCGCGGCGCCGCGCGGCAGCGGGAACTCCTTGCGCAGCCCCCGCGCCTCGAGCAGAGGGGCCGACGACGCGACCTGCGTGCCGTCGTCGGGCCCGGCGGCTGGCCGTGACGTGGGAAGCACGGCGGCCCCCGACCCCAGGCGGGTGCTCGCGAGGCTCGGCGCGGCCGCGATGAGCTCGCGCGTGTACGGGTGCTGCGGGTCCGTGAGGACGCTGCGCGCGGGGCCCTCCTCCACGACCCGGCCGTGCCGCAGGACCACGATGCGGTCGGCGCGGTCGGCGGCCACCCCCAGGTCGTGCGTGATGAGGAGCACCGCCGTGCCGAGCGTCGAGCGCAGCAGCTCGATGTGGTCGAGGATGCGGCGCTGGACCGTGACGTCGAGCGCGCTCGTGGGCTCGTCGGCGATCACCAGGTCGGGCCCGGCGGCGATCGCGATCGCGATGAGGACGCGCTGGCGCATGCCGCCCGAGAGCTGCGACGGGTACTGCCTGGCGCGAGCGGCCGGGTCGTCGAGGCCCGCCTTCTCCAGGAGGTCGACCGCGCGCCTGCGCGCCTCGCGACGACGAGCGAGGCCGTGGATCACGAGGACCTCCGCGACCTGGTCGCCCACGCGCTGGACCGGGTTGAGCGAGACGGTCGGGTCCTGCGGGACCAGGCCGATCCTGCGCCCGCGCACCTCGCGCCACTCGCCCTCGCTCAGCCCGGTCAGGTCCTGGCCGCCGAACCGGATCGTGCCCGACGTGCGGCGACCACCGCGCGGCAGCAGGTTGACGACCGCGTGGGCCGTGGTGCTCTTGCCGGACCCCGACTCGCCCACCAGCGCGACGACCTCGCCCGCACGGACCTGGAGCGAGACCCCGTCGACGGCGGGCGCGTCACCTCCCGCCGTCGTGCGGTAGCCGACGCGCAGGTCCTGGACGTCCAGCAGGACATCGTCGTGCACGGGGACGCTCATCGGTCCTCTCCGTCCTTCTCGAGCGATCGGGAGATGCGGTTGGCCGACAGCACGACCGCGACGATCACGAGCCCCGGCAGCGTCGTGAGCCACCACGCGGACGCGAGGTAGTCGCGGCCGCCGGACACCAGCGCGCCCCACTCCGGGGTCGGCGGCGCGGCCCCGTAGCCCAGGAAGCTCAGGGCCGAGATCGCGAGGACGGACGACCCCAGCTCGAGCGCGGTCAGCGCGACCACCGGGCCCGCCGAGTTGGGCAGGATGTGACGGCGCAGCACCGTGTACCAGCGCACGCCCGACGCACGGGCGGCCTCGACGTACGTCGTCGACGACGTCCGCAGCGCCTCCGCACGCATCACGCGCGCGAACGCCGCGATCGTCGTGATGCCGACCGCGATCGCCACCTTGACCGTGCCGAACCCCAGCACCGTGATGATCGCGAGCGAGAGCAGCAGGCTCGGCACCGCGAGCAGCACGTCGACGACACGCCCCACGACGTCGTCGACCCACCCCCGCAGGAAGCCTGCGAGCAGGCCCAGCAACGAGCCGACCGACAGTCCCAGTGCGACCGCGATCACGGTCGCGCTCAGCGACAGCCACGAGCCGTGCACGACCCGGGCGTACACGTCGCGACCCAGGTGGTCCGTGCCGAACAGGTGCTCCGCGCTCGGCGCCTGCAGGCGGTCCGTCGGGACCCCCGTGATCGGGTCCTGGGCCGCGAAGACGCCCGGCGCGAGCGCCCACGCGACCACGAGCAGCAGGAACAGCACCGCGAGCAGCAGGCCGGGGCGGCGCAGCACCGCGAGCCCCGACCGGCCGAGCGTGCGCGCCGACGAGCGCACTCCCCTGGTACGCCGGTGCGCGGCCTCGAGCGGGGCCGGGCCGGCGAGGGCCGCATGCGCGTGCGGCGCATCGGGCCCGGCCGGCGCGTCCGGCCCGTCCGGCGCGGACACGTCCGGGGGCAGCGTCTCCGGGACGGTGTAGGTGTCGAGTCGTGCGGTCATGATGTCCTCCTCCGTGCCCTCACGCCGCGGCGGAGGGCTGGCGGGTGGTGATCCGGGGGTCGAGCACGGGGTAGAGCAGGTCCACCAGCAGGGTCACGACGACGAAGACCACGGCCGAGAAGACCACGATCGCCTGGACCACGGGCACGTCCTGCTGGTTGACCGCGGTCACCGTCAGCCGACCGACGCCGGCCCGGGAGAAGACCGTCTCGGTCACGACCGCACCGGCCAGGAGCCCCCCGACCGTCACCCCGAGCACCGTGAGCGCCGGGATGGAGGCGTTGCGCAGGGCGTGACCGAAGTGCACGCGGGCCCGCCCCGCCCCCTTGGCCCGGGCGGTCTCGACGTAGGGCTCGGCCAGGGTCTGGCGCAGGCTGCGCGAGAGAACCTGCGCGAACGCGGCGCTCGCGGGGATCGCGAGCGTGAACGCCGGCAGGACGAGGCTTTCGAAGCCCTCGTTCCCCATGGCGGGGAACAGCCTCAGCTCGAACGAGAACCACTGGAGCAGGAGCAGCCCCACCCAGAACGTCGGCAACGAGATGCCCAGGGCAGGCAGCGACGTGAGCGTGTGCCGGAGCCAGCGGGCACGCGGGTAGGTGCTCGCGAGCGCGAGCGCCGCTCCCCCGGCGAGCGCGAGACCCAGCGCGAGGGCCGTGAGCTGCAGCGTGGGGGGCAGGGCCTCGGCCAGGAGCTTCGTGGCGGGCGCCCCCGAGGAGAAGGAGCGCCCGAAGTCCAGGTGCAGCGCGCCCCAGAGACCGTGCGCGTACTGGACCAGGACAGGGCGGTCGAGCCCCTGCTCGGCACGCAGGCGCGCGACGAGCTCGGGGTCCGAGAGATCGCCGTCGGCTCCGGCGGCCTTGATCGAGGCCGCGTCGCTCGGCAGGACGTAGAGCAGGAAGAAGGAGATCGTGAAGGCCGCCCAGAGGACGAAGCCTCCCTGCCCCAGGCGGCGGGCGATGTACCGGCCCATGGTCGGCTCCTCTCGGGTGGTGACGTGCAGGTCGTGACGCGCGGTTGGACGGATCGGTCGCGGGAGCGCCGGGGGGGGGGGGGGGGGGGGGGGGGGGG
>NZ_JACSQQ010000002.1:51835-57046 GCF_014836555.1 Oerskovia rustica
CCGCCGAGCCGCTACCTCAGTCCTGCTGGACCCAGGCGCCGTAGAAGTCGAGGCGGGTCGACGCCTCGAAGCCCAGGCCGTGGACCGTGTCGGCCGCCGCGATCGTCGTCGAGAGCTCGTAGACCGGGATCGCGTGGCCCTCCTGCACCAGGAGACGCGCAGCCTGGGTCACGAGCTCCTGCCGCTCGGCCGGGTCGGTCGACGCGGCCGAGCGATCGAGCAGCACGTCGACTTCCTCGGGTGCCCGCTTGTTGATGTTGCGCGCGTTGGCCGAGAAGATCGTGCGCAGCACGTCGGGGTCCGAGCGCGTCAGGTTGTAGTAGTCGAAGTCGAAGTCTCCGGACTTCTTGAGCTCGGTGGACTCGGCGACCGTGACCTGCTTGAGCTGGAGGTCCACACCGATCTTCGCGAGCTGCTGCTGGACGAGCTCGAGCGGCTCGGCCACCTGCCAGAACGTGACGGTGGTGGACAGCCGCTGTCCGTCCTTGACCCGCACGCCGTCGGCACCCTTGACCCAGCCGGCGTCGTCGAGGAGCTCTTCCGCACCGTCCGGGTCGTACGCCAGGTCGTCCGAGACGTCGGCCCACAGCGGGGTCGAGTGCGACAGCGCGCTCGTCGCGGGCTCGTCCTGCGGGGTCAGCAGGGTCGCGGCGATCTCCTCGCGGTCGATGCCCTTGCTGATCGCCTGCCGCACTGCGGGGTCGGCGGCGAGCGGTCGCGACTCGTTGGGGAAGAGGTTGAAGACGACGCCCGGGTTCGCCCGGTACGCGAGCCAGAAGCCGTTGCCGTCGAACTGCGGCAGGTCGACCGTGCTGATGGCCGCGGTCGCGTCGATCTGGCCCGAGAGCAGGCTGCCGGTCCGCACGCTGGCCTCGGGCACGAACTTCACGGTCACGGTGTCGAGGTACGCCTCACCCGTGTGGTCGTCGGCCCCGGAGGCCCAGTCGTAGCCGGCGACCTTCTCGAGCACGACCTCCTGGTCGAAGGTGTACGACTTCACCGCGAACGGCCCGGAGCCCACGAACTTCCCGGCGCACCGGTCCTCGACGCTGAGCGCGGCGGACGCGGGCGAGAGCAGACCGAGCGAGAAGGTCGAGGACGCCTGGAGGAACTGAGCGCTGGGGGCTGAGAAGTCGACCCGCACGGTGCGGGGGTCCACGACCGTGGTCCCCTCGTACCCGACGAGGTAGGCCGAGCCGAGCGAGGCCGCTGCCCCGAGCTCGACGATCTTGTCGAAGTTCGTCTTGACGGCGGCCGCGTCGATCGGCGTGCCGTCGGCGAACGTCGGCCCCTCCCGGAGCGTGAACGTGAAGCTCGTCGCGTCCGCGTCGACCTCCCAGCTCTCGGCGAGCCACGGCAGGATCTCCCCCGTGTCCGGGTCCTGCGCGGTGAGCGAGGCCACGGTCTGACGGGCCGAGGCGATCGCGTCGTTGTTCCCGACCTGCTGCGGGTCGATGCAGTGCGAGTCGACCGTGACCGCGAAGGTGAGGTTGCCGCCCGGGACGGGCTCCGCCGTCGGACCGGGGGACGTGCCGTCCGCCGTGCTGCCGCCACCGGTGCCGCACGCCCCGAGCAGGAGCGCCGTCGCGGCGAGGGAGGCCGCGGCGAGCGCGCGGCGGGACGGGGCCGTACGGCCGCCGGGGCCCGAGGGCCAGGTCGAGAGGGACATGCGAGAGGTGCTCCTTCGGTCGTGCGCGCCGTCGGACCGGCAGTGCCGGGGCGCTGAGGGGTCGCCGACGGACCGTGGGTGCGTCGGATCGACGCCGGGCTCACGGCGAGCGGCGGTGGGGAGCCGTCGAGGGGACGGCGGAGGGGGGACGCGGGGTGTCGGCCGTGCGTCAGGTGCAGCGGGGGTTCAGCAACGTGTCAGCGACAACAGGGCGCGAGGGGTCTGGCTCCGCCGAGGCGGCACACCGCCCTGCGGTCGTGCTCCTGTTCCGTCCCGAGTGCGCGCATCGCCCGTTCCTCCGTGTGCTTACCGCGCCCGACGGGTCGCGGTCAGGTACCACCCGGAGCACCCCGTCACGTCGAAGGGTTGCTGGCCAGCGAGCCGGGTCTTGGCGCTGGCGCTCTTCACCTGCCGCACAGGAAAGCCTCCCGGGGGCGAGGAGTCAAGGGGTGAGAGCGCCGTCCCACGCATTGAGACGCCGGGAGCGCGAGACGGGGCCCGTCGACCCGGGTCGGGGTCGGCGGCCCCGTCAGGGGGCGCGCGAGGGGCGCGTCGGCCGCGACGAGCCGCGCTCAGGACGCCTTGCGCTTGCGCCCCACGAGCACGAGGTCGTCGCGGTGCACGATCTCCCGGTCGTACCCCTCGCCCAGCCTGTCGCGCAGCTCGTGCGTCGAACGCCCGAGCAGGTCCGGGATGTCGCTCGAGTCGAACGCGACGAGGCCGCGCGCGATCACGCGCCCGTCGGGCGCGACGAGCTCGACGGGGTCGCCGGCGTCGAAGTCGCCCGTGACGCCGACCACGCCCGCGGGCAGCAGCGACGCGCGTCCGCCCAGGACCGCGGTGACCGCTCCCTCGTCGAGCTCGAGGCGCCCGCGCGTGCGGGCGGCGTGCGCAAGCCACAGGCGCCGGCGCGTCGTGCGCTTGCCGGTCACCGCGAACCACGTCCCGACCTCGCGCCCCGCGAGGGCGCCCTCGGCGTGCGCGGCCTTGGTCAGGACGACCGGGATGCCCGAGCCCGTCGCGATGCGCACCGACTCGAGCTTGGTGAGCATGCCGCCCGTCCCGATCGAGCTGCCGCGGCCGGTGACCTCGATGCCCTCGAGGTCGAGCGCGGACCGGACCTCGCGGATCCGCTGGGTGCCGGGGCGCGAGGGCGGCCCGTCGTACAGGCCGTCGACGTCGGTCAGCAGGACCATCGCGTCGGCGCGGACCAGGTGCGAGACCAGGGCAGCGAGGCGGTCGTTGTCACCGAAGCGGATCTCGTCCGTCGCGACCGCGTCGTTCTCGTTGACGACCGGCACGATCCCCAGGTCCAGCAGACGCTCGAGCGAGCGCTGCGCGTTGCGGTAGTGCCCGCGGCGGATGGTGTCCTCGGCCGTGAGGAGCACCTGGCCCACGCGGATGCCGTACTCGGCGAACGCCTGGGCGTAGCGGGCGACGAGGAGGCCCTGGCCCACCGAGGCCGCGGCCTGGGCCGTCGCGAGGTCGCGAGGTCGTGCGCTCAGGCCGAGCGGTCCGATCCCCGCGGCGATCGCCCCCGACGTCACGAGCACGACCTGCCCGCCCGCTGCGTGGCGGGCCGCGATCACGTCGACGAGCGCGTGGAGGGCAGGGACGCTGAGGTGCCCGTCCGGTCCGGTGAGGGAGGAGGAGCCGATCTTGACGACGACCCGGTGGGCCGTGGCGACCTGGGAGCGTGCGGAGAGCGCATTCACGGGCTCATCATCCCGCGCCGGGCGCCCGGACGGGGCGCCGTTTCAGCGTGTGACACCTCACGGTGGGAGGGCGTGGGCACCTGCTCCCCCGCCGGCCCGACGACGCCGCTCCCCTCCGGGCGCTCGTCTCGCCCGCCCGCAGGGTCGGCACCACCCGGGGACGCCGCAGGGCGGGCACGACCCGAGGGCCGTACCCGCCCTGTGGGCGGACGTGCGATGTCGACGACCCGTCGCCCCGTACGGGGTCAGTCCTGGTCGGGGTCCGTCCAGTGACCGGACTCGCGCTCGGTCCACAGCTCGGCACGGGCCTCGGCCTTGGCGTCCATGCGCTCGGTGTACTCGCGACGCTTGTCCGAGCGCGTGGGGCGGGAGGTGTCCTCGAGCCGCAGGTCGGAGCCGCGCGGGCCGCCGAGGAGCTCGGAGCCCGTGATGAGCGTGGGCTCCCAGTCGAACACGACAGCGTTCTTGTCCGAACCGATGCGTACCTCGTCGCCCGCGACGGCACCGGCCTTGAAGAGCTTCTCCTCGACGCCGAGGCGTGCGAGACGGTCCGCGAGGTAGCCCACGGCCTCGTCGTTCGAGAAGTCGGTCTGGCGGACCCAGCGCTCGGGCTTGGAGCCGCGGACCTCGTAGTAGAAGCCGGTCTCGGCGCCACCCTTGCGGGTCACGGTGAAGCCCGCGTCGTCGACAGCCTTGGGGCGCAGGATCGTGCGCGCCGGCGCGGGAGCCGGGGCGTCACGGCGAGCCTGGTCGACGAGCTCGGCGAGCGCGAACGTCAGGGGGCGCAGGCCCTCGTGGCTCGCGGTCGAGATCTCGAAGACGCGCAGGCCGCGGGCCTCGAGGTCGGGGCGCACGAGCTCGGCGAGCTCGCGGGCCTCGGGCACGTCGATCTTGTTGAGCACCACGAGGCGCGGGCGCTCGTTGAGCGGGAGCCGGGCCCCTTCGATGTCGAGGTCGCCCGCGTAGGCGTCGAGCTCGGCCTCGAGCGCCTCGAGGTCGGAGATCGGGTCACGACCGGGCTCGAGCGTCGCGCAGTCGAGCACGTGCACGATCACGGCGGTGCGCTCGATGTGGCGCAGGAACTCGAGGCCGAGCCCCTTGCCCTGGCTCGCGCCGGGGATGAGGCCGGGGACGTCGGCGACCGTGTAGCGCGAGTCGCCCGCCTGGACCACGCCCAGGTTGGGGACGAGGGTCGTGAACGGGTAGTCGGCGATCTTGGGCCGGGCCGCGGAGATCGCGGCGACGAGCGAGGACTTGCCGGCGCTCGGGAAACCGACGAGCGCGACGTCGGCGATCGACTTGACCTCGAGGACGAAGTCGGCCTCCTCGCCGGGCTCGCCGAGCAGCGCGAAGCCGGGCGCCTTGCGGCGCTGGGAGGCGAGCGCGGCGTTGCCGAGGCCACCCCGGCCACCGGCGGCGGCGACGTACTCGGCACCCTCGCCGACGAGGTCGGCCAGGACGTTGCCGTCCGTGTCCTTGATCACGGTGCCGTCGGGCACGCGCAGGATCAGGTCCCCGCCGTTGGCGCCCGCGCGGTGGTCGCCCATGCCCTGGGTGCCGGAGGTCGCGTTGCGGTGCGGCGAGTGGTGGAACTCGAGGAGCGTCGTGGTCTGGGAGTCGACGACGATCCGCACGGTCCCACCATCACCCCCGTTGCCGCCGTCAGGGCCGGCGAGCGGCTTGAACTTCTCCCGGCGGATGGAGGCGCAACCGTTGCCGCCGTCACCGCCGGAGGCGTGCAGGACGACGCGGTCGACGAACGTGGCCATGGAAATGGTCCTCTCAAGCAGGGGGGAAGAACACCAGGAGGGGCGCACCGACGTCGGT
>NZ_JACSQQ010000002.1:57056-63465 GCF_014836555.1 Oerskovia rustica
AACCCCCGGCGGGGCCCCCCGCGGGGGTGCGCCCCTCCTGTCAAGCGTGCTGCGTCGTGGATCAGGCCTCGGCCGAGACGATGTCGACGACCTTGCGCCCGCGGCGCGTACCGAACTGGACCGCACCGGCGGTCAGGGCGAACAGCGTGTCGTCGCCACCGCGACCGACGTTGTTGCCCGGGTGGAAGTGGGTGCCGCGCTGGCGGACGATGATCTCGCCGGCGCTGACGACCTGGCCACCGAAGCGCTTCACGCCGAGGCGCTGGGCGTTGGAGTCACGACCGTTGCGCGAGGAGCTCGCGCCCTTCTTGTGTGCCATGTCGAACCTGCTTTCGTGCTGGAAGAAGAGGGGGTGGGATCACCTGCGGCGGCCCTCACGAGCCACCGAGGAAGTCACTTGATGCCGGTGACCTTGAGGCGGGTCAGCTGCTGACGGTGACCCTGGCGCTTGCGGTAGCCGGTCTTGTTCTTGTACTTGAGGATCGTGATCTTCGGGCCCTTTTCGTCCCGGACGACCTCAGCAGTGACCTTGACCTTCGCGAGCGCCGCAGCGTCGTGGGTCACCTTCTCCCCGTCCACCAGCAGGATCGCAGGAAGCTCGACGGACTGTCCGGCACCAGCCGACAGACGGTCGACGACGACGATATCGCCGACGGACACCTTCTCCTGGCGGCCACCGGCCTTGACGATCGCGTACACCACGTTGTTGCTCATCTCTTCTAGTCTTGGCGTGCTCGCCATGTCTGGTCGTCTTGGCAGGACTCAACACACCGTGGCGTGCGAGTGCGACCGGACCATGGGCACACGGGACCAGTGCGCACCGAGCGCACCGACGTTCAAGGGTACGGGAATCTCGGAGGCAGGGTCAAATAGCCGCCCTCCCCTCCACGGGTCAAGCCGACGCGCCCGCCCGGACCTCCGTCAGTCGAGGACGAAGGTGACCTCGAGCGCCACCTGCCAGGCGACGATCTTCCCGTCCCTGACCTCGACCTTCTGCTCCTTGACCCACGCGCCCGTGAGGTTGCGCAGCGTCTCGCTCGCCCTCTCGATCCCGGTCTTCACCGCGTCGTCGAAGCTCACGTCGGACCGTGCACTGATCTGGGTGATGCGCGCTACCGAGCCGCTCATGACGTCCTCCGCCGTCCAGGGCGGACGCCTCGTCGCGTCCGCGCACCCCTCCACGATCCCCCGCGGGGCGTCGGCGCGCCAGTGCGCGGCCGCCGAGCCGCGCGTCGGCCGTGCCGAAGCGCCGCTCGACGTCAGCGCAGCCGCGCCGCGAGCCCCGCGACGATCACGTCGGCGCCGAACCCGAACCGCTCGTCGAAGCCGCGGGCGCCGTCAGCATCACCGACACCTCCGACACCGTCGACGTCGTCAGCGCCCGCACCACCGACCGCCTGCTCCTCGACGACGAAACCCAGGACGAAGCTGAGCACGGTCCCCCAGGCGCGCGCGGCGTCGTCGGGCGCGAAGCCTGCGGACGTGAGGATGCCCAGCGGGACCTCGACCGCGTCGCGCAGCGCCTCGTCCGTGACGAGGGTGCCGCTGAAGACGCGCGCGCCGTCGCGGTGCGCGAGCAGCATGCGGCGCAGGTTCGTCGCGGAGTCGCGCACGCAGTCCTGCCAGGGCGACCCGGCAAGGGTCGCCTCGTCCCAGGCCTCGCCGTCGACGAGGTCGCGCAGCATGGTGGCGGCCATCTCGTGGAGCAGGTCGGCCTTGCTCGCGAAGTGCCAGTAGAGCGCGGGCGCCTTGACGCCGAGGTCCTGGGCGAGCCTGCGCAGGGTCAGCCCGTCGAGACCGACCTCGTCGAGCAGCGCGAGCGCCGCGCGCACGACACGCTCCCGGTCAAGCCGCTCGGCCATCGCCCGCCCTCCTCGGATCGTCGGCGGCCACGGGTCGGCCGCACGCCCTCACCTTGACACCTTAACAATGTTCAGCAACTCTAACGTTGTTAGATTGAACAACGTTAAGGAGACTCCGGTGCGCGTCCTGATCGTGATCGACCACCCCTACGAGGGCAGCTACAGCCGGGCGCTCGCCGCCGCGGCGATCCGCGGCGCGACGAGCGCCGGGCACGACGTCGACGTGATCGACCTCGACCTCGACGACTTCGACCCCGTCGTCCGACGCGCAGACCTGGGCGCGTGGCGCGAAGGACGGACCGTCGACCCCCGGGCCGCCGAGTACCAAGGACGCCTGGCCGCGGCCGACCACCTCGTCCTGGTCCACCCCGTCTGGTGGGAGGTCATGCCCGCACGCCTCAAGGGCTTCTTCGACAAGGTCCTGGTCCCCGGCTTCGCGTACACCGAGAGCCGGGTCGGGACGCTCCAGGGGACGCTCGGGCTCTCGGGCGTCACGCTCGTGACGACCATGACGACCCCCGGGCCGCTCTACCGCCTGTGGTTCGGCGCCCCCGTGCACCGCGTCGTGGCCCGCGGGGTCTTCGGCCAGCTCGGCGTGCCACGGGTCCGTTGGGTCAACCACCCCCGCGTCGCCGAGGTCTCCCCGGCCCGGCGGGCACGGTGGCTCACGGCGCTCGAGCGCCGGTTCGCGAGCCTCCCCGAGCCCTCGGACCGGGCGCGCGACCGCGCGGCCCGCCGGACCGCCGCACGACCGGCGGCCGTGCGAGGCGTTGCCGAGCACGAGCCCGCGGCACGCCCCGCCGCCTGACGGCCCGCGACACCCCCCAGCACGACGAAGGACCCCGGCCGGAGCCGGGGTCCTTCGGTGGTGCGGGGTGGTCGACGGGTCAGGCGTTCGCCTGCCCGTTCGACTCCGCGGCCGAGGCCTGGGCGATCTGCGCACGGACGTCGTCCATGTCGAGACCCTTGACGGCCTCGACGACCTGCTCCAGAGCGGGTGCGGGGAGCGCGCCCGGCTGCGAGAAGACGAGGACGCCCTCGCGGAACGCCATGAGCGTCGGGATCGAGGTGATGTTCGCGGCGGCGGCGAGCGCCTGCTCGGCCTCGGTGTCGATCTTGCCGTGCACGACGTCGGGGTGGGTCTCCGAGGACGCCTCGAACACCGGGGCGAACTGGCGGCACGGGCCGCACCACGACGCCCAGAAGTCCACCAGGACGATGTCGTTGTCCTTGATGGTCTGCTCGAACGTGGCGCCGGTGAGTTCCTGGGTTGCCATGAAGGTCCTTCCTGAGGGGTTCACCAGGTGCAGCAACGGGTCCCCGGGAGGTATTCCCGGCCCGCGGGCGAACATACGCCGGGTTCCTCCCGGCCGCCTGCCGGGACCCGGGACCCCGACCTCCACCACGGTGACCCAGGTCACGTCTAGGCTGTGGCGCGTGGAACGCCTCAGGCCGCGCACGATCGCGGGATACGCCATCGGTTCGGTCGGCACGGGCGGCTTCGGCACGCTGCCCGGCCTCATGCTCCTGTACTACCTGACGGACGCGCTCGCCGTGCCGGCCGCGGTCGCAGGCCTGGTCGTCACGGGCGCGAAGGTCTGGGACGTCGTGATCGACCCGTTCATCGGGTACGGCAGCGACCGCGACCTGGCCCGCACGGGCTCGCGGCGGCGCTTCATGACGATCGGCGCGTGCACGATCCCCGTGTTCTTCGCGCTGACGTTCGCGGTCCCCGGCGGGGCCTCGACGGCCGCGGCCTCGATCTGGGTGCTCGTGGCCTTCCTGCTCGCGGCCACGGCGTTCTCGCTGTTCCAGGTGCCGTACATCGCGCTGCCCGCGGAGATCGCACCGACGTACGACGAGCGCACGCGCCTCATCAGCTGGCGGGTCGCGACCCTCGCGTTCGCGATCCTGCTGTTCGGCGCGGGCGGCCCGGTGCTGCGTGGCGAGACGAGCTCGCTGTCGGGATACCTCACGCTGGGCGTGGTCGCAGGCCTGGTCATCGGGGCCGGCATGTTCGTCGCGTCCCGGGTGGCCCCGCGCGCCGAGCGCGCCGCCGGCCCGACGGCGTCGCTCCCCCCGGGTGCGCACGCCGCGGCCCCGCAGGCGGCCACGTCGGCCGCGGGCGCGTTCCGCCTCGCGGTCTCGGAGGCCGTCGCGACGCTGCGCCGCAGCCAGCCCTTCCGGGTCCTGCTCACGGCGTTCTTCCTCCAGGCCCTCGCGACGGGTCTCATGCTCGCGGCCGCGAACTACGTCGCGACCTACGTCCTCGAGTCGACACTCGCGGTGAGCCTGCTGTTCGCGGCGCTCATCGCGCCCGCGCTGCTGGTCATGCCGCTCTGGAACCGGCTCGCGCGCCGGGTCGGCAAGGAGCGCAGCTTCGTCCTCGCGAGCTCGCTGTTCGCGGTCGCGACGCTGTGCATGGTGCCGCTCGCGTGGGCTCCGGGCGCCTGGGTGTACCTGCCGACCGCTCTCGCCGGCGTCGGGTACGCGGGCATGCAGGCGCTCCCGCTCGCGATGCTGCCCGACGTGATCGCGCACGACGCCCGCACGGTCCCCGTCACGGGTCAGGGCCCGTCCGACCGTGGCGGGGCGTTCAGCGGCGTGTGGACCGCGGGCGAGACGACGGGCATGGCGTTCGGCGCCGGGCTGCTGAGCCTCGTGCAGTGGGTCACGGGCTACCAGTCGTCGAGCGCGGGCTTCACACCTGAGCAGACGACGGCCGCGGTGGACGGCATCGCGCTCTCGTTCTCGCTGGTCCCAGCGGTTCTTGTCGCGCTGAGCCTCCTGGCCCTCGTACGCTATCGACTGCGCAGGGGCGACATCGACGTGCCCACCGAGGAGCCCGCAGCGCATGAGCGCCCTTGACGACACCCCCCTGCCCGCCCCGCCCGTCCTGCGGACCGAGGGCATCCTCGACCGCCTCGCAGCGCTGCGGGCGGCCGACGCCCCGACGCACGGGGGCCGCGTGCTCTCGTACGTCTACGACCCGGACCTGGCCGAGCTCGACGCCCTCGCGGGCGACGCGATCCGCGCGGTCCAGCCGCTCAACGCCCTGGATCCCACGACGTTCTCGTCGGTCGCGGTCATGGAGCGCGAGCTCGTGGCCTTCGCGCGCGACGTGCTCCACGGGACGGGCGCGCAGGACGCGAGCGGCGTCGTCGGGACGGTGACGTCCGGCGGGACCGAGAGCTGCCTGCTCGCCGTCAAGACCGCCCGTGACGCGTTCCTCGCGGCTCACCCGCCGCGGGCCGACGGCACGCCGCACACGCTCGCGACGCTCGGCTTCGCCCCCAAGGTCGTGGCACCGAGCACGGTGCACGCCGCGTTCCACAAGGCCGCGACGTACCTGGGGCTCGACCTCGTGCTGGTCCCCGTGGACCCCGCGTCGTGCCGCGCGGTCCCGGCCGCCATGGCTGCGGCCGTGGGAGACGGGAGCGACGTCGCGCTCGTCGTCGTCTCCGCGCCGTCGTACCCGCACGGGGTCGTGGACCCGGTCGAGGAGGTCGCGGCGTCCGCGAGCGCCCTGGGCGTCCCGGTGCACGTGGACGCGTGCGTGGGCGGGTGGGTGCTGCCCTTCTGGCCCGACGACGTCGCACACGTCCCGCCCTTCGACTTCCGTGTGCCGGGGGTCACCTCGATCTCCGCCGACGTCCACAAGTACGGCTACGCCCCCAAGGGCGCCTCGGTCCTGCTCACGCGCGACCGCGACCGGCAGCGCCACCAGCTGTTCGCGACGACACGCTGGCCGGGATACCCGGTCGTGAACTCGACGATCATGGGCTCGAAGTCGGCGGGGCCGCTCGCCGCGGCCTGGGCCGTGACGCAGGCGCTCGGCGTGCCGGGCTACCGGGCCGTGACGGCACGTTGCGCCGTCGCGACGGTCACGCTGCGCGAGGTGCTCGACGCGATCGAGGGCCTGCGCGTCGTCGGCGACCCGGTCGGGCCCCTCGTGGCGGTCGCGACCGACGAGTCGGTGCCCGCGGAACGGCGGGTCGACCCGCACGTGTGGTCGGACGCGGTCCGGGCGAGCGGGTTCGTGCTCCAGCCGCAGCCCGGCTACACCCAGCCCGACGGCTCGCGACTGCCGCACACGACGCACCTCACGGTGACCCCCGTGACGGCGGGCGTGGTCGACGAGCTGGGTGCCGCGCTGGTCACCGCCGCGCAGGCCGTGCGCGGTGTGCCACGCCCCGACCCGCAGGAGGTCCTGGGCGCCCTGGTCGCGACGCTCGCCCCAGGGGTCCCGGCGCCCGAGGTGCTCTCGGCCCTGGGGGCTCTCGACGCGCGCACGGCGTGGGACCTCGTGCAGGCCGCCGTGCTCGGTGGCTCCGACCCGCGGGGCGGTGACGCCCCCGAGCCGGGCACGGGCCCCATGGCTCCGCTGCTGGCCCTCGTCGAGGCGCTGCCGTCCGCGGTCGGCGAGCGCCTGCTCATCGAGCTCATCGCGCGTCTCGCAGAGCCCGTGGCGCCGCCGGTCGACGCCCTGGCGGCGGAGCCCGGGGGCTCCTGAGCCACGACCGGCGGGTGGGGCCGGGTCCGTGCAG
>NZ_JACSQQ010000002.1:63475-116977 GCF_014836555.1 Oerskovia rustica
CGGGGGGGGGGGGCGGGGGCGGGCCCCCCCCCGCGCCCCGGGCCCGGGCCCCGCCCACCGGGTTCAGCGCGAGTCCGCGTCCCGGGTGGTAGAACAGTCAGGTGACGGACACCGCCGACTTCCCGCCCGACGACTTCTCCCGCGAGATCCCCCAGCCCGCCGGGTGGCTGAGCGCGGAGGACCTCGCGGCCGCACGCTCCCACCTCCCCCTCGTCTACGTCGACGCGATCCCGGTCCGGGTCGACGACTCGGGCGACGTGGTCGCCGTCGGGCTGCTGCTGCGCGTGACGCCCGAGGGGCAGATGACCCGGGCGCTCGTGTCGGGGCGCGTGATGTACCACGAGCGGATCCGCGACGCGCTGCTGCGGCACATCGAGAAGGACCTGGGTCCCGTGGCCCTGCCCCACGTCCCGGCGTCCCCGCAGCCCTTCACGGTCGCCGAGTACCTGCCCACGCCCGGCATCACCGGGTACCACGACCCTCGCCAGCACGCGGTCTCGCTCGCGTACGTCGTCCCCGTCTCGGGCGACTGCCAGCCGCAGCAGCAGGCGCTCGAGCTCGCGTGGCTCACGCCCGAGCAGGCGTGCAGCGACCAGGTGCAGCTCGAGATGCACGGCGGGCAGGGCACGCTCCTGCGGCAGGCCATGGCATACGTCGGCCGCCTCTCGTGACCTCGGCTCCCGTGACGGCGTCGTCGGGCCGAGGCGTGGGCGACCGCCTGCGCGGACCGGCCGCGGCCCGCTGGTGGCACGGCGTCGTCGCAGCCATGGCGCTCGTCGGCGTCGTCTGGGAGCTCTTCGGCACGCTCGGGCGCGGACCGCTCCCGGGCGACACGTCGACGGATCTCGTCGTCCACTTCTTCAGCTACTTCACGATCCTGTCGAACCTCCTGGTCGGGGTCACGTGCGCGCTGCTGCTCGTGGACCCGCTGCGGGACGGACGCGTGTTCCGCGTTGCGCGGCTCGACGCGCTGCTGTGCATCGCCGTGACCGGCATCGTCTACAACACCGTCCTCGCCGGCCTCCAGGAGCTGAGCGTCGCCGGGATGTTCACGAACCTGCTGATGCACCAGGCCGGACCGCTGCTCGCGGTCGTGGGGTGGCTCGTCGTGGGGCCGCGGCCACGCATCGACACCGCGACGATCTGGTGGTCGGTCCTCGCGCCGCTCGCGTGGATCGTCTACGTCTTCGTGCAGGGCGCGTTCTCGCAGTGGTACCCGTACCCGTTCATGGACGTCACCGAGATCGGGTACCCGCAGGCGCTGCTCAACACGGGCGTCGTGGCCGTGGTGTTCCTGCTGCTCGCGGCAGGGCTCGGCTGGGTCGACCGGCGCTTGAGGCCTGCGCCCGCCGCCGTGGGGCGCTGACCGAGGGGCCGGCCAGCCCTGGCCGTTGCCGCCCACGGGCGTCTCGCGCGTCCTGCCCGCGTCGTCCTGCCGCAGCGGTAGCGTGACGCCATGTCGAAGACGTCCAAGAAGTCGAGCACGACGAAGAAGTCGAAGAAGTCGAGGAAGCAGGAGCGCCGCTCGCTGTCCCGCGAGGTCTACGAGGCCGAGCTGTTCCGGCTGCAGGCCGAGCTCGTCAGGCTCCAGCAGTGGACCCAGGCCACCGGGGCGCGCGTCGTCGTGATCTTCGAGGGGCGCGACGCGGCCGGCAAGGGCGGCGTGATCAAGCGCATCACGCAGTACCTGAGCCCCCGCGTCGTGCGCATCGCCGCCCTGCCGACGCCGACCGAGCGCGAACGCTCGGAGTGGTACTACCAGCGCTACATCGCCCACCTGCCCGCGGCAGGCGAGATCGTGCTGTTCGACCGGTCCTGGTACAACCGCGCGGGCGTCGAGAAGGTCATGGGCTTCTGCACCCCCGCGGAGTACGACCGCTTCATGCAGCAGACCCCCGTCTTCGAGCAGATGCTCATCGACGACGGGATCATCCTGCGCAAGTACTGGTTCTCGGTCTCGGACGGCGAACAGCTCAAGCGCTTCCGGTCACGGCTCTCGGACCCGGTGCGCCAGTGGAAGCTGAGCCCCATGGACCTCGAGTCGATCCACCGCTGGGAGGACTACTCGCGTGCCAAGGACGAGATGATGGCGCACACCGACGTGCCCGAGAGCCCGTGGTTCGTGGTCGAGTCGGACTCCAAGAAGAACGCCCGGCTCAACATGATCTCGCACCTGCTCTCGACGATCCCCTACGTCGACGTGCCGCACGACAAGGTCGTCCTGCCCGAGCGCCCGCCGGCGTCGGGCGACTACGTGCGTCCCCCGCGCGAGCTCGCGAACTACGTCCCGGACCACGTCGCCCAGCTCCTGGGCGACCCCGAGAACGGGTTCTGAGGCCGCCGCCGGCTAGAGCTCGAGCGTCGGCCAGTCGGCGAAGTCCTCGCGCATCCTGCGGTCGTGCGTCGCGACGACCACGGCCGCAGGCGTGACGCGCAGCGCCTGGGTCAGCTCGTCGACCAGGTCGATCGAGAGGTGGTTCGTCGGCTCGTCGAGCAGCAGGACGTGCGGCACCGCGAGCAGCGCGCGGGCCAGGTCGAACCGGCGACGCTGCCCCGCGGACAGCTCGCGCAGCGGCCGGTCGAGGTCCTCCTCCGTCAGGAGCCCGAGGAACGCGACCGGCACCAGGTAGTCCGGGTCGAGCGTGCCCGCCGAGAGCAGGTCGAGCGCCTCCTGCGCGTACTCCTCGAAGCCCGTGCGCTCCTCGGCGCCCGGCGGCAGCGCGGGGCCCTCCTGCGCGACGATCCCGACCCGCACACCGTCGGCGACCGTCCTGGTTCCCCGGTCCAGGCCGACCGTGCCCGCGAGCGCCGCGAGCAGGGTCGACTTGCCCGAGCCGTTCGGTCCGGTGATCAGCAGCCGACCCGACGGCGGGATCGCGATGCGCGTCCCGGGCAGGTCGAGCCGGGCGCCCGTGGGCACGGTGGCGGGTGCCGCGGGGGTGCCGCCGTCGGGCAGGCCTGCGGGGGTGGCGCCCTCCTCGTGCGGCGTGGCGTCCACGCGCGGGCTGCGCACCTCGAGCAGCGGGGTGTCGGGCGACCAGCCTGGCGACATGGCCAGCAGGTCCGGGAAGCGCAGCTCGAGCGGCGGGACCGGGACCTCGACGGCCTCGGCCTCGAGCTTCTGCACGAGGCGGTCCGCCGCCTTGACGTGGATGCGCGCGTGCGTCGCGCGCCGGTGCTTCTGGCTGCCCTTGGCGGGACGCCACTCGTCGGACAGCCCCTCGTAGGAGGCGTCGAGCCGCTCGGCGAGCTTCTCGGCGCGCTTGCGCTCGGCGCGGTAGCGCTGGCGCCACCGGTGCAGGGCCTGGTTCTTGGCGAAGCGGTACGCGAGGTAGCCCGGCTGCCCGTACAGCACGGGCCTGCCGTCCATCGCGGGGTCGAGGTCGAGGATCTCGGTCGCGACGTCGTCGAGCAGCTGGCGGTCGTGCGTGACCATGACGATCCCGCCTCCCCAGGCCACGATCTCGCCCGTGAGGAAGTCGATGCCGCTCGTGTCGAGGTGGTTGGTCGGCTCGTCGAGCAGGAGCAGGTCGCTG
The DNA here is from genome assembly GCF_014836555.1 of Oerskovia rustica. Taxonomy (GTDB): domain Bacteria; phylum Actinomycetota; class Actinomycetes; order Actinomycetales; family Cellulomonadaceae; genus Oerskovia; species Oerskovia rustica. Next base: position 67,012 of record NZ_JACSQQ010000002.1, read on the forward strand.
CGCTCGGCCAGGCGGCACGCGAGGCGCACGCGGTAGCGCTCGCCCACGGAGAGCGTCGAGAGCTCACGCCGTGGGTCGCGGCAGGCCCCCAGCCGGGACAGCGCGACCTCGACGCGACGGTCCGCGTCCCACACGGCCAGGTGCTCGGCGCGGGCCAGGACGTCGGACAGCTCGGCGAGGTTGCCGTGCTCGTGGTCGAAGTCGCGTGTCACGGCGTCGAGCTCGGCCCCCACCGCGCGCACGGTCGCGAGGCTGTCGCGGACCAGGTCCCCGACCGTCTGGCCGGGCTGCGGGACGAGCTCCTGCTCGACGACCGCGAGCGAGCCCTGACGGCGCACCTCGCCCCCGCTCGGGGCCAGCGTCCCGGCGAGGACCCCCAGGAGCGTCGACTTGCCCGTACCGTTCTCCCCCACGACGCCGAGCCGCGTACCGGCGCCGACGCGTAGCGAGACGCCCGAGAGGACGGGGCGTCCGGGGTAGGAGAAGGAGAGGTCGTCGACAGCCAGGTGCACGGGTCAACCCTAGAGGGAGCAGGAGGGCGGGCGCTCCCTTCCCTCCTGCCTGCCCACGTCCCGCCCCGTGGACGCGGACCGTGCACCACCCGGCGGGCAGCCGTGCTCGGGCCACCCTCGGGTAGCGTCGTGGCCATGACCTCGACGCCCACCGCCTCCACCACGCCCCGCTCGACCGTCCGGACGGGCGTCGTCGCCCTGGCCGTCGTGCTCGACGTCGTCGCGGTCCTCGCGTTCGCGGCCGGCGGTCGGGCGACGCACTCCGCGGACAGCCCGCTGGCCGCGGTCCTGACGATCGCGTGGCCGTTCCTCGTGGGGCTGGCCGCCGGATGGGTCCTGCTGCGCGCCTGGCGCCGCCCCCTCGCGGCCTGGTCGACCGGGCTGGTGCTGTGGGTCACGACGTGGGTCGTGGGCATGGCGCTGCGCTGGGCCACGGGCGAGGGGCTCGCGACCGCGTTCCTCGTGGTGTCGGCGGCGTTCCTGCTCGCGACGCTCGTGGGCTGGCGGCTCGTCGCGAGCCTGGTGCTCAGGGTCCGCGGGCGCCGGTAGGCGACCACTTCGCGGACGTGCCGGAGCGGGCGTGACCGTGCGGTCACGTCCGCTCCGACATGTCGGTCAGCGGGACGGTTGGACCTGCGGCTCGTCGACGCTCGTCCCGGTCAGCACCGCGACGACCAGCGGCGCGAGCGCACGGAAGGCCTGGCCACGGTGGCTGATCGCGTTCTTCTCCTCGGCCGAGAGCTCGGCGGCGGACCGGGTCTCGCCGTCGGGCAGGAGGATCGGGTCGTAGCCGAACCCGCCCTCGCCACGCGGGGCGGTCAGGAGCGTGCCGCGCATCTCGCCCGTGCGCACCCACTCTCCCCCGTCCGGGGTCACGAGCGCGGCCGCGCACACGAAGCCCGCCGCGCGGTGCTCCGCCGGGACGTCGCCGAGCTGCGCGAGCAGCAGGTCGAGGTTCGCCCGGTCGTCACCGTGCCGGCCGGACCAGCGCGCGGAGAAGATCCCCGGCGCACCGCCCAGGACGTCGACCGCGAGACCCGAGTCGTCGGCCACGGCCGGCAGGCCGGTCGCCGCAGCGAGCGCGCGGGCCTTGATGAGCGCGTTCTCGGCGAACGTCACGCCGTCCTCGACGGGCTCCGGGGCCCCGACCTCGCGCGCCGAGACCACGGCCTGCGCAGGCAGGTCCAGGCCGGGCTGCGCGGCCAGGATCGCCCGGAGCTCGCCCAGCTTGCCCACGTTGTGGGTCGCCAGGACGAGCCGGGCCCCCGCGGGGACGCTCACGCCGGATGCGGCGCTCACCGCGACGCCTCGTCGAGCGCGAGCTGCTGGATGATCGCGAGCTCGGACGTGCCGCGCAGGGCGAGGTCCAGGAGCACGTCGAGCTCGGTGCGGTTGAACGGCGCATGCTCGGCCGTGCCCTGCACCTCGACGAAGTCGCCCGATCCCGTGACCACGACGTTCATGTCCGTGTCCGCGCGCACGTCCTCGACGTAGGGCAGGTCGAGCATGGGGGTGCCGTCGATGATGCCGACGCTCACCGCGGAGACCGAGTCCGTGAGGACCTTCTTGCCGCCCTTGATCGCCCCGTGCTTCTTGCCCCAGGTCACCGCGTCCGCGAGCGCGACGTACGCGCCCGTGATCGCCGCGGTGCGCGTGCCCCCGTCGGCCTGCAGGACGTCGCAGTCGAGCACGATCGTGTTCTCACCGAGCGCCGAGACGTCGATGACCGCGCGCAGCGAGCGCCCGATGAGGCGCGAGATCTCGTGCGTGCGCCCGCCGATGCGCCCCTTGACGGACTCGCGGTCGCTGCGGGTGCTGGTCGCACGCGGCAGCATCGAGTACTCGGCCGTGACCCAGCCCTGCCCCGAGCCCTTGCGCCAGCGCGGCACGCCCTCGGTGAACGAGGCCGCGCACAGCACGCGCGTGCGCCCGAACTCGACGAGCACGCTGCCCTCGGCGGCGTCGAGCCAGTTCCGGGTGATCGTGACGGGGCGGAGCTCGTCGGGCGTGCGACCGTCCGCGCGGACGGTCTGGGAGGTGGAGGCTGAAGTCATGGAGCCAGCCTATCCGGGCCTCAGAGCGTGAAGACCCGACCCGTCGCCGCGAGGTCGACCGGCCCGGCGTAGACCGCCGTGGCCTCGTCGCGCGCGGCCTGCTTGTCGTTCCAGGCCGGCAGGTGCGTGAGGACCAGCCGCTGGGCGCCGGCCGCCGTCGCGACCTCGCCCGCACGCCTGCCCGTCAGGTGGATGCCGCGGTCGACCGCGTCGTCCCGCCCCTCCTGGAACGCGGCCTCGGCCAGCAGGAGATCGGCGCCACGTGCGAGCTCGACGACGGCGTCGCACGCGTCGGTGTCCCCCGTGTAGGCGAGCGTGACCCGCTCGCCCGGGACCAGGCTCGAGGGCCCCGTGACCCGCACGCCGTAGGCCTCGACGGGGTGGTAGACCCGGAACGGCTCGATCTCCAGCGGCCCCACCGTGACGACCTGCCCCGGCTCCCAGGCCCGGAACGCGAACTGCGACTCCATCGACTCCCCCGCCTCGAGGCCGTAGGCCGCCCCGATGCGCTCGGCCGTGTTCGACGGCCCCCAGACGGGCAGCGCCCCCTCGCCGTCCGCGTCACCGGGGGGCGCGGGAGACGCCGTGGCCGCAGCGGCCGCACGGTCCGGGTGGTACTTGAGGTAGACGTACAGCCCGCACACGTCGACGAAGTGGTCGGGGTGCAGGTGGGACAGCCCGATCGCGTCGAGCCGGCGCGGGTCGACGAACCGCTGCAGGGCGCCCAGCGCGCCGTTGCCCATGTCGAGCAGAAGGTTCCACTCGCGCCCGTCCGGTGAGACGTCGTCGGGCACCTGGACGAGGTACGAGGAGGCCGGGGACTCAGGACCCGCGAACGAACCCGAGGAGCCGATGACGACCAGGCGCATCAGACGGCCTCCACGAGCGAGACCTCGGGCCCGAGGAAGCGGCGCGCGAGCTGGTCGAACGGCTCGGCGCTGCCCGTCGCCCGGAACCGGTGCTGCGGGGCGCCCGCCTCGCGCGAGCGCTCCAGCCCGTGCGCGACGAGCGTGCGGTACACGTCCTTCGCGGTCTCCTCGGCGCTCGAGACGAGCGTGACCTCCTCGCCCATGACGTAGGAGATCGCGCCGGTCAGGAGCGGGTAGTGCGTGCACCCCAGGACCAGGGTGTCGACACCTGCCGCACGGATCGGGGCCAGGTACTCGTGCGCGATCTCGAGGACCTCGGGCCCGGACGTCACGCCCGCCTCGACGAGGCGGACGAACTCCGGGCACGCCTGCGACGTGAGCCGCAGCCCAGGGGCCACCGCGAACGCGTCGTCGTACGCACGGGACTCGACGGTCGCGCGCGTCCCGATCACCCCGATGTTGCCCGTGCGCGTCGCGGCGACCGCGCGGCGGGCCGCGGGCAGGATCACCTCGATGACCGGGAGCCCGTAGCGCGCCGTGTACCGCTCCCGGGCGTCGCGCAGGACCGCGGAGGACGCCGTGTTGCACGCGATGACGAGCATCTTCACGCCCTCGTCGACCAGCTGGTCCATGATCGAGAGCGCCATGGCCCGGACCGCGGCGAGCGGCTTGGGCCCGTAGGGGCTGTTCGCCGTGTCACCGATGTACAGCAGCGACTCGTTCGGCAGCTGGTCGAGGATCGAGCGGGCGACCGTGAGGCCCCCGACTCCCGAGTCGAAGATGCCGATGGGTGCGTCGTTCACGGTGACGAGCCTAGTGCCGGGTCGCAGGAAAGGGCGTTCGCGCTGCCCGCACAGGCCTGTGGGACCGACCACAAGCATGCGTCACGGCACGACGAAGGGCGCCGCACGAGTGTGCGACGCCCTCGGTCCCGGCCCCGGGTCGCTGCCGTCAGGCAGCGGCCCGGGTCGCCTAGACCTTCGCCTTGCCCCGTCCGATCAGCCCCACCACGAGGCTGACGACGAGCACGATGATGCCGAGCCAGATCAGGAACTTCGCCGCTTCGACCGCCACACCGAACACGAGCAGCACGACTCCGACGAGCAGGATGATGAGCCACGTAGGCATGTTGTCCCTCTATTCTCTCGGCCGGGACGCGGACGCCCCGGTTCAACCAGGACAATCGTGGCACCACTTCACCCCCCTCGCATCTTGACACAAATCTCGCGAGCGGCTTATAAGCGTGATAGACGGCCGTGCCCGCGGGCAGGAGTCAGCGGGGCGCGCGACGCACCTCGGCGAGCATCAGCTCGACCAACGACTCCTGCAACCATCCCGAGAGCAGGAACACGCTCGCCAGGAAGCGCCGCGCGGCGTCCGGGGCCTCCTCCGGAGGCTCGATCCCCGACTCCTCACGCGCCAGCAGCTCGTCGTGCAGGTCCTCGACCTGGTCGTCGGTGCGCAGGTCCAGGCGCTCCGCGAGGACGACCCGGATGTCGGTGAGTGCTCCCGCGACGCGACGGGCGTCGTCGGGCCGGACGATCAGCGGCGTCAACGCCTCGGCGTCCTGCGGGACGCCCGCGAGCAGCAGGTCCGCGAGGAGCAGGAGCCGCTGGGCCTTCTCCGCCACGAGGTCGCCCTGGGTGAAGCGGCGGAACTCCGCCGACACCTCACCGTCCTCGCGCGACGCGTCCGGCAGCAGGCGACGCACCGCCGGGTCCGTAGGGGCCCGCACCTCCTCGGGAGGCGCCGCCAACGGCGCGACCCCCTCGATCCGGGACGCCTCAGGATCCTCCGGGGGAACCGTGCCGGTCTGCTCCTGCAGGAGCTCCACGACGTCGCCCACGACGTGGGCGAGCACGAGGCGCTCCGAGGCGCTCAGCTCCGCGACGTACCCACGCCGCGCCCGCCGGAAGGGCCGCACTACTCCCCGCTCCGCTGCATCGTGGCCCAGAGCCCGAACTCGTGCATCGCCTGCACGTCCACCTCGATCTTCTCCCTGCCGCCCGACGAGACGACCGCACGCCCCTCCTGGTGCACCTGGAGCATGAGCGTCCTCGCCTTCTGCTGCGTGTACCCGAAGTAGCTCTCGAAGACGTACGTCACATAGCTCATGAGGTTCACCGGGTCGTTCCAGACGAGCGTCACCCAGGTGTCGGCGAGGGACAGCCCCTCCCGCGTGTCGATCTCCTCGTCGAGGCGGGGCCCCGCGGTCGCCGTTCCAGTCACTCCCCCACTCTATGTGGTGGGTGAAGTCCGGCGGCGCCATGTCCACGACCAGGTGGGAGGGTCCACGGCCTGGTGGGAGGCCCGCGCCGCCCGGCAGGGCGCCGCGCCTGTCCATCGGCGCCCGACGCGCGCCACGGCGCCGCCGTCTGCCCTAGGTTGGGCACATGAGTCCCGCAGACCACCCGGGCACGGACGCCCCGGCCGCCCGCACCTCCCCGTTCGCACCGTCCGCGCAGACGTCGCTGCTCACGGACCGCTACGAGCTCACCATGCTGCAGGCAGCGCTGGCGGACGGCACCGCCGACCGGCACTGCCTGTTCGAGGTCTTCACGCGCCGGCTGCCCGCCGGCCGGCGCTACGGCGTCCTCGCGGGCACCGGCCGCGTCCTGGAGTCGCTCGCGACGTTCCGCTTCACGGACCTCGAGCTCGCCTGGCTCCAGGAGGCGCGCGTCGTCGACGACCGCACGCTCGACTACCTCGCCGGCTACCGCTTCACCGGCTCGATCACCGGGTACGCGGAGGGCGACGTGTTCTTCCCCCAGTCCCCCGTGATGGTCGTCGAGGGCACGTTCGCCGAGGCCGTCCTGCTCGAGACACTCGTCCTGTCGATCCTCAACTACGACTCCGCGGTCGCGTCCGCGGCGTCGCGCATGACGAGCGCCGCCGTCGACCGCCCCTGCCTCGAGATGGGCTCGCGCCGGGCGAGCGAGCTGGCCGCGGTCGCCGCGGCCCGCGCGGCCGCGGTCGCGGGCTTCGCCGGGACGTCGAACCTCGAGGCCGGGCGCCGGTACGGGATCGAGACGATCGGCACCGCCGCGCACGCGTTCACGCTCCTGCACGACGACGAACGCTCCGCCTTCGCGGCACAGGTCGCCTCTCTCGGGGTCGGCACGACGCTCCTCGTCGACACCTACGACGTCCGCCAGGGCGTCAAGAACGCCATCGCCGCGGCAGGCACGGGGCTCGGCGCGGTCCGCCTCGACTCGGGCGACCTCGGCATCCAGGCGGTCGAGGTGCGCAAGCAGCTCGACGGGCTCGGCGCGACCGGCACCCGCATCACCGTCACGTCCGACCTCGACGAGTACGCGATCGCCGCCCTGGCCGCGGCCCCCGTCGACGCCTACGGCGTGGGCACCTCGCTCGTGACCGGCTCGGGAGCCCCGACGTGCGGCATGGTCTACAAGCTCGTCGCCCGCTCCGACGCCGACGGCGTCCTGCAGCCGGTCGCCAAGGCCTCGACGCTCAAGACGAGCACGGGAGGACGAAAGGCGGCGGCACGCCAGTACGGCGAGGACGGCAGGGCCGTCGCGGAGGTCCTCGTCACGGGGCCCGACGACGTCGTCGCCGCCTGGGAGCCCGGTGACGACGAGAACCTGCGCCCGCTGCATGTGCCCCTCGTGGGCGACGGCGCCGTCGACTCGCGCTGGATCGGTGCCTACGGGGTCCACAACGCCGCGCGACGGCACGCCGAGGCCCGGGCCGAGCTGCCCCGCGGTGCGCGACGCCTCTCCGCGGGCGACCCTGCGCTGCCGAGCGTGACCCGCCGGCTGGGATGACCCCCCAGGGCACCGCGGTGCCCGCGAGGACGACAGAGGACCTGCACGCTCGACGCGCGTGCAGGCCCTCTCGTACGGGAACGGACCCCGCGTGCCGAGGTCCCCCTACTTCTTGCCGACGAACCAGCCTCGGAGCACCGCGACCCGCGCATCGAGCTGGTCGACGGTCGCGAGCGGCACCTCGGGCCCACCGCAACGGCGACGCAGCTCGGTGTGCACCGTGCCGTGCGGCTGCCCGCTGCGACGCGCCCACGCGCCGACGAGCTGCGAGAGCTCCTTGCGCAGCTCAGCGGCGCGACGGTGGTCGAGCTCGCTGCGCTCGACCTCGGCCGCCCGGGACTTCTTGGACCGGGCGGACATCTGGTCGGCCTGACGCTGGCGCAGCAGGCTCGTCACCTGGTCCGCGTCGAGCAGGCCGGGCAGCCCGAGGAAGTCCTGCTCCTCGTCCGAGCCGACGTCCGCCTCCGTCCCGAACTCGCCACCGTCGAAGAGCACGCGGTCGAACGACGCCTGTGCCTCGAGCGCCTGGAAGGACCCCTGCATGCCGTCCGCGAGATCGTCGGACGCCTTGTCCTCCCGGTTGGCAGCGGCCATGAGCGCGTCCTCGGGGTTGTACATGTCCCCCTGCTCCTCGGCCGTGAGCGGCCGGTCGAGCGCGTGGTCACGCTCGAGCTCCAGGCCGTTCGCCAATGCGAGCAGGTGCGGCACGCTCGGCAGGAACACCGACGCCGTCTCGCCGCGCCTGCGAGCACGCACGAAGCGGCCCACGGCCTGGGCGAAGAAGAGCGGGGTCGCGGTCGACGTCGCGTAGACGCCCACGGCGAGCCGCGGCACGTCGACGCCCTCGGAGACCATCCGGACGGCGACCATCCACCGACCGTCACCGTCCGAGAACTCGTCGATGCGTCCGCTCGCGCCGTCGTCGTCGGACAGGACGACCGTCGGCGACCTGCCCGTGATGCGGGCCAGGTGACCCGCATAGGCACGAGCGTCGGTCTGGTCGGTCGCGATGACCAGGCCTCCCGCGTCGGGGATCGCCCGGCGGACCTCGGTCAGACGCTTGTCGGCCGCCGCGAGCACCGACGGGATCCACTCGCCGTCCGGATCGAGAGCGGTGCGCCAGGCCTGGCCCGTCATGTCCTTGGTGAGCGCCTCGCCGAGCCGGGCGCTGACCTCGTCGCCCGACTTGGTGCGCCAGCGCATCTGCCCCGAGTACGACAGGAAGATCACGGGGCGCACGACGTGGTCGCGCAGCGCGTCGCCGTAGCCGTAGGTGTAGTCCGCGGCCGACCGGCGGATGCCGTCGGCGCCGCGCTCGTACGTCACGAACGGGATCGCCGCCGTGTCCGAGCGGAACGGCGTACCGGTCAGGGCGAGGCGACGGGTCGCGGGCTCGAACGCGTCCCGGACGGCCTCTCCCCACGACAGGGCATCGCCACCGTGATGGACCTCGTCGAGGATGACCAGGGTCCGCTCGGCCTCGGTCCGCGCGGTGTGCAGCGCAGGCTTGGCGGCCACCTGGGCGTACGTGAGCGCGACCCCGTCATAGCTGGACCCGTGGCGGCCCTGGCTGTTGCGGAAGTTCGGGTCGATGCGCACACCCACGCGAGCGGCGGCATCTGCCCACTGGTGCTTGAGGTGCTCGGTCGGCGCGACGACCGTCACACGACGGACGACCCCCTGCTCGAGGAGCTCGGTCGCGACGCGGAGCGCGAACGTCGTCTTGCCCGCGCCAGGGGTCGCGACCGCGAGGAAGTCACGCGGCGAGCGGGTGCGATAGAGCTCGAGCGCCTCGGCCTGCCACGCACGCAGCTTGGACGCCGTGCCCCACGGGGCACGACGAGGAAAGGCCGGCGACAGGTGCGACGCCGCGGCCGAGGACGCCCCCAGCGGAGCCGACGGGGGAAGGTTGGAGGACGGGCGAGCGGACGAGTTCGAGAGAGGCTGCCCGCTCACTTGCCGGAATCACCCTCGCCGTCCTGCGGGGCGCGAAGGCCGTCGTAGATCTCCTTGCACGTGGGGCACACGGGGAACTTGTTGGGGTCCCGTCCGGGAACCCAGACCTTGCCGCAGAGCGCGATCACGGGCTTGCCGGACAACGCCGACTGCATGATCTTCTCCTTGCGCACGTAGTGCGCGAAACGCTCGTGATCCCCGGGCTCGACCTCCGCCGTGGTCTCCGTGCGCTCGAGGACGCTCGTCGACGTCCCGCTGCTCGGGTCGCTGTCCGGGACGATCGGTTCCGGTCCGGACGGGCTGCCTGCCGCAGGTCCGTTGGTGGGGAGGGTCAGGGGTTCGATCATGATCTCGAGTCTACGTCGGGGAAGGAGAAACCCGTCGGCTCCGACCAGGGGCGTGATCGGAACCGACGGGCGACTGTGGGTCAGGCCTGCGCGGCCTGCCGAGGTGGGGTCGGTCAGAGACCCTGCCACTCCGGCTTCGAGAGGAACGTCTGGCGGTAGTAGTCGCCGAGCTGCAGACGCGATGCCGCGGCGTCGTCCACCAGGACGGTCGCGTGCGGGTGCATCTGCATGACCGTCGCGGGCCACATCGCGGACACAGGGCCCTCGACGAGCTGGTGGACGGCTTCCGCCTTTCCCTTGCCCGAGGCGAGGAGCACGAGGTGCTTGGCCGACATGATGGTCGCCAGGCCCTGCGTGAGGCAGTGCTGCGGCACCTGCGCGAGGTCGTCGCCGAAGAAGCGAGCGTTGTCCTCACGGGTCTGCGCGGTCAGCGTCTTGATGCGCGTCCGTGAGGCGAGGGACGACCCCGGCTCGTTGAACGCGATGTGCCCGTCCGTGCCGATCCCCAGGATCTGCAGGTCGACACCGCCTGCGTCGACGATCTTGCGCTCGTAGTCGGCGCACGCCGCGACCAGGTCCTCGGCGTTCCCGTCAGGACCCTGCACGGCGTCCGGCGCGAAGTCGACGCGCGAGACGATCTCCTTCTCGATGACGTTGCGGTAGCGCTCCGGGTGGTCCTCCGCGATCCCGACGTACTCGTCGAGCATGAAGGCCTTCGCCTGGGCGAAGGAGAGCCCCTCCTCCGTGTGGCGACGGACGAGCTCGTCGTACACCTTGAGCGGGCTCGACCCGGTCGCAAGACCGATCACCGAGGTCGGCTTGGCACGAAGCAGCCTGTCGATCGCCTCGGCGGCAAGCACCGCGAGCTGATCGGCGGGCGCAATCACAACTTCCATCAGGACACCTTCCTACGGCCGGCGATGGCTGCTCCCACCGCGGCAACGGGCACATCACTGGGGGCCAAGGAGACACGCTTCTCCAGCTCCAGCGAGGACAAGAACGGCGACGTGCTCGCCTGGGCGACCAGGGCCTCCTGCACGGCGTCGAGAAGGGGCTGACCGAGACCGGTCACGCCACCTCCGAGGACGACGTGCCGGACGTCGACCGTCAGCTCGAGGATACGGACAGCGCTCGCCACGGCAGCAGCGAACTCGCCCTTGATCCTGAGAGCCTCGGGGTTCCCGGCCGCAGCCGCCTCGAAGAGCTCGAGCGGTGCCGGGCGGCCGAACTGCGAAGGCCAGCGAGCGCTGAGCGCGGTGCCCGAGGCGTAGGTCTCGACACATCCGCGCTGTCCGCACGCGCACAACGGCCCGTCGGGATTGATCGGGATGTGTCCGATCTCGCCCGCTGCCCCGCTCACGCCACGGCGGAGCCGCCCTCCCAGCACGATGCCGGCCGCGAGCCCCGTTCCCAGAGCGAGGAACGCCAGGTCCTGGCCGTCGGCACCCATCGCGTGCGAAGCACCGAGCGCCGCGACGTTCAGGTCGTTGTCGACGTCCACGGGGATTCCCCCGAAGATCGACGACAGCTCGTGGGCGAGCGCGAACGGCTCGCCCTCGATCCCCAGGTTCACCGCGTGCATCACGGACCCGCTCTGCGGGTCGACGAGCCCGGGGACCCCGAGGCCGAGCCCCGCGAGCGCGGCAGGCTCGAGGCCTGCCGCGTCCGTCAGCGACCGGACTGCTCGGGCGGCACTGGAGACCACACCCTGCGGGCCTCGAACGGTCGGCAGCTTGACCGACCCCTCGATCGAGCCGTCCGGTCCGAGCAGGACGCCGAGGACCTTGGTCCCTCCGACGTCCAGGCCGACCGAGTGGCCGCCGGGCAGGGCGGCTGCCTCGCCGAGCGACGAGGCAGCCGTTCTCACCTCGCTCACGTCAGCCCTTCACCGCACCCGAGACGAGGCCACCGGTCATACGTCCCTGGACGATCAGGAAGAAGATGACGACGGGGATCGCGATGAGCACCGATCCGGCCATCAGCCCGCCCCAGTTCGTCGCCTGGGTCGCCTGCTGGAACGTCCGCAGCCACAGTGGGAGCGTCATCGACTCGGGACGCGTCATGATGATCAGCGCCATCACGAACTCGTTCCACGCCTGGATGAACGCGAAGACTCCGGTCGCCACGAGGCCAGGGGCAAGGAGCGGGAAGGTGATCCTCCAGAAGGCCTTCGAGCGCGAGCAGCCGTCGATCATGGCTGCCTCCTCGAGCTCGGCCGGCACACCTGCGACGAACCCTCGCAACGTCCAGATCGTGAACGGCAGCACACCCGACAGGTAGACGATGCCCAGACCGATGATCGTGTTGAGGAGCTGCCACCCGTCGACGATCCGGAAGATCGAGATCATCATGGCCTCGCCCGGGATCATCTGCACCGCGAGGATCGCGACGATGAACGCCTTGCGGCCCTTGAAGTTGAACCGGGTCACGGCAAGGGATGCCATGAAGGCCAGGACCATGGAGATCACCAGCACGAAGAAGGTGACCATGACCGAGTTGCCCAGTGCGGGCAGGAAGGGCGCGCGCTCCTGGTTGAAGATCGCGTCCTCGTAGTTCTGCCAGGTGAACGCCGAACCCGGGAAGTAGGTCAGGTCCTTGTTGCGGATGAGGTTCGTCGGCAGGAACGACGAGTTGATCATCCAGTAGACGGGGAAGGCCGAGCACAGGAAGACGATGACGGCGATCACGCTGTACATCGCGTTCGAGACCTTCTTGCGCTGCCCCTCGCGGGTCCGGCGCGGGCCGCTCCCGGAGGACCGGGGCGCTGCGGTGGCCGTGCCCGTGACAGTGGGGTTGAGGGTGCTCACAGCTCCTCCTCCTTGATGGTCTGCCGCACGTAGTAGTACGAGATCCCCATCATGATGAACACCAGGATGACGGCGATCGCGCTGGCGGAGCCGTAGTGCCCTTGCGCCATGCCCATCTGGTAGATGTACACACCGATCGTGTTGGTCTTGTCGGCGATGCCACCGATACCCTGCAGTGCGAAGATCTGCGTGAAGACGCGCAGGTCCCAGATGATCGACAGGATGATGAGCACGACCATGATGCTGCGCACGTAGGGGACCATGATCAGCCGGAAGCGCTGTGCCGGCGTCGCGCCGTCGAGGGATGCGGCCTCGAGGACCTCGCCGGGCACCTGCGTCAGGCCTGCGTACATCGTGAACGCGACGAACGGGACGCTCTGCCAGACGATGATGAGCGTGGCGACGAGGAAGAACATCCACGGGTTGATGAGCCAGGAATGGCCCATCCAGTTGTCGCCGGTGATCTTCGTGAGGATGTTGTTGACGACGCCGTACTGGGTGTCGAAGATCCAGCCCCAGACGATGACCGCTGCGAGGGCCGGCATGGCCCAGGCGAGCAGCAGCCCGACCGACACGAGCAGCCGGAAGAACTTGTTGAGGCGCATCATGAGCAGGGCGAGCAGGATTCCGATCGCCATGGTCAGGAAGACACAGACCACCATGAAGGCGAAGCTGCGGGCCAGGACCGTCCAGAACACCGGGTCGGCCAGCGTGTCGGTGTAGTTCTTGAAGCCGACCCACTCAGCAGGCACGCCCATGAGCTGGGCGCGCTCGTACTTCTGGAACGACATGATGAAGAGGTTGACGAGCGGGTAGCCGACCATGACGGCCAGGACCAGGAGGCTGGGGGCCAGCAACAGCCACGGCAGCTTGGCCGACGGCTTCTTCGGGGGCTTGAGAGTGTCCTTCAGCTCGACCGCTGGGGACGACTCGAGGGTGGATGAGCTCATTTTCTCACTCCGTCGAGGGGTTGCACGGTTCGAGCAGGACCGTGCAGGTACAGGTGGTGCGCGCAGGGCCAGTCATGCCGAGGGGTGGGAGCTCCGCGGAACTCCCACCCCTGCGGCATCTGACAGGGGCCCCTCCTCACGGAGGGGCCCCGTGGGATCAGCTGTTGAGGGTTTCCTCGATCTGCTGGTCGAGCTTCTCGGCGATCGCCTTCACGTCGCCACCCTGGGCGATCTGGACGAACGCGTCCTGCAGGTAGCGCTTGGCCTCGACGTCAGCCCACTTCGGCGACGCGGGGACGCCCTTCGCGGTCGCGGCGGCAGCCGCGCCGGCCTCGATGATCTCCCCTGCGGGGAGGAACTCGGCCTGCGAGATCTTCGCCGGGATCAGGCCCTCAGCCGCCATGAGCTTCTGGTAGCCGTCGCTGAGCATGATCTCGTACGCCTTGAGCGCGAGGTCAGGGTTCTTCGACTTCGACGCGATGGCAATGTTCGAACCACCGGAGAGGACGACCGCGGGCTTGCCGGCCTCCTTGCCCGGGAGAGCGAACGCGTGCAGGTCGGCGCCGTAGGTGTCGGGGCAGCCGGGGGCCTTGGCGTCAGCCGGAGCCTTGATCGACCACTGGACCCAGATCGGGGCCGAGAGGAAGCCGATGTTGCCCTCGCAGAAGGGAACCTGCTGGTCGGTCTCCTGACCGTCCTTCGGCGCGCGCGAGGCGGTGTTCATGATGTCCTGGACCTGCTCGAGACCCTGGATGCCGCCCTCGGACGAGAAGCCGGCCTCCCACTTGCCGTCCTTCTCCTCGGCGATGAAGCCGCCGTTCTCCCAGACGAAGGGCAGAGCGTTGTACCAGTCCTGGCCGGGCCAGTAGATGCCCGAGCGCGTCTCGGTCGTGAGGGCCTTGCCCTGCGTGACGTACTCGTCGAGCGTCGTGGGAACCTTGAAGCCGTCGCCGACGACCTGCTGCGAGTAGAAGACCGCACGCGAACCGGCGTAGTACGGAGCGGCGTAGAACTTGCCGTCGTAGGTGCCTGCGTCGACGAACGCGGGGAGGAGGTCTTCGCCGCCCAGGGTGTCGAACTCACCGGTCAGGTCCTTGAAGAACCCGGCCGACGTGAACGCCGGGGCCTGGGTGTTGCCGACCTCGACGATGTCGGGGCTGTCCGAGCTGGCGAGCGAGGTCGTGAGCTTGTCGACCAGGCCGGTCCAGGACTGCTCCTCGATCGTGAGGGTCGAGCCCTCGTTCTCCTTCTCGAACGTCGTCTTGAGGTAGTCGCGGGCTTCCTGCGGCGTGTCGGTGCCGACGAGCCAGACGCGGATGTCACCGGACTTGGCTTCGCCGGAGGCGCCGTCGCCGGAGCCGGAGTCGCCGGAGCCACAGGCGGTCAGGGCGAGCGCCAGGGTGATCGTCGAAGCCACCGTGGTGGCGACGAGGCGGTTCCTCTTCACTGGGGTACTTCCTCTCGGTAATTCGAAGTGGCGGCGTCGATGACACCACCTGAGGTGATACGGGAGGTACTGCGGTACTGCTACTGGGATTACTGCAGGACCGGTTCAGCCCGTCGGGGACTCAGGAGCAGAGCTCATGAGACGCCCAGCTGGCCGGACAGGATCAGGACTGCCGCCCCGGCGAGGACGACGTCCTCGTCGAGAGAAGCCATCCGGAGCTCGAGGCCGGTGTTGATGGCCGGCATGGTTCGAGCGTTGATGGTGTCGATCGCTGCGTCGCGCAGAGGACCGTCGAGCAGGTCCGCCGGACCGCTGATCAGGATCTCGCCGAGGTTGAGCGCTGACACAACAGGCGCGAGGGCGATGCCCAGGAGCCTGCCGACCGAGGCCAGGACGGCATCGGAAGATTCCTTGTCGAGGCCGTCGACGGCACGGCGCAGAGCCGGCACCGAGAGAACGGTCTCGAGACAGCCCGACCGGCCGCAGGCGCAGGGCAGACCGTCGTCGACGACGGTCACGTGGCCCAGCTCGCCGGCCGCGTCGGCAGCCCCACGCACGCGGGACCCGTCGAGCATGATGCCCGCGCCAACCCCCTCGCCGACGGTGAGGACCATGAGGCCGGTGCCGTCCGCGCCGCCGAACGTGAACTCACCGAGGGCGGCGATGTTCGCGTCGTTGGCGACGTGCACGGGCAGCGCCAGGCTCTCGCTGAGCTGCTCCGCGAGCGCGACGTCGTACCAGCGGCGGTTCGGCGCCTCGACGATCCGTCCCTCGCTGTCGACGACCCCCGGAGAGCCGATGCCCACACCGAGCACCGGACGCGTCGCGACGGCGATGAGCCCTCGGCAGAAGCGCGTCAGGAGGTCCACGAGCTCGGTGCCCGCACGTCCTTCGATCGGCAGGCTCTGCCGCACCACGAAGTCACCCGTCAGGGACATCACGGCACCACGCATGAGAGCGTCGTCCGTGAGGTCGACCGAGACGATCTGATAGGCGCTCGTGCGCATCCCGATGAGGATGGCAGGCTTGCCGACGCGCTGGCCGGGACGGATTCCCAGCTCCTCGACGAGTCCCTCGGCGATGAGCACCGAGACCAGGTCGGAGATGGTGACCCTCGTCAGCGAGGTGGCTCGGGCAAGGTCCGCACGGGACGTCGGCCCCTCGTGGAAGAGGTGCTGCAGGACGAGCGAACGGTTGTGCGCGCGTGCGTGCTCGGGAAGCACCTTGGAGGTGGGCCTGAGACCTGTGCTCAGACCTCTCCGTGTGACTGCACTTCGCGTGACTGCCGTTGTCATGTTTGTTAGTAGACCTCCTTTACTAAGCGCATGTCAACCTGTCCGAGGCGTCGAGACCAAACCGTTGTACTTCGTTCGGGCCGCTGCGGTTTCCCCCCGGGGCCCGTGGAGGTCAGACCACACGGGAGCCGCGAGATGCCGTTGTTCCGAAGGGACCGGTCGTCCTCGCGGGCCTCAGCGTCCGATCCAGCCGCGGGCGCCCTCGTACGTCACGGAACGGCTCGCGACGGCCACGGCCTCCCGTAGCGCGCTGACCCACGACCGCCCTCGGGACACCTCCGCGGCGAACGCACCGTGCAGCACGTCCCCCGCCCCCAGGGTGTCGACCACGGCACCCGTCGGCGGCACAGGGAGGTAGGAGCGGACTACGCCGTCGAGCACCTCGACAGGAGCGCCCCCACGGGAGCGCGCGACGAAGCCCGGGCCCAGGGCCGCGACGTCCTCGAGCACCCGGCCGACGTCCCCGCCGGGCATCCTGAAGTCCTGCGAGAGCACCACCGCATCGCACAGCGCGATCAGCTCTGCGGTGCCGTCCTTCCACGAGCCGCCGTCGAGCGCCACGAGGACCCCCAGCTCGCGCGCTCGTACCGCGAGAGCGTGCGCGAGGCGAGGGTGATGCCCGTCGAGGAGCAGCACGTCGCGCTCTCGTCCTCCGACGCCCCCCGGCCGCACCAGGTCGAAGACTCCGCTCACCGCGCGCTCGTCCCCCGCGGCGACCGGACGGCCCGTGGCGTTCGTGCTGACGACGGCACGCTCGCCCGTCCCGGCCGTCACCAGGACCGTCGACACCGCGGGCCCTCTCGCCTCACCGTCGGGGACGGCGGGCCCGCCCGTCGTCACGTCGATCAGCTCGACCCCGGTCGCGACCACGTCGGCGCGCACCACCTCGGCGAGCATCCCCGCGCCGATGGCGGTGACGAGGCGCACGGGCACCCCGAGCGCCGCCGCCGTCGCGGCGGCGTTCGCCGCAGGTCCGCCGAACGTCGCGCGTTGTGAAGTCGCGACGACCTTCTCGTCGGGACCGGGTAGCGCGTGCACCACCTGGGTGATGTCCAACGTCGTGAGCCCGCAGCAGATCAGCACGCCTCATCCTCGCTCATGCGGCAGGGAATATCCCCCTGCTCCATACGTTTGCATCTACATGCGACTTGGCTTCTACACCTTCGGCGACAACGCCCCCGACCCCACGACCGGCGAGCAGATGCCGGTGTCCCAGCGACTGCGCGACGTGCTGGAGCGGATCCGCCTCGCGGACGAGGTCGGGCTCGACTACGCCGGCATCGGCGAGCACCACCGGCCCGACTACGCGATCTCCTCCCCCTCCACGATGATCGCCGCGGCGCTCGCCCAGACCGAGCGGATCACGGTCGGGAGCGCCGTCACGATCCTCTCGACCGAGGACCCCGTGCGCGTCTACCAGCAGTTCGCGACGATGGACCAGTACTCGGGCGGGCGCGTGGAGCTGCTCGCCGGCCGCGGCTCCTTCATCGAGTCCTACCCGCTCTTCGGGGCGGACCTCGACGACTACGACGCGCTCTACGACGAGAAGATCGTCCTTCTGCGCCTGCTCGACGAGGGCGGTCCCGTGACGTGGTCGGGCAAGTTCCGCCCGCCGCTCGAGGACGCGACGATCCTGCCCCGTCCGTTCGACAAGCCGGGGCGCGGCGAGCACCTCGACATCGCGATCGCCACCGGCGGCAACCCGCAGTCCTCGGTACGTGCGGGCGTCCTCGGCCTCCCCGTCAACTACGCCATCATCGGTGGCAAGCCCGCGCAGTTCGCCCCGCTGGTCGACCTGTACCGCCGCGCCGCGACGCAGTCCGGGCACGACGCCGCCGCGCTCGAGGTCTCGGTGTCGACCATGGGATTCCTCGCGGACGACGGCAAGCAGGCGCGGGACTTCTTCTACCCGTACTACCTGCAGAACATGAAGAAGATCTCGGCGGAGCGCGGCTTCCCCATGCCGAACCGCATCTCCTACGAGGCGACGGCCGCGCGCGGCGGGGCGTACTTCATCGGTGCTCCCGAGGAGATCGCGGAGCGCATCGTCGAGCTGCACGGCGCACTCGGCCACGACCGCCAGATCTTCCAGATGGACCTGTCCGGAGTCCCCCAGAAGGAGTCGTTGCGCGCGATCGAGCTGCTGGGCACCGAGGTCGCGCCGCGCGTCCGGGAGGCGCTCGGCTAGGCCGCGACGACCCGCCCTGCACCCGGCCGAGGCGCACGGCGGGTCTCCGGGGATGGAAGCGTTCCCGCGGATCGGGGCACGAGATCGCGGACCCACGCGCGGCACGCGCCCCGCACGATGCCGTGTATCGGTGCGATGTCGGGGAGTTCACAACACGGTCACGATCCGCCCGAACCACCGCCCTCCGGGCGAACCCCCACCTAGTGTCGTCGCATGCGCACCTCGCCCCGCACTCCGTCGATCATCACGGTCACCCTCCTCGGCAGCCTCCTGCTCGCGGGGTGCTCCGCCACGGACCGCGGCACCGGGGCGTCGGACGCCGCCGGAGCGATCAGCCAGGACAGCGTCGCGCAGGACGCCGCCGACGGCGGGCCCGGGCTGGTCGGCGCGTCGGTCCCCGACGAGGACCGTGAGGTCATCACCACGGGCGACCTCACCGTCGTGGCCCCCGACCCGCGAGCAGCGGTCCAGGCCATCAGCGAGCTCGTCGAGACCGCCGGGGGCCGCGTCGAGAGTCGTGCCGAGCATGCGGGCGAGGACGGCCAGGCCTTCGGCAGCCTCACGGTCCGAGTCCCGGCCGTCAAGGTCACGGCGACCGTCGACGCCCTGGACGGGATCGGTGAGGTCCAGGACGTGACCCTCGACGCCCAGGACGTCACCGCGACGGCGATCGACCTCGACGCACGCATCCAGGCGCTCGGCACCTCTGTCGCCCGCCTCCAGACGCTCATGGGCGAGGCCGCCACGACCGCCGACCTGTTGGCGGCCGAGAAGGAGCTCACGGCACGGCAGGCGGAGCTCGAGAGCCTCCAGTCGCAACGTTCGTCGCTCACCGACCGGGTCGACATGTCCACCCTGACGATCCAGGTCCTCTCGCAGGATCCCGAGGTGACGATCCGGCCGGCCGGCTTCCTCGGAGGCCTCGCGGCCGGCTGGGCCGCCCTGCTGGTCGCGCTCAACGCGCTCGTCGTCGCCGTCGGCGCACTCCTTCCCTGGCTCGTGTCCGCCATGCTCGTGCTGCTCGTCGTGCGAGCCGCTCTGAAGGCCCTGCGGGCCAGGCGCCCGGGTGCCGCCCCGCTCGCCGGACCCGAGGGCGGCGCCTCGTCCCCGGGCGACGGCGGGGACGGCGGAGGGGGCGACAGCGACGAGAGCGCCCACCTCGCCGGGTCGGGTGGTCGCCGTGGTTGAACCGTCGGCAGTCGAGCAGCACGATCGGCGCCTGGAGACCTACCGGCGACGGGTCGGTCGCCTGTACGACGGCGCAGCCCCGGTCGGGCACCTCGTGACCCGGGTCTGCACGCACTGGGAGACCGTGGGGCCACACTCCTTCCCGACCTACGTGAACCCCGAGGAGCGTCTGCAGTGGCGCGTCCACTTCGACGACCCCGACCGCACGGACGCCTTCAGCGACGACCAGGACCGGCACGTCGCGGATCTCCGCGGTCGGGAGATCGACGCCTGGGAGGCCGGTCGCCTCGAGCTCGCCGACCACACCCTGCGCATCGAGTGGCTCGACGGCGACGACGCGGCGGCGGCCTGGCGGGCGAACGGCTGGTCGTGACCGGTCGACGGCCGGTACGACGACGAAGGGCCGCCCCGTGGGGCGGCCCTTCGTCGTGACAACTGGGGTGATGCGCCGCCCGAGGGCGACGTGGTGGAGGTGCGGGGAATCGAACCCCGGTCCGGTGGCGCAAATCCAGGACTTCTCCGGGCGCAGTCTGCTGTTGATTTTCTCGGCCCCAGCACTCACACAGACAAGGTGCTGACGGGCTCAGTCATCTAAGAGTCCCTACGCCGCCGATGACGAACGTCGTAAGCAGTGGCTCTCTAGCTGACGCCAGGAACCGGGGCGAGAGCAACCCCGGGCTGACGGACTTCGAAGACTCGCTCAGGCGGCGAGTGCGAAGTCGGTGCGCTTGGAATCGGCACCTATTGGTTTGCAGACGTCGTTTACGAGATAAGTCTGCATCCTCGGCCCGCTTCTCCTCGAAGCACGACCACCGTCGAAACCGATCACCCCCTGTGCAGTTGTCAATCACCGGCCGAGCACCACCCCGTCCGTCCGCCTGTGGCGTCCGTCCGGTTCGACACCGGGTCAGTGGTACCAGCCTACGGGATCAACACCACCGTGGGCGACCGTATTTCCGGTGCTACTTCTTGCGGCTCAGCGCGTCGACGAGCAACCCACCGGCGATACCCAGCAGGAAGACGTCCTTGGCGAGACCGATCCCCTGCGGGGTGGGTCGGATCCCGTCCTGCTCGGTCATCCCCGGCGTCTTGAGGTACATCGAGACGAGCCCGGCGGAGAAGGCGCCCAGCCCGAGCGCGACCACACCGGTCGGCACGAACGGCACGAGCAGGGCCGTGCCCAGCGCGATCTCGGTCGTGGACAGCGCCTTGGTGAACTGCACGGGGTCCTGGTCCTCGAGGAACGGGAACGTCCCGGCGGCCATCCCGTGGATGCCTTGCGCGGTGGCCTCGTCGGCGCCACGCTTGGTGAGCCCTGAGTTGAGGATGAATGCGCCTGCTGCGACGCGCGGGATGTACTGACGGAGCTTGACCACGGGGCCTCCTCGGCAAGGTGACGACGACTACCCTGCGACGCTACGTCGTCGGGCAGCCGGATGCACGTCCACCCGCCGAGCGCCGTCACCTCCCGGCCCACGGCGCCCGACGACGTCGCTCACCCTCGCGCGCACGTCACCGGTTCTGCCGGTGGCGCATCGCGCGATGCGCCTCGCGGTTGTCCTGCTGCTCGCGCAGCGCCTGACGCTTGTCGTACTCCCGCTTGCCCTGCGCGAGCGCGATCTCGACCTTCGCGCGGCCGTCGAGGAAGTACAGCGAGAGCGGCACGATCGTGTAGCCCTTCTCGCGGGACTTCGCCTCCAGCCGCAGGATCTCGTCCTTGTGCAGCAGCAGCTTGCGCTTGCGGCGGGGGGCGTGGTTGTTCCACGTCCCCTGCGAGTACTCCTGGATGTGCACGTTCTCGAGCCAGGCCTCGCCGCCGTCGACGGCCACGTAGCCGTCGAGCAGCGAGGCCCGGCCCTGGCGCAGGGCCTTGACCTCGGTGCCGCTCAGGACGAGCCCGGCCTCGAACACGTCGACGATCAGATAGTCATGGCGGGCCTTGCGGTTGCTGGCGATGATCTTGCGGCCAGTCTCCTTCGCCATGAGGGCATCTTCCGATCTGCTCGAGCTCCGTGGTGCGCCCAGGACGGGCCCACCCGCGCCGTGCGGCGCGACGTCCCAGGTTACGCGAGTTCGGCCCGCGACCCGTAGGTCTTTACGTCAGAGCATGCTCTCCGGGTCGACCGTCCCGCCGTTGACGTACACCTCGAAGTGCAGGTGGCAGGCCTGGCTGGTGCCCGTCGTGCCCGAGTACCCGACGAGGGTGCCCTTCGAGACGCTCTGGCCCGCGCGGACGGCGAACCTCGACAGGTGGTTGTAGCTCGTCATGAGGTTGGACCCGTTGACGGTGCCGTGGTTGATCATCACCTGGTTGCCGAGGCCGCCGTAAGGCCGGGCGAACAGGACCGTGCCTCCCGCGGCGGCATAGATCGGGGTGCCGCAGTAGGCGCGGAAGTCCGTGCCCGCGTGCAGCCGGTACGTGTTCGGCAGCACCGGGTGCTGGCGCATCCCGTAGCGAGAGGTGATGTGCGGGACGGCGGTCGGGTAGGACAGGAACTTGCCGGTCGAGGCACCCCCGCCACCGCCACCGCCGCCGCCCCCACCGGAGCCACCGCCGGAGCCGCCCCCACCACCGGACCCGCCGCCCGTGGCGGGCGGCGGCTGCTTGGCCGCCTCCTCGGCGGCCTTCCGGTCACGCTCGGTCTGGGCCGCGATGATGCCCTGGAGCTCGGTGGTCAGAGCCGCCTGCGCCTGCTCGTTGGCCGCCATCTGGGCGATCGCGGCGTCCTTGCGCGACTCGATCGTCGCCTGCTTCGCCTGCTGCTCGACGATCAGTCCCTCGATCTCGGCCTTGCGGTCGGCCGCCGCCGTCCGCGCGGCATCGGCCGCGACGACGTTCTCGTCGGCCTGGACCTTCAGGTCCGCGATCGTCTCGCGGATCGCGGTCAGCCGAGCCTCCCGGTTGCGTGCGATCGACTCGGCCTCCTGGAGGTCCGTGAGGGTCCGGGCCTGCGTGCGGGCCGCGGTCGTCGACATCGCGTACTGCTCGATGAAGTCCTCGGTGCTCTGTGCCCCGGTCACGATGCCGAGCCCGCTGACCTCCCCCTGCCCCCGGTAGGCCTGGCGCGCCATCTCGGCGATGCTGGACTTCGCCGAGCTCGCCTTGCCCGCGGACTCCTGGATGTCGAGGCTGATGGCCTCTTCCTCGGCCTGAGCGTCCTGGAGACGCACCTCGAGCTGCGCGGCCTCGCGCTGGGTGCGCTCCAGCTCGGCCGTCGCCGTGTCGAGCTCTGCCTGTGCCACCGGGAGACGGCCCTCGATGGTCTGCAGGTCGAGGATCGCCTGGGCAAGTTCTGCGTCGGTACCTTCGAGCTGCGACTCGAGACCTTCGCGGTCCTTGAGCGCCTGGCTCTGTCGGCGTTCCGCGGCCGCGCGCTGGTCGTCCAGGTCGTCGGCCGTCGCGGCGACAGCGGTTCCCAGGAGAAGGAGCAGGGCGGTTCCGCCCGCGGCGAGGCGTCGGGTCAGCTGGGACATGTCACACCCTCGTGTATCGGCTGAGCGTGACGACCGAGGAGATGGCCGCCAGGACGAATGCGATGAGGAGGAGCAGCGGCGCGATGCGCAGCACGTCCGCCTCGGAGATGTAGGCGATCCAGCTCACCGAGCTCTGGAGCCAGTCCGTCACGAGGTACTTGACCCCGAGCCAGAGGCCCCCGACCGCGAGGAACGCACCGACGACCGCGGCGATCGCCCCCTCGAGGATGAACGGCAGCTGGATGAACAGCTTGGACGCCCCGACGAGCTTCATGATCTCGGTCTCGCGCTGACGGCTCATGGCGGACAGACGGATCGTCGTGGTGATGAGGAGCACCGCGGCGAGCATCATCACGACGGCGAGGCCCCCGGCCATGAGCGAGGCGCGGTTGAGCGCCAGGAAGAGCGAGTCGAAGATCCGACGCTGGTCCTCGACCCCTTCGACGCCCGGACGGCCGGTGACGACGTCGTTGACGACCTCGTAGTTCTCCGGGTTGGAGAGCTTGAGGCGGAACGAGGCCTGCATGTCGTCGACCGTCAGCTGCGTCCCGTTGTACCCGTCGGGGAAGCGCTCCTGAAACGCCGCGAACGCGTCCTCCTTCGACTCGAAGAAGACGGTCTGGACCTCGTCGCCGAGCTCGCTGCCGAACAGCACCTCGAGCGAGTCGATCTGCTCGGGCGACGCCTCGCCGCCGGCGCACGTCGGGTTCGGGGAGTCGATGGGACACAGGAAGACGGAGACCTCGACCCGGTCGTACCAGTCGTCCTTGAGCTTGTCGATCTGCAGCTGGAGGAGCGCGGACGCACCGACGAAGGTCAAGGACACGAAGGTCACGAGGACGACCGAGATGGTCATCGCGAGGTTACGACGAAGGCCTGCGCCGATCTCGGCGAGGATGAACTGGGCACGCACCTGCTACCACTCCCCCCGGCCGGACTGCTGCATCTGCGTCGAGCTCGCGGCCGACCCCTGGGTCGTGCTCGCCGGGGCCGCCTCGACCTGCGCGGGGCGCTCGATCGCGGGCACAGGGCGCACCTCGACGGGGGGCGACCACGGTCGCGCCGCGAGATGACCGGTGGGCGCACGGAGCGCGTCGTCGTCGGGCATGGGGACCCCCGCGCCGTAGACACCGTCCTTCTGGTCGCGCAGCACGACCCCGTTCGAGAGCTCGATGACCCGCTGACGCATCTGGTTCACGAAACCGGAGTCGTGCGTGGCCATGACGACCGTGGTGCCCGTGGCGTTGATGCGCGACAGGAGGTTCATGATCCCCAGCGAGGTGTTGGGGTCGAGGTTCCCGGTGGGCTCGTCCGCGAGCAGGATCGAGGGCCGGTTGACGAAGGCGCGCGCGATCGCGACGCGCTGCTGCTCACCACCCGAGAGCTCGTGCGGGCGGCGCTTCTCCTTGCCCTGCAGACCGACCGTCTCGAGGACCTCGGGAACCGTCACGGCGATCATGTGGCGCGGCTTGCCCGTCACCTGGAGCGCGAACGCCACGTTCTCGAAGACCGTCTTGTTCTGCAGCAGCCGGAAGTCCTGGAACACGACGCCGATCTGCCGGCGCAGCGACGGGACCTTCCAGCTCGACAGGGTCGACAGGTCGCGCCCGGCGACGAAGACCTTGCCCTGGGTGGGCCGCTCCTCACGCAGAGCGAGCCGCAGGCACGTCGACTTCCCGGAGCCGGACGCACCGACCAGGAAGACGAACTCTCCGCGCTCGATCTCGGCGGACATACCGTTCAGGGCAGGTCTGGCGCCACGGGCGTAGACCTTCGAGACGTTCTCAAAACGGATCACAGGGGTTGACCAGTCTCTCGTTGGGGGAAGCGAAAAGTGTTCGCTGGTCGCCCACGAGAGTAGGCACGCCCGAAAGGCCTGACACCGCTGACACGCCGGGTACGTCCGTATCCGGCGCCCTGGCGGGACGTTTCACCCCGGGTGACGGAAGAGGCCGGGACACGAGGTCCCGGCCACGTCGTCAGGCCTGGTCAGCGCTGCGGCGCCACCGGATCCCGGCCTCGATGAAGCCGTCGATGTCGCCGTCGAACACCCCCGAGGTGTTGCCGACCTCGTACTCGGTCCGCAGGTCCTTGACCATCTGGTACGGGTGCAGGACGTAGGAGCGCATCTGGTCGCCCCAGCTCGCCTTGATGTCGCCCGCCATGGCCTTCTTGGCCGCGCTCTCCTCGGCCTGGCGCTGCAGGAGCAGTCGCGACTGGAGCACGCGCAGGGCCGCGGCGCGGTTCTGGATCTGCGACTTCTCGTTCTGCATCGAGACGACGATCCCCGTGGGGATGTGGGTCATGCGCACGGCCGAGTCCGTCGTGTTGACGGACTGCCCGCCGGGGCCCGACGAGCGGAACACGTCGACCTTGATCTCGGACTCGGGGATCTCGACCGAGTCCGTCTGCTCGATGAGCGGGATGACCTCGACCGCGGCGAAGGACGTCTGACGGCGACCCTGGTTGTCGAACGGCGAGATGCGCACCAGGCGGTGCGTGCCGGCCTCGACCGACAGGTGCCCGAACGCGTAGGGCGCCTTGACCTCGAACGTCGCGGACTTGAGCCCCGCCTCCTCGGCGTACGACGTGTCGAGGACCTGGGTCGGGTAGCCGTGACGCTCGGCCCAGCGCAGGTACATGCGCATGAGCATCTCGGCGAAGTCGGCGGCGTCGACGCCGCCCGCACCGGAGCGGATCGTCACGACGGCCTCACGCGCGTCGTACTCGCCCGAGAGCAGCGTCTTGACCTCGAGCACGCCCAGGTCCTTGCGGATCAGCTCGAGCTCGGAGGCCGCCTCGGCAAGGGTCTCGGCGTCGCCGTTGTCCTCCGTGGCCATCTCGACGAGCGTCTCGAGGTCGTCGATCCGGTCGCTCATGTTCGTGATGCGGTCGAGCTCGGACTGCGTCTGCGACAGGGCCGTCGTGACCTTCTGGGCGGCGTCCGGGTCGTCCCACAGGTCCGGCGCCGACGCCTTGTCCGACAGCTCGGCGATCTGGACGCGCAGGGCGTCGGGGTCGCTCACGGCGCTGATGGTGTCGAGCGTCGATCGGAGGGCGCGGATCTCGTGCGGGAAGTCGATGGTGGCCACGGTCCTCAAGGTTACGCGACGACGGCGACCCGCACGGCCCGGTCCCGCGGGTGCGCGCCCGCGGTACCTCTGTCAGCCGCCCGACGACGGCGCTCGGGTCCCCTGGGCAGGCTCGGCCAGGGCGTCGGGTGCGGTGGGCGCAGGTTCGCCGGGCGCGGAGACGGCGTCGGCGCCGGGCTCGGTGGCGGGCTCGGCGGCCGCGGCGGCCCGGCCCTCGGCCCGTGCCCTCGCCAGGAGGGCCTCCAGTCGCTGCGTCCGCCGACGACGGTTGTCCCGCACCCCGATCACGACGAGCGCGACCACCGCGAGGAGGAGCAGGTGGACCCAGGGGATCGCCCAGGTCGTCACGGTGACCGTGACAGGTCGTAGGTCCGCCGCGGGGACGTCGATCGCCCCGCCGGCCTCACCCTCGGTCGCGACGAGCGCGGGCGTCACGACGACCTCTGTCGTCACGGGCCCGACGGGCCAGATCCCACCGATCGTCGCCGCCGTCGAGCGCGAGGTGCCAGGGATGAGCTCCTTGATCCCTTCGACACCGCGATCCAGGGACGAGGCACCGATGCCGAACGGTCCAGACGTATTGATCGTCTGGTCACCGGCGACCCGCAGGTTCCCGTCGTTGGTCACCTCGTAGGACACCCTGACGTCGCCCGGGGCGAACGGGTTCCACGACGGCGTGTAGGTCGCGGTGACGCCGTCGAGCGCTATCGAGGGCACGACCTCCCCCGGGACCCGCAGGTTGACGCGCACGCCGACCCTGCTCTCGACACCGACCCCCGGACCCGAGGCGGAGGCCGCTGTCGTGACCGTCGCGACGATGCCGGCGGGGTGGTCGCCGGGCGTCACGTTCTCGGGCACCGTGATGGTGAAGGGCACGATCACGGTCTCGCCCGCGGGGACCTCCACGCTCTGCTGGACCTCGAACCAGCCGCCGGAGTCCTGGGGCTCCTGGTCGGAGGTGCGGATGTCGAAGCTCCCCGTGGGGGTGAAGATGCCGTCGTTCGTGACCATGGCGAAGGTCACCGGGGCCGGACCGTGGTTGGAGACGGCGACCTGGTCCTGGATCTGGGCGCCGGGTTCCGCGACGAAGTCGAAGATCCGGCGGTCGTCGGGGCCTTCGGCCGACGCCGTGGTGACCGAGAACCGGAAGCTGTCGGGGTCGGGGGCGCTCGCGTGGGCCGCCCCGACGACGCCGACCAGGGTGAGCGCCAGCGCACCGAGGGCCGCGAGCCCCGTACGGAGCCCGGCAACGGTCCGCCTCGTCGGCCGAGGTCCTGCCTCACGTGCCTTCTTCATGTCCTTGCTCACCACGACTTCCGGTCTTCCTCGAACGGGTTGCTGCACCGGAGACGGTACAGGGCCGACGGAGATCCGCCGGCCCTGCGTTCGTCACCGTCCGTGACTCGGATCGAGCTGTCAGCTCTCCATGAGCGTGAGCGTCAGCGTCGACGCGTACGCACCGGAGGGCGTGCCCTTCGGGACCGTGAGGTTCAGGCCGGCCTTGACGCCGAACGACTGCCCCTTGGCCTCGAGCGACGAACCGCTCGACACCAGGAGGTCACCGACCTGGACGCCGCCCGTGAGCCAGTCGCCACCGGGGCCCTCGCCCGCGGGGACCTCCTGGAGCTCGCCGGCGATCGGCTGGCCCGGCGTGACGTTGAAGTCACCGGGGATCGGGTTCGCCAGCTCGGGGACCCACCCGAGGTTCGAGGAGTCGATCTCCGGCAGTCCTGCGGCGGTGAAGCTGCTGACCTGGCCCGTGACGGTCCAGCTCGCGTCCGCACCCACGTCGTTGCGGTCGTCGGTGACGCTGATGCCGTCGAGGAGACCCGTGAACTCACGGTTCCCGGCGGCCCAGACGTCGTCGTCGGTCGTCTCGCCGAGAGTGACGGACGGGTTGGCGACGTTGAGCGCGAGCGCTCCGACCGGCGTGACGGCGACCTGGATCTGGACGTCCTCCTCACCGTGGGTCACCTCGTCGGCGGCGGCCCCGGAGGCCATCGCGACGGTTCCGAGAAGCATCGCACCGAGTGCTCCGCCGGCAATCCACTGCTTCCTTGCACGTGCGTTCATGTAAGTCTCCGTCGTTGGAGGGTGTCGGACCGGATCACCATAGCGGCGAACCCTTGTTTTGTCAGTCATCAGACAAAAGTTGCATGGTTCGTTAAGAAAGTGAACGTACTTGGTCACCTTGCGCCGCCCGTGTTCACCGGATGGTCATGAGTACCACCGACCCTCGGGACTCACCAAGCCCGTGCGCTGGACCCGGCACGTACGAGGATCCCGTCCGACCACAGCTGGGTCACCCAGGTGACGAGGACCGGGCGGGACAACCCGACGAGCTGGACCTCCGCGGTCCGTCCGTCGGGCGTCGACGCCTCGACGATGGTGACAGCATGCAGGTCGTCCAGCATCTCGGGATGCGCCCCCAAGAACTCCTCGACCGAGGCACGTACCTCCGCGTCGCTGAGCCGGAGCACCGCCTGCTCCTGGGGGGCCGGCACCTGCCCCTCGTAGAAGGTGTCCTCGCTCATCGAGTCGGCTGCGTCGATCGCGGCGGCGTCCGCCACGTCGAGAAGCCGCTTCCGGTCGAGGTGGACCCCCGTCGCCGAGACCACCACGGTGACGAGCAGGAGCGCGAACGCGACGAAGGCGCTCGTGAGGAGCAGGATCTGGCCGCTGTCCCCACGTCCCCGGACGGCAGGAACGCAGCGCCCACGCGCCGTCGGCAGCAGCGGACGACGGCGGCCCCTCACTGCCGCGCCCCCGCGTACCTGTCCACGGACGAGACGTGGGCGGCCTCGACCGGGACGGACAACGGCACCCACGACCGCACTCCCGGCGGCACGAACGGGAGAGGGACGTCGTAGCGCACGATCGTGCCGACCTCGCTGCCGGGATCGAGGCAGCGGGAGCCAGAGCACGAGATCGACAGCACGTCGGCTGGTCGGACGTCCGTGAATCCCTGGTCCGCGAGCGCCAAGGAGACCGCAACACCCGCACGCGCCTCGCCCTGCGCGACCGAGTCGGCCGTGACGAAGGCGCGAGCCGACTCCTTCGCAGCGCCCTCGACCGCGAAGGTCGCCGCCTGGATCCGTCCGAGCGTCAGGGCGAGGTACATCACGGGCAGCAGGAGGAGCAGCGCGGCCCCGAGGAACTCGACGATGGCGTTGCCCTCCTCACCGACCGTGCGAGAGCTCTTGCGACGTCCCACGAGAGCACCGTCCGCGACACGAGACCGCACCCTCTGCAGAGACCCACCGGTCGGACCCGTCCTGTCGTGCTGCCGAGCCACGGCGCCCCCGCGCCTGCTCACTGCTCCTCCTTCAGAGCGTGCCCGTCCACCGTGACGACGCCCGACGGGCCGAGCAGCCCGACGACGGGCAGCGGAAAGGTCACCGTCACCTCCACGACACGCAACCCGCCGTGGTCGACCTCTCGCGCCGAGACGTCCTGCGCGAACCGCTCGGAGAGCGCCGCGTCGATCAGGGTGCGCGTGCGCGCGGCACCGTCCGCCGTGGTCCGGTCGGCCCGGCCTGCGAGCCGTGCCCCCTCGGCCGCGCTGTCGATCACGATCGCCCGCACGTGCAATGCGAAAACCACCTGGAGAACCCCCAGGAACAGGGCGAGCAGGATCACGGAGACCAGGACGAAGTCCACGACGGCCGAGCCGCCGTCCCGCACGGGAACGGCCCGACCAGTGGCCTGGACGTGCCGTCCGCGCACGTGGCTCACGGACCGCCGACGCTGTTGATCGCCCTCGTGAAGGTCTCGGTGAGCGCCGGGCCGGCGACGGCCCACAGGGCGATCACCAGGCCTGCGGTCATCAAGGTCACCAGGACCCAGCCGGGGACGTCGCCCCGCTCCGGCGCCCCCAGGCGCTGCCGGACCCGTCCGGTCAAGGTCGTCGTTCGTCTCGTCATCATGCTCCCTCGGTCGGTCGGCCGCGTCGTTCGTGCGTGGCCGTGGTCCAGGTCGTCTTCGCAGGTCGTGGGCAGGGTCGGTCGGTCGTCTGTCCGGTGCACGGGTGTCGGTCGTCCGCTCAGAGGCCGATCCGCAGGGTCGCGATCGACGGATAGATCGCGAAGCAGACGGTCACGGGAAGGATCAGGAAGACCACGGGGACCATCATGAGGACCTCCTTGCGGCCGCCCGACTCCATGAGCGCCCGACGGCCCGCCTCCCGCACGTCCTGCGCCTGGGCACGCAGGACGTCCGCGAGCGGGGTCCCCCGCTCGACCGCCACGGCGACGCCTTCGGCGAAGCGGGTCAGGCTCGTCAACGCGGTCCGGTCTGCCAGCGCTTCGAGCGCACGTGCCAACGGCACGCCTGAGCGGACCATCGAGAGCGTCAGCGCGAGCTCTGCCGACAGCTCACCGCGGGCCATGGTCGCGACGCGCTCCATCGCCGCGACGGGTCCCTCTCCTGCCCCGACGGACAGCGCGAGCAGCTCGGCGATGGTCGGGAACTCCATGAGCATGCGTTCCTCGCGCCGCGCAACCTGGCGCGCCAGCCTGTGGTCGCAGCCGAGGAGGCCGCCGAGTCCGCAGAAGGCGACGAGAGCGGCGAGAACCACGGGCGACGATCCCCGGGTCGCGGCCAGGAGCAGGGCGAGCAGCAACCCACCGACCAGGCCGAGCACGGCCCACACGACCTGTTGCGCGCGGAACTGGTCGACGCTCTCGGGACGCCCCGCCTGATCGAGGCGTCGGCGGAGCACCGCGCGGGTCGACCCGAATCTCTCGAGGCCCTTCCCGACCTCGGTCAGCCACGGGCCGACGAGGCGGTCGAGGGACGGGAAGGGCGACCGCGCCGGCGACTCCTGCAGCAGCGACGACGACGTCCCGAGCACCCGCAGGTAGGGGCCGACGCGTTCGTCCAGCCGGAACCGCCGCGCGCGCAGGCGCGAGAGGACGACGAGGAGCCCGCAACCGAGCATCGCTCCTGCGCCGGCGCCGAGCCACGACACCTCGGTACCGCTCATCGCAGGACCCGCACTTCCTCGGGCAGCCGCCCGATACGTCGCATGATCAGGTAGGCGACCACCGAGGTGAGCACCCCACCGCCGAGCACCACGGCCCCCTGGAGAGAGCTGTAGGCCTGGGCCGTCTCCGGTCGCGTGGCCAGGAGCGCAAGGACGACCCACGGTCCGGCCACTGCGAGTCGGGCGCCGTTCACCGTCCACGACTGCCGCGCCTCGAGCTCTCCTCGGGTCCTGGCGTCCTCACGCAGGAACATCGCCAGCGTGCGCAGGAGCTTGCCGAGATCCGTGCCGCCCACCTCTCTCGTCATGCGCAGCGCCTCGACGATGCGGTCCGCGACGGGATCTGCAAGCCGCGCCTTGAGCGCGTCGAGGCAGTCGGCGAACCGCCCGGTCGCCCGGAAGTCCTGGGCGAAGCGCGCGAACGGCTCGCGCAGCTCGACCGGGCCCCTCTCCCCGAGCTGCCCCACCGCCTCCGGCAGCGAGAGCCCTGCACGCACCCCCGAGGCAAGGTGGTCCACGACCTCCGGCCACACGTCCCGCAGGCTCGAGCGCCGCCGTCGGGCACGCGAACGCACGAGCGCAAGAGGTGCGGCGGCCGCCATCGACGCGAAGCACGCGGCGACGGGCAGCGCCCGGGTGAGCGTGACCACCACCAGCAGAACGAAGACCCCGAGCGCCGCACTTGCACCGACCAGCGCACGCGGAGTGACCGTCGGTGCACCGGCGAGCACCAGGAGGTCCTGCGTCCTCGCCGACCAGCCGTCGGTCCGACGGGGCGGGCGAGAGGTCGGCTCCCACCAGGCCCACCACACGCAGAACACCCCGACCCCGAGCAGCAGACCCACCATGACGCCCATGTCAGCGTCCCTCGCCCGCTCGCGGGCCGACCATGAGCGCCGCGAGGTCGATCCCGGCCCGTGCGAACCGGTCCTCCGCCGGCGGGAACCCGTCGCCGCGCACGAGATTCCCCCCGAGCCGGTGGAAGAGGTCCGAGGTCTCGACCACCCCCTGCTCCACGCGGCCCGGGACCCCGACGATCTCCCGGACCTGGCGCCGCCCGTCCGCAGTCACGTCCAGGTGGACCACGACGTCGACCGCGCCTGCCACGGTCGGGACGACGAAGCGGTCCGAGACGTTCTCCCCGGCCAGCAGCGGCAGGGTGCACATCTTGGAGATCGCCTCACGGGCCGAGTTCGCGTGGATCGTGCACATCCCGGGGACGCCAGCGTTCAGCGCGACGAGCAGGTCGAAGCTCTCCGCCTCACGCACCTCGCCGATGACGATCCGGTCGGGCCGCATGCGCAGCGCCTCCTTGACCAGCCGCCGCAGCGGGATCTCCCCCGTGCCCTCGAGGCTGGGCTGACGGCACTGCATCGAGACGATGTCGCGCACGGCGAAGCGCAGCTCGAACACCTCCTCGCACGTGATGACCCTCTCGTGGGAGGGGATCGACCCGGCGAGCGCGTTGAGCATGGTGGTCTTTCCCGCCTGTGTGGCGCCCGCCACGAGGACGTTGAGACCGGCCCTGACCGAGGCGTGCAGGAACGCCGCTGCGTGCGGCGTCAGCGAACCGAGACGCACCAGGTGCTCCAGGTGCGAGGCCCGCACCACGTGCTTGCGGATGTTCACCGCGAAGTGCTCGCGCGTCACGTCCGGGATCACCACGTGCAGGCGTTCGCCCCCGGGCAGCGCGGCGTCGACGAAGGGGCTCGAGAGGTCCAGGCGCCGACCGGAGGACTTGAGCATCTGCTCGACGAGGTCGCGGACCTGGGCGCTCGTGAGGATGGTCGAGGTGAGCTCGGCGTTCCCGCCGCGTGCGACGAAGACCTGCGCGGGCGAGTTGATCCAGACCTCTTCGATCTCCGGGTCGTCGAGGTACTTCTGGAGGGGGCCGAGGCCCGCGACGGCGTCGAGCACGGCCCGTACGGCGCCGGGGACGTCGGCGAGCGGGGGCACGACGCCCAGCGCAGTCCGGGTGTCGTAGTCGGCCAGCGCGTCGGCGACGAGCTGGTCGATGCCCGCCTTGTCGCGCAGCGGGTCGACGCCACGGCGGCGGATCAGCTCGCGGACCTCACGCTCGAGGATCGCCACGCCTGCGGTGCTCATCGTCGTGCCACGCTCCCCTGCGTCCCTGCGCGCCCCCCGCGCAGTCGACCACCCGTCGGGGTGGTTGCGCGCCGAGACTAGGGCACGACCGGCCGGGTCCGCACCCACCCCTGTGGACAACCGCTCAGAATCCGCGGCATCTCGCGGATCCCGCCGCGGCGGATGTCCGAATTATGGTCATGGCCCCGCGAGCTCCGGGCAGGGCAGCAGCGCGGGGCGCCACGGCGAGCACCGCCCCGGCATAGGGTCGGCGCATGTCTGCGAGCATCCCCGCCGTGCCCCCCGCCCCCCCCACCCCCAGGCCCCCGGCCGCGGGCGCGCCGCGGCCGCCGCGACGGGCCTGCTGCGCCCCGACGGCTCGGTCGCGTCGACGATCTTCGCCGAGATGACGAACCTCGCGCTGCGCACGGGGGCGATCA
This sequence comes from Oerskovia rustica, assembly GCF_014836555.1. Taxonomy (GTDB): domain Bacteria; phylum Actinomycetota; class Actinomycetes; order Actinomycetales; family Cellulomonadaceae; genus Oerskovia; species Oerskovia rustica. The sequence goes on from NZ_JACSQQ010000002.1 coordinate 100,485, forward strand.
ACCTGGGCCAGGGTTTCCCGGACGTGGACGGCCCGCACGCGATCAAGGAGGCCGCGATCCGCGCGATCGAGAACGGTCACAACCAGTACCCGCCGGGCACGGGCATCCCCGTGCTGCGCGAGGCGGTCGCGGACCACCAGCGCCGCCACTACGGTCTCGACCTGGACCCGGACACCGAGGTCCTGGTCACCACGGGGGCCACCGAGGCGCTGGCCGCGACGATCCTGGCCCTCGCGGGTCCGGGCGACGAGGTCGTGACCCTGGAGCCCTTCTACGACTCGCACGCGGCGTGCATCGCGCTCGCCGGTGCGACGCACGTGCGCGTCCCGCTCCACCCGACCCCGGACGGCTTCCGCCTCGATCCCGTGCAGGTGCGCGCCGCCGTCGGGCCGCGGACGCGGTTGATCCTGGTCAACACGCCGCACAACCCGACCGGGACCGTCCTGACGCGCGCCGAGCTCGAGGTGGTCGCGGACGCGGCGCGGTCCGTGGACGCGGTCGTCGTGACGGACGAGGTCTACGAGCACCTCGTGTACGACGACGCGGTGCACGTGCCCGTCGCGACCCTGCCGGGCATGGCCGAGCGCACGATCACGATCTCCTCGGCCGGCAAGACGTTCTCCTTCACGGGCTGGAAGATCGGCTGGCTGCACGGCCCGGCGCACCTCGTGGAGGCGGTGCGGACGGTCAAGCAGTTCCTGACGTACACGTCCGGCTCGCCGTTCCAGCCGGCGATCGCGCAGGCCCTGGCCGACGACGAGGCACCGCGCGCCCTGGCCGCGTCCCTCGCGGCCCGACGCGACCTGCTGTGCGAGGGCCTGGTGGCTGCGGGCTTCGAGGTCGTCGTGCCGCGGGGCACGTACTTCGTGGTCGCCGACGGCGCGCCCCTGGGCTTCGAGGACGGCACCGAGCTGTGCCGCCGCCTGCCCGCCCTGGCGGGCGTCGTGGGCGTGCCCGTGAGCGCGTTCTGCGCCGCGTCACCTGGCGACGAGGACCTCTCGGGCCCGACGACGGCGCAGGCCCTGGCCTCGCGGGTCCGGTTCACGTTCGTCAAGCGCGAGGACGTGCTCCGCGAGGCGGTCACCCGCCTCGCGGCGCTGCGCTGACGTCCCTCAGGAGGCGCAGACCCCTTCGAGGAGCGGAGGCGGGGTGGTCGTGCCGGCGTCGGCAGGCGGTGCCACCTCACCGGTCGTGCCGGCGTCGGGGACCGTGGCGCCGGTGTCGGGAGCCGTGGCCCCCGTGTCGGGCGCCACCGCACCGCCGTCCGCCGGTGGCGCGGGCGTCTCGTGCCCGGGCGGCGGCTCGTCCGCCGCCATGCGGTCCCAGATCGCCTGGGCGTCCTTGGTCCACACGACGCGGTTCTTGTCCTTCGGAGCCTCGACCACGGGCAGCGGCGTGAAGACGATCTCGCTCGGTTCGATGTCCTTGAGGGAGAAGGCCAGCCCGGCCAGGGAGTCGAGGCCAGCGAGGTTGGGGCTGGCGCTGATCGAGGAGAGCACGGCCTTGATGAGGCCGTAGAGCTGCGGGGTGTCGGTGATGATGTTCTTCGACAGGAGCTCGCGCATCATCGAGTCCAGGAACGCCTGCTGGCGGGCGATCCGGGCCAGGTCGCTGCCCATCTCCAGCCCCATGCCGCTGCCCTTGCGCGCTCGCAGGAAGCTGATCGAGGTACGGCCGTCGAGAACCTGCTCGCCCGCAGCGATGTTGAGGTCGCGCGAGTGAGAGCCACCCACGACCGGCTCCGGGAAGCACATCCGGACGCCACCGAGCGCGTCGACGACCCCGATGACTCCTGTCATCTTGACCACGACGTGGTCGGTGATGGTCAACCCGGTCAGGTCCTGGACGGTCGTGATGGTGCACGCCGCGGCGCCCACCATGTCGTCCACCCCCCCGGACCCGATCTCGAACGCGGAGTTGAACATCGCGCCCGTCTGCTTGCGGGTCGTCCCGCCGTCGGACAGGTTGCACGCGGGGATGTCGACGAGCGAGTCGCGCGGGATCGACACGACCTCGATCCGGCTGCGATCACCCGAGATGTGGACGACGAACGTCGTGTCGGAGCGCATGCCCTCCTCGGCTCCGGCGAGCTCGGCGTTCTCCTCGTCGCGGTAGTCGGTCCCCATCACGAGGATGTTGAGCGACTTCCCCGCGTACGGGTCGTCCGGGTCGCGCGGCGGCTCGGGCGTCGCCGGCGGGTCGACCAGTGCCGAGACGTCGCTGACAGTCACTGCCGACTGCCAGTCCATGTAGGCGGCGGCCCCGCCCACGACGCCGAAGGCGAGGCCTGCGGTGGTGACGAGTCCGATGGCACGAAGGACCTTGTGCGTGCGCTGGGAGCGCGCGTGATGAGGGCCGCTCTTCGAGGCGGTCTTCGGGCTGGGCATGGGACGAGCCTAGTTCCACCGCACGGCCAAGGCCTTCGTGTCGTGCAAAGGAAATGTGAAGTGTCGTGCCGGATCTGCCGCCCGCGCGACCTTTCGCTGCCCGGCACCAGCCCCTCGACGCGCAGCGGCCGAGCAGCGCAAGAGCCACCGACAAGCCGCTCCTGGGCGCCCCGCGCAGGTTCAGGCGGGCAGGTGCCAGCCGCCCTTGCGGAACGCGGGCGTCGCGAGCCCGAGGACGAGGAGGGAGGCCACGACGGCCCCCAGCATGACCGTGCTCATGGCGACCGCGTCGCCGCCGAGCACGCCGACCAGGGGGCTCACGAGGCCCGCGACCCCGGCCTGGAAGGCCCCGATGACCGCGGCCGCCGTGCCGGCCCGCTCGCCGTGCCGGGTCAGTGCCAGCGCGGAGGCGTTGGCCGGGATGAGCCCCTGGAGCGCGAGCGTGAGCCACAGCGCGGCCAGGAGCCCGATCAGCCCGCCGGCTCCCGTGAGCGCCACGACGAACAGGCCCACCGCGAACACGCCCTGGAGGACCAGGGCGGCGCGCAGGATCCGCACGGGGGCGACGCGCCGCACGAGCGAGGCGTTGACCTGGGCCGAGATCACGAGGCCGATCCCGTTGACCGCGAACAGGGCGGCGAACTGCTGGTGGGTGAGGCCGTAGCCCTCCTGCAGGACGAACGGCGACCCGACGACGTAGCTCATCAGGACGGCCATGCCGAGCCCGGGGAGCACGGCGAGGGCGACGAAGTGGCGGTCCTTGAGGAGTGCCCCGTAGCCGCGGAAGACGCTGCCGACCCCGCCCGCCTGACGGCGTTCGGTCTCGAGGGTCTCGGGCATGAAGCGCAGCACGATCAGCCCCAGGACGAGGCCGAGGACCGCGAGGACCCAGAACACCCAGCGCCAGTCGCCGTGCCCGGCGACGAACGAGCCGATGGTCGGCGCCAGGAGCGGCGCGAGGCCGATGACGAGCATGAGACGCGACAGGATCCTGGCGGCGTCCGAGCCGGTGAACCGGTCGCGGATCACGGCGATCGAGACGACCTGGGCCGAGGCGTTGAAGAAGCCCTGGAGGACGCGCAGGACGATGAGCCAGCCGATCGTCGGCACGACCGCGCACAGGACCGAGGTGACGACGTGCAGCGCGAGACCGATGATCACTGGCGCCCGGCGCCCGTACCGGTCGGACAGGGGGCCGATCACGAGCTGCCCGAACGCACCGCCGACGAGCATCCCCGCCAGGGTGAGCTGCGCGAGGGCAGGGCTCGCGTCGAGGTCCGCTGCGACGTCGGGCAGGGACGGCAGGTACATGTCGACCGTGAACGCCGGGAGCGTGGCGAGGGCTCCGAGCAGGAGGACCCACTTGACGGTCGAGCGGCCGGGGCGCCGGGCCGGGGCGCCGGGTTCCGAGGCGGAGCGGGTTGCCGGCGGGGTGGGTGCAGTTCCTGCCGGGGGTGTCTCCATGGGTTCGATCATAACGATTCGACAGCCCGCCCACCCCCGGATCCGGGTCCTGGTTTCGTGACGTGCCCGACGCCGGGGCCGCCCCGGCCGCCCGGCCTCACCGCACGCTCAGCGCCCCAGCAGGAGCCACGTGAGAGCGAGGGAGGCGAGCGCGAACGCCGGGACCACCCACGTGACCGTGGCCGACAGGAGACGCGACCCCCGGGCCGGAGCTTCCTGCGGTTCGCCGGGCAGCGGCGAGACGATCGGGTCGTCGAGCGTGCCCCTCCTGGCCTGGACCGCGCCCCACACCGTGCCCACGGTCAGCGCGAGACCACCGGCCACCGCCACGGGCCAGGCCGGGAGCGTGACGAGGACGCCGTCCAGCAGGACGGGGACGGCGACGAGCACCGCCATGCACCCCGCCAGGGCGAAGAACGACGCCACCGGACGATCCAGGACCCGTCGCAGCACCGTGGAGCTGAACCGGTAGAAGAGCAGGATCGCCGCCCCGAACACCGCGATCGTCGCGAGCATCCCGGCCGTCACGTCGACGCTCGGCACCTCGCCGGCTCGTCGGGCCAGGACCACCGCCGAGCCGCCCCATCCGAGGAGCAGCAGCCCCAGGAACTGGGCGGAGGTCGGCCCGAGCACCTTCACGACCTCCCACCGCCCGTCGGGCTCGACCGGCAGGTCGAGGCTCCGCGCGTACGCCACGGGGTCCCCGAACGCCTCCGCGGCCGGCTCGCCGCTCTCCGCGCAGTGGGACTCGACCTCCGCGAGCGCCGCTCCCAGGGCAGCCCCTGGTACGTCGAGCAGCCTCAGCTCGATCACGAAGGCCTCGGCCCACTCCTCCTCGACGTGCGGCGCGAGACGCCTCTCGGTCGCGTAGCGCGCGGCGGTCCGCTTCTCGCTTGTGCGGGTCATCGGTTCTCCTCGGTCGGGGTGGGTCGACGGACGGGCTGGTCGGCGAGGCCGGGGGGCTCGGCCCCGGCGTCTGTGCCGGTGACGAGGCCGCCGGTCGTGCGGGTGAAGGCCTCCCACAGCGCGGCGCGCTGCGCGAGCTCGTCGCGGCCCGCGTCGGTGAGGTCGTAGTACTTGCGCCCGGGGCCGCCGTCGCCGGCTCGCCACTCGACCGTGACGAGACCGCCGGCCTCGAGGCGCCCGAGCAGGGGGTAGAGCGTCCCGCCCTTGATGACGCCGAGTCCGCCGTCGGCGAGGCGTGCGGCGATCGCGTACCCGTAGGTGGGGCCGTCCGCGAGGATGCGCAGCACGCAGACGTCGAGGACGCCGCGGAGCCACTCGCTGGGCCAGGTGTGCTCGGACATGGCTAGATCGTGTCGCTAACTAGTCAGTCTGTCAATCTAGCCACGACCGAGGCCCGACGGCGCCGCCCGCCGGCGCGATCGCCGAGCGGCAGGGCGCGGCGTGGGTGGCACGAGGCATCCTGGGAGACATGTGCGGACGCTATGCCTCCTTCCGGGACGCCCAGGACCTCGCCGACGAGTTCGCGATCGCCGACCTCGCGGACGACGCGCGGCTCCTGCCGCCGTCCTGGAACGTCGCCCCGACCGACCCCGTACGGATCGTCGTCGAGCGCGCGGCCAAGGACACGGGCGAGGTCCGGCGCTCGCTGCGCGTGGCTCGCTGGGGCCTGGTTCCGAGCTGGGCCAAGGACCCGGGGGTCGGTGCACGCATGATCAACGCACGGGCGGAGTCGCTGCTCGACAAGCCCGCGTTCGCCAAGCCGTTCGCGGCCCGGCGCTGCCTGGTCCCGGCCGACGGGTACTACGAGTGGCGGAAGATCGAGACGCCTCCGGCTCCCGGATCCACCGCCCGCAGGCCCAAGGTGACCAAGCAGCCGTTCTTCATCCACCCGGACGGACCCGCGGTCGCAGCGTTCGCTGGCCTCTACGAGTTCTGGCGGGACCCTGCCAAGGCCGACGACGATCCCGCCCGCTGGCTGGTGTCGACCACGATCATCACGACCGACGCGGCCCCGGCGCTCGCCTCGATCCACGACCGCATGCCGCTCACGCTCGCCCCGGACCGGTGGGACGCTTGGCTCGATCCTGCGGTCGGCAAGGACGAGGCTGCCGGACTGCTCATCGCGCCCGAGGTCCGCATGATGGCCCAGGAGGTCGCGCCGCTCGTCAACAGCGTCGCGAACGACGGCCCGGAGCTCGTCCAGGCCGTCTGAGGTCCGACCTCAGCCCTTGTACGCCCACTGCAGGCGCACGGGCTCGATCACCCCGAGCCCCGGCACCTCCCGCTCGGGCTGCGCGGTCAGGGCGAAGCGCGAGTCTCGCGACAGCAGGGCCGCGGTCTCGCGGTCCAGGAGCACGGTCGTCGGCTCGGCGATCTCGGTGAGCCGCGAGGCCAGGTTCACCGACGGTCCGAACACGTCGCCGAACCGCGAGAGCACCCGGCCCCAGACCAGGCTGACCCGGACCGGCGGCACCTCCATGCCCTCCCCGGCCCGCTCGCCCTCCTCGGCGAGACCGAGCGCGACCCTGGCGCCCGTCGCGACGTCGTCGGCGACGTAGAGGACCGCGTCGCCGATCGTCTTGACGACCCGCCCGCCCGCCGCGGTGATGATGTCGCGCGCACGGGTCTCGAAGAGCTGGACGAACTCCGCGAGCTCGCTCGACCCGAGGCCCGCGGTGCGCTTGGTGAACGACACGATGTCCGCGAAGCCCACGGCCCGCGGCAGCGGCAGCGCCTGGGAGTCCGTGACGTCCCCGGCCCGTGCCTCGGAGAACTCGACCGTGAACCGCGCCGCGACCGCCGCGAGCTGACGGCGCCACGCGTGGCGCAGCTGGGTCTCCAGGACGGGCGCGAGGTCCGGCAGCCGGTCCAGGACGAGCAGGCGGGCGCTCGTGTCGTCGAGGTCGAAACGCTTGGTCATGTGCTCGACGAGCGCCTCGACCTGCCACAGCACGAGCCGCTCGGTCGTGTGCCCCATCGACCGGATCAGGGTCGTGAGCGACCGGTCGTCGAACTTCTCGCGCTCCGCGACCGAGTAGATCTCCTCGAGGGCGACCGCGTCGTCCTCGGTGAACATCTGCTCCTGCTGCTCGGTGATGGGCAGACCGAGCGCCTGCCAGTAGGAGCGCACCTGACGCTCGGTCAGCCCGGCGCGCTCGGCGAGCCCCTCGACCGTGAGCGCTCGAGGACCGCCCAGGAGCGCCTCGTCGAGGTCCGCCTCGACCGGCGACGGCGCCGAGGGCGGGCTGCCGGGCCTGGCGGCCCCCGCGAGCGCGGACAGCGCCGCCGCGTCCGCTCGGCGCTCCGGCCGACTCTCCCCCGCCGCCTCGGTCGTCTCGATGGTCTCGTCGGCTGCCTCAGGGATGTCGTGCGTCACAGACCGATCCTAGTTCAGGGGACCCGGCATCCCGCCGCGCTCCCCCGCCGCGACCTCGTCGGACGGCCCGCCCGGCGCGCCCGCACGTGCACCGTCCCGGAGCCGCAGATGGTGCACGTCGCCGCTGTGCAGCACGCGCTCCGTCCCGTCCGCCTCGCGCACGAGCAGCGAACCGTCCGGACCGAACCCGCACGCCTCACCGACCACCTGACCGCCGCCCGTGAGGTCGACCCGCACCTGCGCCCCGAGGGTCGCGCTGACCTCGGCGCACTCCTCGGCGAGCCCGGCCTCGACGGCATCTCCCGCCGCCGCCTGCCACCGCCCCAGGGTCTGCGCGAACGACTCCTCGAGCGCGGTCAGCAGCACCTCGCGGTCCGTCGTCGCGGCGCCGACCAGGGCGAGAGACGTCGCCGACGGGACGGGAAGCTCGCGCTCGCTCTGCAGGACGTTGAGCCCGACGCCCACGATCGCGCCGCCGTCGGGCAGGAGCTCGCACAGGATGCCCGCGACCTTGCGGTACGTGCCCCACCCGGCCTCCTCCCGTGCCGACCCGTCGGCCGCGCCGGGCGCCGCGACCAGGACGTCGTTGGGCCACTTGACCACGGCCTCGACCCCCGCCGTCGCTCGCAGGCACCGGACCGTCGCGAGGCCGGCGAGCAGCGGCAACCAGCTCAGGCGCTCGCGCGGCACGTCGGGGCGCACCAGGAGCGAGCCCGTCAACGCGGTCCGTGCGGGCGTGTCCCACTCGCGGCCCGAGCGACCACGCCCGGCGACCTGGTGCTCGGCCACGAGCAGGGCGGGCGCCGGCCAGGCCTGCGGGTCGGCAGCCACGGCCGCCGCGAGCTCGGTGTTCGTCGAGGCCGACTCCTCCACGACCTCGAGCCGGGCGAGCGGGCCGTGCGGGGCCACGAGAAGGTCCGCCAGAAAGCCGGGACGCAGCGCGGGGTGGTCGACAGTCGTCATGTGCCCATCATGCACGCGTGCACCCCAGGTGCGGCAGAGGCGACGGCCGCGCGCTCACCCCGGAGGCGACACGTTGTGGGAACCCTCCAACGGCCGCGCCCACGCCGGTGCGATCCCTCGCACCCCCTTGGTCCCACCCACCAACTAGGCTCGGCTGCGTGAACGAACCTGTCGCCGGCACCACCCCGGCCCCCACCGGTCAGCTCATCGGCACCGCAGCGAAGCTGGCCGACCTCGACCGTCGGCGTGCCGAGGCATCGGTCGCGCCCGAGGAGGCAGCGCGCACCAAGCAGCACGCCCGGAACAAGAAGACGGCCCGCGAACGGATCGAGGCCCTGCTCGACGAGGGCAGCTTCGTCGAGCTCGACGCGTTCGCCAAGCACCGCTCGGTGAACTTCGGGCTCGAGAAGAAGCGGCTCGCGGGCGACGGCGTGGTCGTGGGGCACGGCACGGTCGACGGCCGCCAGGTCTGCATCTACTCGCAGGACTTCACGGTCTTCGGCGGCAGCCTCGGCGAGGTGCACGGCCAGAAGATCACCAAGGTCCAGGACCTGGCGCTGCGCACGGGCGTCCCGCTCATCGGGATCTCCGACGGCGGCGGCGCGCGCATCCAGGAGGGCGTCGCGGCCCTGACCCAGTTCGCGGAGATCTTCCGTCGCAACGTCGCGGCCTCCGGCGTGATCCCGCAGATCTCTCTCATCCTGGGCCCGAGCGCGGGCGGCGCGGTGTACTCCCCCGCGCTCACGGACTTCATCGTCATGGCCGACCAGACGTCGAACATGTTCATCACGGGCCCCGACGTCATCCGCGCCGTCACGGGCGAGGACGTGGGCTTCGAGGAGCTGGGCGGCGCCCGCACCCACAACGAGCGCTCGGGCGTCGCGCACTACATGGGCACCGACGAGGACGACGCGATCGACTACGTGCGCCACCTCATCGGCTACCTGCCGCAGAACAACCTCTCCGACGCGCCGAGCTTCGCCCCCGAGGACACGGAGCTCGAGGTGTCCGAGGACGACCTCGAGCTCGACACGCTGATCCCCGACTCCGACACGCAGCCGTACGACATGCGGACCGTGCTCGAGCACGTCCTGGACGACGGGGACTTCCTGGAGGTCCAGCCGCTGTTCGCGAAGAACGTGATCGTCGGGTTCGGGCACGTCGAGGGCCAGTCGATCGGTGTGGTGGCGAACCAGCCCCTCGCGATGGCGGGGACGCTCGACATCGACGCGGCCGAGAAGGCCGCGCGGTTCGTGCGCACGTGCGACGCCTTCAACATCCCGGTCCTGACGCTCGTCGACGTCCCGGGCTTCCTCCCGGGCGTCGACCAGGAGCACCAGGGCATCATCCGCCGCGGCGCCAAGCTCATCTACGCGTACGCCGAGGCCACGGTCCCGCTCGTCACGCTCATCACGCGCAAGGCGTACGGTGGCGCGTACATCGTCATGGGTTCCAAGCAGCTCGGCGCGGACGTGAACCTGGCCTGGCCCACGGCACAGATCGCGGTCATGGGGGCCGGTGGTGCGGTCAACATCCTCCAGCGCGGAGCCCTGCGATCAGCGGCAGAGGCAGGGCTGGACGTGGACGCCGAGCGCGCCCGCCGGGTCGCCGAGTACGAGGAGGCCATCGTGAACCCGTGGGACGCGGCCGAGCGCGGCTACGTCGACGCGGTCATCCGTCCGTCGGAGACCCGCGTGCAGGTCGTGCGGGCGCTGCGCGCCCTGCGCACCAAGCGGGCGAGCCTGCCTCCCAAGAAGCACGGGAACATCCCGCTGTGATCCTGGAGACGCGATGACACCCGGGTCGCCACCGGCCCTGCCCCCGATACCGCCACCGAACGACGACACCAACCGCGAGGACGACATGCCCGACGAGCAGCACGACGACCACGCAGGACACGGCCACGAGCACCCGGCCGACGGCCACGACGGCGCGTCGCACGGCACCGAGCCCCTCGGCCCGGTCGACGACGCCCCGATCCATGCGGCCGTGGACGCCCTGGCCGCAGCCCTGCACGAGTACGTCGGCACGGCGGTCGGGGTACGCACCGAGTTCGGCGCGTCCGAGGCCGACGAGGACCCGCGGGTCCTCGCGCTCGAGGCCGCGATCGGCGCGCTCAACGCCCAGCTCTACGACGCGCTGCACGACTCGCTGGGCATGCACCCGGACCTGAGCTCGCTCGTGTGGGGCGCGGAGGAGGACCTCGGGACCGGGGCGGACGCCGACGCGCCGCCCGCCCCCGAGGTCGCCGAGCCGTTCTACCTGGGCTTCGTCGTGGGGCCGGGCCAGACTCCCGACACGTCCCTCGACGCCGTGATCGACTTCCTCGACAACGCGGGCGAGCAGGTCGTGGCCGCGCTCGTCGAGTCGGGCTTCGACGTCCCCGAGTGGGCCGCGTCGCGCGGTGAGGCCGCGGACTTCGACGGGTACGGCGACGCGGACGACGAGGCGCCGGAGGGCGAGCGGTGAGCGAGACGGGTGCTGCGTCGTCGGGCCGGGAGCTGCGCGTGGTGCGCGGCGCCCCCGACGACCTCGAGGTCGCGGCGCTCGTCGCCGGGCTCGCCGCCGCGGCGGCAGCGTCACACGTGCCCGACGACGAGGCCCCCCTGCCCGAGTGGACCAACCGGTCGCGCAGCCTGCGGGGCACCGGCGCGGGCGCGACGGCCAAGAGCTTCGGCGGACGCTCGGGCCGGCACAACGCCGACGCCTGGCGGTGGAGCCTGCAGTCATGAGCCAGACCACGACCGTCCTGGTCGAGCTCGCGGACGACCCCGGGGCCGTCGAACGTCCGCTCGCGGCGGACGGCACCGGGTCGGTCCTGCCCCCGCTCCCGGCCCGCACCGGCTGGCGCCGGTGGGCGTGGACCGTGCCGACCGTCCCCGCGGTCGTGCTCGTCATCTACCGCCAGCTCGCGCCCTCCCAGGGCTGGCCGCTGCCCGCGGCCGTCCTGGGCGTCCTGGCCGTGCTGCTCCTGCTCGTCGCGGTCCTCGCGCTCGCGCGCTACCTCGACGACCGCGACGCGCAGCGCGAGTCGCGCGCACGCGACGCCCTGCTCGCCGACGCCGAACGCACGACGGGCTCGGTGCTCGTCGACAGCACCGCGGGGTCCGGCGAGGCCGCTGCCCTGCGCGTCCTGCCCGACGGCGCCGCTCGCGTGAGCGGTCGGCTCACGTTCTCGGTCGACCATCTCCCCGTCCGGACGTCGTTCACCGTGCCCGTCCCGGCGGGGACGGACGGTCCGCGCTCGGGCGACCCCGTCGCGGTCTGGTACCCCCGCGGCACGGACGGGCGACCGCGCGTCGTGCTCGTGCGCTACCAGCGCGCGTGGGCCGACGACCTCCTGGGCGCGATGCACCCGGAACATGCGGCCGGTGCTGCCCCTTCGGGGGCCCCGGCCACCGCCGCGTCGCCCGACGGCGCTCAGCCCCCTGCCGCGGAGTCCGCGCACCAGGACTTCCTCGTGGCCCTGGGCCGGGAGGGTGCCGAGCACCCGCACCTGGACGTCGAGCAGGTCCCGCCCACCGGGGCGTGGCGGACCGTTCGCGTCGACGTCTCGCTCCCGGGGAGCACCCGGTCCGTCCTCGTCTACGAGGACGACGACGAGCTCGTGTACATCGGACCGGACGGGGGCGCCCCGCAGCCGCTCGACCCCACGGACCCGTCGGCCGCGCTCGACCTGGCAGAGCGGCTCCTGCGAGGGAGCTGATCATCCTCGCGGACGACGCCGCCGCCGGTACCACGCAGTAACCTCTACCGGGTGACCTCACCCACGTCGCCGGCCGAGCCCGGCACCCCCACCGCCCGGACCCCCCGCACGCCCACGGCGATCGACGCCATCGCCGACGCCTACGTGCGCACCGTCGCCGACCTGAACCCGCTCGCCGCCACGGCCATGGGGCTCAGCGGCTACGACCACCTCATGACCGACCTGTCGCCCGCCGGGTACGAGGCCCTCGCGGCCGCGGACCGGGCCGTGCTGGCCGAGCTCGCGGACGCCCAGCCCGTCGACGACGTCGACCGGGTCACGCTCGCCGCGATGCGCGAGCGCATCGGGCTCTCGCTCGAGCTGCACGAGGCGGGCGAGGACCTCGCGATGCTCAACAACATCGCCTCGCCGCTCCAGGAGCTGCGCGACATCTTCGACATGATGCCCACGGGCACGCTCGAGGCGTGGGAGAACGTCGCGGCCCGTCTCGTGGCCCTGCCCGGCGCCATGGACGGGTACATCGCCTCGCTGACCAGCGCCGCCGAGCGCGGCAAGGTCGCCGCGATCCGTCAGGTCCGCGAGGGCGTCAAGCAGGCCCGCGAGCTCGCCGACCCCGAGTCCTCGTTCTTCCTGGACCTCGTCCGGGGCGAGGCCGCCGCAGCCGTGCTCGACGAGTCGTCCGCATGCGCCCTGGTGCGCAAGGAGCTCGAGCTCGGCGCCGCGGGCGCCCTGGCCGCCTACGCGAGGCTCGCCGACTTCCTGGAGAACGAGCTCGCACCGCAGGCCCCCGTGGCCGACGGGGTCGGGCGCGAGCGATACGCACTGGCATCGCGGGCCTTCCTCGGCGCCGAGGTCGACCTCGAGGAGACCTACCGCTGGGGACTCGAAGAGCTCGCACGCGTCATCGCCGAGCAGGAGGCCGTCGCGGCACAGATCGCCGGTCCCGGTGCCACGGTCGAGGAGGCCGTCGCGGCCCTCGACGCCGACCCGAGCCGCAAGCTCGACGGCACCGAGGCGCTGCGCGCCTGGATGCAGGAGACCTCGGACGCCGCGATCGCCGCGCTGAACGGCGTGCACTTCGACATCCCGACCCCGGTCCTGGACCTCGAGTGCATGATCGCCCCGACCCAGACCGGCGGGATCTACTACACGCCGCCGAGCGACGACTTCTCGCGCCCCGGGCGCATGTGGTGGTCCGTCCCGCCGGGCGTGACCGAGTTCAACACCTGGCGCGAGAAGACGACCGTCTACCACGAGGGCGTCCCCGGCCACCACCTCCAGTGCGGCCAGGCCGTCGCCGCGCGCGACACCCTCAACTCGTGGCGCCGTCTCGCCTGCTGGGTCTCGGGCCACGGCGAGGGCTGGGCCCTGTACGCCGAGCGCCTCATGGCCGACCTCGGCTACCTCGACGACCCGGGCGACCGCCTCGGGATGCTCGACGGCCAGCGCATGCGCGCGGCCCGCGTCGTGCTCGACATCGGCGTGCACCTCGGGCTCGACGCACCCGAGGAGTGGCGCGGCGACTCCGAGGACCCGCGCTGGGACGCCGACAAGGCCTGGGAGTTCCTCAAGGCCAACGTGAACATGGACGAGTCGTTCGTGCGCTTCGAGCTCAACCGCTACCTCGGGTGGCCGGGCCAGGCCCCGTCCTACAAGGTCGGCCAGCGGCTGTGGGAGCAGACTCGCGACGCCGCCCGCGCGGCCGCCGAGGCACGCGGCGAGGAGTTCGACGTCAAGGCGTTCCACGAGCGCGCCCTGAACCTCGGGTCCGTGGGGCTCGACGTCCTGCGCGAGGCGCTCAGGTGACGGCTGCGACGCCGGCCCCGGGCGTCCGGCTCCTCCTGGCCTCGCAGTCCCCCGCCCGCCTCGCGACCCTGCGCTCCGCGGGGGTCTCGCCCGAGGTCCGCGTCTCGGGCCTCGACGAGGACGCGGTCCTCGAGGCGGCCGCGGCCCGGTTCGGCGCGCTCGACCCCGCCGACGCGGTGCTCGTCCTCGCCCAGGCCAAGGCCGAGGAGGTCGCCCAGGTCCTCTCGCGCGAGGCGCACGAGCGCGACGACGTGAGCGACGTCGTCGGGCCCGACGAGGTCGCGCCCGTCGTGGTCGGCTGCGACTCCATGCTCGAGTTCGCCGGGGCCGTCCACGGCAAGCCCCGGGACGCCGCGGAGGCGACCGAGCGCTGGCGCGCGATGCGCGGCAGGACGGGCGTGCTCCACACCGGGCACTGGATCGTCGACCTGCGCGACCCGCAGGACGGCGGCAGCGGCGCCACGCTCGGGGCCACGAGCTCCACGACGATCCACTTCGCCGACGTCTCCGACGCCGAGATCGCGGCGTACGTCGCGACGGGCGAACCCCTCGCGGTCGCCGGTGCGTTCACCGTCGACGGCCTGGGCGGTGCGTTCGTCGAGAGCATCGAGGGCGACCACCACGGCGTGGTCGGGATCAGCCTGCCGCTCGTGCGCGAGCTGCTCGGCGAGATCGGGGTGACCTGGACCGACCTCTGGTCCTGAGGTCCGTCCGGCCCCGCGGGGCCACGGCCCGCCAGCCGGCCCGCCCGTTCCCCCCGCCCGCGCCTGCGGGACGGGGAGCGGGCGGGCCGTCTGCTTGTCGAGGGCGCACAACCACGACGCACAACCGGCCGGTCGACCCCGCCGACCATGGAGGGTTCCTACAAACGACCCCGGTGAGCCTTGGCCCGATCTCCAATCTTGTCCAGTACCGCCGGTCGCAGCGTGAACCCAGGGCGCCCGACGCGCTACCGTGAGCCGTGCCCGAGAACTCCACGAACCCCGCGACCAGCCCGACCCGACGCCTGTCGAAGGTTCTCATCGCCAACCGCGGCGAGATCGCCGTGCGCATCGCGCGCGCCTGCGCCGACGCCTCGATCGCGTCGGTGGCCGTGTACGCGGACTCCGACCGCGAGGCCCTGCACGTGCGTCTCGCCGACGAGGCCTTCGCGCTCGACGGCGCGCGCGCTGCGGACACGTACCTCGACATCGCCAAGCTGCTCGACGTCGCCCGCCGCTCGGGCGCCGACGCCGTGCACCCCGGCTACGGGTTCCTCGCCGAGAACGCCGGGTTCGCCCAGGCGGTCATCGACGCGGGCCTCGTCTGGATCGGCCCACCGCCCGCGGCGATCGACGCGCTGGGCGACAAGGTCAGCGCACGGCACATCGCGCACCGCGCGGGCGCTCCCCTGGTGCCCGGGACGCCCGACCCGGTCGCTGACGCGACCGAGGTCCACGCGTTCGCCGCGGAGCACGGGCTGCCCATCGCGATCAAGGCGGCGTTCGGCGGCGGCGGTCGCGGCCTCAAGGTCGCGCGCACCATCGACGAGATCGACGAGATGTTCGACTCGGCCGTCCGTGAGGCCACGGCCGCGTTCGGTCGCGGCGAGTGCTTCGTCGAGCGTTACCTGGACACCCCGCGCCACGTCGAGACGCAGTGCCTCGCCGACGAGCACGGCACGGTCGTCGTCGTCTCCACGCGCGACTGCTCGCTCCAGCGCCGCCACCAGAAGCTCGTCGAGGAGGCCCCCGCGCCGTTCCTGACGGACGAGCAGCGCGCAGAGCTCTACAAGGCCTCCGAAGCCATCCTGCGCGAGGCCGGCTACGTCGGTGCGGGGACCTGCGAGTTCCTCGTCGGCGCCGACGGCACGATCTCCTTCCTCGAGGTCAACACGCGGCTCCAGGTCGAGCACCCCGTCACCGAGGAGGTCTCGGGCATCGACCTCGTGCGCGAGCAGCTCCGCATCGCCGCGGGCGAGCCCCTCGGCTACTCCTCGGTCGCCACCCGGGGTCATTCGCTCGAGTTCCGCATCAACGGCGAGGACCCCGCCGCGAACTTCCTGCCGGCCCCCGGCCGCATCTCGCGCCTGCACTTCCCCAGCGGCCCGGGCGTCCGCGTCGACAGCGGCGTGACGCAGGGCGACGTCATCTCGGGGGCGTTCGACTCGATGATCGCCAAGATCATCGTCACGGGCGCCACCCGCCGCGAGGCCGTCGAGCGCGCACGCCGCGCGCTGCGCGAGACGGTCGTCGAGGGCATCCCCACGGTCCTGCCGTTCCACCGGGCCGTCCTCGACGCCGAGGACTTCGTCCCGGCCGACGACTCGGTGTTCCGCGTGCACACGCGCTGGATCGAGACGTCGTTCGCGGACGAGCTCAAGCGGCTCGCCCCGGCTGCCCCGGCCCAGGCGCCCGAGGAGGACGAGGCACCTGCGACCGAGCGTGTCGTGGTCGAGGTCGGCGGCAAGCGCCTCGAGGTCGTGCTGCCCGCCGGGCTCGGCATGGCCGCCGGTCGCGCGCGAACCGCCAACGCCGCGCGCCGTCCGGCGCGTCGTGCCGTCGCCAAGACCAACGGGGGCAACGGCACGACGCTCGCGTCGCCCATGCAGGGCACGATCGTCAAGGTCGCGGTCGCCGACGGCGCCGTGGTGGCCGAGGGCGACCTCATCGTTGTCCTCGAGGCCATGAAGATGGAGCAGCCTCTCGTCGCGCACCGCGCGGGTCGCGTCACGGGCCTCTCGGCCGGCGTCGGCGCGAGCGTGAGCTCGGGCACCGCGATCTGCGAGATCACCGACGTCACCGCCTGACCTCGGTACGTCGAACCCGAGGTTCGTCGGGCAGCT
>NZ_JACSQQ010000002.1:116987-138570 GCF_014836555.1 Oerskovia rustica
GGGGCCCCCCGGGACGCGGCTACGCGGCTACGCGGCTACGCGGCGACGGTGCTGTGCGCGTCGGCCGCGCGCATCGCGCGACGCCCCGAGGGGACCAGCACCGCGATCGCGATCACGAGGAACATGAGCGCACCCGACACGATCAGGAGCGACTCGACCGAGAACCGGTCCGCGAGCGGACCGAAGATCAGCATCCCGAGCGGCATCGCGAGCGCCATCACGATGCCGACGAACCCGAAGACCCGCCCCTGCCGGTCGGGCTCGACCGTCTCCTGCAGGACCGTCATCGAGGTCGTGGCGAAGGCGGGCACGGCGGCGCCGAGCAGGAACATGAACGTGAAGAAGACCCACATGTTCGTCGAGAGGCCCAGGCCGACGGAGAGCACGCCGAACACGAACGTCGCGCCCACGATCATCGCGACGCGGTTCTTGAGCCCGCCCCACGTGGCGAGCAGGACGCCCCCCAGGATCGCGCCGAACGAGAACGCGAGCTCGTTGGCGGTGAGCTTCCAGACCTCCTCGCCGAACGTGCGCACGACCATGAGCGGCGTGAGGTAGGACGGGGCCACGATCAGCAGGAAGACGACCGCGTACAGCCCCAGGACCCAACGCACGAAGGTGTGGCCGCGC
Source organism: Oerskovia rustica (assembly GCF_014836555.1). Taxonomy (GTDB): domain Bacteria; phylum Actinomycetota; class Actinomycetes; order Actinomycetales; family Cellulomonadaceae; genus Oerskovia; species Oerskovia rustica. The sequence goes on from NZ_JACSQQ010000002.1 coordinate 117,618, forward strand.
AGGTACCGCAGACCGCCCACGAGGTCGTCGAAGTACCCGACCTTCTCGCCCGCGGCCTCGTCGGCGCGCAGCACCTTGGTCACGGGGATCAGGGCCAGGAGCCCGATCCCGATCACGGCCGTGACGACGTCGACGAAGAAGATCGCGACGATCGACGCGCTCGCGTAGACGCCGGCCGCGACCGCAGGAGCCAGCAGCGTCATGGCCGACTGGATCGACCCGTTGATCCCGTTGACCCGCATGAGCTTGCTCACCGGGACGAGCTGAGGCAGGAGCGAGGACACCGCGGGCATCTGGATCCCCGCACCGACCGAACGGATCGCGAGCGCGGCGTAGATGAGCCACAGGTCGTCGGTGCCCGCGAGCATGAGCAGCGCGAGGGCGAGGGTCGTCACGGCGATCGACGCGTCGGCCGCGATGATCAGGAACTTGCGGTTGAGCCGGTCGGCCCAGACCCCGCCGAAGATCGACACGACGGCCTGCGGCAGGAACCCGAACACCGTGGCGAGCGCCAGCACGGAGCCGGACTTCGTCTCGAGGGTCAGGTGCCACATGATGGCGTACTGCACGAGCATCGACCCGAACAGCGAGACCGTCTGGCCGCCCAGGAAGATCGTCGCGTCGCGGCGCCAGCGCGGCTTGTCGGCCTCGTCGTCCGTCGGGGTCGTCGCGGACGGGTCAACGGGGTCCACGGGGTCGTGCGAGGCGGCCGCGTGGTCGGCGGTCGTGCGGGGGCCGTAGGGCTCGGCGTCGGTGCCCGTCGAGGCATCCTCTGCGGTCGGGTCGGACACGGTGTTCGGCTCGGGATGACTCACCCGTCCATGGTGCGGGGCGAGGCGGTGCGCGTCCAGGAATTTCCGCGGGTGATCGCTCACGGACTCCTCAGCCCGCGCGGCAAGACCGACACCCGTCCACGTCGTGAGCACCCGGGCGACGTGCTGTCCCCGAGGCTCCCCCGGATGGCAGGGTGGGACCGTGACGATCCCGACCGAGCCCACGCCGCCCCGCGACGCAGCCGACACCCCGCATCCACCGCGCCACCTCCAGCCCGGGGACGGCTGGGTCGAGTGCACGTGCGGCAGGCGGCACTGGGGGCTCGCGGGCGCCGCGGGGCTGCTCGTCGCCCGGCGGGGCGAGGACGGCCGCGTGAGCCACGTGCTCCTCCAGCACCGGGCACCCTGGAGCGACCAGGGCGGCACGTGGGGGGTGCCCGGCGGCGCGATCCATCCCGACGAGACGCCCGAGCAGGGAGCGCTGCGCGAGGCGCACGAGGAGGCGGGCGTCGACCCCGCGCTCGTGACGATCGTGGGCGACCAGGTCCTGGACCACGGGCCCTGGCGGTACACGACCGTCCTCGCGGAGGTCGTGCCCGGCGCGCACCTCGAAGCCCGCGCGACCGACGCCGAGAGCCTGGAGATCGCGTGGGTCGCGGTCGGTGACGTCCTCTCGCTCCCGTTGCTGGAGGCGTTCCGGGACGCGTGGCCCGAGCTCGTGGGGCGCTTCGCCGAGGTCGCCTGACCGGAGCATCGCCTCCCGGGAGCCTGTCACGCCGAGGCCCCCGGCGCCCGCCCGGCCCGGGACCGTCCCGCGGGGCGGGTGGTCACGGGCCGTGCGGTGGTGCGGGTGCCTACGGGGCGCCGGTCGAGGACCCCTCGGCGCCCTCGATGTCCGCGCTCCCCTTCCCGGGGCCGTGGGGGACGAGCTTGAGCCCCACGACCGCGGCGATGATGCCCGCGATGAAGACGACCTTGCCGACCGAGGCGGACTCGTCGCCGGTGAGGATCGCGTAGGAGACCGTCAGGGCCGCGCCGATGCCGACCCACACCGCGTACGCGGTCCCGATCGGGATGTGCTTGACGGCCCAGCCGAGCCCGCCCATGCTGATGGCGAGCGCGACGAAGAAGATGATCGACGGGACGAGCTGCGAGAACCCGTCGGACTTGCCGAGGGCCGTGGCCCAGACGGCCTCGAAGACGGCGCTGACGAGCAGGACGATCCACGGCATGTCAGCTCACCACCTTGAGGCCGACGACGGATCCGACGAGGAGGACCAGGAGCAGTCCGCGCAGCCAGGTGAAGGTCTCGGAACCGGTGATGAAGCCCCAGACCACGGTGAGCGTGGCCCCGATGCCGACCCACACCGCGTACGCGGTGCCGGTGGGCAGGGAGGTCATCGCCCAGGCGAGACCGACCATGCTCAGCGTCAGGGAGACGAGGAAGACGACCGTCGGTCGCCTGCGCGTGAAGTTCTCGGATGCGGACAGCGCCGTCGCCCAGACGGCCTCCAGCATCCCGGAGAGGACGAGGACAACCCAAGCCATGACAAGTAACCCCTCTGAGTCAGTCTTGTCCGTGCGGGTACTGCTCCCTCGTCCGCGCGTCCCTCGTCACGAGGAACTTGGTACCAGCGTACCGACATCGTGTCGTCTTGGCCAGGGATCAGCTCTCCTGCACCCCGGGCTCCACACGTTCCACCCCGTCTCTCCCGACCGGCCTCACCCTCGGGCGCGAGGACCCCACCAGGATCGTCGGATGCCGACACTCTTCGAGCCCTCTCCTCCCGAGGACTACCTGATGCGCCTCGCCGCCTCCGACCTGGGCCGGGGCTACAAGGCTCTCGCCACGGCCGAGCTCGACCTGCGCGACGGCCTCGACGTGCTCGACCTGGGCTGCGGCCCGGGCGCCGACCTGTCGGCGTACGCGACAGCGGTCGGGCCGTCCGGGAGCGTCCTCGGGCTCGACCACGACGCCGGCGCCGTGGCGCGGGCCCGCGCGCTGGTGAGCCATCTGACCACCGTCCGGGTCGAGGAGGCGGACGTCCACCACCTCGACCTTCCCGACGGCAGCGTCGACCGCGCACACACGGACCGGGTGCTCCAGCACGTGGCCGACCCCGGGCTCGTCCTCGCCGAGACGTTCCGGGTCCTGCGGCCCGGTGGTCGCGCGGTGCTCGCCGAGCCGGACTGGGGCACGCTCGTCGTCGACGGCCCCGACGCCGCGACGAGCGACGCCTACGGGCGCTTCGTCGTCGAGCAGGTCGTCCGCAACGGCAGGATCGGGCGCCGGCTCGCCGGGCTCGCCGAACGGACGGGCCTCGTGGTCGAGCGCGTCGTCCCCGTGACCGCCGTCTTCCGCGACGTCCGCAAGGCGGACCAGGTCCTGGGCCTGGCGCGGGTCGCCCGTCGCGCCGTCGAGGCGGGGTACCTGCGCGAGCGCGCGAAGGCACGCTGGACCGAGCACCTTGCGACGCAGCCGTTCTTCGCGTCGGTGACCCTCTTCGTCGTCGTGGCCGACCGGCCGCCGGCGTAGCTTCCCGGTCGCGGGTCGCGGCCCCGCAGTCAGCGCCGCCGTGTGGGGCGGGTCACGCGACCACGGGTTCGTGCACACCGGCGACAGGAGTACTGTTCTCGCGGAGGAAGGCAAGCCTTACCAAACTAGGACGCGAGTCCCAGGTCGGCCGGGCCCCACCGCTGCGACCACCGGCCGCCACGGCCTCCGGCTCCCGGGCTCCCCCGCCCCGCGACCCGTCGAAGGACTCCCGTGTTCGCCAACTTCCTCATCGGCCTGCGTGAAGGCCTCGAGGCCGCGCTCGTCGTCAGCATCCTCGTCGCCTACCTGGTCAAGACCGGCCGGCGCGACCTGCTCCCCTTCCTCTGGCTCGGCGTCGGTGTCGCCGTGGCCGTCTCGATCGGCTTCGGCGCGGCCCTGACCTACGGGCCGCAAGGGCTGACGTTCGAGGCCCAGGAGGCCATCGGCGGCACGCTGTCGATCATCGCGGTCGGCCTCATCACCTGGATGATCTTCTGGATGGGCAGGACGGCCCGGCACCTCAAGGCCGACCTCCAGCACAGGCTCGACGACGCCGTGGCCGCCGGGAGGTGGGCCGTCGTCGTCATGGCGCTGCTCGCCGTCGGGCGCGAAGGCCTCGAGACCGCCCTGTTCCTCTGGGCCGGCGCCCAGGCCACGGGCACCACGACCAGACCGCTGCTCGGCGCGGTGCTGGGACTCGCCGTCGCCGTCGCGCTCGGCTGGGCCGTCTACAAGGGCGCCGTCCGGCTCAACCTGCGCATCTTCTTCGCGTGGACCGGCATGTTCCTCATCGTGGTCGCCGCAGGGGTGCTCGCCTACGGCGTGCACGACCTCCAGGAGGCCGGCATCCTGCCCGGGCTGCACGACCTCGCCTTCGACGTCAGCGCGCAGATCCCGCCGTCGAGCTGGTACGGCACGGTCCTCAAGGGCGTCTTCAACTTCTCCCCCGCGACCACCTGGCTCGAGCTCGCCGCCTGGTGGCTCTACCTCGTCCCCACGCTGTTCTTCTTCGTCCGGACCGTCTGGTTCAGCGCGCCTCGCAGCAGTGCCCCCGCGCAGGCCAGCACCCCGGCACCCACCGTCACGACTCCCGGAGGAAACCGATGACCCGCTCACGGGCCACCCGCGCCGCAGCGCCGCTGCTCGCTGCCGCACTGCTCGTCCCCGTCCTGGCCGCCTGCACGCCCAACGACCCGGCCCCCGCCGGCGCGAGCAGCTCCGCGGCAGGTTCCGCGAAGCTCACGGTCGACTCGTCGGCCGACGCGTGCACGCTCTCGGCCACCGAGGCCCCCTCGGGCAACATCGTCTTCACCGTGACCAACACGGGCGACGACGTGACCGAGTTCTACCTGCTCGCCGAGGACGGCCTGCGGATCGTGTCCGAGGTCGAGAACATCGGCCCGGGCATCAGCCGCGACCTGGTCCTCACGGCCAAGGCCGGACAGTACGTCACCGCGTGCAAGCCCGGCATGATCGGCGACGGCATCCGCTCCGACTTCACCGTGACCGACTCGGGCGCGGACGTCGAGCCCACGGGCGCGGTCGCCGACCAGGTCGCGCTGGCCTCGACCAACTACGTCGCGTACGTCAAGGACCAGACCGAGCAGCTCCTCGAGGGCACCCAGGAGTTCGTGACCGCGTACGAGGCGGGCGACGACGAGGCCGCCAAGGCGCTCTACGCCCCGGTGCGCGTCCACTGGGAGCGCATCGAGCCCGTCGCCGAGTCCTTCGGCGACCTCGACCCCAAGATGGACCTGCGCGAGGCCGACCTCGAAGAGGGCCAGGAGTGGACCGGCTGGCACCTGCTCGAGAAGGACCTGTGGCAGCCCGCACCCGAGGCCAACGGCGGCGAGACCTACGTGGCACTGACGCCCGCGCAGCGCGCGCAGTACGCCGACCAGCTCCTCGCCGACACCCAGGAGCTCTTCGACCGCACGCACGAGGCGTCGTTCGCGGAAGGCATCGACGCACCCGCGATCGGCAACGGCGCCAAGGGGCTGCTCGACGAGGTCGCGACGGGCAAGGTCACGGGCGAGGAGGAGATCTGGTCGCACACCGACCTGTGGGACTTCCAGGCCAACGTCGACGGCGCCAAGGTCGCCTACGACGGTCTGCGCGACGTCGTGGCGGCCAAGGACGAGAAGCTCGCCGCGACGCTCGACGACCGCTTCACGACGCTCCAGGGCCTGCTCGACGAGCAGAAGCAGGGCGACGGGTTCGTGCTCTACACCGACCTCACCCCCGAGCAGGTCAAGGCGCTCTCGCAGGCCGTCGACTCGCTGAGCGAGCCGCTCTCGCAGCTCACCGCCGCCGTGGTGCTCTGAGGATCGACGCACCATGACGACAACGCCCGACCAGCCCGACCAGGCCGACCAGCCCGACACCGGATCGCCCGAGCACGAGAGCCCCGGCGTACCCCGCGAGGCCGCCGCTCCCGGTGACGCCTCGGGACGGGCCGAGCCACCTCTGGAGGCGCGCCCCCCCCCCCGCCCCCCCCCCCGCTCCTGGGGATGGCCGGCGTCGGGCTGGCCGGGGCGGGGCTCGCAGGCGGCTTCGCCGCCGGGAACGCCACGGCCCGCACCTCGGCGCCGAGCGCGGGCCCCGCCGAGGGCGACGGCGCGTTCGCGTTCACGGGCGAGCACCAGGCCGGGATCACGACCCCGGTCCAGGACAGCCTGCACTTCGCGACGTGGGACGTCACGACGCAGGACCGCGACGAGGTGGTCGCGCTGCTGCGCGCGTGGACCCTCGCGGCCTCGCGCATGACGCAGGGCCTGCCCGCCGGGGAGTTCGGGCCCATGTCCGGGCCGTACGACGCCCCGCCGGACGACACGGGCGAGGCCGAGGACCTGCCGGCCTCGGGCCTGACGATCACCTTCGGGTTCGGCCCCTCGTTCTTCACGGCCGCGGACGGTACGCCGCGGTTCGGCCTCGACGGCCGCAGGCCCGACCTCCTCGCGGACCTGCCGCACTTCCCCGGCGACATGCTCGAGGACGCGCGCTGCGGCGGCGACCTCGCGGTCCAGGCCTGCGCGAACGACCCGCAGGTCGCGGTCCACGCGATCCGCAACCTCGCGCGCATCGCGTTCGGGACGGCGTCGGTCCGCTGGAGCCAGCTCGGCTACGGGCGCACGTCGTCGACCACGACGACCCAGCCCACGCCTCGGAACCTGTTCGGCTTCAAGGACGGCACGGCCAACATCACGTCCGAGGAGTCGGCGGCGGTCGACGAGCACGTGTGGGTCGCACCGGGCGACGGTGCCGACTGGCTCACGGGCGGCTCGTACCTGGTCGCGCGCCGCATCCGGATGACGATCGAGACGTGGGACCGGGCTCCCCTGCGCGAGCAGGAGACCATCGTGGGCCGCACCAAGGGGTCGGGGGCTCCGTTGTCCGGCGGCGAGGAGCGCACCGAGCCCGACTTCGAGGCGGCGGGCCGCGGCGGCGCCCCGCTCATCGACCCGGCCTCGCACGTGCGCCTCGCGCACCCCACGAGCAACGGCGGCGCGCGCATGCTGCGCCGCGGCTACAACTACACCGACGGCTCCGACGGGCTCGGCAGGCTCGACGCAGGGCTCTTCTTCCTCGCGTACGTGCGCGACCCGGCCACGCAGTACGTGCCCATGCAGAACGCGCTCGCCAAGCACGACCTCATGAGCGAGTACCTGCGGCACACGGGCTCGGGGATCTGGGCCGTGCCGCGCGGGGTCGCCGAGGGGGCCACGCTGGGCGGGGACCAGGGTGCGTTCGTGGGCCAGGAGCTGTTCGCCTGAGCGGTCCGCCGCGCCCACGCACCACCGAGCGCTTCCCGGTCACCCGCGGACCCGGCCCGCCTCCTGGACCGCGGGACGGACCTGCTCGCCGTAGGCCTGGAGCGTCTCGTCGTTCGCGTCGTGCTGGAGGTAGAGCGCGAACTGGTCGACGCCGAGCGCCCTGAGCTCGAGCAGCCGCTCGACGTGCCGCGCGGGCGGCCCGATCAGGCAGAACCGGTCCAGGATCTCGTCGCTCACGAACGCGGTGTGCGTGTTCCCCGCACGCCCGTGCTCGTTGTAGTCGTAGTCGACGCGGCCCGCGACGAAGTCGGTCAGGGCCCGAGGGATGCTCGGCCCCCCGTCGCCGTCCGTCCCCGTGCTGTCCCCCGCCCCGTAGCGCGCGACGATCTCCGCGACGTGGTTGCCGACCATGCCGCCGAACCAGCGGCACTGGTCGTAGGCGTGGGCGAGCGTACGCCTGCCCACGTTCCCGGGCCCACCCCCGCCCGTGCCCGACGACGCCTCGTCCGTCACGTACGCGGGCGCGGCCACGCAGATGCTCACCTCGGCCGGGTCGCGCCCCACGCGCTCGGCGGCCCGGCGCACCGCGTCGATCGACCAGGCCACGATGTCGGGGTCGGCGAGCTGGAGGATGAACCCGTCCCCGACCTCGCCCGCGAGCGCCAGCGCGCGCGGGCCGTAGGCGGCGACCCACACGGGGGTGCGGCTGTCGGGGGCCCAGGGCAGGTGGAGCGTCGAGCCGTGGTGCTCGACCGCCTGCCCGCCGGCGAGCCCTCGGATGGTCGTGACGGCCGTGCGCAGCTCGGCGAGGGTCACGGGCTTGCCGTTGGTCACCCTGACCGCTGAGTCCCCGCGGCCGATCCCGCAGACCGTGCGGTTGCCGAACATGTCGTTGAGGGTCGCGAAGGTGGACGCGGTCACGGTCACGTCGCGCGTCGCGGGGTTGGTGACCATGGGCCCGACGGTCACGCGGTGGGTCGCGGACAGGATCTGGGAGTGGATGACGTACGGCTCCTGCCACAGGAGGTGCGAGTCGAACGTCCAGACGTGGCTGAAGCCGTGGAGCTCTGCGCGTCGCGCGAGGTCGACGACGCGCCACGCGGGCGGGTCGGTCTGCAGGACGACGCCCAGGTCGAGGCGCTCGGCCGTGCCGGTCGCGGTCATGGCTGGTCCCCGCCCGTCATCTCAGGTACGCCGAGTGGCTGCGACGCAGGTACCGGCCGTGCCCCGGGTGCCCGTGGTACTCGCCGCCGGAGATCAGGACCTGACCGCGCGAGATCACGACGTCGACGTGCCCGTCGATCTCGAAGCCCTCCCAGGCGGAGTGGTCCATGTTCATGTGGTGGGTCTTGCGGTTCCCGCGCGCGGTGTCCGCGTCCGTGGGGTAGCCGATCGAGGTGTGCCCGGCGGGGTCGTAGACCACGACGTCGGCGTCGGCTCCCGGGGCGAGAACCCCTTTGCGGTCGCCGAGGCCGAACATGCGCGCCGGCGTCGTGCAGCACAGCTCGACCCAGCGTTCGAGCGAGATCCGCCCGTCGACGACGCCCTGGTAGACGAGGTCGAGGCGGTGCTCGACGCCCCCGATCCCGTTGGGGATCTTGGAGAAGTCGCCGAGCCCGAGCTCCTTCTGCTCCTTGAAGCAGAACGGGCAGTGGTCGGTGCTCACGACCGACAGGTCGCCCGTGCGCAGGTAGCGCCACAGCTCCTCCTGGTGCTCCTCGGCCCGCGAGCGCAGCGGGGTCGAGCAGACCCACTTGGCGCCCTCGAACCCGGGCGCCCCGAGCTGTTCCTCGAGCGAGAGGTACAGGTATTGCGGGCAGGTCTCGCCGAACACGTTCCACCCGTCGTCGCGGGCCCGGGCGAGCGTGGCCACGGCCTGCTTGGCCGACATGTGCACCACGTAGAGCGGGGCGCCCGCGAGGCGCGCGAGCATGATCGCACGGTGCGTGGCCTCCTCCTCGGTCTCCCAGGGGCGCGTGGTGCCGTGGAAGTACGGGGCGGTGTCGCCACGGTCGAGGGCCTGGCGCACGAGGACGTCGATCGCGATGCCGTTCTCGGCGTGCATCATGACCAGCGACCCGTTGGTCGCGGCCTTCTGCATGGCCCGCAGGATCTGCCCGTCGTCGCTGTAGAACACCCCGGGGTAGGCCATGAAGAGCTTGAAGCTCGTGATACCCTCGGCCACGAGCTCGTCCATGGCCTTGAGCGAGTCGTCGTCGACCCCGCCGAGGATCTGGTGGAAGCCGTAGTCCACGGCGCAGTTCCCCTCGGCCTTGGCGAACCACGCCGCGAGGGAGTCCTGGACCCGTTCGCCGGTTCGCTGGACCGCGAAGTCGACGATCGTCGTCGTGCCTCCCCAGGCCGCGGCGCGCGTCCCGGTCTCGAACGTGTCCGAGGCGGCCGTGCCGCCGAACGGCAGCTCCATGTGGGTGTGCGGGTCCACCGCGCCCGGGATGACGTACTTGCCGGTCGCGTCGATCACGGTCTGCGCGACCGAGGCGAGGTCCACGCCGAGCGACGTGTCGCCCGGGCGCAGCAGGGCGGCGACCTGCTCGCCGTCGAGCAGGACGTCGGCGCGCGAGCGCCCCGTGGGCCCGACGACGGTGCCACCCGTGATGAGGGTCAGTGCCATGGTGTGCGTCCTCTCGTTCGTCGGTCGGTGCGGGTGCCGCGCGGTGCGGGGTGCGGCGCCGTGCGGGGTGCGGCGCCGTCGGGCCGGCTGGGCCCGTCACGTTGGCGTCAGGGCGCGGTCAGCGGGCCGTACGCGTCGGGGCGGCGGTCGCGGTAGAACTGCCACCGGTTGCGGACCTCGGTCAGCAGGTCGAGGTCGAGGACGCGCACCACGAGCTCCTCCTCGTAGGCGTCGGCCGTCTCGCCCACGAACGCACCCTCGGGGTTCACGAAGTAGCTCGTGCCGTAGAAGTCGTTCGAGCCCAGCTCCTCGAACCCGACCCGGTTGATGGCACCGACGTAGTACTCGTTGGCCACGGCCGCCGCGGGCTGCTCGAGCCGCCACAGGTAGTTGGACAGGCCGCGGCTCGTGGCGCTCGGGTTGAAGACGATGGTCGCTCCGGCGAGACCCAGGGCCCGCCACCCCTCGGGGAAGTGCCGGTCGTAGCAGATGTAGACCCCGATGCGCCCGACCGCGGTGTCGAAGACCGGGTAGCCCAGGTTGCCGGGACGGAAGTAGAACTTCTCCCAGAACCCGGGCAGGTGCGGGATGTGGGTCTTGCGGTACTTGCCGAGGTAGCTGCCGTCGGCGTCGATCACGGCTGCCGTGTTGTAGAGGATCCCAGGCTGCTCGAGCTCGTACACGGGCAGCACGACCACGATGCCCAGCTCCTTGGCGAGGGCCGCGAAGCGCTCGGTCGTCGGGCCCGGGACGGACTCGGCGTAGGAGTAGAACGCGGCGTCCTCGACCTGGGGGAAGTAGGGCGCGTTGAACACCTCCTGGAAGCAGACGACCTGGGCCCCCTGGTCGGCGGCCTGGCGGGTGTACCGCTCGTGGGCCGCGACCATGGACTCCTGGTCGCCGGTCCAGCGGACCTGGGTGAGGGCGGCGCGCACGATCATGGGGTCTCCTCGGGTGGGGCGGCGGGACGGGGGCGGTGGCCGTTGTGCTCGGCGGACGGCGCCGTCGGCACGGTGCGGCGCCGGTGCCGGACCGGCTCGACGACGTACCGGTCGGCGACGTCGAGCGCCGCGTCGACGACGTCGAGGCCGTGCTCGAGGTCCTCGACCGACGTGACGAGCGGCGGGGCCAGGTGCAGGCGGTTGACCTGCGGGAACGGCCAGACGCCGCCCGCGGTCACCGCGGCGACGACCTCGGCCATGGGGGCGTTCTGCTCGGGCGTGCCCTGGAACGGCACGAGACGTTCGCGCGTGAGGGGGTCACGGACGAGCTCGATCGCCCAGAGGAACCCGAGCCCGCGGACCTCGCCCACGCTGGGGTGCCGCGCGGCCATGTCACGCAGGCGTTCTCCCAGGACCCGCTCGCCCAGCGACCGGACCCGGTCGAGGATGCCCTGCTCCTCGAGCACGTGGATGCTCGCGACGCCGGGCGCGCACGCGAGCGGGTGACCCGAGTAGGTGAGCCCGCCGGGGAACGGGGTGCGGTCGAAGCTCGCGGCGACGCGCTCGGACACGATCACCCCGCCGAGCGGGACGTAACCCGAGTTGACGCCCTTGGCGAAGACCACGAGGTCCGGCACGACGTCCCAGTGGTCCACGGCGAACCACTCGCCGACGCGTCCGAAGCCGACCATGACCTCGTCCGCGACGTACAGGATGCCGTGCTCGTCGCACAGCTCGCGGACCCCTGCGAGGTAGCCGTCGGGGGGCACGAGCACGCCGTTGGTCCCGACCACGGTCTCGAGCAGGATCGCGGCGATCGTCGCGGGTCCTTCGAGCTCGACGACCTCGCGCAGGTGGCGCAGCGCCGCGACGCACTCGTCGGCGTCGGTCGTGGCCCCGAACGACGACCGGTAGGTGTAGGGCCCGAAGAAGTGCCGCACGCCCGGGTCCACCTCGTTGGGCCAGCGGCGCGGGTCGCCCGTGGCCGTCACGGCCGTGCCCGTGTTGCCGTGGTAGGACCGGTAGGCCGCGAGAACCTTCTGCCGACCGGTGTGGCGCCGGGCGAGGCGCACGGCGTTCTCCACGGCGTCGGCGCCCCCGTTGGTGAAGAACACACGGTTCAGCCCGCCGTCGGCGCCGCCCGGCGCACGCTCGACGATCAGGCGTGCGAGCTCGCTGCGCACCGGGTTCGCGAACGACGGCGCGACGGTCGCGAGACGTCCGGCCTGCGCCTGGATCGCGCCCACCAGCGCAGGATGCTGGTGCCCCAGGTTGAGGTTGATGAGCTGCGATGCGAAGTCCAGGTAGCGCGTGCCCTTCTCGTCCCAGAACCAGGCGCCCTCACCGCCGGCGATGGTCACGGGCCGGATCAGCTCCTGCGCCGACCACGAGTAGAAGACGTGGGCGTCGTCCCGTCCGGCCCGTCCCGTGCCCTGCACTGCGTCCGTCATCCGGCTCGCCGTCCTTTCGTCCGTCGGCTCGTCCGCCTCGTCACCGGGTCCGGGGGAACCCCAGGTCGATGCTGCTGGTCGCGGGGTCCGGCCACCGCGACGTCACGACCTTGGTCCGGGTCGCGAAGTGGATGCCCTCGGGGCCGTACATGTGGGAGTCCCCGAACAGCGAGCCCTTCCAGCCGCCGAACGAGTAGTAGCCGACGGGCACCGGGATGGGGACGTTGACGCCGACCATGCCGGCCTGCACCTCGACCTCGAAGCGTCGGGCGGCTCCCCCGTCCCGCGTGAAGATGGCCGCACCGTTGCCGTACGGGTTCTCGTTGACGAGCCGCAGGGCGTCGTCGAACGTCTCGGCCCGCACGACCGAGAGCACGGGCCCGAAGACCTCCTCGCGGTACACCGTGTGCTCGGGCCGCACGTGGTCCACGAGGCTCGGGCGCAGGAAGAACCCGCCGCTCGTGTCCTGCCCGTCCGGCCCCGGTCCGACGGGCGGCCCGTCCCGCCCGTCCAGGACCAGGACCGCCCCCTCCTCGACCGCGCTGCCCACGCGCGCCGCGACCCGGTCCCGGTGCTCGGCCGTGATGAGCGGCCCCATCTGGGAGGCGGGGTCGTTCCCCGGCCCGACGACGAGCCCCGCCACGCGCGTGCGGATCGCCTCGACGAGGGCGTCGGCGACGTCGCCCACCGCGACCACGACCGAGATCGCCATGCACCGCTCCCCCGCAGACCCGTAGCCCGCCGAGACCGCCGCGTCCGCCGCGGCGTCGAGCTCGGCGTCGGGCAGGACGACCAGGTGGTTCTTCGCCCCGCCCAGCGCCTGGACCCGCTTGCCGTGGCGCGTGCCCGTCTCGTAGACGTGGCGGGCGACGGGCGTGGAGCCGACGAAGCTGATCGCGGCGACGTCGGGGTGCTCCAGGAGCCGGTCGACCGCGACCCGGTCGCCCTGCACCACGTTGACGACACCGTCGGGCAGCCCGGCCTCGGCCAGGAGCCGGGCGACCAGCAACGACGCCGACGGGTCGCGCTCGCTCGGCTTGAGCACGAACGTGTTGCCGCACGCGATCGCCGTCGGGATCATCCACAGCGGCACCATGGCAGGGAAGTTGAAGGGCGTGATGCCGACCATGACGCCCAGCGGCTGCTTGACCTCGTGGACGTCCACCCCGGTCGAGACCTGCTGGCTGAAGCCCCCCTTGAGCAGGTGCGGGATACCGGTCGCGAACTCGACGTTCTCGAGCGCTCGCGCGACCTCCCCCTCGGCGTCGGACACGACCTTGCCGTGCTCGGCCGAGACCAGGTGGGCGATCTCGTCCCGGTGCCCGCGCAGCAGCTCGTGGAACGCGAAGAGGATCTCGACGCGCCGCGACAGGCCCGTCCGGGACCAGCCCGGGAAGGCCGCGAGCGCCGCGGCGACGGCCGCGTCCACGTCGGCCGCCGAGGCGAGGGCGACGCGACCCGTGACCCGTCCGGTGGCCGGGTCGTGGACGGCTCCGTACCGGTGCGCGTCGTCCACGCGGCGGCCGCCCACGACGTGTCCGATCACCCCTGGGGCCCTCTCGGGGGTGCTGCTCGTCATGCTGGCCTCCCTCCCGGGCGCGGCACGCAGGACGGCGGCCCGGGTCGTCGACGACTGAGTCCCAGTGTGGCACGAGGACCCCTTTCGTGTGAGGTCGATCACAGATCGCAGGGTCTGCCCGGGTGAAGCGTGCCGGGGCGCTCTCCCACCGTGCGTGCCGCTGTCATCGCGCCACCGGGCCCGGGTACGGTCGGGCCGTGACCGACGAGCACCCCACGAGCAGCCACGACCCGGGCGACCCGCGAACCCCGGCAGGGTCTCCTCCTCCCGGACCGGACCCCGCTCCCGCTCCCGCACGGCCGATGACCCGGGCCGAGCGACGTGCTGCCGAGCAGGCAGCCCTGGTGCGCCAGGCGGACACCTCCTGGCACTCGTCACCCGCCACCGGCGCGCTGCCGACCGCGCGCCCCCGGACGTCTGCCCTGCCCACCACGGCCGGGGCCTCCGCCTGGGAGCGGGTCGAGGTCTCGACAGAGACCGCCCCGGCCCCGTCGGCGTGGCGTGAGCGTGCGGCACGCTTCGCCCCGAACCTGTCACAGGCGCCTGGCGCGCCCACGGCGGTCGAGCCGGACGCGGCCGACTCGCCCGCTCCGAGCCGGACGGCGTCCGCCGGGGCTCCGCTCGACCCGTCGCGCGCCCCATCGACGACCGGTGGCGCGACCGGCGCGACGAACGGCGCGGCCGGCGCGGTGACCTCCGCCGACGCCACCGAGGCCGCGGCCGACACCGCCGACGCCACGGCCCCTGGCGCCACGGCCGGCTCGTCGACGCCGTTCCCGACCCGTCGACAGCTCTCCCACGCGGCCCGGCACGTGACACGGCTCGGCCGCGGCAACGCCGCCCGCCTGCTCCTGCTCACCGTCGTCACGGCGCTCGCGGTCGAGATGATCCGGGCGAGCGGCCCCCTGCTCGACCGTGCCTTCGCCTCGAGCGTGACCGTCGCCGCCGGGACGGCCCTGATCACGTACGCGGCTCCCGCGCTGGCCGTGACGATCATCGCCGCGCGACTGCCGATCTCCGGGCGGGTCACGCTCGGCGCGGTGCTCGCCCTGGTCGGGTGGCGGCTGGGTCTGCAGGGGCTCGGGATCGCCGCCGGCTCGGACGGGGCGCTCGGGTCGGCCCGCTACGGGCTGGGGCTCGGGGGCGCCTCGCTCGCGGTGGCCACGCTCGTCATCGTGGTCGCGTTCGTGAGCGGCGTCCGACCGTCGCCCGCCGAGGACTCCCCCGAGAGGGTGGGAGGCGCCTGGACGCCTCTTGCGAACGGGCGCATGGTCGCCCTCGGCGTGTCCCTGGGCGTCCTCGGCGCCGCGGGCGTGAGCCTGCTCCACGGGACGTGGGACGCGTACTGGCGCACCGGTCTGCTCTCCTGGGTGGCCCCCCTCGCGCTGGGCGGCCTGGCCGTGGTCTCGGCCTGGCTGCTGCGCCGAGACCCCGCCGCCCCCGGGGCCCGCGGGATCTGGGTGCTCGGCCCGTACCTCGCGCTGGGCGTCATGGTCTTCGGCAACCCTGCCTTCATCGCGTCGCAGACCGGACTCCCCCTGGCCGTGGCCGCGGGAGCCGTCGTGGTCATGGCCCTGATGGTCGGGCTGACGACCGTCCGGGGCACCGCGCGGTCGAGCCGTCCCGGGGGCAACGTCGTCCTGTCGGTCCTGGGTCGGTGGGCCGACCTCGTGGCGCTCGTCGCCTTCGCCCTGGTCGTCTTCGTGCTGCCCGGCCGGACCGAGGTGCTCGACGACCTGCTCGCCTGGGCGCTCCTGGTCTGCGCCGTCGGCCTCGCCGTCGCCTCGACCGACGCCGTCGTGCACGCCCTCACCCGACCGGCCCGTGAGATCGGCTGGCTGCGCCTCGCCGGGGCGAGCACCGCCGTCGGGCTGGGGCTCATCCTGCCGCTCCTGGCCTACCAGCTCGACTACGACGTGCCCCTGCCCGTGCCCAACGCCTCCGTGCCGGTCCTGGTCGCCCTCGTGATCGGGGTCGCAGGGCTGCGTCGCACCGGCCCGCTGCCCCAGGCCGCCGCGGGCACCGCCGCGGCTGCACGCGTCGCCCCGCCGAGCGTGCGCGTCGCGCTACCCGTCGTGGCCGCGGTCGCCGTCCTGGCCGTGGGCGGCGCCGCCGTGCAGCTCGTCGACCTGCCGACCGGTGACCGGACGGCGAGCGGGGCGGCGGCCGGCGACGAGCAGGGCCTCGTCGTCCTCGACTGGAACCTGCACTACGGGGTCAGCTCGACGCCGTCGGTCGAGCTCGACGACGTCGCCGCGACGATCCGCGACTCGGGCGCCCAGGTCGTGACGCTCCAGGAGGTCTCGCGCGGCTGGGTGCTGGGCGGTGGCATCGACATGGCGAGCTACCTCGCACGCGCCACCGACATGGAGGTCGCGTTCGTCGGGGCGGCCGACCGCCAGTTCGGGAACGCGATCCTCTGGGACCCGGACACCGTCACGGTCTCCGACGTGTCGCGGACGTCGCTGCCCTTCGGCGCAGGTCCGCAGCACCGGTCCGCGATCTCCGCGACCGTCACGCCTGCGGACGGGACCGACCTGCGCGCCGCCTGGGCCGACGGGCTGCGCGTGACCTCCGTGCACCTGCAGCACCGCCGCGAGAACACCCCGACCCGCCTCGACCAGCTCGACGCGCTCTTCACGGCCGAGCCGGTCGCGGGGGCCTACCTGCTCGCGGGTGACTTCAACGCCGAACCCGACTGGGACGAGATCACCCTGGTCGAGTCCCAGGGGCTCGTGAGCGGGCAGGACCAGGCGGGGAACGCGGACGACCTCACGTCCCCCGCCGACGCGCCACGCCACCGCATCGACTGGATGTTCGGCGCGGGCCTCGGCTTCGAGCGCTTCCGGGTCCTGGACGACGTCTCGTCCGACCACCGTCCGCTCGTGACCGTGGTGCGTCCCGCGCAGGAGCAGGAGCCCGCACCGGCCGGGTAGCCGCGGGCCGCGGCCTCCGGCGGCGCGGCGCCCGACGTCCCGAGCCGCCGTCGGGGCCGCGGGGCCTGCGCCTCAGTCCTCGCGGTGGTGGAGCATGCGCGCGACCTCGGCGATCGACCCGGACAGCGACGGGTAGACCGTGAAGGCCTCCGCGACGTCGTCGACCGTGAGGCGGTGCGCGACCGCGAGAGTGATGGGGAAGATGAGCTCGCTCGCGCGCGGGGCCACGACGACACCGCCCAGGACGACGCTCGCCTCGGGGTGCGCGAACAGCTTGACGAACCCGTCGCGCATGCCGAGCATCTTGGCGCGCGGGTTGCGGGCCAGCGGGAGCGTCGTGGTCACGTACTTGGACCCTTGCTCCTTGAGCTTCTCCTCGCTGTACCCGACGGTCGCGATCTCGGGGGCCGTGAAGATGTTCGCGGCGACCGTGCGCAGCTTGATGGGGCTCACGGCGTCGCCCAGTGCGTGCGACATGGCCACGCGGCCCTGCATCGCGGCGACCGAGGCGAGCGGCAGGATGCCCGTGCAGTCACCTGCCGCGTAGATGCCGCGCACCGAGGTGCGCGAGACCTTGTCGACCTGCACGTGGCCGCTCGGGGTCAGCCGCACACCGGCCTCCTCGAGCCCGATGCCCGCGGTCGAGGGGATGGACCCGACGGCCAGCAGCACGTGCGAGCCCTTGACCACGCGACCGTCGGCGAGCGTGACCTCGACGCCCTCGTCGGTACGCACGGCCGCCTCGGCGCGCGTGCGGGACATGACCGTCATGCCGCGCGAGCGGAAGACCCCCTCGATGAGCTCGGCCGCGTCGGCGTCCTCGCCCGGCAGCACGCGGTCGCGGCTCGAGACGAGCACGACGTCGGAGCCCAGCGCGTTGTAGGCGCCCGCGAACTCGGCTCCCGTGACGCCCGAGCCCACGACGATCAGGCGCTCAGGGAGCTCCTTGAGGTTGTAGAGCTGGGTCCACGTGAGGATGCGCTCCCCGTCGGGGATCGCGGTCGGCAGCACGCGGGGCGTCGCGCCGAGCGCGAGGAGGATCACGTCGGCGTCGACCGAGACCTCGGCCGCGTCCTCCTGGAGCGTGACCTGCACGCGCGACGGACCCTCGAGGCGCCCCTCGCCGATCAGGACGCGCACGCCCTCACGCTCCAGACGCGCGTGGATGTCGGCCGACTGAGCGGCCGCGAGCGCCATGACGCGGGTGTTGACGGCGTCGAGGTCGACCATGTGGCGGCGCATCGCGGGGTGCGCGGCCTTGGCCGTGTCGACGGGCAGGCGGATGCCGAGGTCGGCGGCGCGGTCGGCGATGGTCATCCAGTCGGCCGTCGCGATGAGGGTCTTGGACGGCACCACGTCGGTGAGCACGGCGGCGCCGCCGAGGCCCTGGCGTTCGACGACGGTCACGTCGGCACCGAGCCGACGGGCGACGAGAGCCGCCTCGTAGCCTCCGGGTCCACCGCCCAGGATCACGATGCGGCTGGCCTGCAGGTCGGGGTTCTCGTTCGTCACAGGTGCCATTCTGTCAGCATCCGAGGGCCATTCGTGTCAGCATGCGGACAGGACGACGCGCTGGGGCGAGGACGGGCGTTCCGTGGGGCGCGGGGCGTCAGAACGGATAGCCTCGTCCTATGACGACGACCTTGTCTCTCGACGACCCCACGACCGACCCGTTCCTCGTGGCCCGCGCCGCTGCGGACCACATCGCCGAAGCCACCGGGATCGAGGGCCACGACGTCGCCCTCGTGCTCGGGTCGGGCTGGGGCGGGGCGGCAGAGCTCCTGGGCGACGTCGTCGCGGAGATCCCCACGAACGAGATCCCCGGGTTCTCCAAGCCCGCCGTCGCCGGCCACGTCGCGACGACACGCTCGATCCGGATCGAGCGCGCCGACGGCTCGGTCCGTCACGCGCTCGTGCTCGGCTCGCGCACCCACCTGTACGAGGGCAAGGGCGTGCGCCACGTCGTCCACGGCGTGCGGACCGCGGCGGCGACCGGCGCGCAGACCGTGATCCTCACCAACGGGTGCGGCGGCCTGAACCTCGACCACGGCCCGGGCACCCCGGTGCTCATCCGCGACCACATCAACCTCACCGCCACCTCCCCCCTGGAGGGTGCGACGTTCGTCGACCTGACGGACCTCTACTCCTCGCGCCTGCGGGACCTGGCCAGGTCGGTCGACGGCTCGCTCGGCGAGGGCGTGTACGCCCAGTTCCCCGGCCCGCACTACGAGACCCCGGCCGAGGTGCGCATGGCGGGCGTCCTGGGTGCGGACCTCGTCGGCATGTCGACCACGCTCGAGGCCATCGCCGCGCGCCACGCGGGGCTCGAGGTGCTGGGCATCTCGTTGGTCACGAACCTCGCCGCGGGCATCAGCCCGACGCCGCTCTCGCACGGCGAGGTCATCGAGGCCGGCCAGGCGGCCGGCCCCCGGATCAGCTCCCTGCTCGCCGAGATCGCGAAGCTGGTGTGACATGACGAACCCCCAGGACCACCTCGACGTGGACGACCCCGGCTACGAGGCCGGGCAGGGCCACGCGTCCTTCCTGGCGCAGGTCGAGGCCTGGATCGAGGCGGACCCCGAGCCCGCCGACCAGGCCGAGCTGCGCACTCTCCTCACGGAGGCCGACTCCCCCGACCCGCGCGACCACGAGGTGCGCGCCCGGGCACGGGCCGAGCTGCGCGACCGCTTCGTCGGCACGCTCCAGTTCGGCACCGCGGGCCTGCGCGGCGAGATGGCGGCGGGACCCAACCGTATGAACCGCGCGGTCGTGATCCGGGCCGCGGCGGGCCTCGCGTCGTTCCTGCGCGACGCCCTGCCGGGGCAGACACCGCGCGTCGTCATCGGGTACGACGCCCGGCACCACTCGCACACGTTCGCGCTCGACAGCGCCGCGGTGTTCACGGCTGCGGGCGTCGAGGCGTCGATCCTGCCGTCCGCCCTCCCGACGCCCGTGCTCGCCTACGCGGTGCGCCACCTGGGTGCCGACGCGGGCGTCATGGTCACCGCGAGCCACAACCCCCCGGCGGACAACGGCTACAAGGTGTACCTCGGCGGCCGAGTGGTCACGGACTCGGGCCAGGGGGCGCAGATCGTGCCCCCGTACGACGCCGGGATCGCAGCCGCGATCGACCGCTCGCCCGTGGCCGCGCAGGTCCCCCGCGCGACCGACGGCTGGACGGTCCTGGGCCGCGACCTCGCGCTCGGCTACGTCGAGTCCGTGGGCCGGCTGTCCGACGGCGCCGCGCGCGACCTGCGCATCGTCGCCACCCCGCTGCACGGCGTGGGCGGCGAGGTGCTCAACCGGGTCCTGGGGAACGCGGGCTTCACCGACGTCATCAGCGTCGCCGAGCAGTTCGAGGCGGACCCGCTGTTCCCGACCGTGGCCTTCCCCAACCCGGAGGAGCCCGGCGCGATCGACCTCGCGCTCGCGTACGCGCAGGACGCCAAGGCGGACCTGGTGATCGCGAACGACCCCGACGCCGACCGGTGCGCCCTCGCGGTGTACGACCCGCGCGTCGGGACGTACCAGGGGGCCGAGACCGCCCGGTCGAACGGGTGGCGCATGCTGCACGGGGACGAGGTGGGCTCGCTGCTCGGCGAGGAGATCGGCCGACGTGCGGACGCGCCGGGAGGCGCGGACGGGACCCCGTTCTTCGCGAGCTCGATCGTGTCCTCGCGGCTGCTGCGCAAGATCGCCGACAGCCACGGGCTGGGCTACTCCGCGACGCTCACGGGGTTCAAGTGGATCTCGCGCGTCGACGGCCTGGTCTACGGCTACGAGGAGGCGCTCGGCTACTGCGTCGACCCGCAGGTCGTGCGGGACAAGGACGGCATCAGCGCCGCCCTGCTCCTGGCCCAGCTCGCGAACCGCCTCAAGGCCGAGGGGCGCACGCTCGTCGACGCGCTCGACGACCTGGCCCGTGCTCACGGCCTGCACGTGACCGACCAGCTCTCGGCCCGGTTCACCGACCTCGACCAGATCCCGGCGGCCATGTCGCGGCTGCGGGCGGCGCCCCCGCGCACGCTCGCGGGCTCGGGGGTCAGCGACGTCGTCGACCTGTCCGAGGGGCTCGACGGGCTGCCGCCGACCGACGGCGTCCGGCTGCTGTCCGCGGACGGCACCCGGGTCATCGTGCGCCCCAGCGGCACCGAGCCGAAGGTCAAGTGCTACCTCGAGGTGATCGTCCCGGTCGCGTCCGACGCGAGCTACGACGACCTCACCGCAGCCCGCGCCTTCGCGCGGACCCGCCTCGACCAGGTCCGGGCGGACGTGGCGGCGGCGCTCGGCATCTGACGACGGGCGGTCCTGGCGGCCGACCCCACCCCTGAC
>NZ_JACSQQ010000002.1:138580-174413 GCF_014836555.1 Oerskovia rustica
GCCTCGCTCCTCACGGAGCGGGCGACGGCCTTCGTCGTGCGCGCGGCAGGGCCCCCGGCAGTCAGCCGAGCGTGACCGTCGCACCGCCCGACATGAACGAGTCGTGCAGCTCGACGCCCGCCGGCACCGCGCCGGCCGGGACGTCGAACACCACGACACCCTGGGTCGAGCTGCCGGGGTCGATGTCGTCGAGGAAGCTGTTGGCGTCCCCCAGGTAGATCCCGGCCGTGGGGTCGGCCGAGTGCTCGCGTCCCTGGGTGTCGAGCATCTTCTGCGCGCTCGCGTCGAACATCTGGGCAGCGTCCCCGATGTTCGTCACCGAGACGTGCACCAGGACGAACTGCCCCTGGGGGTCCGCGCCGAGGATCTCGTCGCCCACGCGCGTGACCCCCGGCTCGAGGGCCGTGACCGTGAACTCGAGCTTCCCGTCGCGCACCGCCGAGCCGAGGCCCGGGACGGTCTCGTCGGGGGCGGGGGCGTCTCCCGTGCCTGCCGTGCCCGCCGCATCTGCGGTCCCCGCGGGCGTGTCGCTGCCCCCGAGGGTCGGCACGACGACCGACACGACGACGATCAGCGCGAGGCTCGTGAGGAAGACCGTGAGGACCTTGTGCCGGTCGAAGGACGACTTCCGCGAGGCGGGCTCCGGCTGCCCCAGGTAGGGCTGCTCGGTGTCGGGCTGGTTCTGCATGGCGAGGGCCTCTCGTGGTTCCGGATCGTACGGGACCACTTCATCGCCTCGGACCGGGTGGGCGCGTCGGCGGACCGGCTACGGTCTGCGCACCAAAAGTCGTACACGCGCCCAGGACCGCGGACCCGGAGGGGGGACTCCGCAGCCGGCCCGGGCGCGCTCACGACCGCGGTCGAGCGCGTCCCCTGAGCGCGCGCCCGCCGTGCACACCCGCCCGCCGTCGGCGCGGCCCCGAGGAACCGTCAGGCCTGGAGCGCGGGCTCCTCGTCACGCGCGACGGCGGCCTTCCAGTCGGCCTTCTCGGCGCGCCAGCCCTCCTCGGTGCGCCCGCGGCGCCAGTAGCCGGACGCGGAGAGCGCCGTGACGGGCACGCCCCGGTCGAGGCGCACGTGGCGGCGCAGCGTACGCACGAACCCGGCATCGCCGTGCAGGAACACCTGGGGCTGCCCGGGCAGGAACGCGAGCGCCTCGACGGACTCGACGAGGACGTCGCCGGGCGCGCGGTCGGGGTGGGCGTCACGGTGGACCCAGCGCAGGTCGAGCGCCCCGGGCGACGTGAGTGCCTGCTCCTCCGCCGCGGAGGCGACCTCGACGACCGCGAGGACGGGCGCGCCGTCGGGCATCGCCTCGAGGGCTGCCGCGATGGCGGGCAGTGCGCTCTCGTCGCCCACGAGCAGGTGCCAGTCATAGGCACCCGACGGCGCGTACTCGCCGCCGGGACCGAAGAAGGACATCGCGTCACCGGGCTGGGCGGAGGCTGCCCAGGGGCCCGCGAGGCCCTCGTCGCCGTGCACCACGAAGTCGATCGCGAGCTCGCGGGCGACGGGGTCCCACGAGCGGATCGTGTAGGTGCGCATGGGGACGCGTCCCTCGGGGCCGGCCTCGGCCGGGAAGAGCAGCTTGACGTAGCGGTCGGTGTGCGGACCGGGGTCGAAGCCGTCGAGCCCCTCTCCCCCGAGGACCACACGGATCATGTGCGGTGTGAGGCGCTCGGTGCGCACGACCACGGCGTGGGTCGCGACGCGCTCGGGCTTGCGGGGGGCAGGGTCGGTCATACGGTCCTCCAGGGTGCGCTCCGCCCGCGATGGCGAAGTGAGGCAAGCCTAACCCGGATGCGCCGAGGGGTGACCGCCCGTCCAGGCTCGGCCACCCCTCGGTCCGTGAGAAGAGGTCAGTAGCCCCCTGCGCCGCCCTCGGCCGGTTCGACCCCGTCGAAACCCGCGAGCACCGCGGCGGTGCCCGACAGGCCCAGGCGCGTCGCACCGTGCTCGATCATGGCGAGCGCGTCGGCGAGCGTCCGCACACCCCCCGAGGCCTTGACCCCGAGGCGTCCGCCGACCGTCTCGGCCATGATGGACACAGCGTGCGTCGAGGCGCCGCCGGCCGGGTGGAAGCCCGTGGAGGTCTTGACGAAGTCGGCGCCAGCGGCCTCCGAGGCGCGGCACGCCTCGACGATCTCGTGGTCCGTGAGTGCGGCGGACTCGATGATGACCTTGAGGACCTTGGGGGCCGGGACCGCGGCCCGGACGGCCGCGATGTCGGACTGGACGTACGCCCAGTCGCCTGCCTTGGCAGCACCCAGGTCGATGACCATGTCGACCTCGTCCGCGCCGTCGGCGATCGAGCGGGCCGCCTCGGCGGCCTTGACCTCGCTGTGGTGCGTCCCGGACGGGAACCCGCACACGGTCGCGATCTTCAGACCCTTGCCGTCGAGCGGCAGGACCGAGGGCGAGACGCACACCGAGTAGACGCCGAGCGCGACACCCTCGTCGACGAGCGCCTCGAAGTCCGCACGGGTCGCCTCGGGCTTGAGCAGGGTGTGGTCGACGAACTGCGCGAGGGCCGCGCGGTCGAGCGGGGACGTGCCGGGGGTGCTCACAGCTGTGCTCCTTGGATCTCCTGGTAACCGGGAAGGATGACGTCGTCGATGAGCGCGCGGCGCTCGTCGTGGTGGATGAAGGCGCTCCACGCGGCCGTGGCCGTGACGTCGTAGAGGTCCTCGAGCGTCCAGCCGGCCTGCTCGACGAGCAGCGTCATCTCGTGGGTCATGGACGTGCCCGACATGAGGCGGTTGTCCGTGTTGAGCGTGACCGCGAAGTCGAGCTCCTTGAGCCGCGTGATGGGGTGCGCCGCGATCGAGGTCCCCGCCGCACCGGTCTGCAGGTTCGAGACAGGGCACAGCTCGAGCGGGATCTGGTGGTCACGGACCCAGTGGGCGAGCTGGCCCAGGGCCGCGGTGCCGTGGTGCTCGTCGAACGAGATGTCCTCGATGAGGCGCACACCGTGCCCGACGCGCGAGGCCTGGCCCAGGTGGACGGCCTCGGCGATCGACGAGACGCCCGACGCCTCGCCCGCGTGGATCGTCACGGGGAAGTTCTGGTCCGCGAGGTACTGCCACACGCCCGGGAAGCGCGAGGGCGGGAAGCCGTCCTCGGCGCCGGCGATGTCGAACCCGACGACGCCGTTGCTCCGGTTGGCCACGGCGAGCTCGGCGATCTCCTGCCAGCGGTCGGCGTGCCGCATCGCGGTCACGAGCTGGCCCACGCGGATCGTGCGACCCTGCGCGGCGGCGAGGGCCACCCCCTCCTCCAGACCTGCCTGGACGGCGTCCACGGTGTCCTGCAGGCTCAGGCCGGCGCGCAGGTGCTGCTCGGGGGCCCACCGCTGCTCGGCGTACACGACGCCGTCGGCCGCGAGGTCCAGCACGGACTCGCGCGCGACGCGCACGAGCGCCTCGCGCGTCTGCATCACGGCGATCGTGTGGTCGAAGGTCTCGAGGTAGCGCACGAGCGAGCCCGAGTCTGCCGACTCGACGAACCAGGCGCCCAGCGCGTCGGCGTCGGTCGCGGGCAGGTCGTGCCCGATCTCGGCGGCGAGCTCGATGATCGTCTGCGGCCGTAGCCCACCGTCGAGGTGGTCGTGCAGGACGACCTTGGGGAGCGCGGCGATCGCCGCGACGGTCTCGCTCACGGAGGAGGGTGTGGAGGTCATGGGCTCACGCTACCGGGCGCGGGGCGGGCGCACGCGACGGCGGTGCGGGTCCCAGGTCACGGGTGCGTCACGGGTACGTCACGCCCGGCTCGTGCCCGGCTCACTCGCCGTCCGCGTCGTCGCCCTCGTCGAGCGGCACGAGGGACGCCTGCTCGACGACGTCGGCCTCGTCCGCCTCGCCGTCGAGGTCCGGGCGCGGCGTCCGGGGGCTGTAGTCCTCCGCGGCGTCCGCGTCGGAGGACGCGGACGGGGGCGTCAGCTCCTCCTCGACCAGGTTCTTCGGGGCGTCGTCGTCGGGTGCGACCAGGCCGGCGTCGCGCCAGGAGTCGGTACCGGGGACCGTGCTCATGGTGAGCTCCTCTCGTCTCTCCCCATCGTCACCCGACGCGGCGCGACCCGCCAGCCCGTCCCGCAGGCAGGACCGCCCAGGTGACGTGCGACCAGCCGCCGAGCGCGCGCCGCACACCCTTGCCGGGCTCGCCGTCCTCGCCGACCCCGGCGAGGAGGTCGGCGACACGCAGCCGGTGCATCGTCCCGGTCGACGGCTCGTACACCGAGCACCACCGACCGCCGAACGGTGCGGCGGTCTCCTTCGGCGACTCCGGCGGGAGGCTCACGCCCACGAGCAGCACGACGTGGCGCGGCACGGCCGTCGACCACCCCGTCCCGAGGTCCCCGCCCGAGTACAGCGGCACGGGCACGCCCGCGGCGGCCGAGCGCAGCGCGCTCGCGAGCACGCGGTCCTGCGCGCCGTCGCCCGGCACGATGCGGTGGGTGTACCGCACGTCGGCGTAGCGGGCGTCGCGTGCGGCCGTCCACGGCGGCGTGCCGAGCCCGGCGGGCCACGGGAGGGGGCCGAGCGCGGCGCGCGTCGTGCGCGCCTGGAGGAGGCGCTGGAGCGCGGCGAACCGGCCCGACGACGTCTCGAGCTCTCGGGCGGTCGCGTCGGCCTCCCCCTCGGTCACCACGTGCGCGCTCGCCCCCCGGGAGACGTCGGTACCCGCGACGAGCCACAGCCCGACCACGGGGTCACCTGCAGCGGCGAGGACCGCGAGCACCGCCGAGCCGCACGTCGTCCCGTCGACCTGGACCGCGCGGGCGCTGCCGAGCACGAGCGGCTCGCCGAAGCGTGTGTCGGGTCCTGCCGTGGGCGCGCCGTCTGCCGGGGATCCCAGCCCCCACGCCCGGACGGGCGCGGCCCTGCGCAACGGGTCGAGCACGTGCGCCCGCTCCCACGGGCGCAGCGTCGCGAGCTCGTCGACCAGGCGGTCGGCGACCTGCTCGGAGTGACCTGCGCGACGGGCGAGCCGACGGACGGCGGGTGCGGCGCCGTCGGGCTCCGGGACGACGTAGCGGCCCGGCGGCGGCGCGGGCGGCAACGGCCCCCGCCCCGCTCCCACCGCACGCAGGACCCGGGTCAGCTGGAGGTCGGCGAGGATCATGCCGACAGCCTGCCATCCCCTCCCCCCGGACGACGAGCCGCCCTCACAGCAGGCTCACGACCGCGCTCGCCGCACCGAGGAACCCGAGGACGCCCACGAGCGACGCGACCCGCACGAGGAAGCCCCAGGAGTGCAGCCGGCCGTCGCGCGGCAGGCCGCCCGACGGAGGCCGCAGGACGGCGGGCACCAGGGTCGCGACCGCGAGGGCGCCCGCGAGCACGGACAGGACGGGCTGCCCCACCCGCAGGTTCACCGCGGCCAGCAGGACCGACCCGATCACGACGCCGAGGACCGTGCGCTGCCACGCGAGGGCGGTGCGCTCGGGCTGCAGGCCGGGGTCGCGCGCCGCGGAGGTCACGTCCGCCAGACCTCGGTGACCGCGTACCCGGCCACGAGCAGCGCGAGGACGAGCACGCCCGCGACGAGCACGGGCAGCCCCGTCGGCGCGGGCAACGGCTCTCCGCGGCGCATGGCCCGTTCGTTGCGTCGCCAGGCGAGCAGTGCGTAGGCCGCGAAGCCCGCCCCCGCGAGGCACGCGACCGCCGCGATCACGTCGACGAAGCCGGACATGCTCGCGAGCGACGCGAACGACGTGAGCGCGACACCGCCCGCGACGAGACCGAGACCCGTCCGCACCCAGGCCAGCGCGGTGCGCTCGTTGGCCAGGCTGAAGCGGATGTCGGGCTCCTCGCCCACGCCGTACACCGAGCGCGGACGACGGTCGTCGGGCGGGGGCGCCCCCGGGCCACGCGTCGCCGCGTCGTCCGAGGGCTCCCCCGCCTGCGTCGTCATCTCAGCTCAGGCGGTCGAGGATCAGAGCCGGGGTCTCGACGACCGTGCCCGGGTCCGCGACGCCCCACGCCCCGTCGAGGGCCTCGACCGCGCGGTCGAAACGCTCGGGGGTGTCGGTGTGCAGCGTCAGCAGGTGCTGGCCCTTGGTCACGACGTCACCGGGCTTGGCGTGGATCTCGATGCCCGCGCCCGCCTGCACCGGGTCCTCCTTGCGGGCACGACCCGCACCCAGGCGCCAGGCCGCGACCCCGACGCCGAACGCGTCGAGGTGCGAGAGCACGCCGTCGCGGTCCGCGACCACGTGCTCCTTCTCGCGCGCGACGGGCAGCGGCGCACGGGCGTCGCCGCCCTGCTCCGCGATCATCTCGCGCCACTTGTCCATGGCCCGGCCGTTGGACAGCGCGTGCCGGACCTCCTCCTCCGGGACGGGCTTGCCGGCGGCGGAGAGCATCTCGACCGCGAGCGCGACCGTGAGGTCCACGACGTCGCGCGGGCCACCGCCCGAGAGCACCTCGAGGGTCTCGCGGACCTCGAGCGCGTTGCCCGCCGTCAGGCCGAGCGGCGTCGACATGTCGGTCAGGAGCGCGACCGTGCGCACACCCGCGTCGGTGCCCAGGTCCACCATGGTGCGCGCGAGCTCGCGCGCCTGGTCGAGATCCTTCATGAACGCGCCGGAACCGACCTTGACGTCCAGGACCAGGGCGCCCGTGCCCTCGGCGATCTTCTTGCTCATGATCGACGACGCGATGAGGGGGATCGCCTCGACCGTGGCCGTGACGTCGCGCAGCGCGTAGAGCTTGCGGTCCGCGGGCGCCAGCCCGGAGCCCGCCTGGCAGATGACCGCACCCACGTGCTCGAGCTGGTGCATCATCTGCTCGTTGGTCAGCGCCGCACGCCAGCCCGGGATCGACTCGAGCTTGTCGAGCGTGCCGCCCGTGTGCCCCAGCCCGCGCCCCGAGAGCTGCGGCACGGCCACGCCGAAGACCGCGACGAGCGGGGCGAGCGGCAGCGTGATCTTGTCGCCCACGCCACCGGTCGAGTGCTTGTCCGCGGTGGGCCGGGAGAGCGCCGAGAAGTTCATGCGCTCGCCCGAGGCGATCATCGCGGCCGTCCAGCGGCCGATCTCCGTGCGGTCCATGCCGTTGAGGAGGATCGCCATGTTGAGGGCGGCCATCTGCTCCTCGGCCACGACGCCACGGGTGTAGGCGTCGATGACCCAGTCGATCTGCTCGGCGGACAGCCGGCCCTTGTCCCGCTTGGTGCGGATGACGTCGACCGCGTCGAACGACTCGGTCGCCTTGTCGGGCAGCGCGCCCGAGGCGCCTGCCGGGATGCTCTTCGTGCTCATGCTCGCTCCACCAGATCGTCGGGCCCGAAAGCGTCGGGCAGCACTTCGCTCATGGGCTTGATGCCACGGGTCGTCTCGACGAGCAGCGCGGGGCCGCCGTGCTCCCACAGGAGCTGGCGGCACCGCCCGCACGGCATGAGCGTGTTGCCGTGACCGTCGACGCACGCGAACGCCACGAGGCGACCGCCCCCGCTCCCGATCAGGTCGCTCACTAGCGAGCACTCGGCGCACAGCGTCACGCCGTACGCCGCGTTCTCGATGTTCGCGCCCGTGACCAGACGGCCGTCGTCGACGAACGCCGCCGCCCCGACCTTGAAGGACGAGTACGGCGCGTACGCCTTCTCCATGGCGCCCCGCGCGGCCACGCGCAGGGCCTCCCAGTCGAAGCGGTCCCCGGCGTCGACGGTCGTGCCACCGCTCTCGTTCACGCCGTCACCCCTTCACGTACGGCTGGCCCGCGGCCGCAGGGCCTCGGACGCGGCCGACGAGGCCGGCCACCGCGAAGATCGTGACGACGTACGGCAGCATCAGCATGAACTGGTTGGGGATCGGCGTCTCGAGGACGCCGAGCACCTGCTGGAGCTTGTCGGCGAAGCCGAAGAGCAACGCGGCGCCGAGCGCACCCCACGGGGTCCACCGACCCAGGATCATGGCGGCGAGCGCGATGTACCCCTTGCCGGCCGTCATCTCCTGGCCGAACGCCCCCACGGAGCCGATCGTGAAGAACGCGCCACCGAGCCCCGCGACCATGGACCCGAGCAGGACGTTGCGCCACCGCGTGCGGTTGACGTCGATGCCGACCGTGTCGGCCGCCTGCGGGTACTCGCCCACCGAGCGGACACGCAGACCCCACTTGGTACGGAACAGCGCGATGCTGATCACGATGACCGCGACGTAGAGCAGGTAGACGATGATCGACTGGCGGAACAGCACCGGTCCGATGATCGGGATCTCCGACAGCAGGGGGATCGGGAGGGTCGGCAGGCGCGGCGGGGTGTTGAGCGTGGCCGCGTCGTTCTTGAGCACCGAGCTGAACAGGAAGCTCGTCAGGCCCACGGCGAACACGTTGAGCACCACACCGACGATGATCTGGTTCACGTGGTACTTGACCGTGAACAGCGCGAGCATCGCACCGATGAGCAGACCCGCGATCGGGGCGGCGATCAGCCCGATGTAGGCGTTGCCCACGACCGAGGCGAGCACCGCGGCGCCGAAGGCCCCCGTCAGGAGCTGACCCTCGATCGCGATGTTGACCACGCCGGCCCGCTCGTTGAGCAGGCCGCCGAGGGCGCCGAACGCGAGCGGGACAGCGAGGAGCAGCGACCCCTGGAGGAGGCTCACGATCGACGTGCTCTTGTCCGCGACGGCCCACACGAGGAACGTCAGGACCCACAGGACACCGAAGACGGCGAGCACCCACCGGCCGACCGGCTGGTCCGCGCGGACCCGGACGTACGCGTAGCCCGCGAGCAGGAGGCACAGGACCGAGAGCACGATCGCGGTCGCCCTGGTCGGGACCGCGACCGGGTCGAACTGGAGCAGGTCAGCCCCGGTCGAGATGCCGAACGTCGTGACCGACCCCGCCGGTCCGAGGAGACCGAACAGGACGAACGAGAGGAGCCCGAAGACGCCCAGGGTGATGGGGAGCTTCCAGCTGCGGGCCGCGGTGACGGTAGCGACCTGGGTAGCAGGTGCAGCCATGGCGGTCATGCGCTGACTCCCTTCATGACGACGGGGTTCGGGGCGGGCAGGCGGAAGATCGCCCGCACGAGCGGCGGCGCCGCGATGAAGAGGACGACGAGCGACTGGATGACCAGGACGATGTTGATCGAGGTCCCGGTCGAGGCCTCCATCGCGCGCCCGCCGACGTTGAGCCCGGCGTACAGCAGGCCGGCGAAGAAGATGCCCAGCGGCTTGGAACGCCCCAGGAGGGCGACGGTGATCGCGTCGAACCCGATCGAGCCCGCGATGCCGCCCGTGAGCGCCTTCTCGGTGCCGAGGATCTGCACGGCACCTGCGAGCCCGGCGAGGGCACCGGAGACGACCATGACGAGGACGAAGGACGACGCGACGCCCATGCCCGCGGTCCGGGCGGCCTGCTGGTTCGAGCCCACGGCCCGGAAGCGGAAGCCCCAGGTCGAGCGCGTCATGAGCCACCACACGAAGACCGCGGCAAGGATCGCGACCAGGAAGCCCGCGTTGAGGCGGAACTGGTCACCGAGGAGCAGCGGGAGCTGGGCGGTGTCCTTGACCCCGGGGCTCTTGGGCTGGTTCGACCCGGGCCGGGTGAAGGCGCTCGTCGTGAGGAACCATGCCACGAGGTAGAGCGCGACGTAGTTCAGCATGATCGTCACGATCACCTCGTGCGCACCCGTGCGCGCCTTGAGGAAGCCTGCGATGCCGGCCCAGAAGCCACCGGCGAGGATGCCGCCCAGCAGGGCGAGCAGGAGGTGCAGCACCGGCGGGAGGTTCCACGCGAAGCCGACGTAGCCGCCGATCGCGGCCCCCATGATGACCTGGCCCTGAGCACCGATGTTGAACATGCCGGCGCGGAAGCCGACGGCCACGCCGAGCGCGGCGATGATGAGCGGGGTCGAGACCGTCATGGTCTCCGTGAGGGAGCGGATGCCGCGCGCGAACGTCGGGGCGTCGTAGTTGTACACCGCTCCGCGGAACATGGCCGCGTAGGCCTCGCTCACGGCGGTCCAGGCCGCACCGAAGAAGTCGGCGGGCTTGGCGAAGAGGTAGCTCGCCGCGGCGGTCACGTCGGGGTCGGTGACGATGATCAGGAGCCCGCCGATGACCAGCGCCAGGACGAACGCCAGGACGGTCACTCCGAACGGGCCGGTCGTGATCTCACGGAAGGTCGCGGCCCAGCGAGCGGACTCGGCGCCCTCGGGGTGGGGCTTCGCCGCGCCGGCCGGCTCGGGCGCCGGCTCTCCCGTCGGTGGCGGGGCGGGCTGCTGGTCGGTCACTGGGTTGCTCCCGTCGTGTCGGTCTGGTCGTGCACCTGTGCGATGGCCTCGTCGTGGGGGACCCCGGCCATCATGAGGCCGAGCACCTCGCGCGACGTCGTCGGCGGCACCACGCCGACGATCCCTCCCCGGTACATCACGGCGATGCGGTCGGCGAGCTCGACGACCTCGTCGAGCTCGGTCGACACGATGATCACGGGCGTGCCGTTGTCGCGCTCCTGCACGATGCGCCGGTGCAGGAACTCGATCGAGCCCACGTCGACGCCGCGCGTCGGCTGGCTCGCGATGAAGAGCTTGAGCGGCCTCGAGAGCTCACGCGCCAGCACGACCTTCTGCTGGTTGCCGCCCGAGAGCCGGCCGACCTCCTGGCCGGGACCCTGGGTACGGATGTCGAACTCCGCGATGCGCTGCTCGGCGTTGCGGCGGATCGCCCCCAGGTCGAGGCCGATGCCCTTGGCGTAGGGCGGCTTGTCGTAGAGGTCGAGCACGAGGTTCTCGGCGACCGAGAAGTCGAGCACGAGCCCGTCGACCTTGCGGTCCTCGGGGACGAAGCCGATCCCGGCCTCGAGCGCGGCGTCGGGCGTCAGGCCCCGGAGCTCCTGCCCGTGCAGGGAGATCGACCCCTCCGCGGAGGGCAGGAGCCCGAGGATGGCCTCGGTGAGCTCGGTCTGCCCGTTGCCCTGAACGCCCGCGACGGCGAGGATCTCGCCCTGCGCGACGGAGAACGACACGCGGTCCACGACCGCCTGGCCGTTCGGGGCCAGGACCGTGAGGTCGGTGACGACGAACGTCTCCTCGCCGCGCTGCGGCGGGGCCTTGTCGAGACCGAGGGAGACCGCGCGTCCCACCATGAGGGAGGCGAGCTCGCTCTCGGAGGCGGTCGGCTCGGCGTTGCCGACGACCGCACCGCGACGGATGACCGTGATGACGTCGGCGACGGCCTTGACCTCGCGCAGCTTGTGCGTGATGAACACGATCGAGGTGCCGGACTCGCGGAGCTGTCGCATGATCTCGATCAGCTCGTCGGTCTCCTGCGGCGTGAGCACCGCGGTGGGCTCGTCGAGGATGAGGACCTTCGCCTCGCGAGCGAGAGCCTTGACGATCTCGACGCGCTGCTGCACGCCGACGGGGAGGTCCTCGACGACGGCGTCCGGGTCGAGCCCGAACCCGAACCGCGCAGACAGCTCGCGCACGCGCTTGCGGGCGGCCTCCAGGTCCAGGAAGCCCCCGGCCTTGGTGTCCTCGTGGCCCAGCATGACGTTCTCGGCGACGGTGAAGACGGGGACGAGCATGAAGTGCTGGTGCACCATGCCGATCCCGGCCGCCAGGGCATCTCCCGGGCCTCGGAAGGCGCGCTCGACGTCGTCGAGCAGGATCTCGCCCGAGTCGGCCTGGTAGAGGC
Source organism: Oerskovia rustica (assembly GCF_014836555.1). Taxonomy (GTDB): domain Bacteria; phylum Actinomycetota; class Actinomycetes; order Actinomycetales; family Cellulomonadaceae; genus Oerskovia; species Oerskovia rustica. The sequence goes on from NZ_JACSQQ010000002.1 coordinate 150,219, forward strand.
CGAACAGCACGTTCATCAGCGTGCTCTTGCCCGCGCCGTTCTCCCCGAGCAGGGCGTGGATCTGCCCCGGTTCGATGACGAGGTCGATGTGGTCGTTGGCGACGAGCGGTCCGAACGACTTGGTGATTCCGCGGAGCTCCAGCTTCACGTACGGTCTCCTTCGATGCACAGGCAGCCTTGCCTGCGACGTTAGCCCAAGACTGGTCGAGCCGGCCCGGCGAGGTGCCGGGCCGGCTCGGCCACGATGTACTGCGTCAGGTCACGGCGAGCTCGGGGACTCCACGACGATCGTGCCGTCGATGATGTCCTTGCGGAGCTGGTCGATCTCGTCCTTGAGCTCCTGAGGAACCTTCGAGTCGAAGTCGTGGTACGGCGCGATGTCCACGCCGCCGTTCTCGAGCGTGCCCACGTAGGGTTCGTTCGAGAACTCGTCCTCGGAGGCTGCCGTGATGACGTCCTCGACGCCCGCGCCGATCTCCTTGAGCACGGAGGTCAGGATCAGGTCGCCGCTGTCGGGGTTGGTCTCGAAGCCGTCCGCGTCGACCCAGATGACCGACACGTCGGTCGCGTCCTTGGCGGCGGCGAGCGTGCCGACGCCGACCGGACCGGCGACGGGCATGATGATGTCCGCGCCCTGGTCGATGAAGGTCTGGGTCAGCTGCTGGCCCTGGGACTGGTCCTCGAAGCCGCCCGCGAACGAGCCGTTCTGGCTGTCCTTGTTCCAGCCGAGCGTCTTGACGTCGGTGCCGTGCGTCTCGTTGTAGTTCGCGACGCCGTCGACGAAGCCGTCCATGAAGATCGTCACGGACGGGATCTGCAGACCGCCGTACGTCGCGACCGTGCCGGTCTTGCTCATGCCCGCGGCGAGGTAGCCCGCGAGGAACGAGGCCTGGGCGGTGTCGAAGCTGATCGGCTTGACGTTGTCGAGCTCGATCGTGTTGCCGTCAGCGTCTTGTGCCGTCGAGTCGACGATCGCGAAGTCGACGTCCGGGTTGGCCTGGGCGGCGTCGCCCGTGGCCGTCGCGAGGAGGAAGCCGACCGTCACGATGACGTTGCAGTTCTCGGAGACCAGGTTGTCGATGTTCGGAGCGAAGTTCGACTCCTCCTTCGACTCGGCCGTGGCGGTCTGGATGCCCAGGTTCTTCTCGGCAGCCATGAGGCCGTTGTAGCCCGACTCGTTGAAGGACTTGTCGTCGAAGCCGCCCGCGTCGGACACCATGCACGCCTTGAAGCTCGACTCCGAGCCCCCGGCCGTGCCCGTGGCGCCGCCCTCTTCGGGTGCGCTCCCACATGCAGCCAGCGCCAGCGCGGCGACGGCCGCGAGCGCTGTCATCTGCGTTGCTCTCTTCACCATGAGCTCCGTTCGATCTCGTCGATGGCCCCCGGGAGAAAACCGAGACCTGCCCGCGCGTCGTTGCACGGGTAGGTCACGGGGTCCGTCGGCCTGTATTGATCGAACACTAGCCACGTCGAGGGACGTCGGACGTTACTTGCGGGTAACGCGGACGCTTCGTTATGGAAGCGTCATCTGACGTCTCAGCCGTGACCGTTCGCGTTCCAGCGGTCGGACACTTGGTTGCACAGGGCAACGTTTCGAGCGTCGACCGACGTGCCGACCGCTCAGCCCAGCGCGACGCGCGCGAGCAGACGCACCCCCGCGCCGATCGCCGCCTCGTCGACCCGCAGGTCCCCCTGGTGGATGTCGTACGACCGCCCGCCCGGCGTCCGGGTGCCCAGCCGGGCCATCGCACCGGGAACCTTGGTCAGGTACCAGGCGAAGTCCTCGCCGCCGAGCGACTGCTCCGTGAGGAGCACCGACGCAGGCCCCAGCACGTCGCGCGCCGCGGCCTCGAGCGAGGCCGTGCACTCCTCCGCGTTCTCGACCGGCGGGACCCCGCGGGTGTGGTTGACCGTCACCTCGACCTCGTAGGGCGCGACGACCTGCTCGACCGCGTCGTGCAGGACCTGCCCCGCGAACTCCCAGGCCCGCACGTCGAGGCAGCGCAGCGTCCCTCGGACCGTCCCGGTGCTGGGGATCGCGTTGTGCGCCGAGCCGGCGTGCACCGCGCCCCACGTGAGGTTGACGCCCGAGCGCGGGTCGAGGCGGCGGCCCAGCACTGCGGGGACCTGCGTGATGACCTGTCCGAGCGCGTAGACCACGTCGCCCGTCAGGTGCGGGCGGGACGTGTGCCCGCCGGGCGAGGTGATGGTCACGGAGACCTCGTCGGACGCCGAGGTGATGGGACCGATGCGCGTCCCGATCTGCCCGGCGTCGACCTTGGGGTCGCAGTGGACCGCGTAGATCTCCTCGATCCCGTCCAGGCCGCCCGCGGCGATCACGTCGAGCGAGCCGCCGGGCTGGACTTCCTCCGCGGGCTGGAAGACCAGCCGGACCGGACGGGACAGCTCGCCTCGCTCGGCGAGCGCGGCCAGGACCAGGCCCGCCCCCAGCACGACCGTGGCGTGCACGTCGTGCCCGCACGCGTGCGCGACACCGGGGGTGGTCGAGGCCCACGGGAGCTCGCACCGGTCCTGGACCGGGAGCGCGTCGATGTCGGCGCGCAGCGCGACCCGCCCGAGCACGGCACCGTCCGGCCCGTCCGAGCCGCCGATGTCGCACACGAGCCCGGTGCCCGGCAGGAGCCGGGGCTCGAGCCCCGCCGCGCGCAGCCGGTCGGCGATCAGGGCCGTGGTACGGGTCTCGGTGCGCGAGACCTCGGGGTGCGCGTGGATGTCGCGACGGATCGCGACGAGCTCGTCCTCGAAGGTCGAGGCCAGGTCGACGACCGCGTCCCCGGTCGCCGTGCGCGCCAGGAGGTGCGTCGACGCGGGCCGGGCACCCGTCCGGGCACGGTCCGACGGGGTGCTGTTCTCGGTGCTCTCCTCAGGACTGCTCACCAGCCGAGACTATCCCCGGCCCCGTCGGCGCGGGCGACCGTGCCACGCACCGGGACGGCACGGGCACGGCGAAGGCAGGCGGCGGCGTCGGGCCGTGGCCTCCCCTGCCCGACGGCGTCCCGCGCCCACGAGCGTCCGCGGCGCCCCTGCGCGTCGCGCTAGAGGAGCTCGTCCAGGCCGCGCTCGCGCACGAGGTCGACCATGGCCTTGACCTGCTGCGCGCGGGCACGCGTGGTGACCAGGAGCGCGTCGGGAGTGTCGACGACCACGACGTCGTCGAGCCCGAGGATCGTGACGACCCGGTCGCTCGCCGGGACGACGACCGACCCCGCGCTCTCGCGGCGCACGACCCGGTCCGTGTCGCCGAGCACCTTGGAGCCCGACTCGTCGGCCGAGGGCAGCAGCGCGGCCAGCGAGTTGAAGTCGCCGATGTCGTCCCACCCGAAGTTCCCCGGGACGACCGCGACCCCGCCCACGGCCGCGACCGGCTCGGCGACGGCATGGTCGATCGCGATCTTCTCCAGCCCGGGCCAGACCTCCGCCAGGACGCGGTCCCGGTCCGGGGAGTCCCATGCCGCAGCCACGGTGCGCAGACCCTCGTACAGCTCGGGGCGCTGGTCCGCGAGATGCCCGAGCAGCACCGAGGTGCGAGTGATGAACATGCCCGCGTTCCAGCGGTACTCCCCCGACCGTACGTAGCGCTGGGCCGTCACCGCGTCCGGCTTCTCCGTGAACCCCTGCGCGTGCAGCGCCGTGGGGGCACCGGCAAGATCCAGGGAGGCGCCGCTCCGGACGTAGCCGAAGGCCGTCGACGGCCGCGACGCCGCGATCCCGACCGTGACGACGTAGCCCGCCCGGGCAGCCTCGACGCCCTCCCGGACCGCCTGCTCGAACGCCGCCTGACCGGTGATGACCTGGTCCGCCGCGAACGAGCCGATCACCACGTCGCCGTGGCGGTGCTGGAGTACCGCGGCGGCGAGCCCGATCGCCGCCATCGAGTCGCGGGGCGAGGGCTCGGCGAGCAAGGCGTCGTCGCGCAGGCCCGGGAGCTGGGTGCGCGCCGAGGCGACGTGCTGGCGACCGGTCACCAGGACGATGCCGTCCTGGCCGGCGAGGGGCGCGAGCCGGTCGACCGTGGCCTGCAGCAGCGACCGTCCGGCCCCCGTCAGGTCGAGCAGGAACTTGGGGTTGCCGCGGCGCGAGAGCGGCCACAGCCGCGTCCCGGCGCCTCCCGCGGGGATCACGGCGTAGAAACCGGGGATCGCCGGGGTCGCCGGGGCGGACCCGTCCGGCGACGAGGCAGGGCTGGGCGCGGGGACGGGGAGCGTCGACATCCTCGAAGCATAGTGACCGACGCGTGACCGACGCGTGACCGGGCGCCCGAGGACACTCCGCGGAGGGGCGTCCTCGGGTCATCGGGAGCCGTGTGGAATGGGTCACAAACAGGGGTGACCAGGCCGCTGGGAACGCACCACGGTCCGCACCACGATGCCGGTATCACTATGGTGGAACCCCAGAGACGGATATCGGCGGACTCCGGCGAGCCGTGGATCTGCCGCTCCTACCGACTCCCCAGGGCCTCGGCGCGGAGCGGTCGTGAACGGCCACCGGCGGACGACGTCGTCCAGCTCGATATCTCACCCCTGAACTCGCCACAGGAGGCCCCTAAGTGCCCAGTGCACCTGCTGGCACGCTGTACCGCGGCCGTGAAGGCATGTGGTCGTGGGTCGCGCATCGCGTGACCGGCGTGCTCATCTTCTTCTTCCTCCTCGTGCACGTGCTGGACACAGCGCTTGTACGAGTCTCGCCCGAGGCGTACGACGCCGTGATCGGCACCTACAAGACCGTGATCATGGGACTCGGAGAGGCCGGCCTCGTGGCCGCCATCGTGTTCCACGCCTTCAACGGTGTCCGGATCATCCTCGTCGACTTCTGGGCCAAGGGGCCCAAGTACCAGCGCACCATGCTCTGGGTCGTCGTCGGCCTGTTCGCGGTGACGATGGCGGGCTTCCTGCCGCGCCACCTCATGAACGTCTTCGGAGGTGGGCACTGATGAGCACCACGAGCACCAGCTCTCCCCTCGCGGCCCCCCGCGACCCGTACAAGCGCCAGAAGTCCACGCGCTCGAACTACGAGCTGTACAGCTGGGTCTTCATGCGCGCCTCGGGCGTCGTGCTGATCGTCCTGATCTTCGGTCACCTCTTCGTGAACCTCATGGTCGGCGAGGGCGTCCACGCGATCGACTTCGGCTTCGTCGCCGGCAAGTGGGCCTCGCCGTTCTGGCAGGTCTGGGACCTGCTGATGCTGTGGCTCGCGATGATCCACGGCACCAACGGCGTGCGCACGATCATCAACGACTACGCGCAGCGGGACGGCACGCGCCTCGTGCTCAAGCTCGCGCTGTACCTCGCGTTCGTGGTCGTCACCGTGCTCGGCACGCTCGTGGTCTTCACGTTCGACCCGTGCCCCCCGAACGCCCTGGACTACCAGCTCCCGTCGTTCTGCCCCGCCTGACGGCCCTGCCGGCCGACGGTCCCCCAGCCGCCGACCGACAGCCCCGTCCCCTTTCCCACTCGTCACAGGAGGCATCGACACCGATGCAAACCCATCAGTACGACGTCGTCATCGTCGGAGCAGGCGGCGCCGGCATGCGCGCGGCACTGGAGTCGTCCGGCAAGGTCCGCACGGCGGTCATCTCGAAGCTCTACCCCACCCGGTCCCACACCGGCGCGGCGCAGGGCGGCATGTGCGCCGCCCTCGCGAACGTCGAGGAGGACAACTGGGAGTGGCACACGTTCGACACGGTCAAGGGCGGCGACTACCTCGTCGACCAGGACGCCGCGGAGATCATGGCCAAGGAGGCCATCGACGCGGTGCTCGACCTCGAGCGCATGGGCCTGCCGTTCAACCGCACCCCCGAGGGCAAGATCGACCAGCGCCGCTTCGGCGGGCACACGCGCAACCACGGCGAGGCCGCGGTCCGCCGCTCGTGCTACGCCGCGGACCGTACGGGTCACATGATCCTCCAGACGCTCTACCAGAACTGCGTCAAGCAGAACGTCGAGTTCTTCAACGAGTTCTACGTCCTGGACCTCATCACGGACCACGACCTCGCGGCCGAGGACGTGCCGGACGGCGAGCAGGTCAACGCGACGGGCGTCGTCGCCTACGACCTCGCGACGGGCGAGATCCACGTCTTCCAGGCCAAGGCGATCATCTTCGCCACGGGCGGCGCAGGCAAGATCTTCAAGACGACGTCGAACGCGCACACCCTCACCGGTGACGGCATGGCGCTCGCCTACCGCCGCGGTCTCCCGCTCGAGGACATGGAGTTCTTCCAGTTCCACCCGACGGGCCTCGCAGGACTGGGCATCCTCCTGTCGGAGGCAGCCCGTGGTGAGGGCGGCATCCTGCGCAACGGCGAGGGCGAGCGCTTCATGGAGCGCTACGCCCCGACCATCAAGGACCTCGCGCCGCGCGACATCGTCGCCCGCTCGATGGCGAACGAGGTCCGCGAGGGCCGCGGCGCCGGGCCGAACAAGGACTACGTCCTGCTCGACCTCACGCACCTCGAGCCCGCGCACATCGACGCCAAGCTGCCGGACATCACGGAGTTCGCGCGCACGTACCTCGGCATCGAGCCCTACACGGAGCCCGTGCCCGTCTACCCCACGGCGCACTACGCCATGGGCGGTATCCCGACCAACGTCGGCGGCGAGGTGCTCCGCGACGGCCACAACGTCGTGCGCGGCCTGTACGCGGCCGGCGAGGTCGCGTGCGTCTCGGTCCACGGATCGAACCGCCTCGGCACCAACTCGCTCCTCGACATCAACGTGTTCGGCAAGCGCGCCGGCCGCGAGGCCGCGAGGTACGCCGCGACGGCCGAGTACCGCGAGCTCCCCGAGAACCCTGCGGCCGCCGTGATCGCGCAGCTCGACGAGATGCGCAACCGGCCCGACGGCGAGCGCGTGGCCGACGTCCGCAAGGCGCTCCAGGAGACCATGGACGCCAACGCCCAGGTGTTCCGCACGGGCGAGTCGCTCGACCAGGCGCTCTCGGACATCCGCACCCTCCAGGACCGCTACCGCAACGTCTCGGTCCAGGACAAGGGACGCCTGTTCAACACGGACCTCCTCGAGGCCATCGAGCTGGGCTTCCTGCTCGACATCGCCGAGGTCACGGTCATCGCCGCGATCAACCGCAAGGAGTCGCGCGGCGGTCACTACCGCGAGGACTTCCCGAACCGCGACGACGCCAACTACATGCTCCACACGATGGCCTACCGTCGCCCCACCTCCGCCGGCGACACCGCCGACGGTCACGTCGACGGCTACTTCGACCACGTCGAGGAGTTCGATTCCTACAAGATCGTGCTGGGTTCCAAGCCCGTCACCCAGACCCGGTACGAGCCCATGGAGCGTAAGTACTGATGACTGCCACACTCGAAGCCCCTGCCGGTTCTGAGAAGACCGAGGTCGGCGCCGTGCCCTCCTTCGAGGTCACGATCAAGCTCCGCCGCTACAACCCCGAGTCCGAGCACGGGGACGACGCGTACTGGGAGGAGTACACGGTCCTGGCCCACGGCACGGACCGCGTGCTCGACGCCCTGCACAAGATCAAGTGGGAGCACGACGGCTCGCTGACGTTCCGTCGCTCGTGCGCGCACGGGATCTGCGGCTCGGACGCGATGCGGATCAACGGCCGCAACCGCCTGGCCTGCAAGACGCTGCTCAAGGACGTCAACCCGGACAAGCCGATCACCGTCGAGCCCATCAAGGGCCTGCCGGTCATCAAGGACCTGGTCGTCGACATGGAGCCGTTCTTCGCCTCCTACCGCGAGATCATGCCGTTCCTCATCACCTCGGGGAACGAGCCCAGCAAGGAGCGGCTGCAGTCGGCCGAGCAGCGCGAGCGGTTCGACGACACGACCAAGTGCATCCTGTGCGCGGCGTGCACGTCGTCCTGCCCCGTGTTCTGGACCGACGGTCAGTACTTCGGCCCCGCGGCGATCGTCAACGCCCACCGCTTCATCTTCGACTCGCGCGACGAGGGAGCGGCCCAGCGCCTGGAGATCCTCAACGACAAGGAAGGCGTGTGGCGCTGCCGCACGACCTTCAACTGCACCGAGGCGTGCCCTCGTGGCATCGAGGTCACCAAGGCGATCCAGGAGGTCAAGCGCGCGATGATCACCCGCGCGTTCTGACACGCCTCCCTGCACTGCCCGACGGCGGTCCCCGGCTCTCGCCGGTGGGCCGCCGTCGGCGTTCGGCGGCTCAGAGCCTGACGGACACCCGGGGCTCCCGCCCCCGGCGGACCCCGCGGACCAGGGGACTCCAGGGATAGCCGTACCCGGCCCCTCGACGGACGCGCGCCTCGAGCCGCTCGTCCTGCTCCGCCTCGGCCTGCTCGCGCAGCTCGTCCGCGGTCGGCTGCGCGGGCGGGTCCGCGATCCACGCCGCGACCATGAGCAGGATCCGGGTGACGAAGTTGGCCAGCAGGAGGATCGTCACGAACGTGGCGAACGAGCCCAGCAGCGCGTTGCGCGACGAGCTGCCCACGATGATGCTCGTCCCGAGGTAGCGCAGCACCCCGAAGGCCGCAGCCGCCGTCATGGCGCCGATGTACAGGTCCTTGCGCGGCGGACGTACGCCCGCGACGAAGCGGACGATGAGCAGGACCACGATCGCGTCGAAGACGAGCCCGACGAGGATGCCGCCCACGGGCACCAGGACGGCCGCCAGGACGCCGTCGCCGAAGATCGTCGCCCCGAGGCTCTGGACCACGACCGTCGCGGCCGCGGAGATCACCACGCTGATCCCCAGCACGGCGAACCCGCCCAGCTCGCGCAGCTTGGACAGCACCGGGTTCTGACCGACGTTCGTGAGCGAGAACATCGCCCGGGTCGAGGTGCGCAGCGCCGCCATGAAGGAGATCGCGCTGAAGAGCAGCACGAACACCGCGATGATGCTCGACAGGTCGAAGCCACGGTCGAGGATCAGCTGGTCGGGCGAGATGATCCCGCTGCTGCCGTCCCCGGTGTCGATGAGCCCCGGGATCGCCTTGTCGATCTGCGCGAAGATCTCGTCGCGCAGCTCCTCCCGGTTGCCCAGGAAGGCCATGAAGGCCGTGTAGAAGATCGTCAGCCCGGCGAACAGGGAGAACAGGGCCGAGTAGGCCATGCCGCCGCACAGGAGGGCTCCGCGCTGGACCCCGTACTGCGCGAGCGCACGAGCCGGTCGGGTCGTGTTCCACCAGGCCTGGAGCCCCTTGGCACGGGCTGTCAGGCGAGCGACCGTCCCGGGGACGTCCGAGGCACCGTCGTCGGGCGCGGTGCGGGGCGTGCGGGCATGCGGTGTGCTGGTCTTCCGGGCGTCGGAGGATGGGCCGTCACGGCCCGGACGTGCGGTCCCGGCCCTACGAACGGGTGCCGGGGTGGTTGCCTGGGTCATCGCCCGAGCCTAGAAGAGGACGGCGCGACTCACGCGTCCGACAGCCCGATGAGGTCGAACCTGCGAGCCGGTCGCCACACGCCGTCGTCGCCGTGCTCGTACAGGTGGATACCCGTGACGTCGAACGCGGCCTCGAAGCCTGCCATCTCGTCGAAAGCGAGGTCGAGCGCCTCGTCGTCGACCTCGTGCGCGACCGTGACGTGCGGGTGGTAGTTGAAACGCAGCTCCTGGTCCAGGATCCCTGAACGCACGGCTCCCTCGAGCCCTTCGCACTCCGCGATCCCCTGCGCGACGACCACGAAGACCACGGGCGAGACGGGACGGAACGTCCCCGAACCACGCAGGATGGCTCGGAACGGCGCCGCGTGCGCCGCGACGTGCTCCAGGTGGGCGTACACCTCGTCGAGGTCGGACTCGTCCACGACGGTCGGCCCGAGGAGGGTGATGTGCGGAGGGATGTCTCCCGCGAACGGGTCGCCGAACGCCGCCCGTGCTTCCTGGAGCGCGGTGCCGTAGGGCTCGGGGATCTCGATCGCGATACCGATCCGCACCTGGTGCGGACCCCGCTCGGGGAGGTTCATCAGCGCGTCCGACGAGCGGGCAGCAGCCCGACCCGGTCGTAGATGCGGTCGAGGGTGTCCTGAGCCAGGCCACGAGCCCGCTCCGCGCCGCGCGCAAGGACGGCGTCGAGCTCGGCCGGGTCCGACAGGTACTCGTTGGCCCGCGCCTGGAACGGGGTCAGGAAGTCGACCACGACCTCGGCCAGGTCCACCTTGAGGTGTCCGTAACCCTTGCCCTCGTAGTCCGCCGCGATCTGGTCGACGGGCCGCGACGTGAGCGCGGAGAAGATCGTCAGGAGGTTCGAGATGCCGGGCTTGGCCACGGGGTCGTAACGGATCTCGTTCTCCGAGTCCGTCGCCGCCGACTTGACGCGCTTCGCCGCGACCTTGGGGTCCTCGAGGAGCCAGATGACCCCCTTGCCCCCCGAGGAGGACTTGCTCATCTTGGCCGTGGGCTCCTGCAGGTCGTAGATCTTCGCGACGGCCTTGACGATGTGCGGCTCGGGGACGACCGCGGTGTCCTCACCGAAGCGGGAGTTGAGGCGCTCGGCCAGGTTGCGGGCGAGCTCCAGGTGCTGGCGCTGGTCCTCCCCGACCGGTACGAGCGCCGCGTCGTACAGCAGGATGTCTGCGGCCATGAGCACCGGGTAGGTGAAGAGCCCGACCGTCGTGCCGTCAGTGCCCTGCTTCGCCGACTTGTCCTTGAACTGCGTCATGCGGCCGGCCTCGCCGAACCCTGTCTGGCACGAGAGCACCCAGGCGAGCTCCGCGTGCTCCGGGACGTGCGACTGCACGAACAGCGTCGACCCCTCGGGGTCCACGCCGCCGGCCAGGTACTGGGCCGCGGTGCGGCGCGTACGCTCGCGCAGCTTCTCCGGCTCGGGGTTGACCGTCAGGGCGTGCATGTCGACCACGCAGTAGATCGCGTCGTACGACTCCTGCAGGGCCACCCACTGGCTCAGAGCCCCGATGTAGTTCCCCAGCTGGAGGGAGTCTTCCGTGGGCTGCATCCCCGAGAAGATGCGTGGACGCCGTACACCGGGAACCTCGTTGACCATTGCCCCATTCTGACAGGTCGAGGTGCCCTGGCCGAATCCGGGCCGACCGCCGGGTCCGGAGGGCCCGGACTCAGGTGGCTTCGTCGTCGAACGGTGCGCGCCGCCCGGGCACCGGTACCTCGGTGGCAGAGCCCCCGGAAGGCGGGGGCGGGGGCGGGACGGGGCCCCCAGCACGCGGTCGCGCCGACGGGCCGAGCACGTCGTCGTCGAGCAACGCCTCACGGACGATGCGCCGAGGGTCGTACTGGCGCGGGTCCAGCTTGGACCAGTCCACGTCGCCGACCTGGTCGCCGAGCTCGTCGTCGACCCGTTCCTTGGCGTCCTTCAGGAAGCCGCGAGCGGTGCGGACGAACGCGCCGAGCTGTTCGGCGTACCGGGGCAGCCTCTCCGGACCGATGACGATCACGGCGACCACCAGAATGATCCCGAATTCCCAGCCGTTGATTCCGAACACGCGGTCAGACTACTCGCTCGTGGCTTCGTCGAGCACGACACGGACGTCGCGCTCCTGGTCCCCCGTGCGCACGCGCAGCGTCACGGTGTCCCCGGGCGCCTTGGCCCGGATCGCCACGATGAGCTCGTCGCTCAGGCTCACGGGCCGTCCGTCGATCGAGAGGATCACGTCACCCGCCTGGATCCCTGCCACGGCGGCAGGTCCGTCCGCCGTCACGGGGGCCTGCCCGCCCTGCGGCTCGGTCGTGACCTGGACGCCCTCACCCTGGTAGCGGGAGTCGAGCAGGACGCCGATCACCGGGTACGTGGCCGTACCGCTGGCCATGAGCTCCTGCGCGGTGCGCCGGGCCTGGTTCGAGGGGATCGCGAAGCCGAGCCCGATGCTCCCCGTCGCCGCGCCCGTGCCCGGTGGCTGCGCGATCGCCGAGTTCACCCCGACGACCTCCCCCGCACCGTTGACGAGCGGTCCGCCCGAGTTCCCGGGATTGATCGCGGCGTCCGTCTGGATGGCGTCGATGAACGCCGTCTCCGCCGAGTCGCCCGCGGCGACCGGCCGGTGCAGTGCGCTCACGATCCCCGTCGTGACCGTCCCGTTGAGTCCGAGCGGCGCACCGATCGCGACGACCGGGTCGCCGACGACGACCGCGTCGCTGTCGCCCAGCACGAGCGGAGTCAGCCCCGACTCGTCGACCTTGACGACCGCCAGGTCGTAGTCGGGGGTGCGGCCGACGATCTCGGCCGGACGCTCGCTGCCGTCGGCGAAGAGCACCGTGACCTCGCCCCCCGCCGCACCGCCCGCGACCACGTGGTTGTTCGTGAGGATGAAGCCGTCCTCACGGATCACGAAGCCCGACCCGGTCGAGACACCGTCCGCACCCTCGACCTGGAGCGAGACCACGCTCGGCAGCACGCTCGCCGCGACGGCCGCGACGGACCCTGCGGGTCGTTCCTCCCCCGGGGCCGTGCCCGCGGCCGGGAGGGAGACGTCCACGGGCCGACGGTCCGACCCGTCCACGATCCTGTCCGCTGCGACCCCTCCGACCGCCCCGGCGACCAGGGCCAGAGCCGCGATGCCGGCGACGGCCCCCGCGCCGAGCCCGCGCCGTCGTGACGGGGCGGGCGGCGCCTGCTGCTCGCCCCAGGGCTCGACGGGGGGAGCCGGCGGACCGACCTGCGGCTGCGGCGCAGGACGGTCTGGCTGCTGGGGGTGCTGTCCCGGTGGGTACACCCCGGGCCGGGCCACCTGGTACGACGGCGGGGGCGGGACCGGGGACTGTGGCCCCTGGGCGGCCCCGTAGCCCGCAAGCCCGGGGCGCGCGACCGGCAGCGGGCCGAGCGGCGCACCGTAGGGTCGCGTGTCGTGCTGTCCGGTCACGGGGGCGGGCGGCACCGAGGCGTTCCTCTCGACCGGCACCGGCGCCGCAGGCGTCGACCGGTACGACGACGGTGGCGCGAACGGGTTCCGGGGCTCCTGCGGCGGCGCCTCGCGGTGGTCGGACGCCTGCTGGGACGGTGCGGGCTCCGGCCGGGCGCCGTCCGGCTGCGGCTCCGCGGGTCCGGGCGCTGAGTCGTGTGCGGTCATGGGGTGCCCAAGGCTCCTGTCATGGTCGTCCATCCCCGGGAGATGCGGGCCGGGACCCCCGCGTCGAAGTCGTGCGCCGGGAACGTCGCGACGAACGCGGCGAGGACCTCCTTGCGAGCCTCGGCCACCACGTCGATCACCGTGTCCCCAGCCTGCCACACGACGTGCCACGGCTCGTCGGACAGGACGTAGACGGCGCGCCCGTCGAACCCCTCGGACCGCGTCAGCGACGTGGTGTCCAGCCGCCCCACCTGCTCGCGTACCACGATCGTCCCCTCGGGCCCCGCGAGATCGACCTGCAGGACGTCCCTGTCGTCCCCGACGAGGTGGACGCCCGTCACGTCGAACCCCTCGAGGATCCCCGAGGGGCTCGTCCAGCCGTGGTCGGCCATCCACGCGAGCGCCGCGGAGTCGACCAGGTCCATCGAGTCGGTGGAGGCTGCGGCCGAGGCGCTGGTCCCCGACCCGCCGGCCGTGGGACGCACCGGCACCAGGCCGGGGTCCGTCGCGTCCTGCGCGTCGTCCCCCGCCTGCGCGAGGAGCGTCAGCGGGGCCGCGACGTGCCGGTCGGGCACCACGAGCGGACGGTCACCGAGCGTGAACAACGCGACCGCGAGGACTGCGAGACCGCTCGACGCCGCGACGACCGTCCGACGCGAGCGCCGCCGTCGGGCGTGAGCCACGAAGTCCCCCGTGAGGGCGTCCCGCAGCGCGCCGGCCTCGGGCGCCGCAGCCCACGGGTCGCGGGCGGGCGGCCCCTGCCGCAGCGGGTCCCCCTGCGCCGCAGGGATCTCCGACGAGAGCGCCAGCAGGCGGGAGGTCAGGTCCGTGGTGGGCAGGACGTCGCGCGCGCACGAGAGCCGCTTGCGCACCGCGCGCGCCACCGCGAGCTCCGCGGCGCACTGGTCGCAGCCCGCGACGTGCGTCAGCGCGCGCTCGCGCGTGGCCGGTGAGAGCTGGTCGTCGGCGAGGGCGCTGACGAGGGTCCCGAGGTGCGTCATGGTCCCCCCGGGGCGGTGTGCGCCGCGAGCGCGGCGAGCTCGTCGACGGCGGAGTCCGCCGAGAGCACGGAACCGGCGTCGCTCCCGGGGCGCTCGGACGGGTCGCGGTGGGGCAGGGCCGCACGGAGCTGGGTGCGGGCGCGGTGGATGCGTGAGCGCACCGTGCCCAGCTTGATCCCGAGCGTGACCGCGATCTCCTCGTAGCTCAGCCCCTCGATGTCGCACAGCACGACCGCCGCCCGGTACTCCGGAGACAGGGCGTCGAGCGCCCGCTGTACGTCGTGGTCGAGGTTCGTGTGCTCGTACCCTCGCTCCGGGTGGGTCATCTCACCGGTGGCCGGGTACTGCGCCGAGTCGTCGCCCATGGCCTCCATCCGGATGCGCTGCTTGCGCCGGACCTGGTCGAGGAACAGGTTGGTCGTGATGCGGTGGAGCCAGCCCTCGAACGTCCCGGGCGTATAGCTCGACAACGAGCGGAACACCCGGATGAAGGTCTCCTGGGTCAGGTCCTCGGCGTCGTGCTGGTTCCCCGTCAGGCGGTACGCCAGCCTGTACACGCGCGCGGAGTGCTCCCGCACGATCTGGTCCCACGAGGGGGGCGTCCAGGGCTGGGCACTCACGTCACTGCTCACACGGTCCATTGTCCCCTCTCAACGTCGCGGGACCCGCATCCGTTCCCGCTCGCGCCGGGACGTCGACACGACGTGCACGAAACCTCCCCCCGAACGCGCTCCAGCCAGCGCTTCGGGGCCCTTCGACCGGTACGATCGCATCACCTGCACCGCGCGGGGCCGCCGCACCACAGCAGTCCGTCCGGGTCACCGGAGACACGCGGTGCCCAAGACCAGGAGGGCCCTATCACCACCGACATCGGCCGGACCAACGCCAAGGCGTCGAGCTGGACCTACTGCGAGGAGTTCGTGCCGGAGGACGACGTCCTCCTGCGCGCTCGTGAGCGTGCCGCCGAGCTGGGTTGCCCCGCCGTCCTGCCCGGCGTGGGCGCCGTCCTCCAGGCCCTCGCCGCGGCCCTCGCCGCCCGTGCCGTCGTCGAGATCGGCACGGGCACGGGGGTCGCCTCCCTCTGGCTGCTCCGGGGGATGCCCGAGGACGGTGTCCTGACCACGATCGACGTCGAGGTCGAGCACCAGCGGGCCGCCAAGGACGCGTTCGCCGAGGCCGGGATCCGCGCGACGCGCACCCGGACCATCCCCGGTCGGGCGAGCGACGTGCTCCCCCGGCTCACCGACGGCGCCTACGACCTCGTGCTCGTCGGGGCCGACCGGCACAGCTATCCCGAGTACGTCGAGCAGGCGTTGCGTCTCCTGCGACCGGGCGGGATCGTGGCCGTCGACGGGGCGCTCGTGGGCGACCGCGTCGCGGACCCGGCGCGGCGCGACGAGGTCACGGCCATCGTCCGCGAGGTCGGTCGCTCCCTGCGTGCCGACGAGCGGGTCCTGCCGGCCATGATCCCCAGCGGCGACGGGCTCCTGCTGGGCGTCCGGCGGTAGCGCACACGACGAGAGGCCCCCTCACCGAGACCGGTGAGGGGCCCTCCTCGGTGTCGAGGGTCAGTCGAGGTCGCGCAGGAACTGCAGCAGGAGGCGCGCGCCGTAGCCGGTCGCCCCCTCCGTGACCTCGTGACGCGACGCCGTGGCGCGCGCCGGTCCCGCGATGTCGAGGTGGACCCACGGCAGACCGTCCGTGAACTCGCGCAGGAACAGGGCGGCGGTGATCGATCCACCGCCACGCGCCTCGATCGGTACGTGGCGCAGGTCCGCGACCTCCGAGCGCAGCGCGCTCGCGTAGTCCTCCACGAGCGGCATGTGCCAGACCCGCTCCCCCGTGACGGCTGCCGCCGCCTCGATGCCGCTCACGAGCTCGGGGCTCGTGGCGAACAGCGCCGCGTGCCCCCGCCCGAGGCCGACGCTGGCCGCGCCCGTGAGGGTCGCGACGTCGACCAGCAGGTCCGGTGCGAGCGTGGCCACCGCGTACCCGAGGGCGTCGGCGAGCACCAGGCGTCCCTCGGCGTCCGTGTTCGCGATCTCGACGGTCGTGCCCGAGTAGGTCCGCAGGACGTCTCCGGGACGGTATGAGTCGGCGCCGAAGTGGTTCTCGGCGAGGGGCAGGACGGCGGTGACCTTGTGCCGCACCCCGGACTCCGCCGCTCCGAGCACCGCGGCCAGAGCGACCGCTGCCCCTGCCATGTCCGTCTTCATGGGCACCATGGCCTCACGCGGCTTGATCGAGAGCCCGCCCGTGTCGTACGTGATGCCCTTGCCGACGACGACGACGTGCCGCTCGGCGGCCTCGGGCTCGTACGTGACGGTCACGAGGCGGGGAGGGCTGGCCGACGCGGCCCCGACCGCCAGGAGGGCGCCGAAGCCCTGGGCCGCGAGCTCCTTGGGGCCGAGCACCTCGACGGCCAGACCAGCGGCACCGGCCAGGGCTGTCGCCTGCTCGGCGACCCAGGCGGGGTCCTTGACGTTGGAGGGCGTGTTGGCCAGGTCTCGCACGAGCCACGTCGCGGTGGCCGAGACGCGAGCTGCCTCGAGCTGCGTCTCCCGGCTCTCGCCGAGCAGCACGAGCTGCTCGGCCGGGGCGTCCTGCGCGGGGCCCTCGCCCGGTCGTGCCGCCGTCGGGCGGCCGAAGCGCGGGATGCGGTAGGCCGCGAGGAGGTAGCCCTCGACGAAGGCGCGCACGCCCGTCGCGGTCGCGTCCGCGGTGGCCGCGCTGACGACTCGTTCGAGGCCTCGGGTGGCCCCTGCGAGCGCAGCGCCGGCACGCCGCAGCTCCAGGTCCGTGCCGCTGCCGATCCCGAGCAGGACGATCGTCGACGGCAGCCCGGCCCACGGCAGGCGGTGCGTGGAGCCCGTGTGGGTGCGCGGCAGGTCGACCGTGGCGACCTGCCCTGCCGCGCCGCGGAAGGACGTACCCCCGGAGCGGTCCGCGAGCTCGGCCAGATCGATGCCGTAGCGCGCGGTGGCGTCCACGGTGCCGGCGCGCGGCTGGAGGCCGTCCTCCTCCTCGAGCGGAGGAGCGACGGCCACCACGAGCGCGGCGACCGCGTCGTCGGTGAGGAACGGACAGTCCAGGACGGTGCCCGGCGCCTCGACGACCTCGGGGAGGTGTCGAGGAGCACCGCCGACGGGCGGGAGGTCCGGGACTGGCTGGGCTGCCTGGGCTGCGCGCGCGGTCAAGGTGTCTCAGCCCACGACGGCTTGGAGAGCCTCGCCCAGCTCGCTGGCCTCGGTCGCGTTGAGCTCCACCACGAGTCGACCGCCACCCTCGAGCGGGACGCGCATGACGATGCCGCGACCTTCCTTGGTGACCTCGAGCGGGCCATCCCCCGTACGCGGCTTCATCGCAGCCATTGTGGGCTCTCCATTCCGTAGTCCAGTACTGCTGTGGTCGACGTCCCGGCAGGTCGGTGGCGCGTCTCCGCGCCGACCGTCCAGAGGACGTCCAGGTACCATTCTAGTTCACCGATACGACACGCCGTGGCCGCAAATGCCCAGATCGTGACCTGAGACGTGGCAGGACGTGCCAGGACTCGGTGGGACGAGCCCGCGCTCGGCACGCCACGGCGCCAGGACTCGCTACGGCGGCCACCCGCTCGGTGGTGTGAGCCGCCACAGCGCCCAGACCCACCAGGCCTGCCCTGCCACCCCGGCGGCCAGGCACCCCCAGAACCACCATCGAGAGCGGGTCCACCCGAGAGTGACGGCCCCGAGGGGGAACGCGAGCAGCAGGAACCTGACGATGCTCGTCCAGGGCTCGATCACGGCGACCAGGTATCCCAGGTAGGCCAGCGGCCAGGCCTGGAGCTCCGGGCCCAGCCGCCGCGAGACCGGGCTCAGGCCGAGAGCCGCCACGCCCGCCAGGACAGCCGCCAGGACCCACGGCCCGGCGCCGCCGAACAGCGCGCGCGAGACGTCGAGCCAGGGCACGAACGGCACCACGGGACCGGTCCCCCGCCAGGCGCCCTGCGTCAGGAAGTACGCGTCCGAGCGCCCGGTCGCGATCCCGCAGACGAGCTGCCAGAGCAGCCCGCTGAGCACGGCGACGACGAGCAGGGCGGCGATCCGCACGGCGTCCCGCCACGGGAAGGGCAGAGGGTCGCGGTCCCCGGCGAGGGCCACCGCGCCCGTGGGTACCGCGCCCTCCACCAGCCCTCCCTGTGCGGCGACGCCCGGCTGACGGTCGCGCGGCAGGCCGCCCGGCGTACCGCCCGGCGCTCCGGCGGGGATCTCCTGGCGTGCCCGCCGCCACTCCTGGTACCGCACGACGGCGTGCCACGCCACGACCAGCGCGAGCGGCAGCGCGACCGCGCGCGTGAAACCGAGGAGCACGATCACGAGCCCTGCCCACTCGTAGCGCCGCGCCCAGAGCAGGTACAGGGCCGAGGCGACCAGCAGCAGCGCGAGCGCCTCGGTGTAGGCGACCTGGAGGACGACCGAGGACGGGAAGACGCTCACGAGCGCGACCGTGGCGAGCGGCAGGCCGGGCCGTCGCTCGACGGCCCGGTGCCCGGCCCGTTCGACGAGGCGATGGATGACGAGCATCGCCCCCGCTCCGCAGAGCAGGGAGATCGTGGGCGCCACGACGTCCCAGCCCAGCCCGGTGACCTGCTGGACCGCGCGGACCAGGAACGGGAACAGGGGGTAGAAGGCCCAGACGTTCTGCTGCACGGCCCCGTCGGGCCCGACGGGCAGCTCTGCGGGGTACCCGTCCTCGGCGATCTGCTGGTACCACGAGGCGTCCCACATCCGTCCCGTCCACGCGCTGTACGACGGCGCGGCGTCGGTCCAGAGGTTGGCCTCCTGCCAGCGCGAGACGACCAGCAGGATCATGGCGGTCACGAGCCGGGCCGTGACGTAGACCGCGAGCACCTGGACCCACCAGTGCCACCGCGCGGGAGCCAGCACGGCGGGGAGCGGGCGGGCGGGCTGCCGCGGTGACCGAGCGGGTCCGCCCGCGCGGCTCGCCCCGCCCGCGGCCACGTCGCGGCGGCTCACGCCAGACCGCGCAGCGCGCGAGCCGGCGGTGTGTCTCCGCGGATCGCCGCAACCGTCTCCAGGACCCGACGGGTCGCGGCGACGTCGTGCGCGCGGAACACGCGGGCGCCGAGCTACGCGGCGACCGCGGTCGCCGCGAGCGTGCCCTCGAGCCGCTCGTCGACGGGCAGGTCGAGCGTCTCGCCGACGAAGTCCTTGCGCGAGAACGCCATGAGCAGCGGGTAGCCGAGCCCCGCGAGCGCCTGCGTCCTGCGCACCAGGTGGAGCGAGTGCCAGGTGTTCTTGCCGAAGTCGTGCGTCGGGTCGACGAGGACGGACGCGGGCGGCACGCCGCAGGCGACCGCGCGCGCCGCGGCGGCCGTCAGGGTCGCCACGACGTCCTGCACGACGGCGTCACGGGGGTCGTGCGGTCGGCTCGCCTCGTCCTGCTCCGCAGTCGGGTACGCGACGCGGAACGGGTCGGTGCGCGGCACGGCCCCGCCCGTGTGCGAGCACACGACGCCCACGCCGAGCTCGCCCGCGACCTCGACCAGGGCCGGGTCGTGCCCGGCCCAGGTGTCGTTGATCAGGTCCGCCCCGGCCAGGGCCGCCTCGCGGGCGACCTCGGCGCGCCAGGTGTCGACGCTCACGAGCAGGTCGGGGAACTCCGCACGCACCCGTCCCACGAAGGGCACGACGCGTCGGATCTCCTCGGCCGCGGTGACCTCGGGGCCGGTGCCGGCGCGCACTCCCCCGACGTCGACGATGGCAGCCCCCTCGGACCACGCCCGTGCGACGGCCTCGAGCGCCGCGCCGTCGTCGAGCTGGCGTGCCGGGGCGTAGAACGAGTCGGTCGTGCGGTTGACGATCGCCATGACCACGGGGCGCTGGGGACGCCCGGGAGCCGACTCGTCGACGCCGACCTCACGCCCTCGCAGGACGAGCGGTGCGCACTGCGGAGGGACCGGCGAGGGAACCTCCGACGACGTGCGCCATCCTGACGTCCGGTCGCCCTGCACCGGGGGCACAACCTCGGTCACCGGTCGCCGGACGCCCGCTGCTGGGCGGTTGCCGTGTCGGCCACGGCCTCGAGCTCTTCCGCACGCAGCTCCGCGCCACGTTCGCACACGTACTCGACGGCCTCTGCCGGGTCGTCGCACAGGTACAGCAGGTCGAGGTCGTGCGCGCTGATCATGCCGCGCCCGGCGACGGTCGTGCGCGCCCAGTCGAGCAGGCCCTGCCAGTACTCGGTGTCCACGAGCGCGATGGGGAACTCGGTGACCTTGTGCGTCTGGACCAGGGTCAGCGCCTCGAAGAGCTCGTCGAACGTGCCGAACCCGCCCGGCAGGACGACGAAGCCCTGCGCGTACTTCACGAACATCGTCTTACGGGCGAAGAAGTACCGGAAGTTCACGCCGAGGTTGACGTACTTGTTCATGCCCTGCTCGAACGGCAGCTCGATGCCGAGGCCGATCGACAGGCCTCCCGCCTCGTTGGCACCCTTGTTCGCGGCCTCCATGATCCCGGGCCCGCCGCCCGTGATGACCGCGAGGTCGCGCTCGGCGAGAAGCCGGCCGACCTGCTCGGCCAGCGCGTAGTCCGGGTGGTCGGGACTCGTGCGCGCCGACCCGAAGACCGACACCGCCGGGCCGACCTCGGCGAGGGCGCCGAAGCCCTCGACGAACTCGCTCTGGATCCTCATGACCCGCCACGGGTCGCTGTGCACCCAGTCCGCGCTGCCCGCGGTGTCGAGCAGCCGCTGGTCGGTCGTCTGCTGGGGAATCTGCTCGCCCCGCAGCAGCACCGGACCCTTGCGGTAACCGGTGCCTGCCTGGGGAACTCCGTCGTCGCTCATGCTCTCGAGCCTAAGCCGTCCCGGTACCGGTGGCGGGGACGATCAGCGGGTGAGCCACTCGCGCAGCGCGTCGTGGCACAGCGCGAGGTGGCCGACCGGGCAACGCTCGTCGTCCTTGTGCGCGAGCACGGGGTCGCCGGGGCCGAAGTTCACGGCCGGGATCCCCATCTCGGCGAAGCGGGCGACGTCCGTCCAGCCGTACTTGGGGGCGGGCGCCCCGCCCGTGAGCTCGAGCACCGTGGCGGCGAAGTCGGCCGCGAGCGGGTCGTCGAGCCCTGGGCGTGCACCCGGAGCGGCGTCGGTGACGACCACCTCGAAACCGGAGAACAGGTCGCGGACGTGCGCCTCGGCGTCGGGCAGCGACCTCGAGGGCGCGAAGCGGTAGTTGACCGTGACCACGCACTCGTCCGGGACGACGTTCCCCGCGATGCCGCCGCGGATACCGACGGCGTTCATGCCCTCGCGGTAGACGAGCCCCTCGACCTCGATCGACGCGGGCTCGTAGGCCGCGAGGCGGTCGAGCACGACCGACGCCGAGTGGATCGCGTTGGACCCCATCCACGCGCGCGCCGAGTGCGCCGTGACCCCGGGGACCCGTACCTCGACGCGCAGCGTCCCGTTGCAGCCGCCCTCGATGCCCGCGGCCGTGGCCTCGCCGAGGATCGCGAAGTCGCCCTGCAGGAGCTCGGGGTGGTTGCGTGCGAGGCGGCCCAGGCCGTTGAGGTCGGACGCGACCTCCTCGAGGTCGTAGAAGACCCAGGTGACGTCCTGGTTGGGCTCCGTGAGGGACGCCGCGAGCGCGAGCTGCACCGAGAGCCCGCCCTTCATGTCGACCGTCCCTCGCCCCCAGATCTCGGCCTGGGCGCCCTCGCCGACCAGGCGGGTGGGCAGGTTCGGCGGGTCGGTCAGCGGCACGGTGTCGATGTGCCCGGCGATCACGACGCGGCGCGAGCGCCCGAGGTGCGTGCGGGCGACGATCGCGTTGCCGTCGCGCACGACGTCCAGGTGCGCGAGCGGTCGCAGCGCGGCCTCGATCGCGTCGGCCAGGGCCTTCTCGTCCCCGCTCACGGACGGCACGTCGCACACCGCGCGGAAGAGCGCCGTGAGGTCGCCGTCGAGGTCGAGCCGGATCGCCGGCGGCGGCACGGTCGGCGTGGTCTGGTCGGAGGTCTGGTCGGGAGTCTCGTCGCTGGTCACACGCAGACCCTACCCGGACGGTTCACCGGTCGGCCGGGAGTGGCGGATAGGGTGAAGGCATGACTTCAGCGACTCCCACCGGCGCCGCACCCGGCCCCCGCACCGCCTGGGCCTTCGGCCTCGCCACCGTGACCGACGAGGGCACCGTCCTCGACGTCTGGTACCCGTCCCCCGCCCTCGGGCAGGCCCCGGCGGACGAGACCTCCCCCGCCTCGCTCGACGCCCTCACGGAGCGCGACGACGCGCGCCGCGTGGACGTCGTAGTCGTGCGCACCGAGATCGACCTCGACGCGGCCCCCGCGGGTGCGGCCGACGCCTACCTGCGCCTGCACCTGCTCTCGCACCGCCTCGTCACCCCGCACGGTCTCAACCTGGACGGCGTCTTCGGGGCGCTGACCAACGTCGTGTGGACCAACCACGGACCGTGCGCGGTCGAGGGCTTCGAGGAGACCCGCCTGCGCCTGCGCGCCGCGACGGGCCAGCCGGTCCAGGTCCTCGGCGTCGACAAGTTCCCCCGCATGGTCGACTACGTCGTCCCCTCGGGCGTCCGCATCGCCGACGCCGACCGGGTGCGCCTCGGCGCTCACCTCGCCGCGGGCACGACCGTCATGCACGAGGGCTTCGTCAACTTCAACGCCGGGACGCTCGGCACCTCGATGGTCGAGGGCCGCATCTCGGCCGGAGTCGTCGTGGGCGACGGGTCCGACATCGGCGGCGGCGCGTCCATCATGGGCACCCTGTCCGGCGGCGGCCGCGAGGTCATCTCGATCGGCCAGCGCTCGCTGCTCGGCGCCAACGCCGGGCTCGGCATCCCGCTCGGGGACGACTGCGTCGTCGAGTCCGGCCTCTACGTGACCGCCGGGACCAAGGTGACGCTCGTCGGCCGCAGCGGCCCCGACGGCGCCCCGGTCGTCGTCAAGGCGCGCGAGCTCTCGGGACAGGCCAACCTGCTCTTCCGTCGCAACTCCCTGACGGGCGGTGTCGAGGCGGTCTCGCGCACGGGCGTCGGGATCGAGCTCAACGCCGCGCTGCACGCCAACTGACGTGTCCGCCACCAGGGGTTCCTCCGGTCCGCAGGGCACCGCGCCCATCTTCGGACCGGAGGGCCCAGGGTCCGCGCCGCGCATGCCCCGCGATCGACGGCGACGACGTCCGCTGCGACTCGCCGTCACGGTCGTCGCCGTGCTCGCGGTCGCGACGACGGGAGTCGTCCTGGCCCTCAACCGGCTCGACGACCACAGCCCGGTGGCCGAGCGCTGCGCCGCCACGGCAGACGGGCAGGCCTGGCACCTGTCCCCCGCACAGTCCGACAACGCCGCGCTCATCGCCGTGACGACCGTGCGGCGAGGGATGCCTGCACGCGCTGCCACGATCGGCCTCGCGACCGCCCTGCAGGAGTCACGCCTGCTCAACATCGACTACGGCGACCGCGACTCGATCGGACTGTTCCAGCAGCGCCCCTCCCAGGGCTGGGGCACGATCGAGCAGATCATGGATCCCGTCTACTCGACGACGGCGTTCTACGACGGCCTCGACAAGGTCGACGGCTACACCGAGCTGCCCGTGACCGTGGCCGCCCAGGCCGTGCAGCGATCAGGGTTCCCCGACGCGTACGCCCAGCACGAGTCCCGTTCCCGCGCCTGGGCCTCCGCCCTCACGGGAAACTCCCAGGGCACGCTGACGTGCGACCTGGCCCCGGTCGACCCCGCGACGCTCGTGAGCACCGAGGAGTCCGTCTCCGGCCTGGAGGCAAGGGTGCAGCGTGATCTCGGCGACCTGCCTCTCAGCGCCGACGGAGCGGCCGTGACGGTCGACGCCCTGCCGCTCGCAGGGAACCCTCCGGAGGCGGACCGGGCCGGCTGGGCCGTCGCCCAGTGGGCCGTGGCGAGCGCCGACGCGACGGACGTCGTGCAGGTCGACGTCGGAGACCGGACGTGGTCCCGCGAGTCGCCCGAGTGGGCCGCCGCCGAGGCAGCCACCGACGGTTCGCCGCACCCCGGCCCGGGTCAGGTCCGCGTCACGGTCGCGACGACCGACGAGCCCTGACCGGCCCTCGCTGCTTCCTCGTCGAGGACGGCACGAGCCGGGAGACGCCGCCCGCCCCCCCCCCCCGGGGGGGCGCCGGGTGAGGGTGCTCCGGGGCCCGAC
>NZ_JACSQQ010000002.1:174423-213205 GCF_014836555.1 Oerskovia rustica
CACGAGCCGGGAGACGCCGACGGCGCCCCGCACCGTGAGGTGCGAGGCGCCGTCGGGCGGACGCGTGGGCGAGGTCAGCGACCGTCGACCGGCACGTACGGGCGCTCGGTCGCACCCGTGTACACCTGGCGCGGGCGCCCGATCTTGGTCTGGGGGTCCTTCATCATCTCGCGCCACTGCGCGATCCAGCCGGGCATGCGGCCCAGCGCGAACAGCGGCGTGAACATGGCCGGCGAGAAGCCCATGGCCTTGTAGATCAGGCCGGTGTAGAAGTCGACGTTCGGGTAGAGCTTGCGCTCGATGAAGTAGTCGTCGTTGAGCGCGATCTCCTCGAGACGCAGCGCGATGTCGAGGAGCTCGTCCTTCTTGCCGAGGGTCGAGAGGACCGCGTCGGCCTTGGCCTTGACGATCGCGGCGCGCGGGTCGTAGTTCTTGTAGACCCGGTGCCCGAAGCCCATGAGCCGGACGCCGTCCTCCTTGTCCTTCACCTTCTTCATGAAGGTGTCGACGTCGAAGTCGCTGTGCTGGATCTTGTCCAGCATCGACAGGACGGCCTCGTTCGCGCCACCGTGCAGCGGGCCCGAGAGGGCGTTGACCCCGGCGGCGACCGAGGCGTAGAGGTTCGCGTGGCTTGAGCCCACGACGCGGACCGTCGAGGTCGAGCAGTTCTGCTCGTGGTCCGCGTGCAGGATGAGGAGCTTGTCGAGCGCGTCGACCACGGTCGGGTCGGACTCGTACTTCTCGTAGGGCGTCGCGAAGGTCATGCGCAGGAAGTCGTCGACGTAGCCGCGCGAGTAGTCCGGGTACAGCAGCGGCTCGCCCACGGCCCGGCGGTGGAGGTAGGACGTGATGGTCCGCGTCTTGGCCAGGAGCAGGACCGTCGCGAGCTCGACCGTGTCGTCGTCGAACGGGTCGAGCGAGTCGGGGTAGAACGTCGACAGCGCGTTGATGGCCGAGGAGAGCACGGCCATGGGGTGCGCGTTGCGGGGGAACGTCCCCATGAACGTCCGGAAGTCCTCGTGCACCAGGGTGTGGCGGTTGACGCGCTCGACGAACGCGTCGAGCGTGGGCCCGTCGGGGAGCTCTCCGTGGATCAGGAGGTATGCGACCTCGAGGAACGTCGACTTCTCGGCGAGCTGGTCGATCGGGTAGCCGCGGTAGCGCAGGATGCCCGCGTCGCCGTCGATGTACGTGATCTCCGACTCGCACGAGGCGGTGTTCATGAACCCGGGGTCCACGGTGACGAGCCCGGTCGACTTCAGCAACGAGGAGACGACGATGCCGTCGTTGCCCTCGGACGCTGCGACCACGGGCAGGTCCTGGCTCGATTCGTTGACGACGAGCCGAACTGTCGCCTGCTGGGTGGTGGTCATGTCTTCCTTCCTTGCGCGCTGCCGCACCCCCTGCGGGTGGCTGCGCGTGTCTTTCGTGGTGTCGCTGCGAGATCGTCACCTGTCCGGCCCGGGTGGATGGCCGAGAACGTCGGACAGCATTGGCCTGCGTCGACGGTACTCGCTTCACCCACACGTGACCAATCTGGAACGGTCACAAAACCGCCACGCGGGTGTGATGCGAGTCACAGGCGAGAACGTGGAGGGATTGCACCAACAATCTCTCCATGACCATGAGGCCGTCGTGCAGCTACCGGCCGGAGAGCCGGGCCGCAGCCTCGTGCACCCTCTCGTCGCCCGCGGTGAGGGCGACCCGCACGTGCCCCGCGGCCGCCGGGCCGTAGAACGCGCCCGGACCCACGAGGATCCCGAGGTCGGCGAGGTCCCCCACGACCGACCAGCAGTCCCCCTGCTCGTCCGCCGCGCCCGCGGGGCGCGACCACAGGTAGAGCCCCGCCTGGGAGCCGTCGACCTGCAGCCCGACCTCTCCGAGCGCGGGCAGCAGCACGTCCCGACGGCGCCGGTAGACCTCGCGCTGCGCCGCGACGTGCGCGTCGTCCGTGAGAGCCGCGACCATGGCCGCCTGGACCGGCGCGGGCACGATCATGCCCAGGTGCTTGCGCGTCGTCAGCAGGTCCGCGACGACCGCCGGGTCGCCCGCGACGAACGCGGCCCGGTACCCCGCGAGGTTCGACTGCTTCGACAGCGAGTACGCCGCGAGCAGGCCCTGCGTCGAGCCCCCGCTCACCCGCGGGTCGAGGATGCTCGGCACCCCCTGGCTCGCGAACGGCTCCTCCCACGCGAGCTCGGCATAGCACTCGTCGCTCACGACGAGCGCCCCGATCTCGCGGGCCGCCGCCACGACGCGCGCGAGCTCCTCGACGCCCAGGACCTCCCCCGTCGGGTTGCCCGGCGAGTTGACCCAGACGAGCCGCACGTCGCTGCGCCCGGCCCAGTCCTCGACCCGGTCCGTCGCGAGCGGGGTCGCCCCGGCGAGGCGCGCGCCGACGTCGTACGTCGGGTAGGCCGTGGCGGGGTGCACGACGACGTCCCCCGGTCCCAGCCTCAGCAGCGAGGGCAGCAGACCGACGAGCTCCTTGGAGCCCACCGTGGGCAGGACCGCGTCGGGGTCGAGCCCGGGCACGCCGCGACGGCGGTCGAACCAGCCCACGACGGCCTCGCGCAGCGCGGAGGTCCCGTGCGTGGTCGGGTAGCCGTGCGCGTCGCCGGCTGCGGCGAGCGCGTCACGGACGACGGCAGGGGTCGGGTCCACCGGCGTGCCGATCGACAGGTCGACGATGCCTCGCGGGTGCGCGCGTGCACGCTCCGCGTAGGGCAAGAGTGAGTCCCACGGGTAGGCGAGGCCCCCCAGGTCGGCGAATCCCATGCTCCGCTGCCCGCGCTCAGGCCTGCGGGGCCAGGGCCGCGATCATCGGGTCGTCCTTCTCGATCATGCCCATCTTCGCCGCACCACCCGGCGACCCCAGATCGTCGAAGAACTCCACGTTCGCCCGGTAGTAGTCGCTCCACTCCGACGGCACGTCGTCCTCGTAGTAGATCGCCTCCACCGGACACACCGGCTCGCACGCACCACAGTCCACGCACTCGTCCGGATGGATGTACAACGACCGCTTGCCCTCATAGATGCAGTCGACCGGACACTCCTCGATGCACGCCTTGTCCTTCACGTCCACACAAGGCTGAGCAATCACGTACGTCACGTCGGAGGTTCCCTTTCACCTGCTGCACCGAGCACTTCCCCCTAGTATCGCTCAGGAACGGGGCATCCCGGCCATCGGCGGACGAAGAGAGCGTGAGCACGACGATGAACTCCACCCCGCGCCCGGCGCTCGACCCGCAGTGGGCCACCTGGCCCCCGGGCGCTCGCGTCGTGGTCCGGCGACGCCTCACGCCGGACGAGGCGCGCGCCACCCAGGCCCCCGCGACCGGGGAGGCGAAGTCGGTGACCGACGTGATCGGGATCGTCCTGTCGGTCTCCCCCGGCGCCTCGATCACCCTGCGCACCGACGCAGGCGGCTCGCACGAGTCGGTCGAGGTGACGATCCCCGCCGAGCAGCTCGTGGCCGCCAAGCGGATCCCACCCCGGCCGCCTCGCAGGCTGCCGCGTCAGCCGGTCGACTGACCGTCTCAGGCGGGGACGACCGCCGCGATCGCGCTCACCTCGATGAGCGCACCGGGCACGCCCAGGCCCGCGACGCGCGCGGCCGTCACGAGCGGCGGCACCCCCGGCCCGGCGAGCCGGGGCGCGATCGCGCCGTAGGCCGCGCCCAGGTCGGCGTCCTCGACCAGCAGCACCGTCCACTGCACGACGTCGGCGAGCGTGGCACCCGCCGCCTCGAGCGCGACGCTCACGTTGTCGATGGTCCGGACCGACTGCTCGGCGACGTCGTCCGAGACGACCGCCCCCGTGTCGTCGACGCCGTTCTGGCCGCCGACGTAGATGGTCGTGGCGCCCGGCGGGACGATCGCGACATGGCTGAACGCCGGGCTCACGACGAGCCCGGCCGGCTGAATCCGTGTGATCTCCATGACGCCCACGGTTCCACCCACCACCGACACACGCGCGGCGTGCGGCAGGCGGCGGGCGGCGGGCGGCCTGCACGCGACCGCATCTCCGCCCGGCACGCCCGTGGTAGGCGTGCCGGGCGCGTGGAGCCCTAGCGCGCGAGCTCCACCAGGTCATCGTGCACCGCGACGACCGCCCACCCCCCGAGAGCGAGCTCGACGAGCTCGGAGAACCACTCCGGCTCTCCGAGGTCGACCGACAACCGCTCCGTCCCGACGCCGTCCGCACCACCCGGCGTCGCTGACCCGCCCGGCGGCAGCGACGCCGTCGGCAGGGGCCCCGTCGGCAGCGACCCGCCAGGTGCCGCGGGCACGACCGCGGCCGCTCCCTGGGGCTGCCACGTCGCCCGGACGTCGTCGGCCCGGTCGAAGAACTCCGTCGTGGCGGCGTTCGCCTCCAGCGCCGTCGCGAGCGCCTCGAGGTCGCGCGCCGCGAGCCGCAGCGCCGGAGCGACCCAGCCGGCGTTCTCGGTGAGCATGGCCTCGGTCCGACGTGGGTCCGTCCGACCCACGCGCGTCCCGTCCCGGAAGCTCCCTGCGGCCAGCGCCAGCGCCACCTCCCGGACCGGGGCGGCGGACACGAGGTTGAGCAGCTCGATCGCGAACGCGTGCGGGACATGGCTGATGAGCGCTGCGGCTTCGTCGTGCACGTCGTCGGTCAGCACGAAGGCGCGACCGCCCGCGGCGCCCGTCACGAGCGCCAGCACGGTCGCGAGCGGCTCGGCGCGGGTCCTGTCGGTGACCGTGACGGCCCACCGAGCCCCGTCGAGCAGCCCCGCCGACGACGCGGCGAACCCCGACGCCTCGGTCCCGGCCATGGGGTGCGCGCCGACGTACCGGTCCCCCAGGCCGCACCCCTCCAGGACCTCGCGTACCGGCCCCTTGACGGACCCGACGTCCGTGACGACCGTCGTCGCCGGCAGGTGCCGGGCGACCCCGGTCGCCACGGGGCGCACGGCCCGCAGCGGGACCGCGAGGACCAGGACCTCCGGGGCCGACACGCACAACGACTCGACGTCCTCGACCACCCAGATCCCGGCGTCCGCAGCCTGCGCCCGCGTCTCGGCCGAGGCGTCGTACCCCGTGACCGTCACGCCCTCGCGGGCCAGACGCCGGGCCAGCGACCCGCCGATGAGCCCGAGCCCCAGGACGGCGACCGTCCGAGGGCCGTCGCGGTACGCAGCCTCGTCGCGCCTCACGCCCACAGCAGCCCCCGGTCGAGCTCGTCGGCCCCGGCCCCTGCCCGGACCGACCCCACCGGGACGTGGTCGGTGGACAGCGCCTCGTCGAGCTCCCCCCGCGCCGGGAAGACCCCCAGCGTCTTGACCGAGTCCCCCGCCCGGAGCAGCCCGTCGAGGACCTCGCGCACGGCAGGCTCCCAGGGTGCGGCGTCGACCGTCAGGACGAACACGTACTTGCCCTCGAGCGCCTTGAGCGGGCGCGTGATGAGGCTCGACAGGTTCACGCCCCCCGCCCCGAACGCCTGAGTGATCCTCGCCAGCACACCGGGCCCCGTGACGTGCGGCGTCAGCGCGAGCATGGTGCGCCACTGGGCGTCCGCCCCGCCCGCCCGTGCGGCGGCGAGGGCGACCTGCGCCCGGTCGCGTCGGACGATCGTCAGGAACCTCGTCCGTGCGCCGCGGAAGTCCTCGACCCGGGCCTCGAGCAGGTCGAGGCCGTACAGCTCGCCGCAGATGGCAGGACCGATCGCGATCTGGTGCTCGGTCGCGTCACGGCACGCCGCAGCGTTGGACGACGCCGGGACGGGGACCGCGCCCGACCGCACCACGAAGTCCTGGCACTGGGCCAGCCCGTGCGGGTGAGCCGTGACCTCGGTCAGCTCACCGTGCCCCGGGCGGACGAACGCGTCGAACGTGATCTCCAGGACCACCTCGTCGATCGCGACGACGTCCTCGCTGCCCACGATCGCGTCGAGCGACGGGACCACGTACCCCTCGACCGAGTTCTCGATCGCCACGATGCCGTGGTCGAGCTCTCCCGAGGCGACCCCCGCGTAGACGTCGGTCACGGTCGGCACCGGGACGAGCTCGACGTCCGCGCCGCCGTCCGTGCCGTCGCCACCCCGGGCGAGCGACGTCGTCGGGCCTGCTCCCGCGGCTGCCTGCGTGCGCACCCACCGGACCGCCGCCTGGTGCGTGAACGTCCCCTCCGGCCCGAGGTAGGCGACCCTGGTCACGAGCCCACGTGCTCCGGCGCCCACTGCGGGGCCAGGGCGTCCGGCCCCGGGACGAACTCCCGGCCCGGGAGGACCGCGAGCACCCGGTGGGCGACGTCGCGCGAGGACAGCTCGGCGATGAGCCCGGTCAGCACCGAGGCGTCGGGGCACGAGAAGGACGAGAAGAAGATGTGCGGGCCCGCCGACGAGCGGTGGCTGCGCAGGTGCTGCATGTCGATCCCGCTCTCTGCGATGACCGAGAGGGTCTGCTGGAGCGAGCCGCGGTGGTCGTCGCGCGGGCCGAACGCGAACCAGACCTGTGCCTCGCCCGCGAACTCCGGTGCGGGACGACGGGCCTCGACCAGGCCGTACCAGATCGGCGCGCCCGCGCTCAGGCGCGCGCTGCCGGGGATCTCCTCCCATCCGGCCGGGATCTCCGAGCGCTCGACGACGAGCGTCCCGCTGGGCCCCGCCAGGGCGATCCTCTCGTCGAGCGCGGTCCGTGACGGGACGAGGCGGGGGTTCGCCCCCAGCGTCCGCAGGACGTGACGGCAGTCGCGCATGCCGGCCTCGTCGACGACGACGCTGCCCGTGGACTGCCCCGGGCGACCGGCCCACACCCACTGCGCGGGGACCGCGACCGCGGACGTGATGACCAGCGACGGCGCCGCGGCCAGCAGCGCACGCTCGAGGTCGTGGGACGGCTGCGCCGGGTGGCCGATGTGCACGACCGCAGCCAGGTCGTCGATGCTCGCGACCGTCGCGAGGGTCGTCGACGTGGACCCCAGGTCCAGCAGGTCGTCCGCCCCCGTGCCCGCGGGCCAGCCGTCCGCGCCGTGCCACTTCGCGATCTGTGCGGCGAGCCGTGCGTGGGCCCCCGACTCGCGTTCACTACGTCCGAGCATCGAGTGTCCTCGCCCTGCCTCTCGCGGTTGCCGCGTGTGCGCGGCGCCTGTCAGCGTCCGACGAGCAGTCTAGCGGCGGGCCCCCTGCCGACGGGGAGCGCGAGCTCCCCTGAGACGCAGGGGCCCGCCCGCCGGCCGTCGCCCGCACCCGGAAGCGACGAGCGGGCCGAGACCCGTCGGTCTCGACCCGCTCACCTCAACCGGACGCGTACCGGCGGAGGTCCGTCACTGCGGGCTCAGGGCCCGCAGACGACCTGGTTGTCCGGCTTGTACGTCCACCGGTCCGACTCCTCCTTGACGACCTTCCCCTCGAGGAGGAGCTTGCGATACGTCGTGATGGAGAAGCCCGCGTTGCCCTTGGCCTGGGGTACGCAGCCCGGCCCCGAGTGCGTCACCGTGGTCGGCTCGACCACGTTCTGCTTGCCGCTCGAGGACTCCTGCACGGTCCAGTACTTCGTGCTCCAGATCGCCACGTGGAGCTGGCCGCCGCCGATCCAGGACTGCATGAGCACACCGTAGGGCGTGTTGTTCTTGAACTTCATGTCGATCGAGCCGACGAAGATCGTCGCCTCACGACCGGCGGGGTAGCGGCTGAACCAGTAGCTGTGCTGACGGTGCTCGACATCTTCGAGCCCCGCGTAGAAGCCGGCGTTGTAGGTCGTCGTGGCCATCTGCGACAGACCGCCACCGATGCCCTCGACGTGCTTGCCGTCCTGGACGATGCCCGCCGAGTAGTAGCCACCGGCCGCCGTGATCGGGGACAGGGTGTCCGTCAGGGAGAACGTCTCGCCCGGCTTGACCAGGGTGCCGTTGACCTTGCTCGCCCCGACCCTGAGGTTCTCGGTGCGCTGGGCGTCGCTCGTCAGGTTCGTGGAGAACTCGGAGATCTTCTCCTTGACGCCGAGCGCCTCGAGCGCCGCGACCGACTCGGCAGGGTCCGACTGCGTGAGCTCGACCGTCGCCGTCCGCTCGGTGCCGAGGGCGGCCGTCGTGACCGCCGAGCTCAGGGCGACCGGATCGATCGTGGTGCCTGGCTCGCCCCCTTCGATGACGGGCGCTCCGTTGACGAAGACGAACTTCGCGTCCGCTGCCTCGTCGAGCAGGTTGTCGGTCCCCGCGACGACGGCCTCGAGCAGCGTCGGGCCGTCGAAGGTGAGCTGGAGCGCGCCGTCCGTCGGGTTGAAGGCGGCTGCGGACGCAAGGACGTCGGGCGAGAGCTCGGCCTGCTGACCGCCGACCGCGACCGTGACGGGGGCCGAGACGACGCTCTGCGCCTGAGCGAGCGCCGCGTCCGTCTCCTCCTGCGTGACGGCCGGTGCTTCCGGGGTCGTCGGGAGGTCGAGCGGGTCGGAGCCCGTGAGCCAGGAGGTGCTGATGATCTCGATCGACTCGTCCTCGACGATCTCCGCGCCGTCCTGCGCCGGCGTAGCCACGGGCTGCCCGTCCGTGAACACGACGTTGCCGTCGACCGGCTCGAGCGCGAGCCGGGCCTTGAGCTCGGCGACCTGGGCCTCGAGCTTCTTGTCGTCGACCGTCGTCACGGGCTCCTCGTCCGTGCCCCCGAAGACGTGCTTCCAGAGCTGGACGGGACTCATCGAGAACGACGTGAGCTCGTCGGCCGTCGCCTGCGCGTCGAACGCGAGCCCGGCTGCTGCCGGGTCGAGCGTCGTCGTCGAGGCTCCTGCCTGGAGCGTGATCGGCTCGGCAGCGCGTCCGCCGAGCCCCTTCTCGAGCGCAGCCGTGGCCGCCGTCGTGTCGAGGCCTCCCACGGACACCCCTGCCACGGTGGTCTCCGGCGGGACCTTGTCCGAGTAGAACCACTGCGCCCCGGTGTAGAGCCCGCCGAGCACGACGACCCCGATCCCCGCCCACAGCGCCACCTTCGGCAGGCGGCTGGGTGCCTTGTCACCGGAGATCCCGTCGAGCGGCGACCCGCCGTCCGTCGGGACGTCCGGCGCCGCCCCCTCGGGGGCGCCGACCGGGGTGAACGCCGACGCGATCGAGGTGCGTGCCGGTGCGGCGGCCGCCTCCTGGGCGGGGGGCGTCGCGGCGCCCGACGTCGCAGCGCTGGTCCACGCCGACGTCGCCGGGGCGAAGGGCGACACGGGAGGCGTCGAGCCTGCCTGTGCAGCCGGCTCGACGACGGGGTGCATGACCTGCGTGGGCTGGGCGTCCGCGGCGGGCTCGACATCCGTGGCGGGCGTCGGCGGAGCGGCCGAGACCGGGGCCGAGGGGGTGGGCGTCGGCGCGGCAGGGGCCTCCGCGGCCACCGGCAGGACCGCCGGCCGCTCCTGCGACGCGTCGGGGGTGGAGGCAACCGGTGCAGGTGTCTCGGGCGTCGGCGGGACGACCGGGAGGGCCACCGGCTCCTCGAACGCGAACACACGAGGCGAGTACGGCACGTCGTCGTCGTCATCGAAGCTGGGGCGACGGGGCTCGGCGGCCGGCGTCGCAGCGCTCGGCGCGACCGGCTCAGCAGGAGCCGTCGGGGTCTCCGGCGTCGCAGCGCTCGGGGCGACCGGCTCGACCGGCGTCGCAGCATTCGGGGCGACCGGCTCGACCGGCGACGCAGCATTCGGCGCGACCGGCTCGACCGGCGACGCAGCATTCGGCGCGACCGGCTCAGCCGGAGCCGCCGGGGTCTCCGGCGTCGCAGCGCTCGGCGCGACCGGCGACGCAGCGTTCGGCTCGACCGGAGCCGCCGGGGTCTCCGGCGTCGCAGCGCTCGGGACGTGGGTCGTGACCGCCGGTGCCGACTCCTCGACCGGCCCCGGCGCCGGGTCGATCACCGCAGCGTCACTCACCGCAGACTCGCTCCCCGTACCCGTGCTGCCGGTGGCGTCGGCACGGTCCTCGCCGGCCTCGGGCGGCGCTGCCGAGACGGACTCCGCCGGAGCACCCGGCTCGGTGCTCTCGGGAGGCGTGCCGTCCGTCGGCTGCTCCGGGGTCGACACCTCGTCGTTCGTGCTCGGTTCCTGCGCGTTCTCACGCTCGGTCGGGTGGCCCATCGACTGTCTCCGTGACGGTTCTGGCGCGCGGCGAAGGCCGCGACGAAGGAGGGTGGTGCGGACTGCCCGCGGGGGGCAATTCTATGCGTCCGTACCGATCTGTCCGGTCGGTGTCTGGCGTGAAGATCCGGTGACGATCTGTGCCGCCGGGTGGCTTGCGGCGCCGGCCCGCAGCGGCCGGTCGCTGAACCACGACCACGGCAGGAAGGCGACGATCGCGACGACGGCCATCCCGCCGTAGACCCACACGAGCCCGACGGTCTGGTTCGGGACCAGCAGGTCACCGCCCGGTCCCTTGGACGCGAGGACCTGCACCGCCACGACCCAGCCGATCGCGTAGCCGGCGACTCCCGCCCAGCCGGTCCACGCCCGTGCAAGGACTCCCCCGGCGAGGACCGCGAGCAGCGCCACGACGATCCCGATGGGCAGCAGGTGGTCCGTCACCACGACACGGTGCATCACGGTGCCGACGGCTCCCACCACGAGGCCGAGCACGACGCACAGCAGCGCGCGCCCGATCGTGCGGGCCCCGGTGTTCTTCACTGTGTCCACGCTACTGGTCCTGTCTGATCATTTCCCGTGAACCTGCGGGGAGGTCCCGCAGACTCCGGGGTCACGGTGTAGAACTCACGTGAAGGAAGGGCGGCGAGGACGTCGTTGCTCAAGGCGTACCACCCGAGCACGCCGTCGGGCGCCTCGGACGGTGCCGCATCGCTCCGTGCTGCCACCGGCACGGTCCCGACGTGCTGGACCTGGGTCGCGTGCGCGCGCAGCGCGCCGACCACCGCGTCGAGCACGGGCGCCACCTCGACGACCGCGACCTCCTCGAGGTCGTCCTTCGCCACGGGAGGCAGGTCCTCCTGCGGGTCCGGCAGGGTGAGGTCGGGATGCTCGGCGAGCAGTGCACGGATGCCCGGCAGGCCGGCCAGCTCGCGACGAGCGGCTCGCGCCACCGCGGTCGGCACGACGGACTGCCACAGCTCCGGGCCCGGCTCCCCCGTGTCGCCCTCGGGCACCCGTACGCCGACCGGTGCGACGCCGTCGGGCGTGCCGTGCTCGCCGCCGCGGGCGAGCGCGATGGCTCGGACCGTGATCTCGTGCGCCCGGACGTGGTCCGGGTGCCCGTACCCACCCGACGGCTCGTACGTCACGACGACCCGGGGCCGCCGCTCACGCAGGACGCGCGCCAGGCGGTGCGCCGCGTCGTCGAGCGGGACGCCGACGAGCGCGCCGTCCGGGAGGTCGGCCTCCGCCGCCGCCCGCGCGATGCCGGGCGCGGCCCACGCCATGCCCGAGTCGCGGAAGGCGACGGGTGCGCGAGCGCCCGCCACCTCGGCGCTCTCGTCGGGCTCGACGTGGTCGAGGAACACGTGGTCGGACACCCCCAGGCTCGCCAGAGCCTCGGCGAGCTCTCCCTCGCGGTGTGCCGCGAGGGCAGGTCCGTCACCCTCGAGGTGCGCGAGCTCCGTGCCGATCACCTCGCCCTGCTCGCCCCGCGTGCACGTCACGAGCGTCACCGGCTCGCCCGACGCCGCCCACGTCGCCAGCAGCGCGCCGGTCGCGAGGGTCTCGTCGTCAGGATGGGCGTGCACCGCGAGCAGCCCGCCGCGGGGCCGGACCGGCTCGGACCTCATACGTCCTCCAAGGGGGCGGGTAGTGCGGAGCCCGCACCGCCGGTCACGAGGACCGGCGGCACGGGCTGCACGCTCAGCGGTGGTGCCGTCCTGAGGTGATCAGGACTTCTTCGCGCGGGAGAACGCGCGGGCGCGCTCGGTCTGGTCGAGGATGACCTTGCGGATGCGCACGACCTCGGGGGTGACCTCGACGCACTCGTCCTCGCGGGCGAACTCGAGCGACTCCTCGAGCGTCAGGTGCTTCGGGGGCGTGAGGTTCTCGAAGGTGTCGGAAGAGGCTGCACGCATGTTCGTGAGCTTCTTCTCCTTCGTGATGTTGACGTCCATGTCCTCGTTGCGCGAGTTCTCGCCGACGATCATGCCCTCGTAGACCTCCTGCGTGGGGTCGACGAAGAACGAGCCGCGCTCCTGCAGGTTGATCATCGCGAACGGCGTCACGACACCGGCACGGTCCGCGACGAGCGAGCCGTTGACGCGGGTCTCGATGGGGCCGGCCCACGGCTCGTAGCCCTCGGCGATCGAGGACGCGATGCCCGTGCCGCGCGTGTCCGTGAGGAAGCGGGTGCGGAAGCCGATGAGGCCACGCGCCGGGACGACGAACTCCATGCGGACCCAACCCGTGCCGTGGTTCGACATGGTCTCCATGCGGCCCTTGCGCTGCGCGAGGAGCTGCGTGACGTTGCCCAGGTACTCCTCGGGCACGTCGATCGTCATTCGCTCCATGGGCTCGTGACGCTTCCCGTCGACCTGCTTGGTGACGACCTGCGGCTTGCCCACGGTCAGCTCGAAGCCCTCGCGACGCATCTGCTCGACGAGGATGGCCAGCGCGAGCTCACCACGGCCCTGGACCTCCCAGGCGTCGGGGCGCTCGGTCGGCAGGACACGCAGCGACACGTTGCCGATGAGCTCCTTGTCGAGGCGGTCCTTGACCTGGCGGGCCGTGACCTTGTGGCCCTTGCCGCCCTTGCCCGCGAGCGGGGAGGTGTTGATACCGATCGTCATCGAGATCGCCGGGTCGTCGACCGTGATGAGCGGCAGCGGACGCGGGTCGTCGGGGTCCGTGAGGGTCTCACCGATGGTGATGTCCTCGATGCCGGCGACCGCGACGATCTCGCCCGGGCCCGCCGAGTCGGTGGGCACGCGGGTGAGCGCCTTGGTCTCGAGCAGCTCGGTGATCTTGACGTTCTGCATCGTGCCGTCGGCACGGGCCCAGGCCACGGTCTGACCCTTGTGGATCGTGCCGTTGAAGATGCGCAGCAGCGCGAGGCGGCCGAGGAACGGCGACGCGTCGAGGTTCGTGACGTGAGCCTGGAGCGGCGCGCCCTCCTCGTACGTGGGGGCCGGGATCTTGTCGAGGATGACCTTGAACAGGGGCTCGAGGTTCTCGCTGTCGGGGACCGAGCCGTCGGCGGGCTGCTCCGTCGAGGCGCGCCCGACCTTGGCCGCGGCGTACACGACGGGCATGTCGAGGATCGCGTCGAGGTCGAGGTCGGGGACCTCGTCGGCGAGGTCGCTCGCGAGACCCAGCAGGAGGTCGGTCGCCTCGGCGACGACCTCCTCGATGCGCGAGTCGGGGCGGTCGGTCTTGTTGACCACGAGGATCACGGGCAGCTTGGCGACGAGCGCCTTGCGCAGCACGAAGCGCGTCTGGGGCAGCGGGCCCTCCGAGGCGTCGACGAGGAGCACGACACCGTCGACCATGGACAGGCCGCGCTCGACCTCACCCCCGAAGTCGGCGTGGCCCGGGGTGTCGATCACGTTGATCGTGATGCCCTCCGGGTGCCCCGCCTCGACGGCCGCCGGACCGGCGTAGTGCACGGCGGTGTTCTTCGCGAGGATCGTGATGCCCTTCTCGCGCTCCAGGTCACCGGAGTCCATGGCCCGCTCGTCGACGTGCGCGTGAGCGCCGAAGGCGCCGGACTGGTGCAGCATCGCGTCGACGAGGGTCGTCTTGCCGTGGTCGACGTGGGCGACGATCGCCACGTTGCGCAGGTCAGAGCGCACAGACATACAGAACTCATTTCGGGAGAGGAGCGAGCGACGGAGGATTCCGCCCCGGAGCTGGTGGCCGGCGGACGGGCGCCGCCCGCGCAGAGCACGCGCGCGCCGTCGTCCGGGCACGGCTATCTTACCGGGTGCGAGCCAGTGGGTGGAGAGGGTGCTCCGTCACACCCGTCCCTCGCCCCGCCACAACGCGAGATGCCCGACGACGGCGCGTGCCGTCGTCGGGCATCTCACCCGTGCTGTGCGAGGTCAGGGCTGCTGCGGGATGCGGTCGCCCTCGATGTTCTCGCGGCGGTCGACCTGTGAACGCAGGAGCGCGTCGACCTCGCTCGACTCGTCCTGGGCGATGTCCTTGGCCTCGTTGACGAGCAGGAGGTCGCGGGCCTCTCGGCGCACGCGCTGCTGCTCGGGGTCCGGGACGGGCACCGCGGCCAGCAGGCGGCGCGTGTAGTCGTCCCGCGGGGAGTTGACGACCTGCGCCGTGTCCCCGACCTCGACCAGCTTGCCGTGGTGCATCACCGCGATCCGGTCGGACAGGATCTCGACGACCGCGAGGTCGTGCGAGATGAACAGGCACGCGAAGCCGTGCTCGCGCTGCAGGTCCTGGAACAGGTCGAGCACCTTCGCCTGGACCGACACGTCGAGCGCCGACGTGGGCTCGTCCGCGACCAGGAGCTTGGGCTCGAGCGAGAGCGCACGGGCGATGCCCACGCGCTGACGCTGGCCACCCGAGAGCTCGTGCGGGTAGCGGTTGCGCATCGCCCGCGGCAGCTCGACCTGGTCGAGGAGACGCTCGACCTCGTTGCTCAACGCCTTGCCCTTGATGCCCTTGTGGAGCATGAGGGGCTCGCCGATGGACTCACCGATCGGCAGACGCGGGTTGAGCGACGAGCCCGGGTCCTGGAAGACGATCCCGACCTGGTTGCGCAGCGGGCGCAGGTCGCGCGAGCGCGCGCCGACCATGTTCTGGCCGACGATCGTCAGCTCGCCACCCGTGACGGGCAGGAGCCCGACCACCGCGCGGCCGATCGTCGTCTTGCCCGACCCGGACTCGCCCACCAGACCGACGACCTCACCCTGACGGATGGTCAGGTTGACCTCGTCGACGGCGCGGAAGCCCGGAGCGCGGCCACGACCCGGGTACTCGATGACCATGTTCTTGGCCTCGAGCACGACCGGGCGCTCGTCGACGACCTGCTGCGCGGGCTCGACGACCTCGGCACGTGCGGTGCCCAGGTGCGGGACCGCGTCCAGCAGACGCTGCGTGTAAGGGTGCTGGGGCGCGGAGAAGATCTGCGCCGCCGTCCCCTCCTCCACGACCAGGCCGTTCTTCATGACGAGGATGCGGTCCGCCATGTCGGCGACGACGCCCATGTCGTGGGTGATGAGGATGATGCCCGAGTCGATGCGGTGACGCAGGTCACGCATGAGCTTGAGGATCTCGGCCTGCACCGTGACGTCGAGGGCCGTGGTCGGCTCGTCGGCGATGAGCAGGCGCGGGTCGCACGCCAGGGCCTGCGCGATCATCGCGCGCTGACGCTGACCGCCCGAGAGCTGGTGCGGGTAGGAGTCGAACCGGCGCGCCGGCTCGGGGATCTCCACGAGCGTGAGCAGCTCGATCGCGCGCTTCTTGGCGTCCTTGGGACCCATGTCGAAGTGCGTGCGCAGCGTCTCGACGATCTGGAACCCGACGGTGTACACCGGGTTGAGCGCCGTCATGGGCTCCTGGAAGATCACCGAGATCTCCTTGCCACGGATGTGGCGGAGCTTGCTCGTGGACATCCCGATGAGCTCGCGGTCGCCCAGCTTCGCGCTGCCGGTCGCTCGACCGTTCGGCGGGAGCAGCCCGATGAGGGACATCGACGACTGCGTCTTGCCCGAACCGGACTCGCCCACGATCGCGAGCACCTCGCCCGGGTGCACGTCGTAGCTGACGCCGGACGCGGCGGGGAACCACTCGCCGTCGACGTAGAAGTCGACGCCGAGATCACGGACGGTCAGCACGGGTTCGCCGGTGGGCGCCGATGCCGCCTGGGGTGCTGTCTCGATTGCCACAGGTATCAGGATCCTTCCTGTATGCGACGGACGTCGGCGCTGGTCAGCGCTCCGGTCGATGTCTGCATCTCTGGGAGTATGGGCCCATGGGACCCACACACGTTTTCAGGTCGACGTACGGCCGGATACTGACCGGTGCCGCAGCGCTGGTCGCGCTCGTCACCCTGGTCAGCCTCGCGACGTCGGGGGGCGTCGAAGAAGTACTGCGCTACGGCGCGTGGCCGCTGCTCGCGGTGCTGGTCGTCTGGGCGCTCTTCTGGTACCCCGAGGTCCAGGTGAGCGACGGCGAGATCGTGCTGCGCAACGTGCTGCGCACCGTGCACGTCCCGTGGCCCACCTTCCGGAGCGTGGACTCGCACCTCGCGCTCAAGGTGACCACGACGAGCGGCACCTTCACGGCGTGGGCCGCACCCGCCAGCAGCGGCTCCGTGGCGAGGCTGCGAAACCCCCGCACGGTGGACCCCAGCAAGGGCATGGTCGGTGACCGGCTGGTCAGCGGGGCCAACGCCGACGCGGTGGCGCTCGTGATCGGAGAACGCTACGAGGCGCTGCGTTCCGCGGGGCACCTCGACGGTGACGACCACGGGCTCACGCCCCGCACGACGTGGCACGTCGCGACCGTCGCCGGCCTCGTGGTGCTCACGACCCTCGGGGTGCTCGCGCCGCAGCTCGGCTGAGCACGCCACCGGTACCGACGGCGCCCCGCGGGGGGTCGTCGGTACCGGTGACGTGAGGCCGGTCATGTCAGCTCCCGCCGCCCAGGCCGACGTGGCCACCCTGGGCCTGCATCGGGATGGTGGTCTCGTGCGAGCCGGCGGCAGCGCGGTCCATCTTCTTCTGGGAGGGGATCCGCTTCTGGCGCGGGTCGAACGCGTCGCGCAGACCGTCGCCGATGAAGTTGATGCACAGCGCGATCACGACGATGAACAGACCGGGCCACCAGAACAGCCAGGGCCGCGTCGCGAACGACGACTGGTACTGGTTGATGAGCTGGCCGAGCGAGATGTCGGGCGACTGGATGCCGAAGCCCAGGTAGCTCAGCGCGGTCTCGAGCAGGATCGCCGAGCTCATGAGCAGCGTCGTCGCGACGATGATGACACCGATCGCGTTCGGCAGGATGTGCTTGAAGATGATCCGGGTGTTCGAGGCGCCGGCCACACGGGCGGCGTCGACGAACTCCCGCTCGCGCAGGCTCAGGAACTCACCGCGCACCAGTCGGGCCAGGCTCGGCCACAGGATCAGGCCGAGGGCGGCACCGAAGATCGCCGCGCTCAAGGATCCGGCCATCTTGCCGATGACAGCACCGATGACGATGGTCGGGACCGTGATGACGAGGTCCGTGAAACGCATGAGCATGCCGTCCGTGCGACCACGGAAGAAGCCCGACAGCGAGCCGATCAGGACACCGAGCACGCAGGCGATACCGCCGATGGTGAACATGACGCCGAGCGACGTCTGGGTGCCCTTCATGACGTAGTAGAACATGTCGTGCCCGTTCTCGTCCTGACCGAAGGGGTGCTCGCCGATGGCGAAGCCGCTCCCTCCCAGCCAGGTGGGCAGGCTCATCGTGGGCGCCCCTCCGGGGTTGATGACCTTGCCCGACCCGCCGCCCTGCGGCCACCATCCCGGGACCGGGCCGAAGCCCACCGAGGTGAAGGCGAGCAGCACGACGAAGATCAGGACCGCGAGGCCGACCATGGCGCCCTTGTGCCGGAAGAACCGGCTGCGGACGATCTGGCCCTGCGACAGGCCTTCCACGTCCTTGAGCTCGATCGCGTTCTCGATGGTGACCGAGTCCGGTTCGCCGTTCTGGGGGTTCAGAGGGGTACTCATGCGTTCACCCGAATTCGTGGGTCGAGGGCAGCGTAGATCAGGTCCGCCACGATGTTGGCGATGATCGCGAGCGCAGCGGTGATCAGGAGGTAGGCCATGACCGGCTCGATCTCGGCTTCCTGGAGCGAGTTGAGGAAGAGCGCACCCATGCCCGGCCGGTTGAAGATCCGCTCCGTGACGACCGCGCCACCGATGAGCGTGATGACGTCGATCGGGACGATCGTCGCGAGCGGGATCAACGAGTTGCGGAAGCCGTGGCGCATGATGACGGTTCGCTCGCTCAGCCCCTTGGCCCGAGCCGTGCGGATGTAGTCCTGGCTCATGACCTCGAGCATGCTCGAGCGCGAGTAACGCGTGTAGCCCGCGAAGGCGACCAGGATCAGCGTCAGGGTCGGCAGCAGCAGGTGCGTGTACTGGTCGAGGACCTGCACCCAGTAGTTGCCGCCGAGGTTCGGCGTCCGGTCACCGAACGTCGCGATGGGACGCCCACCGATCGCGTTCGAGTTCACGTACGCGGGCCAGACCTGCATGACGCGGTCGATGTAGATCATCGCCGCGATCACGAACGCCGTGATGCCACCGGTCCTCGCGGAGACACCCCAGTCGGGTCCGCGGAAGAGGAAGCCGACCAGGACGCCCACGCCGATCGCGACGATGGCGAGCCCGAACATCATGAGGTGGCTCGGGGCGACCGAGTCGAAGAAGCCCTGGAGCGGGTAGTAGAGGGCGACGCCGATGGCCACGGTCGCGAGGGCCGTGTACAGGGCACGGCGGTTGCGCAGGCCGGCAGAGACCGCCGTCAGGGCGAACGCGAAGCCGACCCCGGTGATGGCGATCAGCACCGGGCCGAGCTGCGGATCGGCCCACCAGTCCGTGAGCTGCACGTAGAGCATGACGCCGAGCGTGGCCGCGAAGGCGAGACCGAAGGTCTGCAGCCTGCGCGTGACCGACCCGCCGATCGCGAGCACCCACAGCAGGCCCATGAGCGCCGCGACGACGATCAGGACCGGTATGGAGAGGTTGGGGTCCGCGAGGAAGTCGTTGAACCCGATGGCCCCCCACTGCTTGAGGAGGACGGCGACCCAGAACGAGGGCAGCGAGTAGAGCAGGAAGGACAGGAAGATGATCAGGTAGTCGAACGTCGCGTACTGGCGCAGGGCGCTGACGATACCGACCGAGACACCGAGGATCAGCGACAGGACCGTGGCGGCAGTCACGAGCTGCAGCGTCGAGCCGATCGCGTGCGACACGAGCGTGCCGACGTCCTGGCCCGAACGCCAGGCGACGCCGAAGTCTCCCTGGAAGACGTGGCCGAGCCACTGGAAGAAGCGCACCACGACGTTGGTGTCGAGGTTGAGCATGTCCTCGCGCGCCGCGATCTTCGCGGCCTTGTCCGCTCCGCGGTACTCCTGGAGGTCGGCCAAGGGGTCGATCGCCAGATCGACCAGGAGGTACATCATGAAGATGGCCACGAACAGCGTGGCTATGCCGGCCAGAAGGCGGCGCGTAATGAACGTCAACACGTTGGGGTAAACCTCGCAGACGACTGAGGACTCGCGATCAGCGAGTCATTCTATTCCGCGGCCCGGCAGTCGATGCACGGCGGATACTGCTGGCCGGCGTGTGCAGGCACGCGCGAGGGCGCCGGATGGGTGCTCCGGCGCCCTCTCGTCGTCTCCGACCGAGGAGATCTTCCGCGCGCGGGGGGTGGGGAGCGCCCCCCCCCCGCCCGCGACTCGTCTCACCTGACGGAGTCGGTACTACTTGCTGGCCTCGGCGTTGCCGGTCTTCCAGTCCCAGAA
This sequence comes from Oerskovia rustica, assembly GCF_014836555.1. Lineage (GTDB taxonomy): Bacteria > Actinomycetota > Actinomycetes > Actinomycetales > Cellulomonadaceae > Oerskovia > Oerskovia rustica. The sequence continues at coordinate 193,818 of NZ_JACSQQ010000002.1, forward strand.
CCCGTAGAAGATGCCCGGGGCGATCGTGAGCGGCTTGACGCCCGAGATCTTGGACTCGTTCCAGGCGGTGACGCCCGGGAACTGGAAGATGGTCACGCCGAACGCGTCGTCGACGAGGTGCTTCTCGACCTCGCCGAGGAGACGGGTCTGCTCGGCCGGGTCCGTCTCGGTCTGGAGCTGGTTGAACAGCTCGTCGACCTCGGGGTTGGAGTACCCGTAGTGGTTGTTCGTCGCGTCGGTGCGGTAGTTCGCGTCCGACTCGGTCACGGCGGTCGAGGTCGACTGCCAGCCGAAGAGCGCCGCGTCGTAGAACGACTTGGCGTTGCTCAGGTCGGTGCCCCAGTCGGTCTGGACCTGGTACGGGGCGACCGTGAAGCCCGCGAGGGCGGCCGACTCGGTGATGAGCTGCGCCTGGTTGACACGACGCGTGTTGTTGGGGTCGAACAGCAGGCGGACGGAGACGGGCGAGGTGACGCCGGCCTCGGCCAGGAGCGCCTTGGCGCCCTCGATGTCGACCTCGTCGTACTGGGACTGGCCGTTCGCGGCGACGATGTCGTCGTACGCGGGCGAGCCGGGGACCGTGGTGTACGAGTTGCGGATCTCAGCGTCCGGGTTCAGCGGCTTGATCAGGTTGTCGATGATCTGCTGACGCGGGATGGTCTTGAGGAACGCCTGGCGGACCTTCTTGGCCTTCTCGGCGTCGCCACCGTAGGTGTTCGGGTCGAACGGCCCACCGTTGGAGAACTGCAGGTCGACGTGCTCGTACGTGCCCTCGGTCGCGGACTCGACCTTGACGCCGTCGAGAGCGCTGACCGCCGAGAGGATGTCGGCCGTGGACTGCGGGTTGATGAGGTCGACCTCACCGTTCTGCAGCGCCTGGACCTGGCCCATCGGGTCGCCGTTGTAGCGGATGGTGACCTGGTCGATGCCGGCCTTGTGCTCGCCCTTGTACTTCTCGTTGGCCTTCAGCGTGACGTACTGGTCCTTGACGAAGTCCGTCATGACGTACGCGCCGCTCGAGAGGTAGAGGTTCTCGTCGTCGGGGAGCTCGGCGTAGTTGAAGTCCTTGTTCCAGACGTTCGCGATCTTCTGCAGGCTCGCGACGTCGCCGTCCTGGATGGCCTTGACGACGGCGTCGCTCGCCTCGGTCGCGTCCTCGATGCCGAGCGCACGCTGCCCGACCACGTGGGCCGGGAGGTTCGGGGAGATCGCGGTCTCCCAGTCGGCGAAGGGCTTGGAGTACGTGAACGTGATCGAGTTGTCCTCGATGACGGGCACGTCGGTCACGAGCGAGATGCCCGGGGACGAGGCGTCGAAGTAGACACCGGCGTCGACCTCGGCCTGGTTGGTGACCTCTCCGGTCTCCTCGTCGTACACCGGCTCGATGTTGTTGTACTTACCGGTCTGGGCGACCCACTCGAGGAGGAGGTCGGCGGGGCCGGCCGCGACGTCGTCGGACCAGCCGGCGGTGTCCGCGTAGGTGTACTTGATCGTCAGCGGGTCGTCGGAGACCTTCTCGTACGTCCCGTACGACTCGTCCTGAACCAGGTTCAGGTCCTCGTCGTAGTAGTTGAAGCCGGCACGCATGAGGTACAGCACGACGTTGTTCGCCGTGGCGTTACCGGTCATGGAGTTGCCGTTGTACGAGTAGAACGGCTGGTTCCACGCGATGTTGACGCTCTCGCTGTCGTTGATGCCCGCGCCGTCGTCGCTGTTGCCGTCGCCGGACCCACCGGCGCACGCGGAGAGCGCCAGTGCGCTCGCCGCCACGGCTGCGACAGCCGCAGACTTCCGTGAGATCTTCAATGTTCCTCCTCAAGGGGATGGTGGGTTCCCCGTCGACGTGCTCCGCAGCAGCACTGCGCGCGGAGCTCGGCGACACTCGCGGGAGACCCACCATTGGTTTGGGGCAACGGTACCGACCAAGATGGGCGACTTCACCCGGTTGCACCTTTCGAGCGGTCGATCGTTACCGAGTTGATACTGGCCGGTACGGTGCTGTTTCCCATTCGATACCCGGAGAAACCGGTACGTAACGGACCGGAAACATGGAACGAGCGCCGCCCGCGTCTCACGATGCGGTGGCGCCCGTCCCATATCCGGCGAATGTGGCAGACCTCATAGCGGCCCGCGGGGCCAGGCCGAAGGGCTCAGACGTTGAAGCGGAACTCCACGACGTCCCCGTCGACCATGACGTAGTCCTTGCCCTCGATGCGGGCCTTGCCCGCCGCACGGGCCGCCGCCACCGAGCCGGTCTCGACGAGGTCGTCGAACGAGATGACCTCGGCCTTGATGAAGCCGCGCTCGAAGTCGGTGTGGATGACCCCGGCCGCCTGCGGAGCGGTCCAGCCCTTGCGGATCGTCCAGGCGCGCGACTCCTTGGGCCCGGCCGTGAGGTAGGTCTGCAGGCCGAGCGTGTCGAAGCCGACGCGCGCGAGCTGGTCGAGGCCCGACTCCTCCTGGCCCGTCTCGGCGAGCATCTCGGCGGCCTCCTCGGGCTCGAGCTCGACGAGCTCGGACTCGAACTTGGCGTCCAGGAAGATCGCCTGCGCCGGCGCGACGAGAGCCCGCAGCTCGGCCTTGCGGTCCTCGTCCACGAGGCCCGCGTCGTCGGTGTTGAAGACGTAGATGAACGGCTTGGCCGTCATGAGCTGCAGGCTCGCGATCTCGGCCAGGTCCAGCCCGGCGGACTTCGCGCCCTGGAACAGGGTGATCCCCTGCTCGAGCAGCGTCTGCGCCTTCTGGGCCGCGGCGAGCAGGACGGGGTCGCCCTTCTTGATCTTGACCTCCTTCTCGAGACGCGGCAGCGCCTTCTCGAGGGTCTGGAGGTCCGCGAGGATCAGCTCGGTGCTGATGGTCTCGATGTCGTCCGCCGAGTCCGTCGAGCCCTCGACGCGGATCACGTCGGGGTCGTCGAACGCGCGGGTCACCTGGCAGATCGCGTCCGCCTCACGGATGTTCGCGAGGAACTTGTTGCCGAGCCCCTCCCCCTCGCTCGCACCCTTGACGATGCCCGCGATGTCCACGAAGGACACGGTCGCGGGCAGGATGCGCTCGCTGCCGAAGATCTCCGCGAGCTTGTTCAGCCGCGGGTCCGGGAGGGACACGACGCCGATGTTCGGCTCGATCGTCGCGAACGGGTAGTTCGCGGCGAGGACCTGGTTGCGCGTCAGGGCGTTGAAGAGGGTGGACTTGCCGACGTTGGGCAGGCCGACGATGCCGATTGTTAGAGCCACGGGGCCTGAGTCTACGCCGAGCGACCGCGCGCGCCGCTCGCACCGGAGCAGGCGGTCGGCAGGCAGACGGCCCGACGGCGCCGCCCGCCCCGGGCGGCCACGTGCACTGCTGCACGGGCGCGCCTTGGGCGAGCGGCGCCGTCGGGCCGCTGCGGGAGACGCCTACTTGTAGCTCATGACCTGCTGGAGGAGCTCCGGGCCCCGCTGGTCGACCAGGCGGCCGCCCCAGCGCATGCCCATCACGAGGAACACGACCCCGAGACCGACGCCCACGACGAGCGTGAGCCAGCCCCAGACCGCCGCCCCCGTCAGGACGTTCGTGAGCGCGAGCCCCGCCGCCGGCAGGCACAGGGCCGCGAGGACCAGCATGGTGATCATCTGCGCCACGAGCGTCGCCATCGCAGCGCCCTGCGGCGACTTGAACGGGCTGTCCCCCGGCTTCGGCACCGGGTAGAGCAGGCGCGCCGAGACCACGCTCGACACCCCCAGCCCCGCACCCAGCACGCCCAGGCTCAGGCCGATCGTGGCGACCAGGAGGTCCCACCGGCCCGTGAACGCGACCGAGGCCACCGCGAACACGAGCACGACCGGCACCCCGATGACCGCGGCCGCGAGCACACGGCCCGCGCGGTCCGCGAACCCGCTCACGCCCGACGACACCTGCGTCCAGAACGCGGTGTGGTCGTACGCGACGTCCGCCGAGATCGCGAACCCGAACGTGAAGGCCGTGACAGGGCCCAGCACGAGCATGAGCTCCTTGAACCCGTCCCCGCCGTCGATCCCCATGCTCGACCCGACGAACCACAGCAGGACGGGGAGCAGCGGGACCACGGCGATCGACCCGGAGTAGCGCGGGTCGCGGAACCAGTACGTCAGGCAGCGCGCCGCCACGGCGCCCACGGGGGTCGCCGGGAACCGGTCGAACCAGCCGAGCCCCTTGGACTTGCCGGCCGAGGCGCCGCCGTGCGGCGCGACCAGCGCCTTGGCGAGCGCGCGGTCCCACACGACCCACGCCGCGACCAGGACGACCACCGCGATGGCGAGCCGCGCGAGCGCGAGGCCCCAGGCGCCGTCGGACACCGCGGACGCGACCGCCCACGGCGCCCCGAACGGCGTCCACCCCAGGACGTCCGCGATGACCGGCAGCACCTCCTGCCCGCGCGCGATCGCCGACGTCGCCCAGCCGATGATCGGCCCTGCGAGCATGAGCGGCACGAACGCCGCGATCGACAGGACCTCGCGGTAGCGCCGCGAGTCGAGCAGCGGCGCGAGCGCGGTCGTCGTCGCACGGGACCCGACGACGCACAGCGCGACCGCGAGCAGCGCGCCCACGAGCGCGGCCAGGGCCGCGAGCGGCGAACGCCACCACGCGAGCGCCGTGCCGGCCGAGGCGACGAGCGTCACGATCCCCGGGATGCCCACGAGACCCGCGACCGCGAGCCCCGCGAGGAGCTGGCGCTGCGGCACCGCGAACGTCACGAAGCGCTGCGGGTCGAGCGTCGCGTCCACGCCGAACGCGAAGAGCGGCACGATCCACCACGCGAGCACGACGACCGACCCGACGATCGTGATGATCTGGCCCGCCATCTCGGGGGCCGTGGTGCCCAGGACCGTCAGGCCGATCAGGGCCATCGAGATGACGCCCAGCCCGTAGAGGATGCCGAGGACGAGCCCCACCGTCTGCCACACGCTCTTCTTGAGCGTGTTGCGCAGGAGGGTGAGCTTGAGCCTTACGAGGTGCGCAACCACGACAGCCCCTCCGTGGTCTGACGCCCGCCGACCAGGTCGACGAAGCGGTCTTCCAGGCTCTGGCCCGCGCGGACCTCGTCCACGGTCCCGGCCGCGAGCACGTGCCCGCCCGCGATGACCGCGACGTGGTCGCACATGCGCTGGACCAGGTCCATGACGTGCGAGGACACGATCACGGTGCCGCCGCTCGCGACGTAGCCGTTGAGGATCTCGCGGATGTTGGCCGCGGAGACCGGGTCGACGGCCTCGAACGGCTCGTCGAGGACGAGCAGGTTCGGGGCGTGGATCAGCGCCGAGGCCAGCGCGATCTTCTTGGTCATGCCCGCCGAGTAGTCGACCACGAACGTGTTCGCGTCGGCCGCCAGGCCCAGGGCCTCGAGCAGGTCCGCGGTGCGCTCGGCGACCGTCTCGCGGTCCATGCCGCGCAGCAGGCCCGCGTACGTGATGAGCTGGGCGCCCGTGAGCCGGTCGAACAGGCGCACGCCGTCCGGGAGGATGCCGAGCAGGCGCTTGCCCTCGAGCGGGTTCGCCCACAGGTCCAGGCCGTGCACGTGGACCGAGCCGAAGTCCGGGCGCAGCAGACCCGTGGCCATCGACAGCGCGGTCGTCTTGCCCGCGCCGTTGGGGCCGACGAGCCCGTAGAACGAGCCCGCCGGGACGTCGAGGTCGATACCCGCCACGGCGATCTTCTCGCCGAACTTCTTCCACAGCCCGCGCACCGACAGCGCGGGGGCGGTGCCCGCCGCGTGGGTCGGGGGCGTGGGCGTCGCGGGAGCGAGGACGGGCGCGGCAGGCGCTGCGGGGTACGCGGGCGCTGCGTCGGCAAGGGGTGGGAGCTGGTCGCGGGGCTCAGGTTCGTGGGCCATACGGACAAACCTAGTGGAGCCGGGCGGTGTCCCCCCAGGAGATATGTCATGTCTTTCCAGGTGGGAGCCGGATTCACCCGTGCACGCGGTCTCGCAGGCCCGGCGACGCGCCCGACGGCGCAGCTCCCCGCACCCTGTGGGTGGCACCTGGCAGAGTGCGGGCATGGACAACGCCCTGCCGTGGCTCATGCTCGTCGTCGGACTCCTCGTGGGGGCCCTCCTGGGCTGGCTCGCACGCCGCACCTCCCCCGACTCCGGGCGCGCCGAGATCGGTCGGCTCACCGGGCTGCTGGCCCAGGCCCAGCAGGAGGCCGCACGCGGAGCGGGCCTCGCCGAGCGGCTCGCGGCCGAGCGCGAAGGGTTCGAGCGCCAGCTCCGCACCGAGCGCGAGGCGTTCGGACGCCAGCTCGCGAGCACCGAGCGCGCCGCGGACGAGCGCCTCGACATCGAGCGCGCCAACCACGAACGGTCGATCGAGGACCTGCGCGCCGGCTCCGAGAAGCGCCTGGCCGAGATCCGTGGCGACCAGGCCCGGCTCGAGGCCCAGTTCGAGGCCCTCGCCCGCAAGGCGCTCGCGACCAGCTCCGAGCAGTTCCTCACGCAGGCCGAGGAGCGCTTCAAGCGCAGCCAGCAGGTCGGGGAGGCCGAGCTCGCCAAGCGCGAGCAGGCCGTGCAGCAGCTCGTCGAACCGCTCAGCAAGGCCCTCGACCAGGTCAAGGCCGAGGTCTCCGCCGCCGAGCAGGCTCGCCGCGAGGCCCACGGCACGCTCGCCGAGCAGGTCCGCGGCATGCGCCACGACTCCGAGGCGCTGCGCGCCGAGACGTCCCAGCTCGTCACCGCCCTGCGCTCCTCGCAGGTCCGCGGGGCATGGGGCGAGCTCCAGCTGCGCCGCGTCGTCGAGGCCGCAGGCATGATCCCCCACGTCGACTTCATGGAGCAGGACCAGGTCACGACCGACGACGGCGCGCTGCGCCCCGACATGGTCATCCGGCTCGCGGGCGGCAAGAACGTCGTCGTCGACGCCAAGGTCGCCTTCCTCGGCTACCTCGACGCCCAGCAGACGACCGACCCCCGCGTGCGCGCCGAACGCCTCGCCGCGCACGCCCGCCACTTCCGCAAGCACATCGACGACCTCGCGGGAAAGCGGTACTGGGACCAGTTCAGCCCGGCCCCCGAGTTCGTCGTCATGTTCGTCCCGGCCGAGTCGTTCCTGTCCGCCGCGATCGAGCAGGACCCGTCGATCCTGGAGTACGCGGTCGCGAAGAACGTCATCATCGCGGCGCCCATGACGATGATCGCCCTGCTGCGGACCGTCGCGTACGCCTGGCGGCAGGACGCGCTCGCCGCGAACGCCCAGCAGGTGCTCACGCTCGGCAAGGAGCTCCACGGCCGCCTCGCCGTCATGGGCAGCCACCTCGCCAAGCTCGGCCGATCCATCCAGGGCGCCGCCGAGTCCTACAACCGCACCGTCGCCTCGCTCGAGACACGGGTCCTCGTGAGCGCGCGCCGCTTCGCCGACCTCAACGTCGTCGACGAGGACCTCGAGAGCCCTGCCGTGGCCAACCCCCAGCTCAGCGCCGTGAGCGCCCCCGAGCTCCTCGCGTCCGTCCACGAGAACTTCGTCGCGATCGACGAGATCGCCACGGGATCGCGCGCGGGCACCGATCCGGCGGAGGCCGCCGAGCAGGACCCGCTCGACGCCGGAATGCTCGGGACCATCAACGCCCCCGGGCGGCACGAGCGCGACCGGGGAGCAGACGCGTCCTGACGCCCGGGTGAGCGTCGCCGTGGGGTGACGCACGCGCCCGGTGAGCGGCGCCGTCGGGCCGATACCTGCACGATGGCGCGCCAAGCCGCCGACGGTGACGTGCCCCGTCGCCGACGGTGACGGGCTGGGCCACCGACGGTGACGGGCCCGACCCCACACGGGGCGGCAGGTCCGTCGCCGCGACGCCCCGGGGACGGACGAGGCCCGTCCCGGAACATCCGGTACGGGCCTCGACGTGCGAACGGCTCAGACGGGCTCGACCGAGAGCGACGTGCGGTTCTCACGGCGCGGGCGTGCCGGCGCGTTGCCCGCGGCCTTGAGGTCGGCGCGCAGCTCCTTGGGGAGCGAGAACATGAGGTCCTCGGTCGCCGTGCGGACCTCCTGGACCTCGCCGTATCCACGCTCGGCCAGGTACGCGAGCACGTCGTTGACGAGGATCTCCGGTACCGAGGCGCCCGAGGTCACACCGACCGTCGTGACACCGTCGAGCCACGACTCGTCCATCTCCTGCGCGCGGTCGATCCGGTACGACGCGTCCGCGCCGGCCCCCAGTGCCACCTCGACGAGACGGACCGAGTTCGACGAGTTCGCCGAACCGACCACGATCACGAGCTCGCACTCGGGCGCGAGCTTCTTCACCGCGACCTGACGGTTCTGCGTCGCGTAGCAGATGTCGTCCGACGGCGGGTTCTGCAGCGTCGGGAAACGCTCACGCAGACGGTCGACCGTCTCCATGGTCTCGTCGACCGACAGGGTCGTCTGCGAGATCCAGACCACCTTCTCCGGGTCGCGGACCGTGACGTTCGCGGCGTCGTCGGGCGAGTTGACGATCTGGACGTGGTCCGGCGCCTCGCCCGCGGTGCCCTCGACCTCCTCGTGGCCCTCGTGGCCGATCAGCAGGATGTCGTAGTCGTCCGCCGCGAAACGCACGGCCTCCTTGTGCACCTTGGTGACCAGGGGGCAGGTCGCGTCGATCGTCTGGAGGTTGCGCTGGGCAGCCGCCTCGTGGACCGCAGGCGAGACGCCGTGGGCCGAGAACACGACGCGCGCACCCTCGGGCACCTCGTCGGTCTCCTCGACGAAGACCGCGCCCTTGTCGCTCAGCGACTCGACGACGTACTTGTTGTGCACGATCTCCTTGCGGACGTACACGGGGGCGCCGTAGTGCTCGAGCGCCTTCTCGACCGCGATCACGGCACGGTCGACGCCCGCGCAGTAGCCGCGGGGGGCGGCGAGGAGGACACGCTTACCAGTCGGGGAAGTCACGTCACGAGTCTAGGCGACGGGCTTTCGGTGGCGGGCCCGGCGGGTGGGTCCGGGCGCGGTCCGGGCCATGTCCTGGCAGCAACTCCACAGGATCCTCACGGACCGGGCCGCCGCGCCGAGCGTGACCGTGCCGGCTGCCGACGGCGACCGGGCGGACTGCCGACGGCGACCGAGTGAGCGCTCGAGGGTGACGCGCGCGTCGCCCTCGGCGGGCGCGGGCGTCACCCTCGGGGGTCTTGCACGTCGCCCTCGGCGGCTGTCACACCCATGAGGCAGGCTTGACCCCGTGACCGACCGACCCGCCGACCCCACCAGCCCCCCGGCCTCCCCCGCACAGCCGACCGCCCTCCCCGTCCGGGCCCTCGACACGAGCGCCGAGCACCCGTGGCCCGTCCGGCTCCTGTCGAGCAAGATCACGGCGTACATCGACCGGATGTCCCCCGTCTGGGTCGAGGGGCAGGTCGTGCAGCTCAACCGTCGTCCCGGCGCCTCGATGGCCTTCCTCACGCTCCGCGACACGGACGCCGACATGTCGCTCCCGGTCGCCGCGCTCGCCAAGGTCTTCGAGTCCGCGAGCACTCCCCTGACCGAGGGGGCGCACGTCGTCGTCCACGCCAAGCCCGTGTTCTGGCCCAAGCGCGGGTCGTTCCAGCTCCAGGCGAGCGAGGTCCGCACGGTCGGGATCGGTGAGCTCCTGGCCCGGATCGAGCACCTCAAGCGCATCCTGGCGGCCGAGGGCCTCTTCGACGCCGACCGCAAGGTCCCCCTCCCGTTCCTGCCCGCGGTCGTGGGGCTCGTGTGCGGGCGCGAGTCCAAGGCCGAGCACGACGTCGTGGTCAACGCCCGCGCGCGCTGGCCCCAGGTGCGCTTCGAGATCCGCGAGGTCGCGGTGCAGGGCGCGAGCGCGGTCTCGCAGGTGAGCGCCGCGATCGCCGAGCTCGACGCGCGCCCCGACGTCGACGTGATCGTGGTCGCGCGCGGCGGTGGCGCGGTCGAGGACCTCCTGCCGTTCAGCAACGAGGCGCTCGTCCGCGCCGCGGCCGCGTGCCGCACGCCCTTGGTCAGCGCGATCGGCCACGAGACCGACACCCCGCTCCTCGACCTGGTCGCGGACTACCGCGCCTCGACCCCGACGGACGCCGCCAAGCGCATCGTGCCCGACGTGGGCGAGGAGCGGGCGCGCGTCCTGCAGGCGCGGTCTCGGATCCGGGCCGCGATCACGCACCAGCTGCAGCGCGAGCAGTCCCGGCTCGACAGCGCGCGCTCGCGACCCGTGCTCGCCGCCCCCGAGACCATGATCTCCACGCGCGAGCAGCAGGTGCTCGCGGCCCGGGACCGGGCCAGGCGCTCGCTCGACGCGATCCTTCTGCGCGCTCACGGCGAGGTGGACCGCCTCGCGGCCCAGGTGCGCGCCCTGTCCCCCGCGTCGACGCTCGAGCGCGGCTACGCCGTGGTGCACGGGCCCGACGGCGGGATCGTCCGCTCCCCCGACGACGTGAGCCCGGGCGACGCCCTGCACGTGCGGCTCGCGAGCGGCGCGATCGACGCGACCGTGCGCTGACCGAGCCCCCCGGCCGGCCCGAGCCCAGCCCGCCCAGCCCTCCACGCACCGACGACCACAGACCCTCAGCACCAGGAAGGCCCTCCACCATGAGCAGCACCACCCCGCCCCCCGCCGACGTCGCGACGCTCACGTACGAGCAGGCGCGCGACGAGCTGGTTCAGGTCGTGTCCCGCCTCGAGGCGGGCGGCGAACCGCTCGAGGCCTCGCTCGCCCTGTGGGAGCGCGGCGAGGCCCTCGCAGCCCGCTGCCAGCAATGGCTCGACGGAGCGCGCGAGCGCCTCGCGTCCGCTCGCGCGGCGGACGGCGCACCGTCCGCCCCGGTCGACGCTCAGGATGCCGGCACCGAGGACGACTGACCGGCACCGGGTCAGGCGCTCTTGCGCGCCTGCCCCTCGGACTGCGCCTGGGCCCGCTCGAGCGAGGCGCGCCGGTCCTCCTCGTTCTCCTTGTCGAGCCGGTCCACCTCGTCCTGGTCGTGCGTGAGGTTCTCGCCCGTCTCGGGGTCGAAGACCATCATCTTGTCGGGATCGAACCAGAGCTCGGTCGAGTCGCCGTCGCGCACGCGGGACGCCGAGTTGAGCGCGACCACGAACTGGGTGCGCAGTCCCTCGCCGTCGAGCTCGCGGTCGAGCTCCTCGAGCTGGGCCGCGACCGAGGCGTGCATCTCGAACGGCACGTAGGCGTAGAGCTCGGCGCCGAGCCACTCGGTCACGTCGATCTGCGCGTCGAAGGTCCGCCCCCGGTCCTTCTTGGACGGGTCGACGAGGCGCGCGTCCTCGAAGTGCTCGGGGCGCAGGCCCACGATCACGAGCTCACGCTCCCCGATCGCCGAGACGATCCGCTCGGGCAGCTCGAACGTGCCGAACGGCAGCTCCATGCTGCTCCCGGAGACCTCGCCGGGCAGGAAGTTCATGGGCGGTGACCCGATGAACCCCGCGACGAACAGGTTGACGGGCTGCTCGTAGAGCGCGCGCGGGCTCGCGATCTGCTGGAGCTCGCCCTTGCGCAGGACGGCGACGCGGTCGCCGAGCGTCATGGCCTCGGTCTGGTCGTGGGTCACGTAGACGGTCGTGGTCGCGAGGCGTCGCTGGAGCCGCGCGATCTCGGTGCGCATCTGGCCGCGCAGCTTGGCGTCGAGGTTGGACAGCGGCTCGTCGAACAGGAACGCCTTGGCGTCGCGCACGATCGCGCGGCCCATCGCGACGCGCTGGCGCTGCCCGCCGGACAGGTTGGCGGGCTTGCGGTCGAGGTGCTCGCGCAGGTCGAGGAGGTCGGCGGCGTGCTCGACCTTCTCGCGGATCTCGGCGTCGCTGAACTTCCCCTTGGTCAGGCGCAGCGGGAACGCGATGTTCTCCGCGACGGTCAGGTGCGGGTAGAGCGCGTAGTTCTGGAAGACCATCGCGAGGTCGCGGTCGCGCGGTGCCTTCTCGTTGACGCGGTCGCCGTCGATCAGGAGGTCGCCCGAGGTGATGTCCTCGAGGCCGACGATCATGCGCAGCAGCGTCGACTTCCCGCAGCCCGAGGGGCCGACGAGGATCACGAACTCGCCGTCGGAGATGTCGATGCTGACTCCTCGGACGGCGGGGAACCCGTCGCCGTACTTCTTGACGATGTTCTTGAGGGTGATGGAGGCCATCAGCTCTCTCCTCGGTCGGGGGACGGGCGGCGAAGGGTACGGGTGCGGGGCCGTGGCACAGGCCCGGGAGCGGACCCGGGCCCGTACGCACGGGCGACGCGCTCACGCGGGGTGGGCGGCGCCGTCGGGCAGGTCGTGGCGCTCATCCCTTGACCGCCCCCTGCGTCAGGCCCGAGACGATCTGCCGCTGGAACAGCACCACGAGGATCACCACGGGGATGGTCACGACCACGGCCGCGGCGGAGATCGCGCCCGTCGGTTCCTCGAAGTAGGACGCGCCCGTGAAGAACGCGAGGGCGGCCGGCACGGGCCGGGCGGCGCTCGTGGACGTGAGCGAGATGCCGTACACGAAGTCGTTCCACGCGATGAAGAACGCGATGAGCGCCGTCGTGAAGACGCCGGGTGCGGCGAGCGGCACGATGACCTTGCGGAACGCCTGCCACGGCGTGGCGCCGTCGACCTGCGCGGCCTGCTCGAGCTCCCACGGGATCTGGCGGAAGAACGCCGCGAGGGTCCAGATGGAGATCGGGAGCGTGAGCGACAGGTACGGGATGATCAGGCCGAGCCACGTGTCGTAGAGGCCGATGTTGCGCCACAGGTTGAACAGCGGCGTGACGATCGAGACCACGGGGAAGATCGAGACTCCCAGCGCGGTCGTGAGGATCAGACGCTTGCCCGGGAAGTTCAGGCGCGCGATCGCGTACGCGGCGAGCGTCGCGAGGACGACCGCGATCACGGTCGCGATGAGCGAGATGCCGACCGAGTTGCGCAGCGCCGACAGGAACAGCTCCTGCGCCGAGCCGCCCGAGGACAGGATCTGCTCGTAGTTGTCGGTGCTCCACTGCGGTGGCAGGAACGTGCCGGAGTTGAGGTCGCTCGGTCCCTTGAAGCTCGTCATGAGGATCGAGACGACCGGGAACAGCGCGCCCACGAGGACGACGACCGTGATGACGGCCCACCACACGCGGGCCCGGGTGCTCAGGACGCTACCCATCATCGCTCCCCTCTCGCGCCGGCCAGATCCACCTTGAACAGCTTGATCGCGACGAAGCAGATCCCGATCACGCACAGGAACAGCAGGACCGAGATGGCCGAGCCCATGCCGATCTGGAGCTGCCCGATCGAGGTCCGGTAGGCCAGCAAGGACAGCACCTCCGTGTTGTTCGCGCCGTTGGTCATGATGAAGACGTTGTCGAAGATGCGGAACGCGTCGAGCGCGCGGAACAGGACGGCGACCATGATCGCGGCCTTCATGTTGGGCACGATCACGCGCGAGAAGCGCTGCCAGGCGGTGGCGCCGTCGACCTTCGCGGCCTCCTCGAGCTCGCCCGGGACCTGAGCGAGGCCCGCGAGCAGCAGGAGCGAGATGAACGGCGTCGTCTTCCACACCTCGGACGCGATGATGACGAACAGGCTCGTGCCCTGGTGGGCGAACCAGTTGAGGTCCGGCCCGATCCCGGGCACCCAGTCGAACCAGCTGTTGACGTAGCCGGACGTGATGTCGAACGCGTAGAACCACGCGAAGGCCGAGACCACGGTGATGATGCCGTACGGCACGAGGATCGCGGTGCGCAGGAGACCGCGCAGGCGCTTGATCGCGCGGTGCATGACGAGCGCGAGCGCGAAGCCCAGGACGAGCTCGACGACCACGGACACGACCATGATGAAGAACGTCACCGCGAAGTCTCGCCACCAGACGGGGTCGGTGAGGATCACGACGTAGTTGCCGAGGCCCACGAACGAGCGGTCGTCGGGGGCCGTGAGCTTGTAGTTGAACAGCGAGTCGTAGACGGCCTGGAGGATCGGGTAGAGGGTCACGGCCAGCATGACGACGAACGCGGGCCCGGCGAGGTACCAGCCGAGACGGGCCTCGGCCCGGGCCCGGTCGCTGCGCGCGGCCTTGGCCTTCTTGTCGGGAGTCAGGTCGGGCGCGGGGTCCGGCTCGGGCCTGGACGGCTGGGCCGGGTGCGCGCCCCGGGTGTCGGTGCTCACAGCAGTCGCTCCCCTCGCAGGACGGCGGTGATGAAGTCGGTCGAGGTCACGGGCGTGCCGTCCTCGGTCACGCTCGCGGGCGGGTACCAGGTCTGCTGGAGCCCGGTGGAGACCTCGTTGTAGAACGGCGTCTGCGGCCGGGGCGCGGCCTGCTCGAGCGACTGCCGGATCACGTCGTACATGGGGTAGGCCTTCTGCACGGCGGGGTCGTCGTAGGCCGCGGTGTTCGCCGCGGGGTTGCCGTCGGACACGAAGTACGCGGCCTGGTTCTCGGCGCTCACGATGCACTGCGCGGCCTCGTAGGACAGGTCGGTGTGCCTGCTGAACGCCCCGACGCCGAGACTGATGCCGCCGTAGGGCGGGCGCGTGTCCTGCCCCTCGACCACCTGGGGGTACGTCGTCCAGCCGATGTCGTCGAGCAGCGTCTGGTCGAGCGACCCCGCGTCGACGCCGCTCAGCGTCGAGGACCAGACGAACGGCCAGTTGACCATGAACGAGCCCTTGTCCCCCTGGAAGAGGGTCAGCGACGCGGCCTCGTCCTCGCTCGGCAGACCGGGCCCGCCGAGGCCCGAGCTCCCGATCTCGCCGACGATCCGTGCGGCGGCGCGGCCCGCGTCGGTCTCGAGGCCGAGCGTGAGCTCGTCGGCCGGCGCCTCGGGGTTCTCGAGGATCTGACCGCCCGCGGACTCGACGAGCGCGTTGATCCACACGGTCAGCGACTCGGCCTTGGCGCCCTGCACCGCGAGGTACTTGTCCTGGTCCTGCGCCGCGGTCATGATCTGGTCCCACGTCACGGGCTGCGTCAGGTCGAGCCCCGCGGCCTGGGCGACGGACTTGCGGTACCAGAGGAGCTGGGTGTTGGCCCAGAACGGGATCGCGACCAGCTCGTCCTTCCACGTCGAGCCGTCGATCGCGCCCTGCACGACGTCCTGGGTCGTCGCGGTCGCGACGTCGTCGGGCACGGGGGCGAGGAAGCCCGCCTCGGCGAGCTCGGGGATGAACGGCGGGTCGAGGCTCATGAGGTCGATCGACGAGTCCTTGGCCGCGAGGCGGCGCGCGAGCTGTTCACGCTGGGCCGCGGCGTCTCGCGGCAGCAGCGAGGTCTCGATGCTGTACGCGCCGCCCGAGGCGTCGCTGCAGGACGCCGCGATCGCGGCCTGTCCCCCGTTGTCCGGGTTGATGTACCAGGTGAGCACGGGTGGGCCTGAGCCCTCCCCGGTGCTGCACGCGGCGAGCGGCACGATCGTCGCGACGGCCAGTGCCGCGGCGAGTGCCCGGGTGCTTCGGTGCACGGTCTCCCCTTCGTCCAACGGGCGCATCGCTGTGCCCGTTCTCGGTTGGTTCCTCCTCCTAGAGGTACCCGGTCCGGGGACGACTCGCCACGCGAGGGACATTTCCACCAGGCCCGACGGCGCCGCTCGCCCCGGTGCGGACGTCGCGGTGTCCAGGGGTCTGGTCAGATCGTGAACGCCGCGCACGGCACGGCCCGCGGTGAGCGAACATGGAGGTTGTGACGACGACGAGCAGCACCCCCGAGACCACCTCCATGACCCCCGCCGAGGCCTGGGCCCAGCTCCGCGACGGCAACGGACGCTTCGTGCGCGACGAGATGGAGCACCCCTCGCAGGGCGCCGCGCGCCGCGCCGAGGTGAGCGTGGCCCAGCACCCCCACACTGTGATCTTCGGCTGCGCGGACTCGCGCGTCGCGGCCGAGATCATCTTCGACCAGGGGCTCGGTGACGTGTTCGTCGTGCGGACCGCGGGTCACGTCCTGGACACCACGGTGATCGGGTCGATCGAGTACGGGGTCAACATCCTCGGGACGCCGCTCGTGGTCGTGCTCGGCCACGACAGCTGCGGTGCGATCGCCGCGGCCGCCCACACGCTCGCGACGGGCGAGCAGGCCGACGGGTTCGTCCGCGCGGTCGTCGACCGGGTCATCCCCTCGATCGTCAACATCACGAGCAGCAAGGGTGGCGTGTCCGCCGTCGACCCCGACACGCTGCGCCGCGAGCACGTGCGTCACACCGTGGACATGCTGCACGGCTACTCCGCGGCGCTCGCCGACGCGGTCGCCGAGGGACGCCTGGCGATCGTCGGCGTCGAGTACACGCTCGCGGACGGCCGCGCCCGGCTCGTCGAGGTCGTGGGCGACGTCGACGACACCCCGGACGTGTGAGGCCCGGGTCCCGCCTGCGGGCGGGACCTGCCCGGCGCACCGCGCGCGGGTCGTGCCCGGACCGGTTCGAGAACACCCGTCCCGGTGCGGCACCATTAGGCCCATGACTTCTGCCGAAGATTCCGACTACCGCATCGAGCACGACACCATGGGTGAGGTCCGCGTCCCCGCGGCCGCCCTCTACCGCGCGCAGACGCAGCGCGCCGTGGAGAACTTCCCGCTGTCGGGCACTCCTCTCGAGCGCAGCCACATCGAGGCCCTCGCTCGCGTCAAGAAGGCCGCGGCGCGCGCCAACGCCGAGCTGGGGGTGCTCGACGAGGACGTCGCGGCCGCCATCGTGGCCGCCGCCGACGAGGTCGCCTCGGGCGTCCACGACGCCCACTTCCCGATCGACATCTTCCAGACGGGCTCCGGCACGTCGTCGAACATGAACACCAACGAGGTCCTCGCGACGCTCGCGACGCGCTCGCTGGGCCGCGAGGTCCACCCCAACGACCACGTCAACGCGTCGCAGTCGTCGAACGACGTCTTCCCGACGTCGGTGCACCTGGCCGCGACCGCGGGCGTCGTGCACGACCTGGTCCCCGCCCTCACGCACCTCGCGGAGGCGCTCGAGGCCAAGTCGGCCGAGTTCGCGACGGTCGTCAAGTCGGGCCGCACGCACCTCATGGACGCGACCCCGGTCACGCTCGGCCAGGAGTTCGGCGGGTACGCCGCGGCCGTGCGCTACGGGATCGAGCGCCTGCAGTCCGCGCTGCCCCGCGCGGCCGAGGTCCCCCTGGGCGGCACGGCCGTCGGCACGGGCATCAACACCCCGGCAGGCTTCCCGCAGCGCGTCATCGCGCTGCTCGTCGAGGACACGGGCCTGCCGCTGACCGAGGCGCGCGACCACTTCGAGGCGCAGAGCTCGCGCGACGGGCTGGTCGAGCTCTCGGGTGCGCTGCGCACCATCGCGGTCTCGATCACGAAGATCTGCAACGACCTGCGCTGGATGGGCTCGGGCCCCAACACGGGTCTGGGCGAGATCTTCATCCCCGACCTGCAGCCCGGTTCGTCGATCATGCCGGGCAAGGTCAACCCCGTCGTGCCCGAGGCCGTCCTCATGATCGCCGCGCGCGTGATCGGCAACGACGCGACCGTGGCCTGGGCCGGTGCGAGCGGCTCGTTCGAGCTCAACGTGCAGATCCCCGTCATCGCGCTCGGTGTGCTCGAGTCGATCCGTCTGCTCTCGAACGCGTCGGTCGTCCTCGCGGACAAGACGGTCGTGGGCATCACGGCCAACGTCGAGCGTGCGCGCGCCCTCGCGGAGTCCTCGCCCTCGATCGTCACGCCGCTCAACCGCGTGATCGGCTACGAGGCGGCGGCCAAGGTCGCCAAGCACTCGGTCAAGCAGGGCCTCACGGTCCGCGAGGCCGTGATCGACCTGGGCTTCGTCGAGCGCGGCGAGGTCACCGAGGAGCAGCTCGACACGGCGCTCGACGTCCTGTCGATGACGCGCCCGCCGCAGGCGTGACCGCTCGCCGAGGCCCCTGCCCGGGAGGGCGGGTCTCGGCGCGTACCGACGAACGGCGTGGGCCGGGTGCTGTCACCCGGCCCCCCCCCCCCCCGCCCGCGCCCCGCCGTCCGGTCCGTCGTGCCGCGGTCGGTCGTGACGAGGGTCCCGCGGTCGGTCGTGACCGGAGGGAGGTCCTGGGTGCGCACGACCCGGGACGACGTCAGTACTCGACCGGGTCCACGCGTCGCAGCACGATCGCGAGCAGCTCGCCGAGCCGTTCCCGCTGGTCGTCGGTGAGCCCGTCGAGCGCGGCACGTTCACGGTCGAGCTGGGCGGGGAAGAGCTCGTCGACGAGCCGTTCGCCCTCCTCGGTGAGCGAGAGCAGCACCCCGCGCCGGTCGCGCTCGACGACGGTCCGCTCGACCAGCCCCTCGCGCTGGAGGTGGTCGAGCCGCTTGGTGATCGAGGCGCCGGGCGCGCGCGTGATGGTCGTGACCTCGCGCGCTCGCAGGGGGCGGCCCGCGCGGCGGAGCGCGGCGAGGACCTCGAACTCGGGCCGGGTCAGCGAGCGTTGCGCGAGGGCCGCGTCGCTCGACTCAGCCAGGAGCGCCGCGATCCTGGTGATCCTGCCGATCGAGTCGACGGGCGAGAAGTCGACGTCGGGCAGCCGTTCGCCCCACTGCGCCCGCAGGCGCTCCACGTAGTCCACGGGACCAGCCTAGGGCCTGCGCCTCAATAGTTCACATGTGAAACATCTACGAACGAGGCGTATCCTGGACGGGATGCCACCCTCCTCCACGCCCCTCGCTCGCCCGTCCACGCCCACGCCCACCGCCGCGACAGCGCCCCGGCGAGCGCCCGCGACCCCGCCCGCACCGGCCGGCCGCCGCTCACCCGTCCGCGTCGCCGCGCGCGAGGTCCTCGACCCCGCGCACCTGCGCGCCGCCCTGCGGCTCACCTCGGTCGACGCCACGCTCGTCGCGGCCCTGCTGTGCGGGGCGAGCGTCGCGATCACGCTCGTGATCGCGGCGACGACCGGCCACCAGGACCTCGCGGGCTTCGCGGCCCTCGGGGCCCTGACCTCGCTCTACGGGCGCTTCGACCCGTACCGGCGCCGGGCGGCGCTGCTCGCGGTGGTCGGCGCGATCATGGTCGCCTCGATCCTGCTCACGACGGCGGTCACCGCGGCCGGCGCCCCGCCCTGGGTCGCGCTGGCGGTCGTCGCGCTCCTGGCGGGCGGCATGACCGCGTGGTGCCACCTCCTGCGCACGGGCCCTCCTGGCGCGACGATCGTCGTCTTCGCCGCCGGCGCCGGGCTCGCGGGGGCGCCCACGTTCGCCGACCTCGCACCCCGGGGGCTCGCCGGGCTCCTGGGCGTCGCGGTCGCCTGGGCCGTGTGCGTCGCGGGGTTCCTGTTCCGGCCGAGCGGTCCGGCGCGGCTCGCCGTGCGGCGCGCGACCCTCGCCGCCGAGGCCGCAGCCCTCGCTCCCGACGACCGTGGCGCCGTCGGGCGGGCGCGCGACGCCGTGGCCCTCGCGCGGACCGTCCTCGCCGACGCCGCGTCGCACCGCCGCACGCGCGCGACCGCCCTGCGCCTTGCCGACGCGCTCTCGGGGGCCGCCGGGACGCCTGCCGCC
>NZ_JACSQQ010000030.1:0-27357 GCF_014836555.1 Oerskovia rustica
CAACCTCCCCGGCAGACCCGGACGCCAACTCTCCGTCCTGGCCTACAAAGCCGCACAACGCGTCATCGGCTTCAACTGAGCCTGGTAGGCACGAGGTAGAACGTCGTGTGCCGAGGTAGTGCGCACCGCGACCTACCTCGCGCAGCACGTTCTACCTCGGCGGTCCCCGGCGGCCTCAGTGTCCCGACGGGTCCGGCGGTCCCAGGAGCTCCAGCCGTCGCCTCTGGGGTCGGGACCTGCGTCCCTCGGGGACCGGGATCAGGGCCCGCACCACGAACCAGTCGGACTCGGTGCGCACCGTGAGCGACCCTCCGTAGCCCTCGACGACCTGACGCATGTTCCGCAGGCCGTACCCGTGGTTGAGGGCGTCGCGCTTGGTGGTCCGCGGGATCCCGTCGTCGAAGTCGAGGTCGCCCACGTGGTAGTTCTCGAAGCGGACCATGACGAGCGAGCTCTGCGTGTAGACCGCGACGCGCACGAGCCGGTTCTCCGGGTCCGGCAGGGCCGCGGTGCTCTCGATCGCGTTGTCGAGCGCGTTGCCGAAGAGCGCGCTCAGGCCCATGGCGTCCATGAACGACAGGGCTGCGCCGTCGACCACGCACGTCAGGGTGATCCCGAGCTCTGCGCACTGGGCGGTCTTCGACGTGAGGATCGTGTCGAGCACGGGGTTTCCCGTCTCGACCTGGGAGCCGTATCCCTGGATGCTCTCCTCGAGCTGGTCGAGATACGTCGCCTTGGCCGCCGGGTCGCTCTCGGTCCGGATCGCGGTGACGAAGTGCTTGAGGTCGTGGTACTTGCGGTGGACGATGTCGATGTTCCGCTTGGACTGCAGGTACTGCTCGTGCTGCGAGCGCAGCATCCGGTTCATCGCCTCGACCTCGACCGCGCGCTGGAGCTCGAGCCGCTGCCCCTGCTGGGCGTAGAGAGCGACGTACCCGGCGAGGTCCACGAGCGTGCGGATGTAGAAGATCTCGGGACCGAACTGCGCGCTGAACGGGGTGTTCGAGCTCACGAAGCTCACGTTGCTCATGAGGAACGTGACGGCGGCGATCGAGGCCGCGCTCAGCAGGCCGCGCCGGTCGACCTCGAGCTGCTGGTCGGGCGGGAAGTGTCGTCGCTCGATGAAGTAGGCCGCGGTGAAGGCCGCGCCGTACACCAGGACCAGCAGACCCGCCTGGACCCCGACGCCCGTGAACCCCTGGTCGACGGCGTAGCTGTAGAGCTGCCAGTGGAGCGACGCGACGAGCTCGGCGAGCACGAAAGCACGAGCCGTGAAGTACCCGGCCTCTCTCGTCGAGACGTCGGCGCAGAGCACGACCACGCTGTACATCGCGGCGACCGCCATGGCCATGCCGAACGTCCACAGGGGGATCGGCAGCTCGCCCGCGAAGGACTGGACGGCCCACAGGAGCCCGAGCCCCAGCCCGAGCAGGAGGGCGAGGACGGGCGGCGTGAACCTCTTGCGCAGCAGCAGGATGTACACGAGGCACGCGGACCACTCCGCGAAGGCCGTGATCCCACGGGGGATGTCGGTGGGGACCTCCGCGACGGCGGCGGAGAGGACGTCCTGGATCACGCGACGCGTCCGCCGACGTGGTCGGCGAGCGCGTCGAGGAAGGCGCGCTTGCGCGGTCGGCTGATCTGGAGCTCGTCACCGCCGAGCATGACGCACGTGCTCTGGTCGACCGCCAGGACGTGGCGCATGTTGACGAGGTAGCAGCTGTTGCTGCGGAAGAACCCCTTGTCGGCGAGGTCGGTCTCGAAGGCCTTGAGGGTGCCGGTGAACGCGTAGGTCCGGTCGACGGCGTGGACGACGACCCGGTGCTTGATGCTCTCGATGTAGACGACGTCGAGGAGGTCGACCCGGGCGACCGCGCCGTTCACGGTCAGCATGAGCGAGTCCGTGCCGCTGCGCCGGACACGGTCGATGCTGCGGCGCAGCTCCTGGGAGAACGCGAACCAGGGGACGGGCTTGAGGAGATAGCTCAGGGCGTCGACCTCGTAGCCGTGGATCGCGTACTGCGCCATGTTCGTGACGAAGACGATGACGACCCGGGAGTCGAGCGTGCGGATCTGCCGTGCGGTGTCGAGGCCGTCGAGGTCGTTCATCTGGACGTCGAGGAAGAGGATGTCGAAGTCGGGGCGGTAGCCCGTGACGAGCTCACGCCCGTCGCTGAAGGTACGGACGTCGAACGTCACCCGGTTCTCGACCTGGAAACGGTCGAGGTGACCGAGCACGACGTCTCTGCTGGCGGACTCGTCGTCGACTACGCCGATGCGGATCATGCTGGCGGACCTCTTTCACGATGACGTCCCAAGATACCAAGGGAACCCGGCCGGGAACGGCGCGATCACGCCATTTCGGGCACGTGTTCGACGACGTCCCGAGCCGGGGGACGAAGGTCACACCCGGTCGGCCACCAAGGTCCTGCTCGGCAGCGGCAGCGGCTTGACCCAGCCTGCGAGCGCGATGCTCAGGACGGTGGCGACCGTGATGGTGAGCAGGGCGTGCCTCCCACCGATCGAGTCCGCGAGCAGGCCGAGGAGCGGCGGTGCGGTGAGCTGGCCGAACGAGATGAAGGACGTCACGACCGACACGCGCCCCGGGGCCCGCAGCGGGTCGTCCGACGCGGCGGCGATCGCGATCGGGTTGGCGAGGGCGGCCCCGCAGCCCCACAGCACGATGCCGAACCAGGCGAGCGGCAGCCCGGGCGCCAGGCCGAACAGGAGCAGCCCGACGAGAGCGGACAGCCCGGACGCCCGCAGGATCGTGACGCGGCCGAACCGGTCGATGAGTCCCGTCCCGGCGAACCGGAAGACGGTCATCGCGGCGACGAACGTGCCGTAGGCCATGGCACCGACGGCCTCGCGCACGGCGAAGCCGTCGACCATCGAGATCGAGAGCCAGTTGCCGGCCGACCCCTCGGACAGGGAGGCGGCGAGCAGGACCAGGCCGATGAGCAGGGTGCGCGGCTCGCGCCACGCGGACAGGGCGTTGCGCAGCCCCGCGCCGCGACGCCTGGTCGGGTGCGGGGTCGTCTCGTCCGTGACGCCGTGCGCCGCAGCGGGTTCCGCCGCAGAGCCGGCCGGAGCGTCGGCCACCTCTGTGGCCGCCTCGTCGGTCGCGTCGCTCGTCCCGCGGGCCGACGGCGCCGCGACGGCCGGGCGGTCGTCCGCACCGGTCGCGGCCTGCCGCTCGGGTGCGAACACGGTCGCCGGTCCGATGAGGAAGGCGCGGGCGATCGCGACGAGGGTCGTGATGATCGCGAGCTGGACCGCGATGTGGATCTGCGCCGCGGAGAACGCGGCCCCGACGAGCGCCCCCGCGCCCGCGCCGATCGAGAAGGCCGCGTGGAAGTGGGGGAGGATCGCGCGGCCGACGCGCTGCTCGACCATGGCCCCGTTGAGGTTGATCGGGACGTTCATCAGGGCGCCGCTGATGCCGTTGGTGAACGCGCCGACCGCGAAGATGCCGACGCTCCCGGTCGCCGTGCCCCACGCGACGAGCAGCAGCGCGACGAGGTTGACGACCGTGGCCGCGGTGAGGGTCCGGCGGCTCCCGAACCGGGCGACGACCGCGCCCGTGGACATGACGGCGAACAGCGCGCCGACCGCGCCGACGATGAGGATCAGTCCGAGCTGTGCCGAGGAGACCCCGAGCGCCTCGCGGATCGAGGGCAGTCGCGTCATCCAGCTCGTGCCCACGATGCCGAAGAGCGCGAAGAGCGCCATCAACGACCAGCGGGCGCGATCGACTGCAAGGTTTCCTGACATTCAGCGAACTCTATGCCGCGACTGGGCGCGTTCTCACCGTGTTTCTCTGGGCGGGACGCGCCGGTCCGGCGGCGGGGCCGCGCCGAGCCCCGTACTGCGCGCGGGTCAGAGGAGCACGGTGCCGTCGATGCAGGTCACGGCGTCGCCGCCGACCCACACGGTGTCCGCGCGACCGTCGTCGCCGACGGCGCGGCGCACGTGGACGCGCCCGGCCCGCCCGAGCGCCGTGCCCTGGCTCGCGACGTACTCGGCGGGCAGCAGGCCGTCGGGCTGGAGCCACTGCGCGACGACCGCGTTGAGGCTGCCCGTCACGGGGTCCTCGGGGATGCCCATGTCGAGCGCGTACCCGCGCACCTCGACCGCTGCGCCGTCGGGGCCGTCGTACCTCCCGTCCCCGAGCGCGGTGTACGGCCCGACGACGCCGATCGCCAGGTCGCCCAGCCCCGTGAAGTCGGGGTCGAGGGCCAGGACCTTCTCGGCCGAGCCGAGCAGGAGCACGCGCCAGCCCGGCCCGTTGTCGAGGAACCGGTGGTCGACGACGTCGCGAGCCTCGAGCCCGAGCGCGCGCGTGATCGCCGTGAGGGTCGAGAGGTCGACGGGCTCGTCCGCGAGGAGGTCGGGGGCCGCGAAGGCGAGCCGACCGCCCGGGGAGGACGTGGCGTCGTCGGGCAGGTCGGTCAGGTCCGTCGTGGGGGAGCGGCGCAGCGGGACCAGGCCGATCCCGCACTCCTGGACCACGGTGCCCGCGATCCGCGGCGTGCCACCCGCGGCGAGCCACGCGTGGCACGAGCCGAGCGTCGGGTGCCCCGCGAACGGCAGCTCGCCCGCGGGGGTGAAGATGCGCAGGCGGTAGTCGGCCCCGGCGGCCGCACCCTCGGGGGAGGGCGGGAGGAGGAACGTGGTCTCGGAGAGGTTGGTCCAGCGTGCGAACGCGGCCATCTGCTCGGCCCCCAGCCCGACGGCGTCGCGCACCACCGCGACCGGGTTGCCCCGGTAGGGGGTCGTCGTGAAGACGTCGACCTGCGAGAACGGGCGAAGGCGCGGTGGGGTGCTCACGCGTCCGACGCTACTGCCGTGCCCGCGCCTCCGCAGCGGACCACGGGCCGCTGCAGGTCGGCGCGCCCGGGTCTCAGGCGCTCGGCGGCTGGATCAGGTCCCACGGCATGCCGTACAGGTCCTCGAAGACCGCGACCGTGCCGTAGGCCTCGTGCCGTGGCTCCTCCCGGAACGTCACGCCGTGCGCGAGCATGTAGGCGTGCTGGGCCGCGAAGTCGTCCGTGCGCAGGAAGAAGGCCACCTCGTCGCCCACCGGTCGGCCCACGCGGGCGCGCGCGTCGTCGCACGTCGCGAGGGCGAGGACGAGCCCCGTTACCGGGGCCTCGTCGGCTCCCGGGCTCACGACGACGCGCCGCCACCCGCCCTCGAACGTCTCGTCCTGACGCAGCGTGAAGCCGAGCGCGTCCGTGAAGAAGGCGATGGCGTCGTCCAGGTCGTGCACGAGGTAGGTGGCGTTCTCGAGGCTCAGCATGACGTGGAGCGTAGCCGTGCCCTGCCGGTGCGTGCGCTCCGACAGGGCACGGTGAGGCAGTCAGTCGAAGACGATCACCTGGCGTGCGCCCTCGCGGCGGCGCATCGCGTCGAACGCCGCCTCGACGTCGTCGAGCGCGATCTCCTGGCTCACGATCGCGTCGATGGGCAGCTGCCCCTCGATCGCGTGGCGCACGAGGCGGGGGAACGCCGTGGACGGGACGGCCGAACCGTAGTTCGAGGCCACGATGCGCGATCCCGAGAAGACGAACCGGTAGGTGTCGAGCGCCGCGGTCGCGCCGGTCCGGGTCAGGCCGACGAGCGTGGTCGTGCCTCCCGGCCGGACGAGGCGTGTCGCGAGCTCGATCGTGGACGGCAGGCCGATGGCCTCGATCACGTGGTCCGGGCCGTCGTCGCACAGCTCTCGGACGGCGGCGGTCGTCAGGGCGTCGTCGGTCGCCAGGACCCCGTGCGTGGCGCCGACCTGGAGGGCGAGGTCGAGCTTCGACTGCTCGCGGTCGACGCCGATCACGCGTGACGCCCCGGCGAGCGCTGCGCCCATGACGGCGGAGAGGCCGACCCCGCCGAGCCCGATCACGACGACCTCGTCCCCGGCCTCGACGCGGGCGGTCCACAGCGCCGCGCCGACGCCTGTGGTGATGGCGCACCCGACGAGCGACGCCTGGGTCGCGGGCAACCGGGGGTCGACGCGGACCGCTGCCTCGGCCGCCACGACCTGGTACGTCGCCATGGTCCCGATCCCGCAGTGGATACCGAGCGGCGTGCCGGCGGCGCGGCGGACCCGGACCTGGTCCGGGGAGGTGCGGTGGTCGCCTCCGACGGGCGTCGCGCACAGGTGCCCGTCACCACCGGCGCACCGGGCGCAGCGGCCGCACGGTGCGGTCCAGGCCAGGACCACGTGGTCCCCCACGCGCGGGTCCTGCGGGTGCCGACCGACGCCCGAGCCGACCGCGACGACGACGCCGGCCCCCTCGTGGCCCATGACGAGCGGGCTCGGCAGCTCCCAGTCGTCGTCGAGGATGTGCAGGTCCGAGTGGCACACGCCGCTCGCGAGCATCCGTACTGCCACCTCGCCCGGCCCGGGCGGGTCGAGCACGACGTCCTCGATGCTCAGGCCCTTGCCGGGGCCGGCCCAGACCACGGCTCGGGCCGCGAAGGGGGCGGTGAAGTCGTCCACGGTGTGGGTGTCGGGGGTCGTGCGGGTCTGTGCGAGCGTCATGCGGTCTCCTGGGTGGGTGGGGTTGTGCGGGTCACGCGTGGTGCAGCGTCGCCCAGTGCTCCTGCGGGAAGGACGTCGTGGTGTCGCCGAGCTGCAGCGCGCGGAACGTCGCCTCGGCGGCCTGCTCGAGGTTGAGGGCGCGGCGGTAGGCCATGGCGATGTCGGGGCCGACGGCCGAGCAGCCGTGGAAGCCCTGGATCACGCAGTCGTGCGCCGCGGCCTCGGCCGCCGCGCTCTCGGCGAGCTCGTCCGAGCCGTTCGGGAAGTAGGGGGTGCGGCCGACCGACTTCACGTAGTACGCGTGGTCGAGCGTGAAGAGGCGGATCTCGTGCCCCAGCGCGTCGAGCAGCACCGCGTACTGCGGATGGACGTGGATCACGGAGCCCGCGTCGGGGCGCGCCTGGTAGGTGCGCTGGTGCAGCTTCCACTCCGACGACGGCCGGGGTGAGCCGCCGACGATCTCGCCGTCGAGCGTCATGATGGTGAAGTCGGCAGGGGTGAGCCGGTCGAGGAACGTCCCCGAACCCGTCACGGCGAACACGTCACCCCCCGGGAGGCGCGCGGACAGGTTTCCTCCGCTGGCAAGGACGAGGCCCTTGTCGACGGCGTCGTGGCCGACGTCGCACAGCTCCTGGACGAGGTCGTCGAGCGTGGTCATGGTGGTTCCTTCCGTCGTGCGCCGGGCCCTGCGTGCCCGACGCGGGTGCAGGGGGGTCAGGCGCGGGCCGAGGCGGCGAGCACGTCGGGGTTGGCGATCGTCGCGGGGCGCCCGCCCTCGAGCCACGTGAGCAGGCCGTCGGCGGCGATGCGCGAGTGCTCGGCGACGACGTCGTCGGACGCGCCCCCGATGTGGGGCGTGAGCGTCACGTTGTCGAGCGCCAGGAGGGGGTGGTCCGCCGGGACCGGCTCGGTCCAGAAGACGTCGAGACCCGCGCCCGCGAGGCGCCCCTCCTGCAGCGCGGCGACGAGCGCGTCCTCCTCGACGACCGCCGCGCGGCCCGCGTTGACGAGAAACGCGTCGGGGCGCATGAGGCGCAGCTCGCGGTCTCCGAGGAGCCCGATCGTGCTCTCGGCGAGCGGCACGTGGACCGTCACCACGTCGGACCGTGACAGCACCTCGTCGAGCGTGGTGACCGTCGCCTCGTCGCCGAACGCGTCCGCGGCGAGGAACGGGTCGTAGACGAGGACGTCCATGCCGAACGCGCGGGCGCGGCGCAGGACGCGACGGCCGATCGCCCCGCCACCGAGGATGCCGAGGGTCCGACCGGCGAGCTGGATGCCTCGGAAGCGGGAGTACGGCTCGAACACGTCGTCGGGCGTCCACGCGCCGCTGCGCAGCCAGCGCTCGGCCTCGCCCGCGTGCCGGACGGTCATGAGGATCAGGGTGAACGCGAGGTCTGCCGTGACCTCGGCGTTGCGCGCGGGCGTGGTGAGGACGGCGATTCCACGTTCCGTGCACGCGGCGACGTCGACGTTGACCGGGTTGGCGCGGCACGAGACGACGGCCCGCAGCTCGGGTGCCCGGTCGAGCGTCGCCGCGTCGACGACGTCGAGCTCGGTGACGATCACTGTCGCGGTCGCGAGCAGGTCGTCGATGCCGCGCTCGGCGAGCGAGCCGCCGTCGAGCGACGGCTGGACGACGTCGACCGCGAAGTGCTCGCCGAGCGACTCGGCACGGGCGGTGTCGAAGGGCGCCGTCACGAGCAGGCGAGGGGTGGTCGGGGCGGTCATGGGAGCTCCTTGTCGTGGTGCGTCGTCGTGCGGGAGGTGCCCGACGGCGGGCGGGCGACGACCGTGTGCGCGGGCCGTGCCCGCCGGGTCGCCTCCTGGTCGGTCTGGTGGGAGGCCTTGCGCAGGTCGCGCAGCGAGGCCCAGTGGTGACGGTTCGCATCGCGGACCGCGGTGAACACCGTGGCCTGCGCGTCGTGCAGCGCGCGGAGACGAGGGTCCGGCTCGAACCGGTGCGTGTCGGTGCCCAGCCGTTCGGTCGCGGCACGCAGGTCCGGGGCGCGACCGGTCGCGACGAGCACGAGAGCGGCCACGCCTCGCACGCCCAGCTCGGCGAAGGTGGAGCGCTCGACGGGCCGACCCGTGACGTCGGCCACGATCTCGCACACGAGAGAGGACTGGGCGCCGCCGCCGCACAGGCGCACGGTGGCGCCCTCGCCGACGCCGAGGAGGTCCATGCACTCCCGCAACGAGAGCGCGATCCCCTCGTAGACCGCGCGAAGGAGCTGGCCGGGCGTCGTGCTGACCGAGAGGTTGAGCCACGCGGCCGACGCGTCGGTGTCGACGAACGGGGCACGTTCTCCGCTGACCCCGGCGTAGGGCAGGTAGAGGACGCCGCCCGCGCCTGCGGGCTCGGCACGCACGATCCGTGCGACCTCCTCCCACTCGAGCGCGTCGAGCCCGGTGACCTGCCTGGCCCAGTCGAGGTTCGGGGTCCCGTTCATGGGGGCGAGGCACTCGACCACGTGGTCCGACTCGCCGAGCGAGACGGTGATGACCGGCAGGTCGGCCGGAGCGCGCGGGCCCTCCTGGACGGCGCCCACGAACGCCGTGGTGCCGAGGATCGCGTAGACCTGCCCTGGGTCGACGACCCCGAGCCCGACGCCACCGGCGGGGGTGTCGACCATGCCCGTGGCGACGGGCAGGCCGACCGGCAGCCCCGTCTCCCGCGCGGCATCCGCGGTGACGTGTCCGGCGACGGTTCCCGGGGGGAGCAGCGGCGGGAGCAGGCGCTCGAACCGCTCATGGCCGAGCCCGGTCAGCAGCCTGTGCGAGTACGTGCCCTGCGCGACGTCCAGGTACGTGCGCGAGGCCTCCGACGGGTCGGTCGCACGCCGACCGGTGAGCCGGAAGCGGATCCAGTCCTTGCAGTTGAGGTGGGTCGCGGCCGAGCGCACGAGCCCGGGGTCGTTCTCCTCCAGCTCTTCGAGGAGGACGGGCAGGGCACCTGGGAACAGCGCCGACCCCGTGACCTCCCGGACGAGCGCGCCGCGGCCGTCGCGTCCCCACTCGGCGACGCGAGGTGCGGCGCGTCCGTCGAGCCAGAGCAGAGCTGGACCGACGGGCCTGCCGTCCTCGTCGACGAGCCACGCGCCGTCACCCTGCCCGGTCACGGCTGCGCCGATCAGCTCGACGTCCCCCGCCTCGTCGCACGCGGCGGAGATCGTGGCGGCGACGGCAGACCAGACCTCGTCCATGTCCTGCTCGGCCCGGTCGGGGAGGGGGCGACGGATGCGGACGGTGGACCGCGACGCTCCCAGCACCTCCCCGTCGAGCGAGAGGACGACTGACTTGACGGAGGTGGTCCCTGCGTCGATGC
The DNA here is from genome assembly GCF_014836555.1 of Oerskovia rustica. Taxonomy (GTDB): domain Bacteria; phylum Actinomycetota; class Actinomycetes; order Actinomycetales; family Cellulomonadaceae; genus Oerskovia; species Oerskovia rustica. Next base: position 9,870 of record NZ_JACSQQ010000030.1, read on the forward strand.
CGAGGACGGCAGGCGTACGAGTCATGCCAGATCATCTTCCCTTCGGTGGCCGCGGCGTGGACTCAACGACCCACGACCGTGTGGTCGACCTCGGTCGGCGCGGGCGGCGGGGTGGTGGTCCGGGCGTCGTCGCCCGGGGTGGCCGTGTCGGAGGCCCCGGGGTCGTGGTCCGCCGCCTCGACCCCAGGTTCGCGCAGCAGGAACGTCAGGAACAGGCCGACGACGTAGAAGCCCGCGAGGATCCACACGACGGGGGCGACGCCCAGCGGGACCACGAGGGCGGCGACCGCGGGCCCGACGAAGTTCGACAGCCCCGCACCGAGGTTGAGGACCGCGACGGCGGCAGCCTTGTTCTGGGGCGCGAGGAGCGGGACCACCGCGGACAACGGCACGTACATGCCGAGCGCCAGCCCGTAGACGATGCCGAGCGCCATGATCACCGGGAAGTTGGCCCCCAGGCCCTGCGGCACGTAGTAGAAGCCGAGCACCGTGATCGCGGTCGCGAGACCGCCGCCCCAGGCGATGACGTTGATGCGGCCGAACTTGTCCGAGGCGTATCCGGAGACGAGGTTGGCGGCCACGTTGGCGAGCAGCATGGTTCCCCAGATCGAGGACCACTGCGCCTGGGAGAAGCCGACGGTGCCGACCATGTAGACGCCGAGGAACACGGCGAACGAGTAGTAGGAGATGGTGTTGATGAGGCGGACGGCGCCGCCCACCGCGACCTTCGGACGGTCCCGCATGATCGTGATGCTCCGGACGAGGCCCTTGACCGTCTCCTCGCGGCTGATCTTGTGGGTTCCGGCGCGGGAGCGGACGAGCAGAGCGACCATCACGGTGGCGACGACGACGAAGGCGAGCGCGGACCAGAGGGTCCCGAGCGACCCCAGGGGTTCGATGGCGCCTGCGACGAAGTACCCGCTGATGACGCCGAGGCCCATCGCGTTGAAGAACCAGTACCAGCCGACGGCCTTGCCCATGACGGCGTTGGGGGTCTCCATGGTGACCCAGACGAGGAAGCCATAGGCGAAGAACGGGTAGCCGATCGCGCGGACGGCGTACGCGAAGACCATCACGGGGTAGTTGCCGGGCATGACGCCGAAGGCGAGGAAGACGACCTCGAAGACGATCCAGACGACTGCCCCGAGCAGCATGACGCGGCGGGGCCCCCAGGCTTCGGCGAGGGCTCCGGCGAGCCAGGCGGAGACGGCGACGACGATGCCGTAGGCGCTGAACAGGCCTGCGACCTGCCCTGCGCTGAACCCGCCGTCGGTCAGGTAGTTGGACAGGAAGCTGAGCTCGATCCCGTCGCCGACCATGAAGAGCATGAGGGCGACGAACCCCCAGGCGAGCGGTCGGGAGATCCCTTGTGAGGTGAGGAAGCGGGCGAACGCTCCGCCGGCTGGTGCTTCGACACTGGACATGCGACTCCTCCTTGAGTCATGTACATTTGTTCATGCAGACGAACGGTGGTTCACCTATTGTGGGCCAACCGTGCGTCGTGTCAAGGCCGGTCGGCTCGGCAGGGCCGCCGAGACGTACGGAGCGACGGGTGTCGTCGCAGGTGAGATAGCCTGAAGACCCCTCGCGAACGGAGGTTCATGCATGCGAACGGATGATCACCAGATGGTTGGACGCGTCGCGCGCCTCTACTACGAGCACGGGCTCACGCACGCCGAGATCGCGTCGATGCTCGACGTGTCCAGGATCAAGGTCACACGCATGCTCGCCGACGCTCGGCGCCGCGGGATCGTCGAGATCACGGTGCACAGCGACGAACGGCCGTTCGCCGACCTGGAGGAAGCCCTCGTCGAGCGTTTCGGGCTCCAGAGCGCATGGGTCAGCCCGTCCGGCGGAGCCGACGACGCCCGCGCCGCCGCCTCGCTCGCGCTCTCGGGTGCCGACGCCCTCGGTGCGGTGCTGCCGCGCGCCCGCCGCGTCGCCGTCGGCCTCAGCCGCTCCGTCGCCGCGAGCATCGCGCAGCTCCGGCCGCTCGAGCTGCCCGAGCTCGAGATCCTCCCGCTCGCCGGCAGCCGGGCCGGACGGGCCAACGGCGCCGACCCCCACGAGCTCGTCACCTCGCTCGCGCACGTCACCGGCGGTACCCCGTTCCATCTGCCTGCCCCGCTCATCGCGGCCGGTCCCGACGCCGCCGCTGCCGTCCGCGAGGACCCCGACACGAGGGCGGTGCTCGAGGCCGCGGCCGCCGCCGACGTCCTGGTCGTCGGGGTCGGTGGCAACCAGCGCGCCGCGCAGGCCCTCCGGAGATGGATCACCGAGAGCGAGTTCGAGGCGCTGCGCGACCTCGGGGCCGTCGGCGACGTCTCGGCGCGCTTCTTCGACGCCGACGGCAACACCGTCCGCGGCGAGGTCGACGAGCGTGTCGTGAGCCTGACGCTCGACGAGCTGCGCGCCATCGACGTCCGGGTCGCGATGGCGGGGGGCCAGGAGAAGCGCGACGCGCTGTTCACCGCTCTGGCGTGCGGTCTGGTCAACGTCGTCGTGACGGACGTCGACAGCGCCGTGGACCTGCTGGAGCGCACCGCACCCGACGCCCGGTCGGCCTGACGGCTCGCTCCCGGTGCTCGGCGACCGCAGCGGTGCCGGGGCGTCCGGCACCGCTGCGCGCCGCGCGCTCCGCGGCGCGCGATCGGGTCAGACCTCGCGCAGGACCTCGCGCGCGAACTTTGCGGACCGCTCCCGCAGACCCTCGATGCGACGCTCGACCAGGCCCGCGGGGTCCTGGCCGGCCTCGACGACGGTCGGCTTGCGACGGACGTTCTTCGAGCACTCGAACGTCGTGCAGATCAGGGTGCCGATCGTGTCGCCGTTGCGCCCGGCCGCACCGGCCCGGCGCACGACGTACAGGGACACGTCGTCGGTCGCGATGACGTCCTCGCACCACGCGCACACCGCGCGGCGGCGCGACGCCGTGCCCTCGGGGGCACGCAGCGCGAGCCCGACCAGCGTGTCGTCGACGGGCAGGACGACGTAGGCGCGCAGCGGCGCCTTGCGGTCGACCCAACCCAGGTAGTCGAGACGGTCCCAGCGGAGGTCCGCGAGGTCGGACGGGAGGGTGAGCTGCGAGGACTCGCGGCGCGAGGCGTTCACGAAGGACGCGCGGATCTGCTTCTCGGTCAGGGGGTTCATGGTTCTACGGCTCTCGTGCAGGAGGGACCGTCTCGCCCGTGGTCGCCCAGGACCGACAGGTCGGGCGGGAGCGGGGGACGGCAGGGTCGGGGTCCGCCGGCGGTCACGAGGACTCACCGGGGAGGGGACCCGCCGAGGTACGCCGATCGTCCGGTGAACCTCGAGGGTTCACCGGTGGGTGGCGCCGTAGGGCGTCAGGCGTGCTGGGCGGGCGTCCGGCCCGCGCCCGAGCAGGCCAGGGCGGCCGCCCCGCTTCCTCGCTGCATGAAAGATGCGCTCCAAGATCGGTGGCCGGGGCTCGTCCCACGGCTCAGCTCTCCGTCGATGGTACGCCCGGGCACCTGAATCCCTCACGGGAATTCTGGGGAGGTGCTGCGGAGGCGGGTCGCCGCCCATGCACGTGACGACGACCCGCCCGCTGCGCGGGGTCTATCGCTTGCGGACCTTCGCGGTGGTCTCGGCTGCCTTCTCGCGCTTCTGTGCGCGCTTGTCCTTCAGGGAAAGCGACGGCTGCTTCTTGTCGTTCTTGGCCATGTGGCTCACCTCCTTCCAGCCTGCAGGTGAACCGGCCACCATAGCCAAGACCCACAGGAAGTCCAGTCCGGCGTCGGGACGCGCCGAGGAACCGTCGCGGGGGGCGGTGAGAGGGGAGACTCCCGCGTCGGCCGACCCCTCGGCAGGCCCTGGGACGCCCCTGGTCGATCTGCACCGCACCGGCGTCGCCGCCCCCGGACGCTTGAGGCTGTTCGAGCAGCAGAACCTCTCAGGCGCTTGCGGCTAGACCAGGATGCCGCGGCCGATGTTGTCGATCAGGGAGTCGGCGAACTCGATCGAGAGCGGCTCGTCGGGAATGAGGAGACGGTGGTAGCAGGCGCCCCACAGCTGGTCGACCACGACCTGGAGGTCGACGTCCTGGTGGATCTGTCCCTGGTCCTTGGCCCTCTGGAGACGCTCGACCGCGGTCCGCCGTCGGATGCTGGAGTAGTTGCGTGACCAGGCCTCGGCAAGCTCTGGGTCGTCCTGGGCGGCGCCGATGAGCGTGGCGATCACTGGCCCTACGTCGGGTCGGGCCAAGAGGGAGACGTGGGCGTGGAGCTGGTTGCGCAGGTCCCTCTCGATGTTGCCGGTGTCGTCGAAGTGCAGCTCTTCCTCGACGTGCGTGAAGTACGCCTCTGCGGCGAGGGCTCCTGGGGAGGGCCACCACTTGTAGAGCGTGGCCTTGCTCGCCGGTGCGGCCGCTGCGATCTTGTCGAACGTCACGCCGGCGACACCGTCGGTGAGGAGAGTCTCGGCGGTCACGGCGAGGATCCCTCTCCGGACCTCTGCGGCTGGGCGGCGCCCGCGCCCAGGTCGTTCTGGCGGTGTTCTTGTCATGGTGGTGACGCACTCCTGAAGTTGGCCCCCGAGGCGGGTGGATCGTCGGGCTGCTCGCGGCTCTCGGTGATCGTAGCCGCGCGGGACGGCGAGCCCGCAGCGCTCCGAGGGTGTGCACCCTGCCGCCGGGGTAGCGGGCCGGTTCAGTGGGTGACGAGGTTCGGGAGGCCGGTGATCGCGGGGAAGGCGATCTTCTTGGCCGTCGTCGTCGTTCCTGTCCGCGTCGGCGCTGCGGGGATCAGGCGATGCCGCCGTTGACGTAGACGACCTGACCGTTGATCCAGCGGGCGTCGACGAGGCTCAGCACTGACTGGGCGATGTCGTCAGGGGTTCCCAGGCGTTCCAGAGGCGCGAGCGACGCGAGGTGGTCGACGACCTCCTGGGGCTTGCCGTCGAGGAACAGGGGCGTGGCCGTGGGGCCGGGGGCAACGGCGTTGACCGTCACGTCACGCCCGCGCAGCTCCCGCGCCAGGATCAGGGTGAGCGCCTCGACCGCGCCCTTGGATGCGGCATACGCCCCGTAGCCAGGCTGCTGCAGACGGGTCACCGAGGTCGAGAAGTTGACGATCGACCCGCCGTCGCGGATCGTGCGGGCCGCGGCCTGGTCGACGACGAACGTCCCGCGGACGTTGGTGCGCTGGACCTGGTCGAAGTCTGCGAGGTCCATCTCCGCGATGGGGCCCAGGGGCATGATGCCGGCCGTGTGGACGACGACGTCGACACCGCCGAACTCGGCGACGGCCGCGTCGAACAGAGCGGCGACCTCGGACTCGTCGGCGACGTCGGCCTTGACGGTGAGGGCGCGTCCGCCGGCGGCCGAGACCGCTCCTGCGGTCTGGCGTGCCTTGTCGGCGTTGCCGCTGTAGTGGACGACGACGTCGAAGTGCTCGGCGCCCAGGCGCTCGGCGACGGCACGGCCGATGCCGCCGGATCCGCCGGTGACGATCGCGACGCGAGTGGCGGGAGTGGTCATGAGAATCCTCCAGATGTGGACGTCTTGTTCATTTCGAAGGTACATCGATATGGACAGACTGTCTACATCCAGGTGCGAGGCGCGAGGCACGGTTCCCGAGGGGCCGTCCGAGCGAGAGCACGCTCCCGGGCGCTCGCGGGCGAGTCCCGGCGTAGCGTGACGGCATGACGGACGGCCCCACGGGCGGCGCGACCCCCGCCCACCTCCTGCGTCACGCGCTGGCCGACATGTGGCGAACGGTCCGCCGGGCGGACCTCGCGATCGTCTACTGCTCCGTGGTGCTGCTCGTCGCCGTCGTCCTGTGGTTCCTGCCCGAGGGCACGCGGGACCAGGTGTACGAGGACACGAGCACCAACCTCGCGAACCTGCGCGACCGCCCGATCTCCGTGCTGCTCGCGAGCGCCTTCGTCATCTCCTCGCCGGGCGAGGTGCTCCTGGTCCTCCAGCTCCTCGTGGTCCTGGCCTACGCGCAGCGCTTCGTCGGGCGTCTCGCGTCGCTCGCGGTCGGGTTCATGGGGCACGTCGGTGCGACCGTGTTCACCGCGATGGTCCTGACGACCGGGATCTTCCACGGCTTCGTGAGCCCGAGCGTCGCGACCGTCGACGACGTCGGCGTCAGCTACGTCATGGCGACCGTCATGGGGTTCCTGACCGTCGTCGTGCCCAGACGCTGGCGCTGGTGGTGGGTCGCGTTCGTCGTCGTCTACTGGGTGGGGCCGGGCCTCGTCGCACGGAACTTCACCGCGGTCGGGCACACGACCGCGCTCGTCATCGGGCTCACGGTCGCGTTCGTCGCGGGCCGGACCCGGCAGGCGGCCGGGTGGTCGGGGGACGTCCCGGGGCGGCGGTGACGGAGCTGCTCGACGGGTCGTCGGACCGGACGAGAGCCCGCACGGGACGCGGCGGGGACGTCCCCGGGAGATCAGGCCTTGCGCCGCACCGACGGCGCTCCGGGCGTGAGCCCGGCGACGAGGTTGAACGCCCCGGTGAGGAGGTTGAGCGCGACGACGCCGACGACGTCGGCGATCTCGCGGTCGCTGTAGCCGTGGTGCCGGAGGGCGTCGACCTGCTCGTCGGTGATCGACGTCGGCTCGCGGTACACCTGGACGCCGAAGGCGACGATCGCGGCCACCGCTGGATCGGCGGACCACCCGTCGTGGGCCAGCGCGATCTCGTCCTCGCCGGCTCCGAGGGCACGGGCGGCCCCGACGTGCGCCGCGAGGCACAGGCCGCAGCCCTGCTGCGCCTGGACGGCGATCGAGACGAGCTCGCTGGTCCTGCGGTCGAGCTTGGCGCGCCTCATGGCACGGCTGAGCTGCAGGTATCCACCGAGCACGGCAGGGGAGTGCGCCATCGTCGAGACCATGTCGCCCACGCTGCCGTGGCGGTCCACGAGCTCGGTGAGCAGGTCCTTCGAGGCGCCCACGGCGGTCTCCGGGGTCAGGCGGGAAAGTCGGGGCACAGCAGTCTCCTTCACGTCGAGGGGAACGGCACGGGGGCGGTGGGCCCGGGCCCGGGCCTGCCAGGCACTTCTGCCTGGCGGACCCGGGCGGTCGCCGAGCGGTCAGCCGGCGTCGGACGCGACAGGGGCGTCCGACGGGACCCGGCCGTCCGACGCTGCCCGGCCGCCTGCGGCCCGGCTGGTGCGACGGGCCAGCGCCACGGCGTCCGAGGGGATGACCAGCGTCGGGCGGGTGGCGTGGTGCAGGACGCTGGCCGAGGTGCTGCCGAGCAGGGTCGCCCTGAGGCCGCGGCGGCCGCGGGAGCCGAGCACGATCAGGTCGACGTCGAGCTCCTCGGCGGCCTCGACGATGGCCTCGGCAGCCGTGGCCATCGTGGAGGACACGTGGGGCTCGGCGACCAGCCCGAGGTCTCGGGCGACCTGTGCGCCGTCGGAGGCGATCCGCTCCGACACGTCGAGGGCTGCGGCGTCGAGACCTTGGAGCTGCTCGAGCGCCGGGTGGCCCTCGAGATGGGCCGCGAAGCCCTCCATGGGCTGGCGGGCGTAGAGCAGCACTGCGGTGGCGCCGGGGAAGAGCCCGGCGACGGTCTGCATCGCGCTGTGCGCGTTGGGGGATCCGTCGTAGGCGAGGAGCAGGCGGGGAGCGGACATGGGTGTTTCCCTTCGAGGTGGTGGTGAGGGAACCGGTCGGGACCGGGCTCCGTGCGGCTAGCGGCCGATCGACCCGTCCGTCGCGGCGGCGGGCACTCGGGGCCTCGACATCGCGACGGCGGTCACGATCGCTCCGACCAGGGCGAGGATCCCCGCCCCGACGAACGCGGCCGAGTAGCCCTGCGTGAGCTCGACCGGCGAGGGGTCGGTGCCGGACACGACGTAGACGATCGCCGTGAGCGCCGCGAGCCCGAGCGCGGACCCGATCTGGTAGCTCGTGCTCACGAGCCCCGACGCGACGCCCGTCTCGGCTGCGGGTGCGGCGTTGATGGCGGTGCCGAGCGAGGGGACGAACGCGAGGGACATGCCGAGCGCGGCCAGGAGCGACGCGGGCAGGACGTCGACGGCGTAGCTGCCGTCGGGGCGGACGAACGAGAGCCAGACGAGCCCGGCCGCGAGCAGCAGGAGCCCCGTCACGATGAGCGACTTCGCGCCGAACCTCTCCTGGAGCCGGGGAGCCAGGGCGAGCATGACGAGGACGACGAGGCCGGTCATCGGCAGGAGCGCGGCGCCGGCGGCGAAGGCGCTCGCGCCGAGGACCTGCTGCAGGTACAGGTTCAGGAAGAACCACATCGAGACCCAGGCGGCACCCAGCAGGAGCTGTGCACCGTTCGCGGCGCCGAGCAGGGGCGCACGCAGCAGGCCGAGGCGGAGCAGGGGGTCACGGCTGCGTGCCTGGATGACGAAGAAGATCACGAGCAGGACGATGCCCGCGGCCAGGGCGCCGAGCGTGGGCAGCGTGAGCCAGCCGACCTCCGGGGCGTTGACGACGGCGTAGACGACGGCCGCGAGCCCGGCCGTCACGGTGAGTGCACCCGCGACGTCGATCGATCCCGACGCCTTCTTCTCGGTGCGTGGGAGGGTCGACGCGGTGAACGCGAGCACGAAGACCGCGATCGGCACGGTGACGTAGAAGACCCAGGGCCAGCTCGCGTACTCGGTGAGGACTCCGCCGAGGAAGACTCCGGCGCTGCCTCCGACCGGTGCGGCCGCGCCGTAGACGGCGAACGCCTTCGGCAGGTCGCGTGTGCCGCCGAAGAGCATCATCAGCAGGGTCAGTGCGGCGGGCGCGATCATCGCCGAACCTGCCCCCTGGATCGCGCGGCCTGCGATCTCGAGCCCGATGGTGCCTGCGGCTCCCGCGAGCACCGACCCGACGATCAGCACGAGCCAGCCGAGCACGAAGATCTTCCGCGCACCGAAGACGTCGGCGAGGCGGCCTCCGAGCAGGAGCAGGCCGCCGAACGCGACCACGTAGGCGTTGAACACCCAGGACAGCGACTCGGGCGTGAAGCCCAGGTCTCGCTGGATGTCCGGCAGGGCGACGCCGATGATCGAGGTGTCCATGATGACGACGAACTGTGCCGTGGCGATGAGCGCGAGGCCGAGCCACCGCTTCGCCGGCGACAGTGGTGGATGGGTAGACATGAAGATCTCCTCCTGAGGGACGGCCGGCATGCCCGGCGTCGGCAAAAGGTATACCCATGGGGGGTATGGGTGTCAAGACTGCCTGAACCCGTTGGTACGCGTTGCGGGGCGCCGGAGGCTGGTACCCCGTAGGGGTATCGGCCGATGTACCCGGCCGGAACCTCGGGTGATTCACCCGATCCCTCGTCCTGAGCGGTGACCCATGCTTGCGCTATACCCCCTCGGGGTATATGTTCGAGAGAGAGATACCCGGTAGGGGTATCAATTCCCACGAGAGGAAGGCTCCGCCATGGCCACGAACGAGTACCAGGTGACGGGCATGACGTGCGGGCACTGCGAGCTGTCGATCCGCGAGGAGGTCGGACAGGTCGCCGGGGTCGAGGACATCCAGGTCAGCGCGCAGACGGGACGGCTCGTGGTGACGGGCCCCGTCGACGACGCGCTGGTCCTGGCCGCCGTCGAGGAGGCCGGCTACTCGGCGGTGCGGTCCGCATGAGGACGGGCGCACGACTGACCCTCTACGGCCTGGGGCTCGTGGTGGCCTTCGGCGGCGCGTTCGGCGTCGCCGGCGCCGTCGTGCCCGAGAGCGCCGTCGCCGACTGGACCGAAGGGAGCGAGATGAACGAGCACGGAGAAGGACACGGTGCGGAGAGCACCGGAGCGGCCGGGGGTGCTGCGAGCGGGGTGAAGGGCCTTGCGCTCGGCGTCGACGGGTTCGCCCTGTCGTCCCTCGACGCACCCGCGGGGGTCGGCGAGCCCGGGGAGCTGAGCTTCCAGGTCCGGGACCACGCAGGCGCTCCGGTGACGGCGTACACGACCGCGCACGAGAAGGACCTGCACCTGATCGTCGTCCGGACGGACGGCAGCCAGTTCCGGCACGTCCATCCCGTGCTGGACGAGGCCTCGGGCGCCTGGTCGATCCCCTGGGAGTGGGCCGCGGCGGGCAGCTACCGCGTCTTCGCGGACTTCACGCCGGCGGGCGCGGACGAGTCCTCCCGCACGGTGAGCCGCACGGTCCAGGTGGCCGGGGACCTCGTGCCCGTCGAGCAGCAGCCGACCCGGACCGCCCAGGTGGACGGGTACACCGTGACCGTCGACGGCGAGCTGGCGGCGGGGGCCTCGAGCGGCCTCACGTTCGCGGTCTCCCGGGGCGGCGAGCCCGTGACGGCCCTGGAACCGTACCTGGGAGCGTTCGGCCACCTCGTCGCCCTGCGCGACGGCGACCTCGCCTACCTCCACGTCCACGCCGAGGGCGCGGACCCGGAGGCCGGGCAGACGGCCGGGCCGGAGATCGCCTTCGCCGCCGAGGTCCCGACCGCGGGCCGCTACCTGCTGTACCTGGACTTCCAGGTCGACGGCCAGGTCCACACCGCCGAGCTCGTGCTCGACGCCGCTCGCGGCGCCGAACCCACGGACCCCGAGGGCGGATCGCACCCGGAGGGGCACTGACCGAGAGGTCGGGCCCTTTCCCACCAGCCGAGAGAAGGAACTGCACATGAGCACATCAGCGCCTCCGGGCGTGATCACAGGCGTCGAGCTGGAGATCGGCGGCATGACCTGCGCCTCCTGCGCCATGCGGATCGAGAAGAAGCTGAACAAGCTCGACGGCGTGGTCGCGACCGTGAACTACGCGACCGAGAAGGCCAAGGTGACGGTCCCGGACGGGTACGACCCGGCGCTGCTGATCGCCGAGGTCGAGAAGACCGGGTACACCGCCGCGCTGCCCGTGCCCAAGGGCGCGAGGAAGGACGGTGCGTCGGCCGGCGGGGGCGAGGGTGAGGACCCCGAGCTGACCTCGCTGCGCAACCGGCTGATCGGCGCGATCGTGCTCACCGTGCCGGTCATCGCGATGGCCATGGTCCCGGCGTGGCAGTTCACGTACTGGCAGTGGGCCTCCCTCGCGCTGGCCGCTCCCGTGATCGTCTGGGCGGCGTGGCCGTTCCACAAGGCGGCGTGGGCGAACCTCAAGCACGGCACCGCGACGATGGACACCCTCATCTCCATGGGCACGTCCGCCGCGTTCCTGTGGTCGCTGTACGCGCTGTTCCTCGGCACGGCGGGCACCCCGGGCATGACGCACCCGTTCGAGCTCGCGCTGGCGCCCTCCGACGGCGCGGCGAACATCTACCTCGAGGTGGGTGCCGGGGTCACGATGTTCATCCTCGCCGGACGGTACTTCGAGAAGCGCTCCAAGAAGCAGGCCGGTGCGGCGCTGCGTGCGCTGCTCGAGCTCGGCGCGAAGGAGGTCTCGGTCCTGCGCGGAGACGTCGAGACGAAGATCCCCGTCGAGGACCTGCAGGTCGGTGACGAGTTCATCGTCCGCCCGGGCGAGAAGATCGCCACGGACGGAGTGGTCGTGACGGGCACGTCCGCCGTCGACGAGTCGATGCTCACGGGTGAGTCGGTGCCGGTCGAGGTCTCCGCAGGAGACACCGTCACCGGTGCCACGACGAACGCGGGCGGTCGGCTCGTGGTCCGTGCGACCCGGATCGGGTCGGACACACAGCTCGCGCAGATGGCCAGGCTCGTCGAGGACGCCCAGACCGGCAAGGCCGAGGTGCAGCGCCTGGCCGACAGGATCTCGGGCGTGTTCGTGCCGATCGTGATCGTCATCGCGGCCGCCGCCCTCGGGGGCTGGCTGGGCGCGGGGTTCCCCGTGAGCGCGGCCTTCACCGCCGCGGTCGCGGTCCTCGTGATCGCCTGCCCCTGCGCACTGGGGCTGGCGACGCCGACGGCGCTCCTGGTCGGCACCGGCCGCGGCGCGCAGATGGGCGTGCTCATCAAGGGCCCGGAGGTGCTCGAGTCCACCCGCAAGATCGACACCGTCGTGCTGGACAAGACCGGTACGGTCACGACCGGCAAGATGACGCTGGTCGACGTGGTCGTCGAGCCCGGCACGGACCGCACCGAGCTGCTCCGCCTCGCCGGCGCGCTCGAGGACGCCTCCGAGCACCCGATCGCGCAGGCGATCGCCAAGGGCGCGACGCAGGAGGTCGGCACGCTGCTCACGCCCGAGGACTTCGCGAACATCGAGGGCAAGGGCGTGCAGGGCGTCGTCGACGGCCACGCCGTCCTGGTGGGCCGCGAGTCGCTGCTCGCCGAGTGGTCCCAGGAGCTGAGCCCCGCGCTCGCCGCCACGAAGGCGCGCGCAGAGGGCGAGGGCAAGACGGTCGTGGCCGTGGGCTGGGACGGCCGCGCGCGCGGCATCCTCGTCGTGGCCGACACGGTCAAGCCGACGAGCGCCGAGGCGATCGCACAGCTCAAGGCGATCGGCCTGACCCCCGTGCTCCTCACCGGTGACAACGAGGCCGTCGCCCGGCAGATCGCCGCGGAGGTGGGCATCGACGAGGTCATCGCCGAGGTCCTCCCCAAGGACAAGGTCGACGTCGTCACCCGGCTCCAGGCCGAGGGGAAGGTCGTCGCGATGATCGGCGACGGCGTCAACGACGCCCCGGCCCTCGCCCAGGCGGACCTCGGACTCGCCATGGGTACTGGCGCCGACGTCGCCATCGAGGCGTCTGACATCACCCTGGTGCGCGGCGACCTCCGCAGCGCGGTCGATGCCATCCGTCTGTCCCGCAAGACGCTCGGAACGATCAAGACCAACCTGTTCTGGGCCTTCGCCTACAACGTCGCGGCCATCCCCGTCGCGGCGCTCGGCATGCTCAACCCCATGCTCGCAGGGGCTGCGATGGCGCTGTCGAGCGCCTTCGTCGTAGGCAACAGCCTGCGCCTGCGCGGGTTCCGGAGCGTCGCCAGGTCATGACGTCCCCGGAACTCACCACACCACCCACAGAAGCACGAAGGGAACCACTCACGATGGCGAACGAACCCCAGGCGTCCGGCTGTTGCAGCACCGGTGCGTCCAACCCCACGGGCGACGGCACCGAGAACCTGCTCGGGGCGGCGAACGACGACATGACCACCTGCCCGGTCATGGTCGGCAGCCCCGTCAGCAAGAAGGCGGCCGAGGCGGTCGGCCTCTACCGGGACCACGAGGGTGAGCGGTACTACTTCTGCTGCGGCGGATGCGGACCGGCCTTCGACTCGGACCCCGCGAAGTACGCCGCCAACATGGCGTGACGACGGGGACCTGGGGTCCGCGGCCGCCCTCACGCACCGCGGACCCCGCCCGTCGTCTCGCTCGCCCCCGGGCCCTCGCAGCCCGCTGCTCGGAGGCCCTCGCCGCGCTCGCCGGGGCGGCGCCCCAACCGAACCTGGAGAACGCATCCCATGACCGAACGCCACGCCGTGATCCTCGGGGCAGGGTCGGCCGGTACGGCCGCCGCCCGAGCCCTCGCCGGTCAGGGCGACGTCCGGACGACCGTCGTCGGACGGACCGGCGAGATCCCGTACTCGCGGATGCTCGTCAAGAACGTCGCCTACGGCCAGGCCGCGCCCGAGCTGATCCGGCTGCCCGCGCCCCACGGTGAGCTCGTCGCCGACACCGCCGAGCGGGTCGACCCCGCGACGCAGGAGGTCCACCTGGCCTCGGGGGCCACGATCTCCTACGACGCGCTCCTCGTGGCGACCGGGAGCGGGGCCCGAGGCCTGGACGCCGACGTCGCGGGGGTGGAGCACGCCGTCCGGACGGGCCGCCTGCTCACGCTGCACTCGCTCGACGACGCCGTGCGCCTCCAGGTGGCGATCGCGGCGTGCGGGGAGTCCGCGCGCGTCGCGATCTACGGGGGCGGGCTGATCGCGTCCGAGACCGCCTCGACGCTGCAGGTGCTGGGGCACCAGGTCAGCCTCGTCGCCCGCAGCCAGGTCCCCGGCGTGGCCGGCTTCGGCCGACCGGTCGCCGAGCGCGTCGCCGCCGACCACGAGGCCCGGGTGACCACGTTCTTCGGTCGCACCGTCCGCCGCGTCCTCGCGACGCCGGACGCGACGGTCGTGACCCTCGACGACGGGACCGACCTCGAGGTCGATCTCGTCGTCGTCGCGCTCGGCACGACGCCCGCCGCTCCATCACCGTGGCGTGACGGAGTCGCCGTCGACGACCGGCTCCGCGTCCACGGGCACGGGGCCGTGTACGCGGCGGGCGGCGTCGCCGTGCATCACGACGACCACCTCGGGACATGGCGCATCGACCACTGGGAGGACAGCGCCGCGCAGGGGGTGCACGCCGCGCAGACGGTGCTCCACGACCTCGGCCGCGGCGAGGACCCGGGCCCGTACCGGCCCCGCAGCGCGTACATGGCGACGATCCACGGACGGATGATCTCGGGGGTCGGGTACACGGGACACCCCGGCACGCGCGTCGCGCAGGCCGACGGGCTCGTGGTCCTGCACGAGCAGGAGGGTACCGTCGTCGGCGTCAGCGGCATCGAGGCGGTGGGCGAGATCTACGGGTGGGGCAGCCGACTCCACGAGGCGCGCGCCTAGATGCAGTCCTTCACCACCGGGGCGCGACGGCGGGGCTCTCGCCTGGCGATCGTCGGGACGTTCCTGCTCATGGTCGCGGCGAGCGCACCCTCCCCCTTCTACCCGGAGCTGACCGAGCGCCTCGGGCTCGTCCCGGTCGCGACGACCTCGGTCTTCGCCGTCTACGCGTTCACGATGCTCGGCGCTCTGCTCGTCGCGGGCGGCATGTCCGACGTGGTGGGTCGCCGGCCCGTCGTCACGGTGGGCTCCGTGGCCCTCGTCGCCAGCCTCGTGCTGTTCTGGCAGGCGGACGACCTGGCCACGCTCCTCCTGGCCAGGTCGCTCCAGGGTGTCGCGGCGGGCCTGCTGCTCCCGGCGTTGTCCGCCATGGTGGTCGACCTCGCCTCTCCGCGGCGCCCGGGGGCAGCGGCGCTGTGGAACACGGTCGCGCCCATGACCGGGCTCGGGACGGGGGCGCTCGCGGGGGCGCTCGCCCTCGACCACGCGAGCGAGCCCGCCGACGTCGTGTTCGGCGTGCTCGCCGCGGTCTTCCTCCTGGTCGCCGCCGTCGTCTGGTCGACCCCGGACGTCGTGCGCGTCCCCGCCGCGCGCACACCGTGGACCGTCCCACGGCTCGCCGTCCCCCGGCACGTGCGTCGGCGACTGGCGGTGGCGACCCCGGCGATCGTCGCCGGCTGGGCGACGAACGGGCTTTTCCTCGCCCTCGGGTCGTCGGTCGTCGCGAGCGAGCTCGGAGCGACGACGCACGTCCGGCAGAGCATCGGCATCACCGTCTTCGCGGTCTCGGGGATCGTCGCGTCCGTCGTGCTCCGCCGGCGACCGGCCCGGGTCGTCAGCGTCTTCGGCACGTCCACCCTCGGCGCGGGCACCGCGCTGAGCGTGGCGGCGCTCGCCGTGCATTCATTTCCCGGCTACATCTTTGCTGCCATGATTCTCGGTGCGGGATTCGGTACCGCTTTCATGGGAGTTCTGCAGACATTGATGCCCCGGGTCGCGCCGACAGAGAGAGCGGCCGTCATGGCCGTCATGTACACCATCTCCTATCTTGCTTTCGGGGTGCCGTCGATCATTGCCGGGGTGCTCGTCCCGCTCGTCTCGCTCGCCGGTGCGACGACCGTCCTCGGCGCGGTGATCGTCGGGTTGTGCCTGGTCGCGACCGTGGCGCGTCTGCGCGTCCGGGACGACCAGGACCTGGGCGACCTGCGTGCCGCGGCGTCCGCCTCGGACGGGTCCGCGCGGGCCGGTCGCCGATGAACGCGATCACCCGGATCTCGGTCCCCCCGCGCCCGCAGGAATGTGCTGAGCATGCGTCGTGAGGAAAAGAGGTGATTGATGGCGGCTGGTATTATGTCAACAGCCCGAGCATTGGTTGCCACCGATCTCGACGTCCTCGCACTGCCGGAACGTAAGGAATGCACGATGGAAAACTCTCGCGAGCCCTCGACGCAGCATCACGGGTACATGAGCGACAAGGAGAACTACCTCAAGCGCATGGGCCGTATCGAGGGGCAGGCCCGCGGAATCTCCAAGATGATCGACGACGAGAAGTACTGCATCGACATCCTCACGCAGATCAGCGCCCTGACGAGCGCCCTGGAGGTCGTCGCGCTGGCGCTGCTCGACGACCACCTCAAGCACTGCGTCGTCGACGCGGCCAAGATGGGCGAGGACGCCGGGGCGCTCAAGATCAAGGAGGCGAGCGACGCGATCGCTCGACTGGTCCGCTCCTGACCGGTTCCCGACCTCCTGGCCGGGCCTCCGGCGTCGGACGTCGTGAAACCTGACAGGGCTCTCGGGCCCTCAGGCTCTCAGGCCCTCAGGTGCGACGAAAGGCCCGCCTCCTCGTGACGAGGAGGCGGGCCTTTCGTGTAGTCACCGCGGCCGGACGGGGCGCGACGGGCGCGCGGTGACGGCCTGGGTGAGCTGTGCGGTCAGGCGGTGCGACCGTTGCGGCCGCGGATCGCGCCGTAGATGCCCAGCACGATGACGGAGCCCACGATCGCGAGCAGCCACGTCTGGATCGAGAAGAACTCCTCGAGCGGAGCCGAGAACAGGACGCTCCCGAGCCAGCCGCCGAGCAGCGCGCCGAGGATCCCGAGGAGGATCGTCATCAGGATCGACCCGGTCTGCTTGCCCGGGAGGATGGCGCGAGCGATGAGTCCGGCGAGCAGTCCCAGAACGATGAATGCGAGGAAACCCATGTCATTCTCCTTTTGTCCCGTATGTGCCTTATTGGCCGGTGAGTCCCTACCTTGACACCGGCTCGGGCGGCTCGCACGCCGAAAGGCGCCGAACGTCGGACACGTCACTTTTCGCGGCCTTCCGCTTGCGAGGGTGCGCGACGGGTGGCAACGCGCGCCCACGCGCCCGGTCGGTCGTACCGTGGAGGAATGGCTGAGGACCGAGGCATCCGGCAGTACATCGGCGACCTGGTGGCGGAGGAGCGCAGGCTGCGCGACGAGCTCGCCGACGGGGAGATCACCGCGTCCGAGGAGCACACGCGCCTGCGCGCGATCGAGACCGAGCTCGACCAGTGCTGGGACCTGCTGCGTCAGCGCGACGCCGCCCGCGAGTTCGGCAGCGACCCGGATGCTGCGTCGATCCGGGATGCCGGTACGGTGGAGCACTACCTGGACTGACGGCCTGACGCCTCGCGTTCGTGCCGTCGTCGGGAAGTCCCTCCCGCGGCACGCGGGAACAACGCGTGACCCCACGACCAGTACGGAGCGAAGAGCATGAGCAGCCAGACGACGCAGAGCAACGAGGCCACCGAGCGAGCCGGGGCCGTCGCCCGCTTCCTCGTGGCGATGGTCCTGTTCGTGGGCGGGATGGTCGCCTTCGGGTGGGCCTTCACGGTCGAGTCGAACCACGCGCTGATCTTCTCCGCCGGTCTCGTCATGGTCACCCTCGGCTGCTTCGTCCCGATGGCGGGCCGCGACCGCTGACGCGGAACGGCCGCACGGCCGCCGCACGACGAGAGGGGCCCCGCACCGATGGTGCAGGGC
>NZ_JACSQQ010000030.1:27367-45636 GCF_014836555.1 Oerskovia rustica
GTGCGGGGCCCCTCTCGTCGTCGCGGACGACCTGTGTCCCTCTCAGGCGATGCGAGGGAGCTGCGCGAGCGCTGCCACGACCTCGATCGCGTCGGCCTTGCCCAGCAGGACCTTCTGCGCCATGAAGGCCTTCGTGGCCGTGCTCTCCTCGGGCAGGCTCGACCCCGCGAAGACCTCCATGAGGGCGCGTGCGTCGGCCTCGGGCAGCCGGAAGCTCACGACCTGCGTGAGGTTGCGCAGGATCGCGGTGCGCTCGGCCTCCGAGAACCCGAAGCGCAGCGTGAGGGAGCCCTGCTCGATCCGCGTGTACGCGTACGTGACGTCCGCGAACGGGCGCGCCGGACCGTCCCCGATGCGCAGCGTCCGGGCCGCGAGGTCGACCGTGACGGGCTTCGCCTCGCGCACCCAGTAGACGAGGAACGGGAGGATGATCGCGAGCACCGCGACGAGCGCGATGACGAGGAACAGCACGAAGCTCTCCTCGTCGCCGAACCGCAGGAAGGCGACGACCGTGAGCAGCGCCGCGGCCAGGAACGGGGAGACGACGGCGGTCAGGCGCATCTTCTTGCGCCCGTCCACCCAGAGCGGCAGGTCGGTCGTGGTCGGAGCGGGTGCTGCGGCGTGCATGGTTCCCCCATCGGGACGGGTGCCTCGCCCCATGGTGGAGCGATGACGTGCGCGCCGATGCTACTGGTGGAGGACCGTGGGGCGGAACGGGGAGAACTGCCCAGAGGGCGGTGGGCCTGAGCCCACCGCCCCCGGGGCGTCGCGACGATCAGCCGAGCTGGGCGCGCACCGCGTTCGTCGCCGAGACGAGGTTCTCGAGCGAGGCCACGGTCTCCTCGTAGCGGCGCGTCTTGAGGCCGCAGTCGGGGTTGACCCACACGAGGCGCGAGTCGATCGACTTCACGGCGAGCTCGAGCAGGTCGGTGACCTCCTCGGTCGACGGGACGCGCGGCGAGTGGATGTCGTACACGCCCGGGCCGATGCCGCGCGCGTAGCCGGCCTCGGCGAGCTCGGGCACGATCTCCATGCGCGAGCGCGCAGCCTCGACCGACGTCACGTCGGCGTCGAGACCGTCGATCGCGCCGATGACCTCACCGAACTCCGAGTAGCACAGGTGCGTGTGGATCTGCGTCTCGGCCACGACGCCCGCGGTCGCGAGGCGGAACGAGCTCACCGACCAGTCGAGGTACGCGGCCTGGTCGGCCTTGCGCAGCGGCAGGAGCTCGCGCAGCGCGGGCTCGTCGACCTGGATGATGCCGATGCCGGCGGCCTCGAGGTCCGCGATCTCGTCACGCAGCGCCAGGCCCACCTGGTTCGCCGTGTCGCCGAGCGGCTGGTCGTCGCGCACGAACGACCACGCGAGGATCGTGACCGGACCGGTCAGCATGCCCTTGACCGGCTTCTCGGTGAGCGAGGCCGTGAACGTCGACCAGTCGACCGTGATGGGCGCCGGACGCGTGACGTCGCCCCACAGGATCGGCGGGCGCACGCAGCGCGACCCGTACGACTGGACCCAGCCGTTCGCCGTGACCGCGAACCCGTCGAGGTTCTCCGCGAAGTACTGCACCATGTCGTTGCGCTCGGGCTCGCCGTGCACCAGGACGTCCAGGCCGATCTGCTCCTGGAGCTCGACGACGCGGCGGATCTCGTCCTGCATCGCGGTCGTGTAGTCCGTGTCGGACAGCTCACCCTTGACGTTGAGCGCGCGCGCCCGGCGGATCTCCGGGGTCTGCGGGAACGACCCGATGGTCGTGGTCGGCAGCAGCGGGAGGTTCAGCTTGGCCTGCTGGGCGGCCGCGCGCTCGGCGTAGTCGCCGCGCGAGAAGTCGCCCTCGGTGAGGGCCGCCGCGCGCTCGCGCACCGCAGGCACGACGACGCCGCTCGCCACCGCGCGCGAGGCCACCGCCGCGCGGGACGCCTCGATCTGGTCGGCGACCGCGTCACGACCCTCGGTCAGCGCCCGGGCGAGGATCGCGACCTCGCCGACCTTCTGGTCCGCGAACGCGAGCCAGTCACGGAGGCGGGCGTCGATCGAGCCGTTCGTCCAGTCCTCGTCCTCGACGTCGTGCGGGACGTGCAGGAGCGAGGTCGACGTGCCGACCGTGACGGCGCCGGCGCCCAGGCCGGACAGCCCCTCGACCAGGGCGAGCTTCGCCGCGAGGTCGGCACGCCAGACGTTGTGGCCGTCGATCACGCCCGCGACGACAGTCTTGTCCGCCAGGCCCGGGACGGGGACCGCGGGGACAACGCCCTTGACGAGGTCGAGCGAGATCGCCTCGACGTCGGTCGCGGCCAGGAGCGCGAGGCCGTCGTGCTCACCCTGGAGCCCGCCGAACGGCGCGCCCACGAGGATCGCGGGGCGCTCGGAGCCCACCGCGAGCTCGGTCGCGAGCACGCGGTACGCCTCGGTGACCGCGGCGTGGACCTCGGCGGCCGGGACGTCGATCGAGTCGGACACGAGCGCGGGCTCGTCGAGCTGCACCCACGGTGCACCCGCCGCGGCCAGGGCGCGCAGCAGCTCGACGTACACGGGCAGGACGTCCGCGAGACGCGAGAGCGGGCTGAAGCCGGGCGCGCTGTCGTCGGCGGCCTTGGACAGCGCGAGGAAAGTCACGGGCCCGACGACGACGGGCCGGGTCACGACGCCCGCGTCCTTGGCCTCGACGAACTGGCGCACGACGCGGTCGTCCGCGAAGCGGAACGGCGTGGACTCGCTGATCTCGGGGACCAGGTAGTGGTAGTTCGTGTCGAACCACTTGGTCATCTCGAGCGGGGCGTCCTCACCGGCGCCGCGCGCGACGGTGAAGTAGCCCGCGAGGTCCAGCGCACCCTTCGCGTCGGTGAGCGACGCGAAGCGGGACGGGACCGCCCCGAGGAGAGCGACGACGTCGAGCACCTGGTCGTAGTAGGAGAACGAGCCGGGCACGGCGCCCGACGAGGCGTCGAGGCCCAGGTCGACGAGGCGCTTCGCTACGGCGACGCGCAGCGCCGAGGCCGTGGCCTCGAGCTCGTCGGCGGTGGTCCTGCCGGCCCAGAAGGACTCGACGGCCTTCTTGAGCTCGCGGCGCGGGCCGATGCGGGGGTAGCCGAGGACGGAACCGGAGGGGAACGTGGGTGCACTCATGATGATTACCTCTGAACTGGTCAGACCGATGCGCTGCCCAGGGCAGGCTCGGAGGAGGGAAGGGGAGTGCCGGAGACCCACGGCCCGCTGGCCAGGTCGGGGGTGCGGGACGAGACGCCGCTGGCGTCCCCCGCTGCCCCACCGCCGAGGTCGACTCCCTCGAGCAGGTCTAGAGCGGCTTGGTGCTTGTTGAAGGTGTAGATGTGGAGGCCGGGCGCGCCGGCGGCGAGGACCTGGCGGGCGAGCTCGACCGAGTGCCGGATGCCCAGCGCGTGGCGCGCGGCCGGGTCCGGTTCCGCCTCGAGGTCCTCGACGACGCGGCGCGGCGCGGGGACCCCCGTGAGCTCCTCGACGCGCGCGAGGCGGGCCGGGTCCGTCATGGGCAGGAGGCCCGCGAGGATCGGGATGGTCACCCCGGCGGCACGCGCCTCGGCGACGAAGTCGATGTAGGACGACGCCTCGTAGAAGAGCTGCGTGATCGCGAAGTCCGCACCGGCCTGCTGCTTCTGCCACAGGCGGCGCACCTCCTGGGTGCGGCTCGTCCCGGCGGCGAGGTTCCCGTCGGGGAACGTCGCGACCGCGATGGTCAGGGGGCGGGCCGCGCCGCGCAGCGCGACGCTCGGGCTCGCCGCGCACCGCGCGGCCTCGACCTCGCGCAGCAGCGCCACGAGCTCGGTGCTGGACCGCACGCCGTCCTCGGCGGGGCGCCAGTCCGGCTGGTCGCGCGGCGGGTCGCCCCGCAGGGCGAGGAAGCTGCGCACGCCGGCGTCGAGGAAGTCCGTGATGACGTCCTCGACGTCCTCGCGCGAGGCGCCCACGCACGTCAGGTGCGCGATGGGCAGCACAGGCGTGCCGTGCAGCAGCTGGCTGATGACGCGGCGCGAGGTCTCGCGGTCCGTGCCGGCTGCGCCGTAGGTGACCGACACGAAGTCGGGCGAGGTCGCGACGAGCCGGCGCGCGGTCTCCCAGAACTTGGGCGCGGCATCGGGGCGGCGCGGGGGCATGAGCTCGAACGACACCGTGGGTCGCGGTGCCTCGTGCCCGAAGTGCCCCAGGTCGACGATGCTCATCGCGCGACCGCCACGAGAGGCGTGCTGGTGATGGCCACGGGGGCCGTGCGGGCGGCGCGCGGGACCCCGGTGCGGTGCGGGGTTGCGCAGGAAGATGCCTCGGTCATGAATCGCTCCATCGAACCTGGCTGTAGCACCCGTACCCGCGGGAGGCTTCCGTTGGGGGGTTGCTGCGGTGTCAACGAGCCAGGACTCTCGACCGCTCTGGATGGTGTTGCCGATCGTAGGGGGAATCCATGATCTGAGCCAATATCTGCTCGAAGCGTGAGACGCAGGGGTCCGGGGTGGTCGTTCAGGTCGGTCCGCGTTCCGTCCACGCTGTCGCAGGGTCGCTCCGTCGGTCCCCGCGTTCGCCCTTCCAACGTACGCCTGTCGGTCGCCACCGGACCGTCGGGCGTTCCTTCTCGACGTCGCCGCTATGCTCCGGGCGTGCCTCGCAGACGCAGCCAGCAGCAGCTCTCGTTCGTGCTCGACGACTCGTCCGAGGACGTCGGCCCGGTCGTCCCGGAGCCGCGTCGTCGCGAGCAGAGGGGGCGCCCGCTCGACCGCTCCGCCCGACGGCGCCGCGCCGCCCTCCTCGTCGGCCTCGCCGCCGGTCTCGGCGTGCTCGGGACGGCGGCCGCGGTCGTGGTGACGCGCGACGGGGCGGCCCACGACGACGCGCTCGAGACGGTCCGGTCGTCCGAGGGCGGGATCTTCGACCTCGCCTACGCGCCGCGTGCCGAGTGGAGCGTCGACCGCGACGAGGGCGAGCCGTTCACCGTGGGGGACCTGCTGGTGATCCCGGGACGCTCCGGGACCGTCGGGTACGACCTACGGTCGGGCGACGAGCGCTGGCGGCTGGACGACCTGACCCGGCAGGTCTGCGCCGCCGACCAGGTGCACGCCGAGGGAACGGCGGAGGTGTCGGCCTTCGTGTGCCTCGGCCAGGGGGAGGAGGCCACCACAGCCCGACTCGTGAGCGTCGACGGTGCGGTGGTGGCCGAGGTGAAGGTGGACCCGGGCCGGGGCGAGGTGGTCGCCGGTCCCGGCGGCACGGTGCTCCAGGCCACCAGGGACGAGGCGGGGGCTGCGGTCCGGTCCGTCGACGTCCGGACGGGCGCGGTGGCGTGGGAGCGACGACTGACCGTGAGGGAGAACGTGCAGGACCCCCTGTGCGCGACCGAAGGTGATGCCGTGCGTGCGGTCCACCGGTCGGGGACGGTGGCGGTCCACGGGTGCGGCGTCCTGTCCTACCTGACACCTGGGGGCCAGGTCGTCGACGAGCCGCCGACGATGGTGCAAGTGACCGCCCTGGGTAACGGGTACTACCTCCGCTCGTCGGGGACGGCCGTCGCGGGACCCGTCGAGGCCGTCTCGACCGACGGCACGGTGCTCTGGAGGAACGAGGGACTCGTGCTCGGGGAAGGTGCCCGCGACCTCATGGCGCCGCACCTCGTCCTCCTCGACCAGGGGGAGACGCTGCTCGCCGCCCACCGGGACGGCACGACCGCCTGGACCGCGCCGGTCGCAGCGCGGCAGGTGCTCGTCCGCGGCGCGGACGTCGTGCTGGTGCAGACGGCCGACCGGGAGACGGTCGCCCTCGACGCCACGACGGGCGAGGAGCAGTGGCGGCGGGCCGCTGGCCCCGCGTCCGGTGCGGTGTCGCACCGCGTGACGGGCACGTTCACCGACGGCTTCTCCGCGCTCCTCGTCGTCCCCGCCGCGCCCGGCACGAGCTCGGTCACCGCCCTCGACCTGGCGACGGGCGACCTGCGCTGGACCCAGGAGCACACCGGTGACCCGTACGAGCTGGTCGCCGGGGGCGGTCGGCTGCTGAGGATGGACGGCGCCGAGGTCACGGCGTTCGGCTGACGGCCGTGGGCGGTGACCTCGGGCTGCAGGGCCCCACCCGCGAACGGGTGGGGCCCTGCTCGCCGCAGACGGAGCGGCGTCGGCGGCGCTGTCGGCCCGCCGGACCGACGAGCGACTACCGCGCGAAGACCGGCGCCAGGGCGTCCCAGGCCGTCGCACGGACGTACACCGGGATGACGTCGCGCGGGACGTCGCGCGTCACGAGCACCCCGGTCCCGCTGGGCTCACCCGCGGCGGGCCGCCCCGTCCAGGCGTCGACCCACTCGCCCGCCGGGAGGTACGTGGTCCACGTCGTGGCGCCCTCCTCGGTCACGGGGTGGACCAGCAGGTCGTCGCCGAGCTGGTACTCGTCGGCGTGCTCCCAGACCTTCTCGTCGTGCGCGTGGTCGACGAACAGCCCGCGCATGAGGGGAGCACCCGTGGCGATCGAGTGCCGCGCCTGCTCGGCGAGGTACGGCACGAGGCGCTCGCGGACCTTCGCGAAACCGCGGAACACGTCCACGACCTCGGGGTCGTCGTTGGTCTCGGCGACGTACCACGGCGTGCGGTCCCGCAGGGGGCGCTGGTGGTGGTTGAACTCCGAGTGGTACTGCATGACGGGGCTGAACGTCGCGGCCGCGACCCCTCGCAGGTAGAGCTCCGAGCCGGGCACGGGGCCGGAGAAGCCGGCGAGGTCCCAGCCCCAGTAGACGATGCCGCAGGCCGAGGCCGTGATGCCCGCGTTCATGGACCAGCGGAACGCCTCCCAGGTCGAGTTCTCGTCGCCCGCCCAGTGCAGGCCGTGGGCCTGCGAGCCGGTGAACCCGGCGCGGGAGAACGTCACGGGAGCCTTGCCGTTCGCGCGCAGCAGGTCGCCGAACGCGCGGGCGTAGTGCACGGGGTAGAGGTTGTTGCCCTCGTCGCCCCGGCGCCCGTCGGCGTACCGGAGCTCGTCGCCCCACGCGTGCTCGCCGCCGTCGGTCTTGAAGCCGTCGACGTCGAGCTCGGCGACGAGGTACTCGCGACGGGCGGTCCACCACGCGCGGCCCTCGGGGGTCGACAGGTCGGCCATGAGGGACTGCGGGAACCACCAACCGCGGTTGTGGTAGGCGCTGCCGTCCTCCTCGCGGACCGCGTGCCCGGCCGCGACCATCGCGCGCCCGTCGGCGAGCACCTGGGCCTCGTGCGGCACGTCGGGGCCGAGGTCGTGCTCGGTCTTGAGCAGGGGGATCTGCCACAGGACGACCTTGACGCCGCGGGAGTGCAGCTCGTCGATCATGCCCTTCGGGTCGGGCCAGGCGCCGTCGGCCGGGTACGTGAAGTCGGTGGCGACGTGCGGGGCGCCGTCGGCGTTGGTCTCGTAGCGGGCGTCGCGGAAGATCGTGATGCCCTCCTCGTCGCTCCATGCCTCGATCACGACGACGCTCACGGGGACGTCGAGGTCGCGGTGCGCGTCCATCTGGTTCATGACGAGCTGCTGGGTGTTCCACTCGTTGCCCGACGCCCACAGGCCCAGGACCCACGACGGGAGCTCCTCGGCCCGGCCGACCTCGTCGCCGAACGCCTTGAGGACCTCCGTGGGGCTGCCCTCGTAGACGCCGACGTCGAGCGCGGCGTCGTCGCCCAGCGCCGCCTCGACGACGAGCAGGTCGGGCGAGGAGGCGGCGACGTCGTACCAGGTGCGCCGCGACGTGCGGACGTGGAAGCCCCAGCCGGAGCCACCCACCACGTGCGCGAACGGCATCGGCATGTAGGTGCGTCCCGTCGCGCCCTGCGACTTGTACTGCTCGAACACGACGGCGTCGAGGCTCCTGCCGCGCTGGTCGACGGCGTCGAACCGCTCGCCGAACCCGACCACGTGCTCGGACGTGTCGAGGCGGAACGCGAACCGCACGCGCCGGGCGCCGTCCTCGTCGGTCCACCATTCGACCGAGCCGGGGACGACGAGCGGGTGCTCGTCGGCGGGCACGCCGCCCACGGTCACCCCGCGGGCCCCGGTCGGGGCGGTCGAGGTCCACGTCCCCGCACTGACCTCGAACCACTCGGTGGCGGCGTCGGCCGTGGTGAAGCGGTAGCGGTAGCGGCGGCCCGCCTCGAGGGTCGGGCTCGTGGCGTGCCAGGCGCCGTCGGCCGTGAGCTGGCCCGCCTGGGCAGCGGCGAGGTGCCCGTCGCCGCCCGCGAGCGCGGCCGCGTCCGCGGGGGACACGGACCCGGGCGCGGCGGCGAACGTCGTGACCTGCGAGCCGTCGTCCCACTCGCACGCGACGGCGACGTCGGTCGGGGCGTCCTCGACGACGACGCCGAGGCTCACGGAGGTCCCGGCCCCGGGGTGCACGGGCAGGCGCTGGTCGGCCGACGCGGCGTAGGGGTGGCCGATACCGGCCGGGCGGTGGATCAGGGTGGTCATGAGTGCTGCTCCGTGTTCGGGTCGGTCGTCAGGAGGCCGAGCTCGTCGGCCAGGATCAGGTACATGCCGTGGGACCACAGCAGGGGCAGGGCCACGGGACCCCAGCGCTCGATCCACTCGTCGCGGGAGCCGGGGTGCATCAGGTGGTCGGGGACCTGCTCGGGCATCTGCCCGTCGGGTCCGGCGTGCGAGGCGATCCACCGCAGGTGGCGCCACGCCTCGTCGGTCCGGCCCGCGCGGGCGTGGTTCCAGCCGAGGAGCGCGGACAGCAGCAGCCACTGGCCGCCGCCGTAGAAGACGTCCGCGCGGAAGCGGTGCACGCCGCCGTCGACGTCGAGGTCGCGCGCGACGGCGTCGAGCGTGGCCTCGGCGACCGGCGAACCGGGCTCCACGAGGCCGAACGGCACGACGCACGCGGCGAGCGACGCGTCGACCGCGCCCGAGCCGAACCACTTCGCGAGGTGCGGGGCGTCGGGGTCGCTCGCGCGGCCCGAGGTCATGCCGTCCGCCCGGACGAGCGCGCTGATCGCGTCGGCGACCTCGCGGGCCCGGGCCGAGCGGGCGTCGTCGAGCAGCGGGGAGCCGTCCGCGCACCGGGCGCCCGCGACGGCCAGGAGGCCCGCGCGGACCGGGGCCAGCGTCGAGGGGTGGCGTTCCTCGACGTGCTCCTCCCACCAGTCGTAGCAGGGGAGCTCCCACGTCGCGAGCAGGTAGTCGACCGCGATGGCGACGGCCTCGCGGTACGGGTCGAGCGGGCGGTCGTGGCGCTCCGCGTGGGTCACGAGCTGCCACAGCCACATGCCGTAGCCGTCGGTCTGGAAGTCCCACCAGGGGTCCTGGCCGTCGGCGCCGTCGAGCAGGAAGCGCGTGGGGAGCATGTCGGTCAGGGGGAGCTGCTCGCCGCGGTCGGCCCGCGCGAGCAGGTCCGCGACGTGCTCGCCGCGCGAGGTCAGGACGCCCACGGCCCACCGGTGGAACCGGTCGACGGACTCGACGGCGCCGTACCGGGACATCCCCTCGGCGACGAACGACCCGTCGCGGAACCAGGCGTAGCCCTGGTAGGCGCTGAACGTGGGCGAGGCCGGGTAGGCGCCGCCGCTGTCCTGGTGCTGTGCGATCACCTCCGCGGAGGTGCGCGCCAGGTCACGCAGGCGGTCGAGGTCTTCTGACGTCGTGGGGAGGGCGAGGCTCATGGAATTCGTCCTGGTGCTAGGGGTGGACGTCCGGCGCGGGCGGGTCGTGGTGCGTGGTCGCGTGGTCCGGGACCACGCACCACGACCGGCCGGACGGGTGCTGTGCGAGCGGGCTCAGCCGAGGAGCTGGTCGACGCGCGCGGCGGCGTCGGTGAGGGCCTGCTCGACGGTCTTGCGGCCAGCGGCCGCGTTGGACAGCTCCTCGTTGATCGCGTCCTGCATCTCCTGCTGTGCGGCGAGCACGGGCGGGAGGGCGACGGTGTCGAGCGCGTCGAGCACGGCCTGACGGTTCGTGGGCGGCGTCTGCTCGAGGTACGGGGCGAGGGCTTCCTCGTCGGCGACGGGCGGAAGCTCCCACGAGCTCGCGAGCCGGGTGTCGACCGCGGTGGGCGAGACCGTGAGGAACTCTGCGAAGTCCTGGGCGGCCTCCTTCTCCTTCGAGGCCGCGGTCACGGCCACCCCGTTGGTGAACAGGGCCGAGGCCTTCGAGGCGTCACCGGGCTCGACGACGATGTCCCAGTCGAGACCCTCGACCTGGGACAGGGCGTCGAACATCCAGATGCCCGAGTGCCACATGCCGAGCTTGCCTGCCGAGAAGAGGTCCTTGTCGAAGTCGGGGGTGCTCGACCCGTCGGCCTCGGTGGGCATGACCGTCCCGGGCTTCGTGACGAGCCAGGTGGCCGCCTTGACGCCCTCCGGGCTGTCGAACGCCGAGGCCGAGCCGTCCTCGGTGAAGAACTGGCCTCCCGCCTGGTCCAGCACCTTGTAGAACTCGTGGAACGTCACGGGCTGGAAGTCGCCGTACACGCCCGCGGCGGTGTCGGTCAGCGCGGTCGCCGCGGCCTGCTCGTCCGCCCACGTCCAGTCGGCCGTGGGGTACTCCAGCCCGGCGGCGTCGAAGAGCGCCTTGTTGTAGTAGAGGACGACGTTGGAGTACGACGACGGGAGCCCGTACTGGGTGCCGTCGTGCGTGAAGGACTCCAGGAGCGTGTCCTTGTACGGGGCGGCGTCCACGTCCTCGAGCGGCGCCAGGGCGCCGGACTCGGCGTAGGACACGAAGTTCTCGTAGTTGAGGTCCACGACGTCCGCGACGGTCTTCCCGGCGAACGCGGTCTGCAGCTTGGTGAAGTAGTCCGCGTACGGGATCGTCTCGACCTGGACGTCGACGTCCGGGTTCTCCTTCTCGTAGGCCGCGACGATGGTGTCGAGGTCCTTCTCGTGCCCGTCGTTCGAGGTGAAGTTCATGTAGCGGACGACCGTCTTGCCGTCCGCGCCCGTGGTCGTGGTCGCCGAACCCTGGGCACAGCCCGCGAGCACGGTGACGCCGACGAGTGCGAGCGGGACGAGCGCAGCGGTGCGCCCGTTGAAGCGTGAGGTCATGAGACCTCTCCTTTCGGTGGGGGTGCGTACTCCTACTTGAGGCCGGTGTGGGACATGCCGGCGATGATGTGGCGCTGCGCGAACATGTAGACGATCGCGATCGGCAGGATCGACACGACCGAGCCCGCCATGACGACGTCCCACTGGGTCGTGAACTGGCCCTGGAGCGTGGACAGCCCCAGGGGGAGCGTCATGAGCTCGGGGGAGCGGATGACGACCAGGGGCCACAGGAAGCTGTTCCAGGAGCCCATGAAGGCGAAGACCGCGAGCGTCGCGAGCGCGGGCTTGACGAGCGGCAGGACGATGAGGCCGAAGATCCGCAGGTGACCGGCGCCGTCGAGCGTCGCGGCCTCGTCGAGCTCGCGGGGCACGCCGTCGACGGCCTGGCGCAGGAGGAAGATGCCGAAGGCCGACGCGATCGACGGTGCGAGCAGTGCGAAGTACGTGTCGTTGAGGTTGAGCCGCGTCATCTGGATGAACAGCGGCACGACGAGGACCTGGAGCGGGATCATGAGGGTCGCCAGGTAGGCCGCGAACACGATGTTCTTGCCCTTGAAGCGCAGGCGGCTGAAACCGTAGGCCGCCATGGACCCCGTGATCATCTGCAGCAGGGTCGCGACGACCGCGACCCCGAACGAGTTCGCGATGATCCGCCAGACCGGCATGGACTCCATGAGGGTCCGGTAGGCGTCGAGCGTCGGGTCCTCGACGATCAGCGACGGGCCGCCCGAGAGCGAGCCGCTCGGCGTGATCGACGTGATGACCGTCCACAGGAACGGGAAGAGCATGATGACCGCGCCGACGACGACGGACGCGTACAGGGCGATGCGTCCGAGGATCTGACCGGCGGAGCGTCGGGGGCGCCGCAGAGAGGTGGGGGCCGTGGTCGGTGTGACGGGGGCTGTCGGGACGAGGGTCTCAGGCATGGTTCACCCACCTGCGCTGACCGCGCATCTGGAGCGCGGTGACGATGAGGATCAGGACGAAGAGGATCCAGGACAGGGCGGACGCGTCCCCTGCCCGGCCGTAGCGGAACGTGAGGTCGTAGATCTGGCCGACCACGACCTGGCTCGCGCCGGAGGGTCCGCCGCCCGTCATCACGTACACCTGGTCGAAGACCTGGAACCCGTTGATGAGCGAGATGACGAGCACGAAGAACGTCGAGGGGGACAGCAGCGGGAACGTGATGTGCCAGAAGCGCTTCCACGCTCCGGCGCCGTCGACGCGGGCGGCTTCGAGCACGTCACCGGGGATCGCCTGGAGACCGGCGAGCAGGATGACCATGACGAACCCGAGGTCCTTCCACGCCGAGGCGAGGATCACCGAGGGCATCGCCCACTGCGGGTCGGTCCACCACCCGGGGGCGGTCATGTCGGTCCCGAAGAGCCCGTTCAGCCCGTCGAGCACCGGCTGGACGAGCTGGTTGACGAGGCCGTTGGACGGGTTGAGGAGCCACTGCCACACGAGGGCCACGACGACCCAGCTCGTGATGACGGGCAGGAAGTAGGCCGCGCGGAAGAACGTGCGGCCCTTGAGCGCCCGGTTGAGCAGCATGGCCAGGCCCAGACCGCCCACGTAGACGAGGGGCAGGTAGCCCAGGATGTAGAACAGGGTGTTCCCGAGGACCCGCCACGTGTCGTCCGAGGTCAGGAGGTCGGCGTAGTTGTCGAGGCCGACCCACTTCATGGGCGAGACGAGGTTCCAGTCGTGCAGGCTCACCCAGAGCGAGTTCACCATGGGGGCGAGCGTGAACACGACGAGCGGGACGGCGCTGGGGAGCAGGAAGAACAGGACCCACCCCCGGTTGCGCCACCGCGACCGTGAGGACGTGCTCCGTCGCTGCGGGGTCGGGCGCTTCGGCGCGGCCGCCCGTGGCGGCGCCGTGGCGGGGACGGACATCACTGTCTCCTCGTGGGGGTGAGGGCCGGCGCGCTGCCGGCGTCGGTCTGCATGCGGGCGACGACGAGTCGTCCCTGGTCGCCCGACGCGCCCGCGGCGTCGAACGGGGTGGCCAGGACGAGGGCGGCGGCGCCCAGGGCCCACTTGTCGTCGGCCCAGGGCTCGACGACGAACGGGATGGCTCGGCGGGTGGGCAGGAGGTGTGCCCGGAACGTCTTCTCGAAGCCGCTCTGCCAGTGGGCCCAGGCGCCGATGCCCTCGCCGAGCAGGACGACGAGCTCGGGGTCGAGGAGGTGGACGACGCCCGCGAGCGTGCGTCCCAGCAGGCGACCGGCCTCGTGGTAGAGGTCCCGGGCGCCCTGGTCTCCCGCGTCGGCGCGGGCCACGAGCTCGGCGACCGTCCCGTCGGGGCCGATGACGCCTGCGGCGATCGCGCGGGTGCGCAGGGCGTCGTCGCCGATGTACGCCTCGAGGCACCCGTGGTTGCCGCACCCGCAGAGCGGGCCGCCCTCGGTCACGGGGAAGTGGCCGATCTCGCCGGCCCCGCCCGCGGCGCCGCGCCGGATGGTGCTGTCGACCACGAGCCCCGAGCCGATGCCGCGACCGATCGTCAGGACGAGGAACGACGCGTGCTCGCGCCCGGTGCCGTACAGGTGCTCGGCGACGGCCAGGGTGTTGACGTCGTTCTCGACGAGGACGGGCACGCCGAGCGTGTGGCGCAGCGAGGCGCCGACGGGGACCGCGGTCCAGCCGAGCGTCGGGGCGGTCACGACCCCGGAGGCCTGGGCGTCGACCGAGCCGGGGATGCCGATCCCGACGCCGAGGACCGGGCCGTCCTCGGCCGCGAGGACGTCGCGCAGGAGGTGCCCGAGGGCGTCGAGCGCGTCAGGGCGGCGGGGGTCGAACGGGTGCGACGACTGCGAGAGGGCCTCGCCGTCGAAGCCGACCGACACGATCGCGACGTGGTCGGCCGTGACCTTGGCCCCGATCGCGCGGGGGGCGGGTGCGCTGCTCAGCCCGAGGAGGCGGGCGGGGCGCCCACCCTGGCTCGGCACGGTCTCGAGCTCGACCAGGAGGCCTCGCTCGACGAGGTCCTTGGTGATCTGGGTGACGGTCGCGGGGCTGACACCGAGCTCGCGGGCGATGGCCGCGCGGCTCCTGGGGCCTCGCGTTCCGAGGAGCGCGAGCGTCGCGGCGGCGCCGTGGTCGCTTCGAGCGGTGGTGGTCGGCACCGGAGAACTCCTTTGTTCGGGACTATCTTTAGCCCCAAACTAAGTCCGCATGCCGAGACGTGTCAAACGTGCTGGTCGCCGCGGCGGATGGGCGTTCGGACCGTGCGGGCAATACCCTGGCCGACATGGACACCGAAGAACGTCTGGCCGTCTTCCTCGACTACGACAACCTCGCGCTGGGCGCGCGCGACCACCTGGGCGGGATGACCTTCGACTTCAAGCCGATCGCCGACGCGCTCGCCGCGCGCGGTCGCGTCGTCGTCCGTCGCGCCTACGCCGACTGGTCCTACTTCGACGAGGACCGCCGCTCCCTGACCCGCCACCAGGTCGAGCTCATCGAGATGCCCCAGCGCATGGGGGCCTCGCGCAAGAACGCCGCCGACATCAAGATGGTCGTCGACGCGATCGAGATGGCCTTCGAGCGTGAGTACATCTCGACCTTCGTGATGTGTACAGGGGACAGCGACTTCTCTCCCCTCGTGCACAAGCTGCGCGAGCTCAACAAGCGCGTGATCGGCATCGGCGTCGAGAACTCGACGTCCAAGCTGCTGCCCCCGGCGTGCGACGAGTTCCTCTTCTACGACCGCCTCGAGGGCGTCGAGATCCCCGACGAGCCTGTCGAGCGCAAGCGCTCCTCGAACAGCTCGAACCGCAGCACCGCCCGCAAGTCGTCGAGCCGCTCGTCGGGCTCGAGCTCCGGCTCGTCGAGCAAGGCCACGTCCACCCCGGCGCCCGAGGCTGCGACGCCGCCCGCGCCGACCACGTCGGCCGCCGAGGCGGCGCCGTCGGATCCCGAGCCGACCCCCGCCCCGCTGGACGTCGAGGCCGAGCTCGGCTCCGCCGTCGGGCACGGGGCCTCCTCGACCAACGAGGACGAGGACCTCGCGGTCCTCGTCGCGCAGACCCTCGCGGACCTGTCGAGCTCGTCGAGCGGAGCCGTCGTCGCCTCGACGCTCAAGCGCACGCTGCTGCGCAAGGACCCCACGTTCAGCGAGGCCGACTACGGCTTCCGCAACTTCGGCGAGTTCCTGCGCTACCTCGAGGAGCGCGGCGTCGTGCAGCTCAGCGCGGGCCCCGCCACGGGCGACCCCGAGGTCTCGCTGCCCGAGCGCGGCCACGCGGGCGACGACTTCGCGCTGCTGCGCACCGTCGTGGGCGAGCAGGGCGACTCGGTGCCGCTGTCGGGCCTCAAGAACCAGCTCCGCAAGAAGCGCCCCGACTTCAGCGAGAAGGCGCTCGGCTACCGCAGCTTCCTCCAGTTCTGCAAGGCCGCGCAGACCGCGGGCGCGATCGAGCTGCGCTGGGACGACGACGCCGACGACTACCTCGTGTCGGTCGCCACGCGCTGATCTCACCGTCCGACAGGGCACGTCCGGCCGCTAGGCTCCGGGCGTGCCCTTTCGACGACGAGAGCAACCCCGCGAGATCGCCTTCGAGGCGGTCGACGACCTGGACGACGACGGCCTGCTCGCGTCGCGGTCCTTGCGTCCCGGCGCGCCCTCCGGCCGGCCTGACACCCCGCCCGACGACGTCGCTCCCGCCGCTCCCGGCGGCGCCGGCACGAGCGGTGGTGACGACGGGGTCGTCCCGGTCCCGCGCGACCCGAGGGCGCACCGCCGCCGACGCCTGGTCGTCACCGGCGTGGCCGGAACCCTCGTGCTCGTCCTCGGCGGGCTCACCGCGCTGGACATGGTCCGTGCCCGCCAGGCCGACGCGTTGCTGCGGACCGCC
Organism: Oerskovia rustica; assembly: GCF_014836555.1. Taxonomy (GTDB): domain Bacteria; phylum Actinomycetota; class Actinomycetes; order Actinomycetales; family Cellulomonadaceae; genus Oerskovia; species Oerskovia rustica. Next base: position 43,243 of record NZ_JACSQQ010000030.1, read on the forward strand.
GTCGGCGGGGTCGTCGGACTGACGCAGCCGCCCGACGAGGCCTGGAGCGTCGACACCGGCGAGGCCTGGCCGACGCTGTCCGGCGACCTCCTCCTCGTGCCGGGCGACGGAGCGCTGGTCGCCCACGACCTGACCTCGGGAGAGGAGGTCTGGCGGCGCGCGGACCTCGGGAGGAGCCGTTGCGGCACCTTCTTCACGCGCGCCGAGGGGGCCGAAGCCCTGGCGACCATCACGTGCCTCAGCGGCGGGAGCCTGGAAGACGTCGTGCCGTCGCACCCCACCCGCCCGCCGACGACGGTCTCCGTGCTCGGGCTCGACGGCAGGACGCTCTCCGAGCGTGCGCTCGACACCTCTCGCGGCGCCGCGGAGGTGCTCGCGGACGGCGACCTCGTGAGGGCGGTACGGGACGACCAAGGGCTCGTCGTGACCGTGGAGGACGCGCGCACCGGCGACGTGCGCTGGACGCACCTCGTCCCGGCCGAGGACGCCGAGGACGACGGGACCTGCGAGATCGACTGGGACGGCACGATGGTCGACGACCGGGAGTCCGTGTACTTCAACAACATGGCGGGCACGATCTCGGTCCGGGGATGCTTGGTGGGCGCCACGTTCTCCCCGGGAGGAGAGGTGCTGTCGTCCGGGGACGACGCGTACGTCGTGGGTCTGGCCGACGGCCGGTTCACCAGGACGGCGAGCGACGGGACGGGGACGGACGTCCTGGACGCGGCGGGCGAGGTGCTCCTGCGAGGCGTGAGCGAGGTCCTCGAGCCGCTCGCCACGGACGGCACTGCGCCACCTCTGCTGTTCGTCCGGTCGGGCTCCGGGCTCGCCGCCCTCGCCGAGGACGGGCGCGAGGTCTGGGCCTTCCCGCGGTACACCGCGCAGGTCCTGCTCGCGACCCGGGACATGACCGTCGTCGGCACCTTCCCCGGGGCCGTGGCGGTCGACAACGTCACGGGCGAGGAACTGTGGACCTGGCGGGCCTCCGAGCGCGGCGGGTCGTCGAGCAGCGACGTGTCGGCGGCCTTCGCGGGACACGGGTCGCTGACCGTCGTGCTGGGGACGCAGCCAGGTTACGGGGCGCGATGGTCCTCGATCGACCTGGCCGACGGCAGCACGCGATGGGAGGAGCCGCTGACCGTCGAGCCCTACGGCTTCGTCGCGGTCGGCGGGAGGCTCCTGGCGGTCGACGGTCAGCGGATCCTGCGCCTCGGGTGACCCGGTCTCGTGGCAGGCAGGCAGGCGGGTCCGCCGACGGCCCGCACGGTCACGCTCACAGGGCGGTGCGCAGCGATCCACCGCGCGTGAACATCCGTGCACGGGCCCGGGTTCTGCCTGGCGCACCGCGCTCTTGCGCTGGGTCCTGCGCGCAGACCGGGGCCTCGCCGTCGGGCTCGGCTGCACGTCGGTGCACAATGTACGGATGACGTACCGGGTGCTGAAGCTGATCCTGTCGCTCCTGGCCTTCACGCTGCTGAGGCCACGGGTCACAGGCCTCAACAACATCCCGCGGCGCGGACCCGTCATCCTGGCGAGCAACCACCTGTCGTTCGTGGACTCGCTCCTCATCCCCATCGTCGCCCCGCGCCACGTCACGTTCCTCGCCAAGGCCGAGTACTTCACGGGCACCGGGCTCAAGGGCCGGATCTCCCGGTGGTTCTTCACGACCCTCGGCCACATCCCCGTGCAGCGCGACGACCCGCGCGCCGGTCAGCGCTCGCTCGAGGACGCGCTCGAGGTGCTCAACCGTGGGGGCGCGTTCGGGATCTACCCCGAGGGCACGCGGTCGCGCGACGGCCAGCTCCACAAGGGGCACACCGGCGTCGCGTGGCTCGCGCTCGCAGGCCACGCACCGATCGTGCCGGTCGCGATCCAGGGCACCGACAAGGTCCAGCCCGTCGGCTCGCGCCTCCCGCGCATCCACCGCGTGACCGTCCAGTTCGGGGCTCCCATCGAGCCCGCGCGCCAGATCACGTCGGGCAAGCCCGCGCAGGCCCGTCGCGAGCTCACCGAGCAGGTCATGGACTCGATCCACGCGATGAGCGGCCAGCCGCGCGCGAGCTGACCTGCCGGCGCCGGCCGTCAGCCGCCCGTCCAGCCACTCCCAGCCACCGGTCACCGGTCAGCCGGGACACGCCACGTTCCTGAGAAGGACGTGCAAGACCCGCCCGGTCATGATGTGCTCGGGGCAGGGCCACGTGCCCCAGGGATCGCGCCCGGCGGGTCCGCCCGCCACCACCGCGCCCCGAGGGCGTCCGACTTGACCTCAACCACGGTTGAGGTCCTAGCGTGGCCGACACCGAACGAGAGGACTCACCATGGCTGTCTACACCCTTCCCGAGCTGTCGTACGACTACGGCGCACTCGAGCCCCACATCTCCGGCCGCATCATGG
>NZ_JACSQQ010000031.1 GCF_014836555.1 Oerskovia rustica
TGGTCGGTGGGGTCGCCCTGGTCGGTGGGGTCGGCCGGGTCGGCGGGGTCAGCGGCAGGTGTGATGCCGACCGTGATCTCGGCATGGGTGGTCGGGCCACCCGGGACGCTCTGCTCGACGGCCAGGTCATTGGCGCCTTCGTGCAGGCCCTGGACCGTTGTGGACCAGGTGCCGTCGGCGGCGACCGTGGCGGAGGCGAGCTCCGCGCCGTCGGCGTCCGTGACGGTGACCGTGGCCCCGGGGTCGCCGGTCCCTGACAGGTCTGCGGATCGCGTGGTGTCGTCGGTGCCGTCGACCTGCGCGGTCACGTCCGCGGGCAACCAGCGGATGTCGGCGGTCGAGACGAGCGGGACGAACGCGGGGTCCCAGTCGGCGCGGTTCGCCGATGTGTTGGTCTTCGAGTAGAGGCTGACCCCGTTCACGGTCTGGGTGACGGTCTCGGTGTGGCCACCCGGGATGGTCGGGACGAACTGCATGCTGTTGCGATACGTCGCTCCGTACCACACCGACGGCTGGTCCACGCGGATGGCGGAGACGACGTGGAAGGTGTGCGCGTCGGCGTAGACGCAGTCGACGTCGGCGACAGCGGAGTTGCAGGCGTAGTGCTCGCCGACGGCGTGCGTGCCGTCGGCGACCTCCGCGAACTGTGCGCCCGGCGTTACGGTGAACGTGACGTCGCGCATCTTGCGCCACGGTTCGAGGAACGAGTGGGGCGTCGTAGAGGCGTTGGCTCCTGAGGCCACCTCGACGGTGGCAGTGTCGACGACGTAGTCGCCTACCGCCTCCGCAGCGGATGCCTCGGTGCCGGGGATCAGGAACCCCGCGCCGACGAGCGCGGCGAGGATCAGGGTATTGGGGACGAGCCGGGACAGACGCATGAGGGTGTCGATGCCTTCGCTGGGTGGGGACGGGCTAGCTCAGCCGGGCCCGGGACCAGAAGCGCGGCGTCGATGTGAGTGCCAGTCTATATTTCAGTCTCAGATTTGACGAGGGACTTTAGTCCCTGTCCGTCCTGAGAGGTTTGTGCTCGGGCGGCGCTGTCGAGGCTGACCGGTTCGTCGACGCTGGGTCTGAGCCTTGAGACTCAGACAAGAATACGAATCGGCTAGGATCGAGGCATGCCCATTCCCCAGGGCGAGGTGCTCGGTATCGGCCGAGGCAACACCCCGCTGCATGCGACAGTGTTCGACGCGCTCAAGGACGACATCGTCTCGGGGGAGTTGAAGCCCGGGGAGGCGCTCGTCGAGGCGGACCTCATCGCGCGATTCGGCACGTCCCGCACCCCGATCCGTGAGGCCCTGAACCGCCTCGCCGCGCTGGGCCTGGTCGAGATCGCACCCCGCAAGCACACCCTGGTCTCGCGCCTCGACCCCTGGAGGGCCAAGGACGCGGCCGAGACGCTCGATGCGCTGTGGCGCCACGCGAACAAGCACGTGACGCCGCATGCCGCAGAGGCGGACGTGGAGATCGCCCGTCGTGTGCTGCGCGAACGCACGACGACGGTCGACGTCCGTCGAGAGATCGTCGCCGGACGCTACATGCTCCTGGCCGACGTCACCCTCGACCGGTACGCCAACTCGGCCTTCTGCCGGTTGCGTGACGAGCTCCGCCCCATGCTCGCCCGGTACCTGGCCTCCCGGGTCGACGCGATTGACCTCGACGACGCCCTGGCCCGGACCAGGAAGCACGCCCAGGCGCTGGTCGACCGGGACCCGGTGGCCGCCAGGGAAGCGCTGACCGGCTTCGTCGACTCCGTCCTGCCGCAAGCGATGCCGCCCCGCCAGGCGCGGCTCACGGACGGACGCTCAGGGTTCCGCCGGCTCATGAGCGACCTGATCGCGGACCGCATGCGCGAGGCGATCATGGACGGCACGCTCGAGCCCGGCGAGCAGCTCACCGAGTCCGACCTGATCGCCTGGATGGGCACCTCACGCACCCCCATCCGGGTGGCCCTCAACATCCTGGCCGACGAAGGGTTCGTGGACATCGAGCCGAACCGGCAGCCTCGGGTCTCCCGGCCCACCGACCAGGAGTACGCCGACGTCTCGGTCGCCGTCGGGGTCCTCACGCAGGAGGTCGTCCGCCTGGCCGCGCCGCACCTCACCGAGCAGGACCTGGTGGCCCTCGACGACGCGGCGACAGCGATGGGCCAGGCGGTCGAGTCCCAGGCGTTCGCCGCGGTGGCTCAGAGCGCCGCCGCCTACTCCGACCTGCTGCGTTCCCGGTGCGAGAACCAGGTTCTCGTCGAGGTCGGCACGAGGCTCAGCGCCTCGATGCAGCGCGTCGTCGTCGCGAACCGTCCCACGACCTTGAAGCGGCTCGGTCCCGACCCCTACCACCGCGTCGTCGACCTCCTGCGGGCGGGGGACGTGGAGTCGGCGGTCCGGACGATCGGGCGCGTCTACGACGTCGACGCCGTCGACCCGGCGCCCTGACCGGAACGTCGCTCGCGCCGGTAGACGACGCATAGCAGAGCGGGTGCATCACCTCGTCGCGCCTCTCGGTCCCGCGGGTGCCGGCGTCACCAGAGCGCGGTCGACCGCGTGTCCCTCCTGAGAGGAGGCGACACGAACGTGAACGATCAGAGTCCCTGGTGGGCGGGTGCGCGGTGCCGTGGCATGAGCACCGAGAGCTTCTACCCGAGCACGACGACCGGGGTGCTGCAGGCGTTGGAGGTGTGCGACGGCTGCGCCGTCCGTCGACCGTGCTTCGAGCGGGGTCGCGAGGAGCGGTGGGGCGTGTGGGGCGGGATCCATCTGGAGAGCCCCGGGGCCTTCGGCGAGCGAGGTGTACCTGGCGACGAGGAGTGTCCTGACCGGGTGCAGATGTTCCTGACGTCGTCGCAGGCCGCCGCTCGGCTGGAGGTCAGCGTGAAGGTCCTCCTGTCGTGGGTCGAGCACGGGCACCTGCCCGTCCAGCGCTCGAGCGGAGGGCATCGACGCTTTCGTCGGGAGGACGTCGAGGAGCTGCGGGCCTCCCGCCCACGGTCGCGCGCCCGACCGGCGCCCCGGGCTTCGTCGGGGGGCTAGCGGTGCGCGGTGCGGCGGACGCCGAGGGCGGTCGCCCCGGCGACCAGGAGCAAGAACGCCACCGCCGCGGTCGTCGACAGGTCGGTGCCGCTGTTGGCGAGCGCGGTGCCCGTGGAATCTGGTCCCTGCGGAGCAGGAGCTGCCGCCGTGACCGTGACCTGGGCGGTGGCCGTGTCGTCGGACGGGTCCGTGTCGAGCGTCGCGGACGTGACGGTCGCGTCGAGCGGGATCGCGCTGCCGACGGTCGTCGCAGGTGCGACTCGCAGGGCGACGGGGATCGTCACGGTGTCGCCAGGGGCGATGGTCCCGGCCGAGCAGGTCACGACGTCGCCGCTCGCCGGGCAGGCTGCCGCGAGCTCGATCACGGCCGCGCCGGGAGTGCCGCTGCCACCGGCGCTGAGAAAGGCGGTGCTGGCGGGGACGTGCGTGACGACTGTAACGGCGTCCATCGCGACGCTGCCCGTGTTCGTCACGGTGATCGTGTGGTCGAGCTCGTCCCCTGCGGCGACGCTCGGCGGCGCGGTGAGAGCGACCGCGAGATTGCCCGTCGGTTCCGGGGCCGCCGCGATGGGCAAGGAGGTCGCGGTCGAGGAGTCGTTCGAGGGGTCGGGGTCGAGCGACGTGGTCGATAGCGTGGCGGTGTTGGTGACGCTCGTGCCGACCAGGGACGGATCCTGGACGCGCAGGACGATCTCGCCCGACCAGGACTCGCCGGAGGTCAACGCCCCGAGGAGGCACGTGACCTCGTTGGCGTCGGCCGTGCACTCGTCGGGACCCGAGACGAAGGCCGTCCCGGCGGGCAACGTGTCGCCGACCACGACGTCCGCCGCGTCGTCGGGTCCGGTGTTGGTCACGGTCAGGGGCCAGGCGGTCGTGGCCCCGACGACCGGTGGGTCGGACGGCGCGGTCTTGGTCACCTGGACGTCGGCGACGGCGGCGGTCGGGCCGGCCTCGGCGAGGAAGTAGTTGTTGTCGTAGTCGGTCTCCTGCAGGTCGCCGTAGGCGGAGGCGGAGTTCGTGAGCGTCGTGCCGGGAGGGGTGTCGGCCGAGACGTTCGTCCAGACGCGCACGGTGGCGGAGGCGCCGCTGGCGAGCGGGCCGACCGTGCACTGCGCGTAGGGGTCCCGCAGCTCCACGCCCTCCTGGCCGGAGGGCCCGGTGACGACCGGCTGGCAGGTGGCGCCCTCGACCCGGTCGACGTCGAGGTACGGGCCGGGGAAGTCGTAGAGCCAGACGGTGTTCGCGGTGTCCGGGCCGAGGTTGGCCACGGTGACGTCCCACGCGATCGTCGACCCGGCGACGATCGGGTCGGTCCCCACGACCGTCTTGGTCGCGGTGATGTCCGCGAAGCTCGGGGGAGTCTGCGTCCAGCCGAACAGGCGCACCACGGTCGAGTCGTAGGTGTAGGCCTTGGGACCGTTGGGGCCGGTCGCGGAGAAGTGGACCCACGTGGTCGAGCTCACCGACGACCCCAGGCCGGTATAGGTGTAGCTCACGGTGCACGTCCCCCCGACCGGCAGAGGAGACGCGCAGGTGCCCGGGTCGAACGTGAAGTCGGCGGACTCCCCGCCCATGTCGAGCGCCGACAGGGGGACACGCGCGAGGTTGGTGAACGTCACCGTCTGGGGCGATGTGGTCTCTCCTGGGGCGGCAGTGAAGCTCAGGTTGCGCGGGTCCCAGTCCAGGGCGCGGACGATCGCCTTGTAGGGCAGGTACTGCTGGGTGGTCGCAGGACCGTCGGCGCCCGTCGCGTTCCAGCCGCGCCCACCCCACACGGAGTTGCCCGGGGCGATCGAGATGTTGGGGTTGAACGTCACGGTCATGGTGCAGACCTGCCCGGCGGAGAGCGTGACGGTCGTGTTGAAGACGGACAGGCCTGGGCACGCTCCGCCGCTCACCTCGCTCAACCACTGGTCGGGTCCGGGGGTGTACCAGCCACCGGTCGACAGGGTCGTGTCCTGGACGGCGGTCAGGGTGTAGGTCAGGGTGATGTTCGGGTCCCCGAAGCGGACGTCCTGGCCGAAGTCGAGCTCTTGCTCGGAGACGACCACGTAGTCGGTGAACTCCGCCGCGCCGGCCGACGGCGCGAGCACCACGGCTCCGCCCAGGCCGAGCACGACCGCCAGTCCTGCGACGGTCGCCCGCCATGCCGTCCGAGCGCTCATGGCACCTCCGATGCTCGCCCACCCCGATGTGGCAACTCCTCATGGTGGCACCCGCCCGTGATCCCTGCCTGTGAGAGGGGCCGCCCGGATGCGCACGGGCCCCGCCGGGCGCACGCTGAGATCTCCATCCGGTGCGATCACGACGGGACCCCTACGCGAGGCGAGCGGATGCTCGACGGTGCGCGCCGGGCGACGTCAAGGCACCCAATGACAAGGTGATCAGCTGGCTCATCCAAACCCTGGGCGGGGACGTCGTCAAGGACAAGCCCGCCGAGTACGCCATCTGGGAGGAGTCCGGCCTGGACTGGACGCTCGTGCGGCCACCGCGACTGATCGACGGACCTCGTTCGGACAAGCCACTCGAGCACGACGCCCACCGCTCCACCCGCTCCGCATCGATCACCCGGGCCGACCTGGGTGCCTTTCTTCTCGACGTCGTCGAACGCGACCCCTACCCCCGGGCCGCGCCGTTCGTCGCCACTCCGCGACGCTGAGCATTGACCGGACGGCCGCGCCTCGGGTCTCCGCGGACTTCGGGCTATCGGGCGAATATATGACATAAGGGATGCTATCGGCGGCCCTGGAGGGGCGAGCGTGTGCCGTTGCGAGGAAGGGCCCCGGGCGGTGGGGCGGAACGAACGCTGTAATGTCACCCAGCGCTTCTAGTGCCAAAGGTGTGCCTGGAAGTCAGGTGAGGGTGTGCCTGAGAGTCCCTGGAGGCGTGCGTCTGTGCAGGTCAGCCACTTTCCGAAACCCCCCACGTGATGTACGAAAGGCCCCGGATCGTCGATCCGGGGCCTTCGTCGTACCTGGCGGTCTGCTACCCGCCATGTTCCGTCCTGGTGGGCGTCAGCCGAACACGTGGTGGTAGAACTGCCCCACCCAGTCGGCGAACTCGGGGCTGACGTTGAGCTCCTCGTCGACGGAGTACTTGCTGAAGACGCCGTTCACCACGGTCGGGTCCTCGGCCGTGAACCACGGCCCCCCGCTGCCTCCTGCGGTGAGGTTGTCCTCCTTCGTGACGGTCGACGGGAAGGTGTCCGCGACGCGCCGTCCGAGGCTGTGCCACATGTGCTCGCCGTCGAACGGGAACCGGGGGGTCGGGCGGGCCGGGTAGCCCGTGTTGTCCCAGGTGGTGCCGGTGCTCCCCCACCGGACGCCGGCCGTGCCGACGACGTCGCCGACGCCTCGTCCGTCGCCGTCGGGGGCGACGACGCACAGCCCGAGGTCCCACGCGGACGACTCGTCCGTGGTCCACGCGCTGGGCCACACCGACCGTGTGACGGCCCACTTCTCGTAGGGGGCGGCGCCTGCCGTGTAGGCGGGGACGAAGACGATGTCGGTCGCCTGGTTGCCCCCGAGCACGAGGCAGTGCGCGGCGGTCATGATGCCGAAGCGGTGGACGACGACGGCCGACGCCGTGTGCCGCTTGCCGTCCATGACGAAGAAGAGCTTGCCGACGGTCCGCTCGGGGAAGGACTGGGGGTCCTTGACCCGGGAGGTCTGGGCCGCGCCGAGCAGGTCGAGGCGACCGCCCTCGGACGAGGCCGTGCCGGAGATCGTGCCGCCCGCGCCGGTCGAGGTGACGTCGGTGACCGCCAGGGAGTCTCGGTCGATCGTGACCGAGCGGTCGAGCGGTTCGGCCTCCTCCATCCGCTCGGGGGTCCAGTAGTCGGTGCCCTCGGCGTCGGTCGCGTGGAGTGCGCGGGCGACGTCGTCGGACTCGACGAACTCCGGCTCGTGCGTCGCGGTCAGCGCCCACGGGCCGGCCGGGTACAGGTTGGCGTCGACCGTGTACCAGACGATCGTCCAGCTGCAGCCGCGGTCGTAGTCGCTCTTGACGTAGACGTTGCCGTTGTTGCGGCCGATGATCGTGGCGCTGCGCTTCTGCCAGTCGCCGCCGTTGTCGGTCCGGTTGCAGATCACGTCCCACCCGACGATCACCTTGGAGGTGTCGCGGAACGTGAACACGTTCTCCCGCCACCCGATCTTCCAGTCGGCCGAGTAGTTCTGGGTGACGCTGGCCACGTCGATGCCCGGGGCGTCGCCGCGCTGGAACCCGTAGCCCCAGCGCACGCGGCCCTTGTCGGCGTCGAAGTTCTCCCCCTCGGCCGGCTCGGTCTTCGACGCGGCGACGACCTGGGTGTAGAACGTCTGGCGGTTGCCGACGACGTCGAGCTCGCCGAGGAGCCGCTTGGTGTCCGCCGTGAACGCCTCGATCCGGGGCTGGTCGGTCGGGAGCGACGACTGGTAGGCCTCGAGGTCCTTCTCGAGCCTGCGGAACGGGTCGTCGACGAGCTTCTTGCCGAACTCGGGGCAGGTCTTGACGCGGCTCCGGGCGAGCCAGAACTGGCCGTAGAGGTAGCCGACCTGCGAGAAGACGTCGGGGCTGATGGGCACCTCGCCCGAGATCGACGGGTCGATCATGCGGTAGGCCATGAGGTAGGACTCGAGCGGGGCGGGCGTCTGGGCCCCGTTGAACCAGGGCAGGAGCGTCGAGACGATGGTCTCGGCCGTCCACGTCGATCCCGACGGCGGGTCGGGGAAGCTGCCCTTGACCCCGCGTGCCGTGATGTGGATGCTGACGTTCGCCCCGTGCTCCGAGGCGACCTTCTCGAACTTCGAGCTTCCCTCGGTGCTGAACACCTGGGGGACCTCGGCGGCCACGGCCGCTGAGAACTTCGTGCGCTGCTCGGTGCTCGTGAACCGGCACTGGTAGGTGACGTACAGCGAGGAGCCTGAACGGTAGCCGGCCACGAAGTAGTCGCCGTACTTCTCGCGGAAGCCCGGTCCGGGCTGGACCGCGAGCTCGTACGACGGGGCGAGCGAGTACTGGCCGTCCTCGACGGACACCTCGGCGACGAGGGTCACCGCGAGGTCGGAGACGGCGAGCTCGTCGAGGAACGAGGTGCTGGCGCTGACCGTGATGCCCTCGATGTTGTACGAGCCCTTCAGCGAGGCGCTGATGAGGGTCTGGACGTCGCTCTCCGCCTGGATGAACGAGTACATGAACTCGGGGTTCTGGGTCGTGCTGGGCGTGACGGTGAACGGCTTGACGGCCGAGGCGCGGAGCTGGCCGGTCACGGCGTCGACGCCGAGGCCCGGCTTGTAGCTCGGCTGCCAGGGCTGGCCGACGACCGTGGTGTTGAGGAGCGTGGTCGGTTGCGTGTTCGATACCTGTCTCATCATCGATCCCCTTGCGTGTTCGAGTGACTACGGATGGTCGTGCTCAGCTCGTCATCGATGCATCACCGGTCCCCTGGTCCGGGTGGGTGCGAGGGCCTCGTCGTCGCCGCCTCCGAGGGGGCGGTGGTGCGGGAGCCTCGCGCACGTCGTCGTGCGTTCCTCACTCTGCTCGACGGCGTCAGGTGTCGTCCTCACCAGAATTGGTGAACTGTGCCGGGGCGTCGTGGAGCCAGGTCATGTGGCCGGAGCGACGGGCGACGGCCACCGCCTCGAGCTGGGACCGCACCTGGAGCTTGGTCAGGATCGACTTGATGTGGCTGCGGATCGTGTGGGTCGAGAGGTAGCGCTGGTTGCTCATCTGCGCCGCGCTGAAGCCGGCGATCATGCCGCGCAGGATGCCGCTCTCGGCGGCGGTCAGGCGGCCCAGGCCGGCGCTCTCGTCGCGTCGCCGCTGCAGCGTGCGGGAGAACGCGACGGCCTCGTGCTCGGTCCGGCCGGGTGTCAGGTGTGCCCTCTCGACGAGCCGGAGCAGCGAGAGCAGGGACGCGGACTGGTTGAGGACCGTGGCGCCCCGCCCGTGCAGCGTGAGGAGGACCGACACGGATCGCACCGAGCCGACGCAGACGCAGGTCGTGAGCGACCCGGACGTGGGCAGGCCCATCCGGGGGTTGCCGTCGTCGTCCTCGATGACGACGACCGCCCTCGTCCGCAGGTGCGTGGGGTCGGCTCGGGAGACGGTGTGCAGGTCGGCCGTCCACCCGCGGGCCACGAGTCCGGCGTGGAGCGCGGGGCCGAGGGCGGTCCCGTGCGGCGCGAGGACCGTGATGCTCGGCCGCGAGTTCTCCACGGTCGTCTTTCTGGCACGGGTCGTGAGGGTCGGCAACCGCGGGCCGGGCCTGTCTCGGGGGACCCGCACCGTCATACCTAGATCTGCTAGGTTAGTTACCCCTAGCAGTCCTAGGTATTGGAGCACCATGCACATCGACAAGGACCTCGTCGCCGCCTCGGCCACGCCGCTCGTCCTCGGCATCCTCGCGGACGGGGAGTCGTACGGCTACGCGATCGTCCGACGCGTCAACGAGCTCTCGGGCGGTCACATGCTGTGGACCGACGGGATGCTCTACCCCCTGCTCCACCGGCTCGAACGCCTCGGGTTCGTCGAGGCGACGTGGGGAGTGTCCGACGTCGGGCGGCGGCGCAAGCACTACGCCCTGACGCCCGCCGGCCACCAGGCGCTCGCCGAGCGCCGCGCGCAGTGGCAGGTCGTCGCCGACGCGCTCCAGCAGGTGTGGAAGGACATGGGCGACGCCCAGTCACCCCGCGCCGTGGCCGAGGGGTGGGCATGATGGCCGGCACCCCGGAGCTCGAGGCCCAGATCGACCAGTGGCGCAGCTACGTCCAGCGCCGTCAGGCGATCTCCACGGCCGACGTCGACGAGATGGAGGACCACCTGCGGGAGCAGGTCGCCGACCTGACCGCGACGGGCCTCGACGACGACGAGGCCTTCCTGGTGGCCGTCAAGCGCATGGGCAACCTCGACGAGGTCTCGCGCGAGTTCGCCCGCGAGCACTCGGACCGCCTGTGGAAGCAGCTCGTGCTCGTCCCGGACGCAGGCACCACGGGTCGTGGCGGGAGCTCGTGGCGCGAGCTCGCCGTCGTCCTCGCGCTCGCGGTCGGGGCCGGCGTCGCGGTCAAGATCGCCTCCGGGCTGATCGGCGACGAGACGGTCCTGATGCGCAACATCAGCCTGCTCGTCCTCCCGTTCCTCGCGGGCTACTTCGCCTGGAAGCGCCGCCTCACGTGGGGCGTGGGCGCGATGCTCCTGGTCCCGTTCGCGGTGCTCGCGGTCGTGCTCAACGTCTACCCGTTCGAGGCGGACGGATCGACCCTGCTCCTCGCCGCCCTGCACGCCCCCGTCGTCCTGTGGGCGCTCGTGGGGATCGCGTACGTCGGCGGGCGCTGGCGCTCGGACAGCGGCCGCATGGACTTCGCCCGGTTCACGGGCGAGCTGGCGATCTACTTCACGCTCCTCGCCCTGGGAGGCGGCGTCCTGCTGGGCCTCACGTTCGGGACCCTGAACATCGTGGGGATCGACCCCGAGCCGTTCTTCGAGGGCTGGGTCCTGCCCTTCGCGGTGCCCGGGGCGCTCGTCGTCGCGGCCTGGCTCGTCGAGGCCAAGCAGAACGTGGTCGAGAACATCGCACCCGTCCTGACCCGCGTCTTCACGCCGCTGACGATCGTCATGCTGCTCGTGCTGTTCGTGGTCCTCGCGACGGCCGGCTCCCTGCTCGACACCGACCGCGGCCTCCTCATCCTCATGGACGCGATCCTGGTCCTCGTCCTGTGCCTGCTGCTCTACTCGGTCTCCGCACGCGACCCGCTCTCGCCGCCCCACCTGTTCGACGCGCTCCTGCTCGCCCTGGTCGTCGCGGCGTTCGCGGTCGACGCGGTCGCGCTCACCGCGATGCTGACCCGCATCGCCGAGTTCGGGTTCAGCCCCAACAAGGTCGCGGCCCTGGGGCTCAACCTCCTGCTGCTCGTGCACCTCGTGGGGTCGGCGCTCCTGCTCACGGGGTTCCTGCGGGGACGGCGCCCGTTCGCCGCTCTCGGACGCTGGCAGACGCAGTTCCTGCCGGTGTACGCCGTGTGGGCGGCGGTCGTGGTCGTGGCGTTCCCGCCGGTCTTCGGGTTCGTCTGACGGGCGGCCCGACGGCGCAGGGCGACCCTGCGCCGTCGGGCTCGGAGGAACACGTGACGGACGGACTTCCTTCCTCTCCCCCGGTGTGTGACAGTGGGCCGGATGCCCCGGGCGCGCCCGCGCCCGTGCTGCTCGCACCGGTCCTGCGACCGGTGCACCCCCGACAGCACCGCAGGACACTGGAGGAGCCATGACCGACGTGCACGTGCCCGTCGCCGCCGACCACGTCGTGACCGTCGACGCCGAGGGGAACCGGACCGGGACCTTCGCGCGCAGCGACGTCCACACCACGGAGACGCCGCTGCACCTCGCGTTCTCCTGCTACGTGCTCGACGGCGCAGGTCGCCTCCTCGTGACGCGTCGCGCCCTGTCGAAGCGCACGTGGCCGGGCGTGTGGACCAACTCGTTCTGCGGGCACCCGCGCTGGACGGAGACGACCGAGGAGTCCATCACGCGGCACGCCGCGCACGAGCTGGGCCTGCGGATCGAGGGCCTCGAGGTCGCCGTGCCGGGGTTCCGGTACCGGGCCGTGGACGCGTCGGGCGTGGTCGAGAACGAGATCTGCCCCGTGTACGTCGCGCGCGCCGCCAGCGACGTGACGGCCAACCCGGACGAGGTCGCCGAGCTCGAGTGGGCCGCGCCGGGCGCGCTGGGGAGCGCGGTCGACGCGACGCCGTGGGCGTTCAGCCCGTGGATGGTCCTGCAGGTCGCGGCGCTCCGCGACGCGGCGAGCAGGCCCGACGGCGCCGTCTCGCCCCTGCTGACCGAGGTCGCCGCGGCTCTGGGCTGAGCGGCTTCAGCCGACCCGGGAGCGGACCTGGACGCTCGTCGAGCGCAGCTTCTCGGGCAGGTGCAGGTGGTCGGCGTCGGCGACGCTCACGCGCAGCCGACGCGCCGGCAGGGCGTGCGGCAGAACGAGCTCGGCCCCCGGCTGACCCGACCGGTGCAGCGCCGCGGCGAGCTCGCGCACCAGGATCTCCTGGCGCCGCGCGCCCCGCACCGAGAACACCCACAGGTCCTGCTTCTCGGGCCGGGGCTGCCACGTCCCGGTCCGGGTGAACGCTCGGGAGTCCTCCGCCGTCGGCCCCACGAACGTCACGGACCGCAGCGACCACAAGGCCGTCCGGTTGGTCGCCGACGCTCCCTGGTCGGCCTTGAGCAGCGTCACCGGACGCTGGGTCCCGACGATCGCCGAGACGCTCGGCACGACGACGTCCGCGTACGGCACGGCATAGGGCGTCATGAACGGCCCGAACGAGCCCACGACGAGGCCACGTTCGAGCACGAGGAGCTTCTCGGACGCGACGAACCGCAGGACCACGGCCAGGACCAGGCCCATCGCGAGGGCGAATCCGATCACCTCGACGACGCGCCCGTTGAACGCCACGACCGCGACGAGCAGGGAGAAGACTCCCGCCACGGTACCGATCGCGCGCGCCGAGAGCGTGCAGGACTCGACGTGCCGCAGCTCGCCGAGGGTCGACCGGTGGCGGTCCACGACGGCACGGACCTTGTGGGTCGCGCGGTCGCTGAGGGGGTGGGGTGCGGGGCTCAGGGGAATCCTCGTGTCGGGTGGTGGTGCGGCGTGGTGTCGGCGCACGAAAATACCGCTTTGTCGCGTTGTGTGCCACGGGCATCCGCCCTGGACCCCGGCACGGTGCGGGTCGTCGTGGGGCGGGCGTGCCGTTTCGACCGAGCACGCTCTGCCGGGGGACAATCGACGCATGTCTGAAGCCGGAGTCCTGCCCGTCCCCGACCGCGCCGCCCCGTTCGAGGCGCACGTCGAGTGGGCGCGGGCGACCCCGGTCGTGGGCTTCGACCTGTCCCCGATCGACGACCGCTGCATCGAGGACCCTCTGCCCTGGGACTACCTGGTGCTCGCGCGCGAGCTCGTCGGCAGCGGTCGAGGTCCGGTCCTGGACCTGGGGACAGGTGGTGGCGAGGCGTTCGGCTCGCTCGCGCCCTTGCCGGAGGGTTCGGCCGCGACAGAGGGCTGGCCTCCGAACGTCCCGGTGGCCCGACGGCGCCTCGAACCCCTGGGCGTGGACGTCCGGCAGGTGGGGAGCAGCAAGGGCGAGGGCCTCATGCTGCCGTTCCTCGACGGCCGGTTCGCGGTCGTGCTCGACCGGCACGAGGAGTTCGAGCCGTCCGAGGTCCTGCGCGTCCTGGAACCGGGAGGCGTGTTCATCACGCAGCAGGTCGACTCCCGGGACGGTATCCGGGTCAACACCGCGCTCGGCGCACAGCTCCCCTGGGACCCGGACGACGTGACGCTCGAGGGCGCCGTCGCCGACCTGGCCGAGACCGGCTTCGTGATCGACGTGGCGCGCGAGCACGTCGGGACCCGGCACTTCCACGACCTGAGCTCGCTGCTCTGGTACCTCAAGGTCATCGCGTGGCAGGTCCCGGAGATCGCGAGCCTGTCGTCCGAGGCGATCGGGCGGTACGAGGCCCCGCTGCGTGCGCTGCACATGCACTTCGCGGCGGGCAACGACTTCGTGGACGAGGCGCCGCGGTTCCTCGTGGTGGCGCGCAAGCCGTTCTGACCGCCGAGGGGGACGTTGGGACCCGCCGAGGGTGACGGCGACTTCCCTACCTGGCCGGCCGGTACCCTGCTCGTCGTGAACGAGGTCAGGTTCGTCGGTGACACCACGCTGGCGCGACGGACGGCGTGGGTCGTGACCGCGGCAGGTTGCGTGCCGCTCCTGCTCGCGGGGATTGCGGTCATGGCGTGGCAGCTCGCGCAGACCAACGACTGGCAGACCGGGATGCGGAGCTTTCACACAGGCGACCCGTTCCCGTGGTTCTGGGTCGTCCCGTCGGTGGCCCTGTCCGCGTGGCTGACGGTCCTTGCCATCCGGGCCTGGCGCCGCGTGCGTGGACTCGTGGCCCACGACCGATCACGTTCGTCGGCCTGACGGGACGTCTCTCGGTCCAGCCGCAGAGGGCGCCTTCGACCAGGGCGTGAAGAAGCCCGCGGGCCGGTGGATTCCTCCACCCGTCGCGCTGGACAAGGGCGCGACTCCCGCGGGCTCCGGTGGTTGCTCGGTTCTCGCCGGTCGTGGGTGACGTGACGGTCACCTGTCGGCCGCGGGTTCCTCGCAAGGTCCGTTGCTCGATGGCACGACTAGCGTGCAACCACCTCATGTGTCCGAAGATTCTTCACTTCGTGGACCACCTCCTTTCCCATGTACGGACGACGCTACGCCTGCCGTCCGCAGGGTCGCCAGGGTTTTTCTCGACAGGTTCGGACCCGTCACCCTCGGCACCTCGGCACGTCACCCTCGGCCGCCAGATCGGTCACCGTCGACACCTCGACACCTCGGCACCTCGGCACGTCACCGTCGGCGGTCGTCAGCGTCACGAGCGGCACCAGCGGAACCCTCGGCGTGCGACCGGTCGCCCTGGTCCACGCCCTCTCGCCGGGAGGCCGCGACGACCCGCGTCGAGCACACCAGGCCCAGGAGCAGGAAGCCCGCGGCGACGTACAAGGAGATGCGTGTGGCGTCGCTGAAGCCGTCGGAGAGCGCGTCGACGACGTCGGGCGTCGTCTCCCCGAACTGGCTCCGGGTGCCCTGCGCGCGCAGCTGCGGGATCGTGCCGCCCGCCGACTGGGCCGTCGCGTCGGCGACCTGCGACGCGACGGCGGGCGAGACGCCGTCGACCCCGTCGAGCGCGGGGGGAACCGCGGTCGTGAGGCCGATCGCGAGGGCCGCCCCGATGAAGGCCGTGCCGAGCGCCGAGCCGAGCTGGCGCGACGTCGACTGGGTCGCGGACGCCTGGCCCGACTCCTCCTCGGGGACGTCGACGAGCGTCGTGCCCGTGAGCTGCGCGGACGCGAGCCCCAGCCCCAGGCCGTAGATCACGAGCAGGACGGCGATGAGCCACGACGAGACGGTCGGGGTCACGACGAGGGCGACCGCGAGCACGCCCACGACCTCCAGGACCAGCCCCAGGACGATCGTGCGCGGCGACCCGATCGCGGCCGCGAGGTGCCGGGCCATCGCTCCCGAGAAGAATGCGCCCGCGGCCATGGTCGCGAGCACGACGCCGGCGCCCAGGCTCGAGAGGCCCAGGATGTTCTGGAGGTACAGCGGCAGCACGAAGATCAGGCCGAACTCGCCGATCGCGACGAGCATCGCGGTGAGGTTGCCCCAGCGGAACGTCGCGACGCGGAAGAGCGTGAGGTCGAGCAGGGCCGAGCGGGCGATCCGCGCCCGGTGACGCTCCCAGAACGCGAACAGCACCAGGAGCAGCACGCCGACCGCACCGATGACCGGGACGGGCGAGACGGGCGCGTCGGTCCCCCAGACCATGCCGAAGACCTCGAGGTCGGCCTTGGGCGCCCACCACCCGAGCGACTGCCCCTCGATGAGCGCGAACACGACCGCACCGAACCCGAGCGCGCTCAGGAGCAGCCCGACGACGTCGAGCCCCGGCACGGTGATGTGCGCCCGGGTCTCGGGGACGACGAGGAGCGCGCCGACGACGACCGCGACCCCGATCGGGAGGTTCACGAGGAAGATCCACGGCCACGTGAAGGACGTCGTGAGCCACCCGCCGAGGAGCGGCCCGACCGCGGCCATCCCGGAGATCACGGCTCCCCAGATGCCGAACGCCACGGCCCTGTCCTTGCCGCGGAACGTCGCGTTGACCGTGGACAGCGTCGCGGGCAGGACGAACGCGCCACCGACGCCCTGGATCAGGCGCGCCACGACGAGGGTCCCGGCGTCGTCGGCCTGCGACGCGAGGAGGCTCCCTGCGAGGAAGACCACGACGCCCCCGAGCAGCATGTTCCGCCGCCCCAGGCGGTCACCCAGGCGCCCCGTGGTGAGCAGGAGCGCCGCGAACACGACCGAGTAGGACGCGTTGACCCACTGCGCGTCGCCCAGGTCGAGGTGCAGGTCCTCGATGATCGTCGGCAGCGCGACGCCCACGATCGTCCCGTCGAGCACGATCATCGACAGCGCCGTGGCGAGGACGAACAGCCCGGCCCACCGGTGGTCCGGGGCGACGGGGCCCTGCGCGGTGCGCGGGGAGGAGGGCTGGTCCGTCCCGTCCGACTGCGTGCTCATGGACGCTCCTTCGAAGCGGTGCTGCGGTGCGCAGCCCTGGCTGGGCGGTCAGGCAGGGAGGAGGCGGTCCCACTCCTCGGGGTAGTCGTCGAGCCACTCGGCGAAGCCCTGTGCGGGCCGCCCGGCGAAGCGTTCGACGACGTCGCTCACCCCGGCCAGCTCGCCCGTGGCGATCGCGGTGTAGGACGAGACCCAGCCGTCGACCTCGAACGGTGGCGCGGCGTAGACGGCGCGCGACGCGTATGCCTCCTCGACCGTCTCCGGGTGGTACGTGATGGTGCGGCCCGTGACGCCGGAGAGCACGCTCGCGACCTCGGTGAGGGTCAGCGCCTCGGGGCCGGTCACGTCGTACGTCTTCCCGTCGTGCGCGTGGGGGCGCTCGTCGAGGAGGATCGCGGTCGCGACGTCGGCGATGTCGTCGTGCGACACCGACGCGAGCCGCCCGTCGCCGCCCGGGCCGCGGATGACGCCGTCGTCCCCGACCATGTGGACCAGGCCCTGGTGGTAGAGGTTGTCGCGCAGGAACGTGTACTTCAGGCCGGTGCCCTTGATGTACTCCTCGGTGTGCCAGTGGTCGCGTGCGAACGTGAACGTGGCCTCGGGGGCCGCGCCCACGAACGACACGTAGACGATGCGTTCGACGCCCGCGGCGACGGCCGCGTCCACGGCTGCCCGGTGCTCGGCGACCCGGTCGGGCGCCTCGCGCGCCGAGACGAGGAAGACCGAACGGGCGCCCCGGAAGGCGCGGACCATGCGCTCGGTGTCGGTGTACCCGGCGGTGACCGCGACCTCGGAGTCGGGCAGCGGGTCGCCGTCGGGCAGGCGCGGCGTCCGGGAGGTGTCCCGCACCACGAGGCGCTGGGCGGCTCCCTCGGCGGCGAGCCGGAGCGCGAGCTTCGATCCGAGCTGCCCGCTCGCGCCGGTCACCGCGACGATCCCCGAGTCCGTCCTGATGGTCATGCGTCCACGGTAGGCCGGGCGCGCGGGAAGTGCCCGACGGCGGGACGACGGTCGCGAGACGGGTCGGTGCGTCCGAGACAGGTCTCCCGGGCGTCGGTCGACCCACCCGTCTCGTGCGGGACCACCCGTCTCGTCACGCAGGCGGGGCAGGGCGCACGGTTCGGGCAGACTGGTCGGGTGACGACTTCCCACGACGCGACCCCCGATCCCGGCCACGGCCCCTACCGCGTGATGACGGTCTGCACGGGCAACATCTGCCGCTCGCCCATGGCGGAGATCGTGCTGCGCGACCGGTTCGAGGCCGCGGGGCTGGGCGGGCGCGTGGTCGTGGACTCGACGGGCATCAGCGCGGAGGAGCACGGCAACCCGGTGGACCGCCGTGCGCGCCGCGTCCTGGCCGAGCACGGGTACGACACGGGCGACGGCCACCACGCCCGCCAGGTCCGCGCGAGCGACCTCGTCTCCCGCGACCTGGTGCTGCCGATGACGTCGCAGCACGCGCGTGCCCTGCGCCGGATGCACGGCGACGGGAACGTGCGCATGTACCGGACGTTCGACCCGGCGGCGCCCGTCGTCCCGCGGGAGCGGGCCGAGCGCGACGAGCACCTGCTCGACATCGACGACCCCTGGTACGGCGGTATGCAGGACTTCGAGGACTGCCTGGCGCAGGTCGAGGCCGCCGCGGACGGCGTGGTCGAGTTCGTGCGCGGGGAGCTCGCGCGACGTCAGGCCTGAGGCGATCGCGCCCGGGCGGCCCACCCGCGCACGCTCGCGCCCACGGCCCCCGCCGCCGAGCGTGCCCACCGGACCGGCGCCCACGCGCCGACCCCGGTCGTCTCGGTCCGCGCCTCGTCCGACCCGGGCTCCGCCGCGGACTCCGGCTCGGGCACGTACCCGTGCACCCACGTGGCGATCTGCTCGTAGGCCGCGGCCCGGGCGGGAGCGGCCGAGAGCACCACGTCGTGCAGAGCCCCCTCGATGCGGGCGAGCAGGACGAGGCTCCCGAGGTCGGTCGACCGCCGCGCGATCCCGACGACGTCGAGGGCCGTGTCGCTGTGCATCATCTCGGGGGTCCAGCGGGGCAGGAGCGTGCTGCTCGTGGACAGCAGCACGAGGACGGGCACGGCGATCCCGAGCCCCAGCTCGACCGCCGCCTGCCCGTGCAGGACCGCGTTGAGCCAGCCCCCGTGCACGACGAACCCGCGCACGGGACGCCACGCGAGGTCGTAGTCCCACTCGCCGTCGAGCGTCCTGGACACCGAGCGCGTGTAGAAGCCGAGGTCGACCTGGGGCAGGGGGACGCGCGGGTCGAGCCGCGCCTGGAGCGCGATCGCGGGGGCGAGCACCTTGCGCCCGATGTCGCGCGCCTGGAACTCGAGCCACGGGCTGTTGAGGACGAGCCCTGCGACACGGTCCTGGTTGCGCGCGGTCCACAGGCTCAGCGTGAGCCCGCCCGTGGAGTGGCCCATGAGGACCAGGCCGCGCTCGCGCATCACGGGGTCGGCGGTCAGGACGCCGTGCCCCATCGCGGCGAGCGCGGCCTCGATGTCCTCGTCGTACGTCGCGAGGCTCGTGACGAACCCGGGGGTCTGGCCCGGGCGCAGGCTGCGGCCGTACTTGCGCAGGTCGAGCGCGAAGAACCGCGCGCCCTGGGCCTCCCAGAAGTCCGCGAGCCCGGTCTGGAAGAAGTAGTCGGACCAGCCGTGCACGTACAGGACGTCGATCCCGCGGTCGCGCACGCCCGCGGGGCGCGCTCCTCCGTGGAGCGTGTCGCCGGCCGTGCCGCCCTCTGCGTCCCGACGGCGGCGCACCAGCGTCGCGACGACCTGCCCCTCGTCGTCGGGGTCGAGGGGCAGGGTGAGCTGCTCGAACCCGTCGAGGACGTCGGGCGCCCAGCCCGTCGGCTCGGCGGTCGGGGCGGTGGGTTCGGGCATGTCCCGAGGGTAGGAGCCGGTGGGTGGGAGCGCTCGCCGGGAGCGGGTGGTTCAGGTCGCCTCGGTGCCGCCCGCCGGTCCGCCCCGCCGACGGCGCCACCACCGCCGGGCGCCCGTCGCGCCCGAGCCGTCGGCCGCCCGGGGCGAGCGGTCCCGGGAGGTGCGCGGCGCCGTCGGGCCGGAGGACGACGCAGCGCTGCGGGCCGCCCGCCGTTCGCGCCAGAGCGACACCTCCTCCTCGACGTCCCGCAGGGGCGTGACCACGGGCGGGCCGCCCAGGAGCTGGCGCCGCGCGTCGACCACGCGCGCGTTGAACTCCGCGAGGACCTTCCGCACCGACTCCTCCGAGAACTGGCGGTCGAGCTCGTCGCGCAGCCGGGCGTCGTCGGCCCGCAGCTGCGCCGGCGGCAGGATGCCCGTGATCTGCTCGCGCTCGACGAGGTTCTTGAGCCACCAGTCGGGGTCGTACCGCGCGCCCAGGCCAGGGATGGGCTTGCCCGCGAGCGGCAGGTCGTCGAACTCGCCGCGGGCCATGGCCTGGCGGACCAGCTCGTCGACCCACTGGCCACGGTTCTCGAGCGGGAGCCGTGGGCGCGCGGGGCCGTCACCGTCGGCGGCGCCCTCCTGGGCGGGCTCCTCGGCCGCCGCCTCCGCCGCCTCGAGCGCGGCCTCGCGGTCCACGCGGTACTGCGCGGCCCGGCGCACCGGGTCGTCCTCGGTCATCGGGTCCTCCCACGGTCGGCGCTGGACGGGTGCTGCTCCCATCCTCGCCGATCGCGGGCGTTGTACGCTGAGCCGCCCGGCCTCTTCCGACCGGGTGTGCTCGTCATCGGTGAAGAAGCAGCCGGGACTTGTCGGCAGCGCGCTGCCATGAACGGCCCGCACCTTGCGGGAGGGGAGCTGCACATGACCCAGAGCACGGACGAAGAACTTCTCAGCCCGGCCGAGACGATCGACCTCGAGAACTGCGCGCGCGAGCCCATCCACATCCCCGGACGCATCCAGCCCCGCGGGGCGCTGCTCGTGGTGCGGGAGTCCGACGGCCACGTGGTGCAGTGCTCGACCACCGTGCGCGAGGTCCTGGGACGAGACACCGAGGACGTGCTCGGCGCCCACCTGTCCGAGGTCCTGGGCGCCGACGACGGCACGAGGCTCCTCACGCACGTCGCCCAGCACCCCGACCTCGCGCCGCACAACCCCGTCGAGATCCGCACGGGGACGGCCCACGAGGCCGCGACCGACGCGATCCTGCACCGCCCGCCGCTGCCGGCCGACGCCGAGCCCGTCGTCGTGATCGAGCTCGAGCCCGCCGTCGTACGCCCCCTCAGCTTCCCCAACACGTACCAGGCCGTGCGCGCGGCGCTCGCGGACCTCGACCGGGCCGGGACGCTGCCCGCGCTGTTCGGGACCGCGGCGCAGCACGTCCGGCACCTGACGGGCTTCGACCGCGTGATGATCTACCGCTTCGACGCCGACCACAACGGCGAGGTCGTCGCCGAGGCCAAGCGCGAGGACCTCAACTCGTTCTACGGGCTGCACTACCCCGCGACCGACATCCCGCGCCAGGCCCGCGCGCTGTACGAGAAGAACTGGATCCGGCTGATCGACGACGTGGGCTACGTGCCGTGCGACGTCGTCCCGACCGACCTCCCGACCACGGGGCAGCCGCTCGACCTCACCTACTCGACGCTGCGCAGCGTCTCCCCGATCCACCTCGAGTACCTCGCGAACATGGGCGTGGGCGCGTCGATGTCGATCTCGCTGCTGCGCGACGGGAAGCTCTGGGGCCTCATCGCGTGCCACCACTACTCCGGGCCGCACCACCCGCCCTACGCGGTGCGCGCGGCCGCGGAGTTCCTGGGCGCCGCGCTGTCGGTGCTGCTCGTCGCGCAGAGCGAGGAGGACCGCCTGGCCGCGTCGCGCGCGTCGGCGCGCCTGCTCGCGGGCCTCGTGGCGGACAGCCGCGACGAGGACACGTCGCTCGTGGAGGCGCTCACGGCAGACGGTCGGCTGCTCGACCTCGTGGGCGCCGACGGGGCCGTGGTTCTCGCCGAGGGGCGCTCGGCCTCGCTCGGGCACGTGCCCGACGACGCAGGGGTCGCCCTGCTCGCCGGGTGGTTCGCGGAACGGCTCGCCGCCGCGGACGACGAGGTCGTCGCGATCGACTCGCTGCGCGTGGCCGCCCCGGACCTCGCGGAGCGCCTGCCCGACGTCGCGGGGGTGCTGGGCGCGCACCTCAACGACGGTCAGGTCGTGCTCTGGCTGCGCGACGAGGTGCTGCGCAGCGTCGACTGGGGCGGCGACCCGCACAACAAGGCCATCGCACGCAGCGAGGGCGACACGGTCCGGCTCAGCCCTCGCAAGTCGTTCGAGCGCTGGCGCGAGGTCGTGAGCGGCCACAGCGAGCCCTGGGCCGAGGACGCCGTCGAGACGGCCGGAGCCCTGCGCAGCCACCTCGTCGAGGCGCTCTACCTGGCCGGGCGCCGGGACGTGCGTGCGGCCGAGGCCCTGCAACGGAGCCTCCTCCCCGCATCGCTGCCGGACACACCGGGCTGGACCGTCACCGCGCGGTACGAGCCGGCGGGCGGAGGTTTCGTCGGCGGCGACTGGTACGACGCGCTGCGCCTGCCCTCGGGCGCGCTCGGGCTCGTCGTCGGGGACGTCACGGGCCACGGGCTCCAGGCAGCCGCCTCGATGGGTCAGCTCCGCAACACGTTGCGCGCCGCGCTCGTGCAGGCCGGGACCGCGCGCGGGGCCGTCGAGCAGGTCGCCGAGACCGTGCGATGGACCATGCCGGGGCAGATCGCGACGCTCGTCGTCGCGGTCGTCGACCTCGACGAGGGCTCGGTCGAGTACGTGACGGCCGGGCACCCACCGCCCTTCTTCCTCGTGCCGGGCGAGGGGGTCGTGTGGGGTCGGCTGCTGGGCGGTCCGCCGCTCGGGCTGGGAGCGCTGCGGTTCGAGGCCGGGACCACGTCGATCGCGCCCGGCGGTGCCCTCGTGCTCTACAGCGACGGGCTCTTCGAGCGCCGGGACGAGTCGCTCAAGGTGGGCCTTCGCCGGCTCGCCGGGACCTTCGCCGAGCACGTGGGCGACGTCGACGCCGTGCTGCGCGCGACCCGGGACCCCGCGTCGGAGGACGACGCGACGCTGCTGGTGCTGCGCCGTCGGGCGCAGGACGAGGCAGAGGACGAGTCCGGGGACGACTGAGGGCCGACCTGCGCCTCGCGCAGACCGGCCCTCAGCGGGAGCGAGCGGTCAGGGGACCGCCGCGACAGGCGTGGGAGCCCCCACCGCCTCGCGTGGTACGCCGAGGCGGGCCCAGACGTGCTTGCCGTCCGCGACGAACCAGCCCACGTCCAGGGCGATCCGCTGCGCGAGCACGAGCCCGAAGCCGCCGTCGCCCGGCAGGCGAGGCGCCGCGACCACGGGGGCGCGGCTCGTGTCCTGGTCGATCACGTCGACGATGTACTCCTCGCCGTCGGTCAGGAGCTGGACCGTCGTCGGCGGGCGCCCGTGGCGCAGCGCGTTGGTCGCGAGCTCGCTCGCGACGAGCACGATCTTCTCGGGGACCTCGGCGAGGGCGCCGTCGGGGGCGAGCGGTCGCCCCGTCAGCTCGAGGTGGAGCGAGGTACGCAGCGTCGAGAGCTCGTCGATCGAGTCGAGCTGCCAGACGCGGACCACGTGGAAGTTCTCGGGCGGACGGGACGAGGCGATCGAGGTGTCCAAGAGGTTCCTCCGATGGGTCCGGTGGGTTGTGCGGTGGGACAGGTGCGACGACGCGGCCGGGGATGGTGGCCGGGGCGCCGGGAAAGGTCAGTCGACGAGCGTGAACTGGGTCAGGACGCCGCTGATCTCGAGCAGGTCCTTGATGCGCTCAGGGACACCGACCAGGACCGGGGCCTCGCCACCGGCCAGGAGGGACAGGTACAGCAGCCGCAGCCCGCCCGAGTCCATGAACGTGACGTCGGACAGGTCGATCGTCACGGGGCCGTCGGCGCGCTCGAGCGAGCGGACGAGGTCACCCTCGGAACGGTCCTGGACCGCGGCGTCGACCTCGCCCCACATCGTCCATCGAGGTCCGGAGTCGTCGATGCGGACTCCCCCTTGCGTCGTGTGCTCCGGCACTGCTCGCCTCTCGATCGTGACCTGCGGGACGTCGTCCCCGGTCTCTCGACGACCGGGACCGTGCCAGGTTACGGAACTTCCGTCGCGGTTTCCTTCCAGGACTCGCTCCGTCACCGGACCTGCACAGTTCACCCGGTGCTCCTCGGGCCCCACGAGGCCCGGAACGACGGGCATGATGGCCTCATGAAGGTCTCGCGCAGGTCGCACGTCCCCCCGTTCGCCGTCATGGAGGTCCTCGCCGCGGCGAACGCGCGCCGCGACGCGGGCGAGTCGGTCCTCAACCTGTGCGCCGGGGAACCCGCGACGGGGGCGTCCGACGTCGTGCGGCGCCGGGCGATCGAGCTGCTCGAGGCGGGCGACCTCGGCTACACCGAGGCCCTGGGCGTGCCCGCGCTGCGTCAGGCGATCGCCGAGCACTACGGGCGTACCTACGGCGTGCACGTCGACCCGTCGCGCGTCGCGGTGACCACGGGGTCGTCGGGCGGCTTCATGCTCGCGTTCCTCGCCGCGTTCGACGCCGGCGACCGCGTCGCCCTGGCCCGCCCCGGGTACCCCGCGTACCGGAACATCCTCGCGGCCCTGGGGTGCGAGGTCGTCGAGCTCGACTGCGGCCCCGAGACCCGCTACCAGCCCACCGTCTCCCAGCTCATGGAGGCGTACTACGAGGGCGGCCTCGACGGCCTCGTCGTCGCCAGCCCGGCGAACCCGACCGGGACGATGATCCCGCCGGCCGACCTGGCCGAGCTCGCGGCCTGGTGCGCCGACCACGAGGTGCGCCTCGTCAGCGACGAGATCTACCACGGCATCGTCTACGCCGACCCTGCGTCGGAGGCGGGCGAGACGGCGACCGCGGCCCGGTACCTCGACGGCGGTGCGGTCGTCGTGAACTCGTTCTCCAAGTACTGGGCCATGACCGGGTGGCGGCTCGGGTGGCTCGTGCTGCCCGAGGACCTCGTGGCCCCGGTCGACGCGCTCGCGGGCAACATCGCGCTGAGCCCGCCCGCGCTCGCGCAGCACGCGGGCGTCGCTGCCCTGTCCCCCGAGGGGTATGCGGCCGCGCTGGCGAACGTCGCCCGGTACGCGGACTCGCGTGCGCTCGTGCTCGACCGGCTCGACGACCTGGGCTGGGACCCGGTGGCCCCGGCGGACGGCGCGTTCTACGTCTACGCGAACGTCGCGGAGTCGGGGCTGGACTCGGTCACGTGGTGCGAGCGGCTCCTGGCCGACACGGGGGTCGCGCTCACCCCGGGGACGGACTTCGACGGCGTGCGCGGCCACGAGTGGGTCCGGTTGTCGTTCGCCGCCGCACCGGAGGTCGTGGCCGAGGCGGTGGACCGGATCGTCGCGTGGCGGGCGGCGGGCTACCGGCGGGTGTGAGGAGCGGTCAGGCCGCCAGGTCGACGGCGCGTGCGTGGGCGGCGGGCACCTCGAGAGGGACGACGACGGCCTCGGTCGCGCGGCGGCGTCGGGCCTTGACGAGCACCACGATGGCCTGACCGCCGATGACGATCCAGACCACGTTCGCGACGGCCGAGGGCCACACGCCGTTGACCGCGGCGACCAGGCACATGAGGCCCGCGCCCACGAAGTTCGTGAGCTGGAAACGCAACGAGTCCCCCGACCAGCGACCACGTGTGACCATCGCGTACGCCGTGACGGCCGCGATCGCGCCGATCCATCCGAGCGGGGTCACGACCAGGTCGACGAGGGCGGGGGAAGCGGACATGGCGGTCTCCGGGCAGGGGTCAAGAAGGGATCGGGGAGGGGGGTCCTGGTGGGAGCTGCGACGCTGCAGCGACCAGGTGGATTGTGGGCGCCAGCCCCTTTTGAGGAGGACCAGCCGGCGCCACGTCACAAGTGTGACCCCGAAAATCATTCAGCACAATTGAAGAACTCTGACGTGGCCGTTTAGCATCTCTACATGGCCACGGACCCACGAAGACTTGGTTTCCTGCTTGCCGTGCACCGGGCCGGAGGTGTCCTGGCGGCAGCCGACCTGCTGCACGTGACGCCCTCTGCCGTGTCTCAGCAAATAGCGCGTCTGGAGGCCGAGGAGAAGGTCCAGGTCCTCGACCGGGGGCCCCGTGGCGTGACCCTGACGCCCGCAGGCCGCATCCTCGCCGAGGCCGCCGAACGCATCGAGTCCGAGATGGTCGAGGCCCGCAAGGCCATCGTCGCGATGAGCGAGGAGATGACGGGGACGGTGTCGGTCGGGTCGTTCCAGACGGCGATCCGCGCGGTCGTCGGACCCACGTTCGCGTCGCTCGAGTCGCGCTACCCCGGCGTCGAGCTCGACGTCCAGGAGCTCGAGCCCGCGGAGGCCCTGCGGCTCCTGCGCAGCGGCGACCTGGACGTCGTCCTCCTGGAGCGCGACGAGGACGCGGACTCCCCCGCGCCGCGCGGCATGCGCGAGGTCCCTCTGCTCGACGAGCCGTGGCGCGTCGTCGTACCCGCGACGTTCCCGACGCCCGCGCGCCTCGACGACGTGCGCGACGCCGTCTGGCTCGGCCCCGAGCCCAGCACGGCGGCCGCCCGCGCCCTGCGCCGCCTCTCGCGCACGCTCGGCACGACGCTCCGCACGCGTCACTCGTACTACGACTTCGACGTGGCCCTCGCGCTCGTCGCGGCCGGTCAGGGCGTCGCGATGCTCCCCGCGCTCGCCGTCCAGGGCGAGATGCCCGACGGCGTCACGGTCGTCCCGCTCCCGGGTCTCGGATCGCGACGTCTCGTCGCACGGCACCGGGCCACCCGGCACGAACCCCGACCCGTCGTGAACGCGGTCATCGACGAGATGGTCGCGGCGGCCGCGGCGATCGAGCTGGGCTGAACAGGCTGGGACCGAAGACCGCTCAGCGCCTCCCGACCGACAGGCTCCCGTCGTCGAGCACCGACAGCTCGTCCAGGACCCGGTGGAGGGTGCCCACCGACCGGTCCCAGCGCATCGACCGAGGGTCCGCAGGCAGGTCGGCGCCCCGGGCGGGTGCGGCCGGCGCGGCCGGCGAGGCCAGGTGCCGAGGGACGTAGGCGGTCGTGCGGGGCTGCTGGTCCTGCGACGTCATGTCCATGCTGGGTGAAGCCCCCTCGGGCGCTCGTGGTGGTCCCCGACGCGGACGTGCGACGAGGTGAGCACCTCATCCTGCCCGCGCCGCGCGCGGCTCGACGGAGGCGCGCCCTCGGACGTGGGCGGGACCCTGGTGAGAGTCGTGGAGATCGTGTGGCCGCTACTCACGGACGAAGACCTGGTAGCGCTCCGGGTCCTTCTGAGCCGCGACGGTCGCGGCGACCCGTTCCTCGGCCGCTTCCCTGGTCGGCAGCACGTCGCAGTCGAACGCGTCGTACAACGTGATCGAGGTGTGCGCCCAGCCGAGGAAAGGTTCGGTCCCCGCGGGGCAGCTCCCGACGAGCGGGTACACGAAGACGATCTGCTTGCCGGTCTGGAGACCGACCTTCCGTGCGATCCCCTGCGCGGTGTCGACGATCAGGCTGCGGTTCGTCGTGATCTGCCCCGGGACACCCGGGTCCTGCACGGTCCCGTCCACCTGCCCCTGCACCCAGGCCCGGACGCGCTCGGGCAGGGGTTCGTCGCTCGTGACGACGACCCGCGTCTTGTCGGGCAGGACGAAGGCGTGCGTGCCGGGCGGAAGCCTGTCGACGTCCTCCACGGCGATCGTCTCTCCCGTGGTGACGGCCAGCTCCTCGGGCGGTGGGGACGCAGCCGTGGCGTCCGCCACGGACGACCCGTCGGCCGGGCCCGCCGTGTTCCCGAGGTCGTCCCGGACGCAACCCTCGAGCATCGCGAGCAGCGCGAACATCACGAGCGTGGCCGCTATCAGCAAGAACCCCGTGCGACGATTCTCGAGGTTCGTCACCGAGCGCACCTCCGTCGATCTCGGGCGTGCTCGCCAGGAGCACACGTCGGTTTTCCACCTCCTATGCGGCGAGAGCGTCCTTGGCCTGCGTCCCGTGCTGCCGGGGGGGCTCGCGGTCCGGCGAGGGCCTGTGCTCGCCCGCGGGTGCGCCCCCGACCGTCCCGGCGCGCGCCGTCCCGAGTGCGCTCGTACGGTGTGGGGGTGCGCGTACCCCAGACGCCCCGGGCAACCCCGGCCCTGCCGACAGCGTCCCCCCGACGTCTCGGGGCCGTCCTCGCCCTCGCTCTCGCCGTGCTCCTCGGCGTCGGCGTCGCGGGCTCCGCGACCGCGGCGACCACGGCCGGCTGGGCTGCCTGGGACCCGCTCGCCGGGACGGGCGGCAGCTTCACGACCATGATGCGGCTGCCTGCAGGAGGCTTCCCGGCTGCGACCATGACGTCGGACTCGCGGGCCGGCCAGGTGGGCGTCCAGTCGGGGGCCAGCTCGTGGCTGAGCACGGCGACACCGGTCGGGGCGAAGTACGGGTCGAGCCAGGGGCAGCCCTACCTGAACCTGCGCCCCCGGGCCGACGCACCCACGTCCCCGTCGACCACGACCTACACGTTCGAGCGCCCCACCCCGGCCGGCGGGTGGACCTTCGTGCTGGGCGACATCGACGCCGATCAGGTGACGGTCGTCGCCCGGGGAGAGGGCGGCCGCCTCCTGACGGGGGTCGAGCTGGGCTACCAGGGCGGGTTCAACTACTGCGCCGTCACGCCGAGACCGGCCTGCACGGGCACGGACGTCCCGACGTGGGACCCCGCGACGGGCGTGCTGCGGGGGAACGCGACGGCGACGGACACGTCGGGGGCCACGGGCTGGTTCGAGCCCACGGTGCCCGTCACGAGCCTGACGCTCCTGTTCCAGCAGCGCTCCGGCTTCCCGGTCTTCCAGACGTGGTTCGCGTCGCTCGCCCGGGACGTGACCGGGACGGTCGCGCTCCAGGACGTGGGTCCGATCAGCGGTGCGACGCTCACCCTCGTCTCCGCGGACGGCGTCCGGCTCGCGACCACGACCTCGGGAGCCGACGGCACGTACTCGTTCACCGGCTACACCGCGGCGGACGGGTACACGGTCGAGGTCACCCCGCCGCCGGCCCCGCCGGGGCAGGCCGGGTACGTCGTCGTCGGCCCGGGGTCCCTGCCCGCGGACCTCGCCGCGACCGACGCGACCGGGGTCGACTTCACGGTCCGGCCGATCCTTCCCGTCCCGGTCGGAGGCACGGTCCTCACGGAGGACGGGACGCCCGTCCCCGGCGCCACGATCACGATCACGGGGCCGGGCGGGCCCGTCACGGCGGTGACCGACTCGAACGGGGCCTACCTCGTGGACCAGGTCGCGGTCGGGCAGCACACCGTGACCGTGACACCGCCGCCCGGGTACACGGTGGACGAGCCCAGCCAGTCGTTCGAGGTGCTCCCCGGGGACGAGACGCTGCGCACCGTGAGCTTCGTGGCGTCACCCCTGCCGTCGGTGTCCGGGACGGTCACGGCGGGCGGACAGGGGGTCGCGGGGGCCGTGGTGTCCTTCACGGGCCCCGGGGGCGCGACGGGCAGCACCCTCACGGCTGGGGACGGTACGTACCGCTTCGACCTGCTCCCCGCCGGTCGGTACACGATCACGGTCGCTCCCCCGCCCGGGTTCACGGTGGACGGGCCGGGATCGCGCGTGGTCGTGCTGGGAGCGGAGGACGTGGCCGGGGTCGACCTCGCGCTCACGCGACCGGGCGCGATCGGGGGCACGGTCACCACCGACGACGGCGCACCGGTACCGGGGGCGAACGTGCTGGTCAGCGGCCCCGGCGGTGACGTCCCTGTCACGACCGGAGCGGACGGGACCTACTTCGTCGACGGGCTCGGCCCGGGCGACTACACGATCGTGTTCGCGGTCCCGGACGGTTTCACGAGCGCGGGACCGACCGAGCGCGCCGTGACCCTCACGAGCGCGGGCGAGTCACGCCTCGACCAGGACTTCGCGGTCGAGGCGGCCGCGCCCGTCGACCCCGTCGACCCCGTCGACCCGACGACGCCGGGCACCCCGGGCACGTCGCCAGGCTCCTCCCCCGGCGCACCGGCACCCGAGGCCGGCACACCCGGCTCGGCGACCCCGGGACGTCTCGCGAGCTCGGGCGCCGACCCGAGCGCCCTGCTCGCGGTCGCCGCGGTCCTGACCGCCGCGGGACTCGCCCTGGCCGGCGGACGCGCGCTGCGCCGTCGGGCCTGACGACGCTCCCCCGGCCGGCTCCCGGGCGAGACCCCGTGCCTGCGGAGGGGACCTTCCGGACGTAGCCTGCTCGGATGGACGTAGCGGTGCTCGGAGCGACCGGCGACGTCGGGCGGCAGGTCGTCACGCAGCTCGTCGAGCGGCGCGTCCTGCCCACGACCTCCCGGCTGCAGCTCGTCGGCCGGCCCGGCGGTGCGTCGGGGCGCGCGGTCCACGGGCTGCGCGCGGACCTCGTCGACGCCTACGACGAGCACGCCCCGCTCATCGACGTGGCCCACTCCCCCGCCGACGTCGTCGCCGACGTGGTCGTCGTCGCGGCCGGGGCGACGACGCCCGCCCGCTCGGGCGCCTCGCTCGACCGGACCGGTCTCGCCGTCGCCAACCGCGAGGTCTTCGCCGAGTACGCCGACGCGATCGCGCGCCACGGCTCGGGGCACGAGGTCGTGATCGTGGTGTCCAACCCCGTCGAGGTCGGCGTCGCCGTGATGGCCCGGGCGCTGGGCGCGCGGCGCGTCGTCGGGATGGGGGCCTGGCTCGACACGCTGCGCTTCCGGCGCGAGATCGCCGTCGAGCTGGGCGTCCGACGGCACCGCGTGGGCGGCTTCGTCGGGGGCCAGCACGGCGAGGACGCCGTGCCGCTCTGGTCGACCGTGCGCCTCAGCGGGCACGACCTCGCCGAGCGCGACCGGGCCGTGCGGCTCCTGCGCCGGGGACGCACGCTCGACGCGTTCCCGGACGAGATCGCCGCCGCCAAGGCCGAGCTCGTCGCGGTCGCGGCCACCGACGTCGGCGCCGCGTACCGCCTGATCGACACCTGGCCCGCCGACCTGCGCGTCGTCGCGCGCCCCTGGATGACGCACCAGAGCGGCGCCAAGACCGCGACCGCCACGGCGTCCGCGACGGTCGACCTCGTCGAGGTCGTGCTCGACGGCCGGGAGATCGTCGTCGCCGGGCAGGTCGCCCTCGACGGCGAGGTGGCGCTCGCGGGCGAGCCGCAGCGCGGGGTCCTGGGCGTCCCGCTCGTGCTGGGTCCCGAGGGGTGGACGCGCGTCCTCCTGGACTCCCTGCCCGACGACGAGACGCACCGTCTGCGCGGAGCGGCGGCGGCCGTGGGGTCGGCCCTGCGGACGGCGGGAGTGGTGGGCGGGCCGGGCGGATCGGCCGCAGGGGCCGCGGGAGCCGCGGGGCCCGAGAGGACCGACGGCCCCGAGGCGGCCGAGCCCTCCTGGTTCGCCCAGGTCGAAGGGGTGCACCGTGCGGGCACCCTGACCGGCCTCACGGGCGTCTTCTCGACGCGCGGCGTGAGCTTCGAGCACCTCGCGACCGAGGAGGTCGAGGGCGACGGCGACGCGGGCACGATCCACGTGACCTTCCGGGCCAGCGAACGCCGTGCCCGGGCGCTCGAGCGTGCGGTAGGACGTCTCGCGACGGTGCGCTCCGTCGTCGTGCACGGCGCTCCGCGCGAGACGGCCGCGCCGCCGCGCGACCGTGGGCGCTAGGCTGGGCCCACAACCACATACTGCTGCTCGAACCACTGCGGGAGAGCCCGGCCACCTCAGGGTGAGGTCGGCGCCGAAGGAGCAACTCCTCCCCGAGAATCTCTCAGGCCGACGTACCGCGGTGGCGAGGCAACTCTGGAAAGCGGTGGCTCCGCGTCCGCCCTCGGGCGGAGGGGTCCCCTACCGACGGTGCAAGCCGGCGCGCCCCGGGTCCGCGAGGACCATGGCGGACCGGCAAAACTCTCAGGTCGACGCTGCGCGTCCGATGACAGAGCGGGGAGGAACGGGCCGGCCCCTGGGCCTGCCGTCGTCTTCCTCGCCGACCCCCCGGAGACCTCCGTGACACAGCAGTCCAGCGACGCGTTCGACCGCGCGCACTTCCCGTTCCGCCACCTCGGGCCCCGCCCTGTGAGCGACGACGCGGCCGCCGCACCCTCGGGCGAGGTCGCGACGATGCTCGCCGAGCTCGGGTACGACTCGCTCGACGCGCTGATCGACGCCGCGGTCCCCGACTCGATCCGGACCGACCGCCCGCTCGACCTGCCCGCAGCCCGCACCGAGTCCGAGGTCCTCGCGGACCTGCGCGCCATCGCGGCCAAGAACGTCGTGAAGACCCAGATGATCGGTCTCGGCTACTACGGGACCATCACTCCCCCGGTCATCCGACGCAACGTGCTCGAGTCCCCCGCCTGGTACACGGCGTACACGCCCTACCAGCCCGAGATCTCGCAGGGGCGCCTCGAGGCGCTGCTCAACTTCCAGACCGTGGTCCTCGACCTGACCGGGCTCGAGGTCGCCAACGCGTCGCTGCTCGACGAGGCCACGGCGGTCGCCGAGGCGGTCGCGCTCATGTGGCGCGCGGCCAAGGGCGGGGCGGGCGTCGTCGTCCTGGACTCCGAGCTGTTCCCCCAGACGATCGCGGTGACCCGGGCGCGGGCCGAGTCGGTGGGCCTGCCGGTGGTCGTGGTCGACCTGTCCGAGGGCGTGACGGCGGGCCTCGTCGCCGCCGGGGTGGCGGACCAGAGGCTCATCGGCGTGGTGCTGCAGCAGAGCGGCGCCTCGGGCGTGGTCCGGGACCTGCGCCCCCTCGTCGCCGAGACCAAGGAGCAGGGCGGTCTGGTGACGATCGCGGCCGACCTCCTGGCCCTCACGCTCCTCGTCTCCCCCGGCGAGCTCGGCGCGGACGTCGCGGTGGGCTCGGCCCAGCGCTTCGGGGTCCCGCTGTTCTACGGCGGCCCGCACGCCGCGTTCATGGCGGTCCGCAAGGGCCTGGAGCGCTCTCTCCCGGGCCGCCTGGTCGGGGTGTCGGTCGACGCCGACGGCGACCAGGCCTACCGCCTGGCCCTGCAGACCCGTGAGCAGCACATCCGTCGCGAGAAGGCGACGAGCAACATCTGCACGGCCCAGGCGCTGCTCGCGATCGTCGCGTCGATGTACGCGGTCTACCACGGGCCCGCGGGCCTCAAGGAGATCGCGGAGCGCGTGCACTCGCGGGCGGTGGCGCTCGCGAACGGTCTGCGGGCCGCGGGCGTCGAGGTCCGGCACGACGTCTTCTTCGACACCGTGGCGGCCGTGGTGCCGGGCCGCGCGGCGGCGCTGGTCGGGGCCGCCGCGGAGGCCGGGATCAACGTGTACAACCCGGATTCTGATCATGTACAGATCGCGTGCGACGAGACCACGACGCCCGACGACGTGCTCGCCCTCGTCGAGGTCTTCGCGGCCGGCCAGGACCTCGGGTTCGTCGGCGGCGGCAGCGTGCTGCCCGCCGACCTGCTGCGCGCGACCGGGTACCTGACCCACCCGGTGTTCCACCGGCACCGCTCCGAGACCGCGATGCTGCGCTACCTGCGCTCGCTCTCCGACAAGGACCTGGCGCTCGACCGCACCATGATCCCGCTGGGCTCGTGCACCATGAAGCTCAACGCGACCGCCGAGATGGAGGCCATCTCCTGGCCCGGGTTCGCGGACCTGCACCCGTTCGTGCCCGTCGACCAGGCGTTGGGCTACGCCGAGCTGATCGACGGTCTGCAGAGCCAGCTCACCGAGATCACGGGCTACGCGGGCGTCTCGGTGCAGCCCAACGCAGGCTCGCAGGGCGAGTTCGCGGGCCTGCTCGCGATCCGCGACTACCACCGCTCCCGCGGCGAGGAAGGGCGCGACGTGTGCCTCATCCCCGCGTCTGCCCACGGCACCAACGCGGCCTCGGCGGCACTCGCGGGCATGCGCGTCGTGGTCGTGGCGACGTCCGAGAAGGGTGAGGTCCAGCTCGACGACCTGCGGGCCAAGCTCGACCAGCACGGTCCCCAGGTCGCGGCGATCATGATCACCTACCCCTCGACGCACGGCGTCTACGAGGAGCACGTGCGCGAGGTGTGCGATCTTGTACATGCATCTGGTGGTCAGGTGTACATCGACGGTGCGAACCTCAACGCGCTCGTCGGGCTCGCCCGTCCGGGTGAGTTCGGGGGGGACGTCTCGCACCTGAACCTGCACAAGACGTTCTGCATCCCGCACGGCGGCGGTGGCCCCGGCGTCGGCCCCGTCGCGGTCGCCGAGCACCTGGTGCCGTTCCTCCCCGGCAACCCGCTCACGGGGGAGGGGGCGGCGCCCGTCTCGGCCGCGCCCTTCGGCTCGGCCGGCATCCTGCCGATCTCCTACGCGTACGTCGCCCTCATGGGCCCCGACGGCCTGGAGGCCGCGACCAAGACCGCCGTGCTCGCCGCGAACTACCTGGCCAGCCGCCTGACCGAGCACTTCCCCGTGCTCTACACGGGCGAGGCGGGCCTGGTCGCGCACGAGTGCATCCTCGACCTGCGCCCGATCACCGCGCAGACCGGTGTCACGGCCGAGGACGTGGCCAAGCGCCTCATGGACTACGGGTTCCACGCGCCCACGCTGTCCTTCCCGGTCGCGGGCACGCTCATGGTCGAGCCGACCGAGAGCGAGGACCTCGCCGAGCTCGACCGCTTCGTCGCGGCGATGGTCGCGATCAAGGCCGAGATCGACGAGGTCGCGGCCGGCACCTGGGGCATCGAGGAGTCGCCGCTGCGCGGGGCACCGCACACGGCCGCCGCGGTCGTCTCGGACGCCTGGGACAGGCCGTACTCGCGCGAGGTCGCGGCCTACCCCCTCGCTGCTCTGCGGTCGGGCAAGTACTGGCCGCCCGTGCGGCGCATCGACGGGGCGCGCGGCGACCGCAACCTCGTGTGCTCCTGCCCCCCGATCGAGTCGTACTCCTGAGGTCGTCAGGACCAGCATGACCTCGAGGCCACGCTGGTTCCGACACCTCGACCCACCCCAGGACTGTCAGGGCGTGCGTGACGTAGAGGTCACCCTCGTCCTGACACCGCAGAGAGGATCACCATGACGGAGTCCGTGCAGGACACCACCCCGGCCGCTGACCGCCTCAGCCCGCTCCACGACGAGCACGTCGCCCTGGGCGCCTCGCTCACGAGCTTCGGCGGGTGGCAGATGCCGCTGCGCTACACGAGCGACCTGGCCGAGCACCGTGCGGTGCGCGAGGCAGCGGGTCTGTTCGACCTCTCCCACATGGGCGAGATCGAGGTCAGCGGGCCGCAGGCGGCCGCCGCCCTGGACCGCGCCCTCGTCGGCAACCTCACCGCGGTGGCCGTGGGACGTGCCCGCTACACCATGATGTGCGCCGAGGACGGCTCGGTCCTCGACGACCTGGTCGTCTACCGCCTGGGCGAGGAGCGGTTCCTGGTCGTCGCCAACGCCGGGAACGCGCCGCTCGTGACCGACGAGCTCGTCCGCCGGTGCGAGGGCTTCGACGCGACCGTCACGGACCAGGCCGTGGACACCGCGCTCGTCGCGGTCCAGGGACCGCGCGCCGAGGAGATCGTCGGCTCGCTCGTCACACCGGACGATGTACAAGTAGTCAAGGACCTGAAGTACTACGCATCGGTCGAGCTACGGGTCGCCGGGATCGCCGCCCTGGTCGCGCGCACCGGGTACACCGGGGAGGACGGGTTCGAGCTGTTCGTCCCCGCCGCGCAGGCCCGCGAGCTGTGGCAGAAGGTGCTGGCTGCGGGGGAGCCCATCGGCCTCGTCCCTGCTGGCCTCTCGGCCCGCGACTCGCTGCGGCTCGAGGCCGGCATGCCGCTCTACGGCCACGAGCTCGACACGACCACGACGCCCTACGAGGCGGGCCTGGGTCGCGTCGTGAAGCTCGACAAGGTCGACGCCGAGGGCGCACCGCTCGACTTCGTGGGGCGATCGGCCCTCGCGTCGCGCAAGGGGGCTCAGCCCGCGCGCGTGCTCGTCGGCCTCCGTGGCCTGGGCAAGCGACCTGCTCGCGCGGGCTACGCCGTCGTGATCCCGGGCAAGGAACCCGACGTGCAGATCGGCTTCGTCACCTCGGGGGCTCCCTCGCCGACCCTCGGGTACCCGATCGCCATGGCCTACGTGACGCCCGAGTTCAGCGCCGAGGGCACCGAGCTCGCGGTCGACGTCCGAGGCCGTGAGGAGCCGGTGGTGATCGTGCCCATGCCGTTCTACCGTCGTCCTCAGACGTCCTGACCCGGGCCCCGGCCCGACCTCCCGACCCCCCGATCCTCCACCAGCAGACCAGGAGCACCTCATGGCAGACTTCCCCGCCGACCTGCAGTACACCGCCGAGCACGAGTGGCTCGACGCCTCGACGCCCGCCGTCGTCGGCATCACGAGCACGGCCGCCGAGGCCCTCGGTGACATCGTCTACCTCGAGCTGCCCGAGGTCGGCGCGACCGTCACGGCGGGCGCCGTGATCGGCGAGGTCGAGTCGACCAAGTCGGTCTCCGAGCTCTACTCGCCCGTCACCGGGACCGTGGCCGAGGTCAACCAGGCCGCGATCGACGACCCGTCGCTCGTCAACGCCGAGCCCTTCGCCGGGGGATGGCTCATCAAGGTCGACGTGACCGAGACGGGGCCCGTGCTCACGGCCGACGAGTACAGCGCGCTCGTGGGCGGCTGACCCTCCGCTTCCTCCCGAGGTCCCCCCGAGGGCCGCTCCGCGACGCTGTCGCAGGGCGGCCCTCGGGCGTCTCCGGTTGTCACTCAGCATGCTGTCGCGCCAGACTGTGAGGCGGATCACATTTCTTGTCGCAACGAACGGCGGGTGATCCGTGACACATCGGAGAAATCGTCCGTTGTCGCCAGAGCCGCGGTTTTCGGCATCTGACCTGCGTGGATACTGTGCATCACGCCGCGGGGGACCCCGTCGTGAAAGACCGCTGAGATTGAGGGTGAAGAACCGCGTCATGAATCGCAGGTTCGCCCATCTCTCCCAGTAGCAGCACCTCACCGGATCGACCCATGACGCGATGGGAAGACCGGTCAGCACATGGAGGAAGCATGAGCATCATCGAACTGGCCCGGACAGAGTCGCCGGCCGTCCAGCTCGCAGCACCACTCACCCGCCGTGAGCAGGTCGTGCTGTCGAACCTTTCCGAGGACATCACCTTGGAGCAGATCGCCACCAAGCTGTTCGTCACCCGCAACACCGTGAAGTCGCAGGTGCGCAGCCTCTACCGCAAGCTCGGTGTCTCGACGCGCGCCGAGGCCGTCCAGTGGGCCAAGGACGCGGGCATCCGCTGACGTCGGCTCTCGGGGGAGGCCCCGCCCGTTCCGCGGGCGGGAGTGCGGGGTCGGCCAGGTCTCGTGGTGGTCGGCGTGAAACACTGCGCACATGATCTCCCGCCGTCTCGTGGTGGCCGCCGCCGTCGTCGACGACCTCACGAACCCTCGCCTGCTGCTCGCCGCCCGCCGTTCTCGGCCGGTCGAGCTCGCCGGGCGCTGGGAGTTCCCAGGGGGCAAGGTCGATCCGGGCGAGACGCCCCTCGACGGGCTGCACCGCGAGCTCCACGAGGAGCTGGGGGTGCAGGTCGAGCTCGGTGACGAGCTCGTGGGGCCCGACCAAGGCGGCTGGAACATCACGGACCGGCATGTCATGCGGCTGTGGCTCGCCCGCATCGTCACGGGGGAGCCCGAGCCGCTCGTCGAGCACGACGCGCTCTCCTGGCTGCCGACCGGCGAGTGGGGGAGCGTCGACTGGCTGGACGGCGACGTCCGGATCGTCGACGCGCTCAGCGACTGGGTGGCTCGGGAAGCCGTCTGACCCAGGTCTCGACCTGCCGCCTGCTGCGCAGGCGCACGAGGGTGGGCGGTGCGTCCTGGCGTGCGACCGTGGCCGGGAGGTCGCGCAACGAGTGCCTCGTCGACCACGCCCACCTGACGACGTGCCCAGGGTCCGAGAAGACCGTCCGCAACGGCGGCTCGACGTTCCCGTTCCACAGCACCTCGTGCCGCCACGCGCGCCGTACCGTGCGTGTCACGACCTGACGCATCGTCGTCGCCAGGGGCAGGTCGAGCCACACGACGAGGTCGGCCTCGTCCAGGAGGAGCTGTCGCGCCGCGCGATACTGCCACTCGACGACGAAGCCCTCCTGCCCGACGACGTCGCGCACGTCGTCGAGGAACGTCGCCCGAGGAGTCCATCCCGGGCCGTGGAAGAGCGCGTCGATCTCGGTGTGCGGCAGGCCGAGCCGTGCGGCGACCCGCCGCGCGAGGGTCGTCTTCCCCGACCCCGAGACCCCGGCCACGAGGACGCGGCGAGGACTGTGCCCGAGGTGCGCGACGACGTCGTCCAGGGGGCCGAGAGCGGTGAGCACCCGGGGACCCTACCCGACGGGCCCCACGGCCATCGCCTCGTGCGGGGAGGTTTCGCCGCGCGGTCACGTCCTGGCGCTGGTATCACGGAGGGACGCAGAACGCGGCGCGCGGTGGAGCAGGACCGGGCGCCGCACCCACCTCCGACCGCCCGACCGGGCCTCGTGCACGCACGGCGTCCTCACGCAGAGAGGTGACCCGCATGAGCGACCTCACCGGACTGGGCCCCCCGGCACGACCCACGAGCGTCACCGTCGCGGTCGTGCTGACGTGGATCGCAGCCGTGACCGACGTCGTCAGCAGCGTTGCGCTGTTCCTGCTCGCGGGCGACACCGCAGTGACCGGGGCGCTCGCCGCGACCCGCGCCGAGATCCAGTTCTTCGCGCTCCTGAGCCTCGTGGTCGGGGTCCTCGTCGTGCTCGTCGCGCTCGGCCTCCAGACCCGGGAGAGGTGGGCGCTCATGGCGATCACGGTCGTCATGCT
The DNA here is from genome assembly GCF_014836555.1 of Oerskovia rustica. Taxonomy (GTDB): domain Bacteria; phylum Actinomycetota; class Actinomycetes; order Actinomycetales; family Cellulomonadaceae; genus Oerskovia; species Oerskovia rustica. The sequence continues at coordinate 37,955 of NZ_JACSQQ010000031.1, forward strand.
GGTCCGTGTCGGCGTCGGCGTCTACTCGCTGCTGCGCTTCGGTCCGCACCACCTGACGGGGGCCGTGCTGACGATCGTCGTCGCGCTCCTGGTGCTCGCGCTGCTCTGGAACCGGGCGTCCCGGCGGTACTTCAGGGCGTGACCGACGCCCCCGCACGGGACGACGGACGCCCCCGCCCCGTCGAGGGGAGCGGGGGCGTCGTCGAGACCGCGGTCGGGCTTGTTCGTGTGCGGGTCAGCCGTCGGCGGGCTCGCGGGTGGGGGCGCCCTGCGCCGCGGTCTCGTCGGCCGAGACCTGCTGCTCCCCGAGGTGCTTGGGGGCCCAGCCCTTGCTGACCGCGCCGATCATCTGCGGCGGCGTGTGCTTGCGGGTCCAGGCCTTGAAGACCAGGTACATGACGATCACCAGGACGTACCGGACCAAGGCCAGGAGCGACTGGACCGTGGGCTCGCCGCACCCCAGCGTCGCGCTGGTGTCGTTGAGCGAGTGGACGACCATGACGAGCACGATGCCGCCGATCGCGGCAGGCATCCCCTTGCGGCCGTAGAGGTGCCAGGCGCGCCACGCGATCGCGACCGCGATGCCCGTGAAGAGCCAGTGGAACGGCGAGACGCCGAAGATGCGGGCGACCTGGGCGGCGATCACCGATCCGGTGGTCACGGCTGGGGCCTCGCCACCGCAGAAGGCGGGACCTGAGGCCGCGGCCATCTGGTAGGCGTACAGCGTGGTCTCGGCGATCGCGAAGCCGAACCCGGACGCGAGCCCGATCGCGACACCCGCGCGCGGGTTGCGGTAGGTACCGAGCAGGAACAACGCGATCGGGACGAGGAGCTTGGCGGTCTCCTCGGTGAACCCGACGAGTGCCGTCGCGAGCGAGATCCCGCCGATCGAACCGGTGAGGTCGTTGAGGTTCAGGGCGACGAGGAACGTGGCGCCGGCCGAGGCGACCGCGACGGCCGCGACCTGGCGGAGGCCGATCACGTCGCGCAGCGAGAGCTGGCGGTCGACGAAGCCGTAGAACGCCCAGCACACGAGGGCCATGGCCAGGAAGCTCGTGACGGCCATGACGTGCACGTTCTCGGTCGCCTGGTAGGCGGCGATCCCGATCCCGAGGACGACCAGCGCGGCGGCGAGGATCCAGACCCACCGGCCCCAGAACCGGCCTCGGAAGTGGTGGCCGAGGTTCGCCCGCGCGGCACCGTCCGTGACGCGTGCCGTCCAGGCCTGGCCGTCCCAGAGGCGGCTGCGGGTGGACTTCGAGGCGGGGTCGGGGAACCAGCCTGCGGCAGGGGCGTCGGGGCGCTTCGGTGCAAGTCGCCACGCGGCGTAGAAGCCGACGATCAGCAGGACCGCGCCGAGGATGTTGAGCATCATGACTTCAGCCAATCACTAGGTTCCGTCGTCGAGCCTTCGAGCGGCACGACACGCCGACACTCGTCGTCGGCCCCCGGGGAGGAGCCGGGTCGTGGACGGTTGCCGCCGGGGGCGGGTGCTCGCGAGCTCATGACTCGACCTTCTCGCGGCGAGGCCGCTGCCGCGTCCGTCCCGCTGCCGATCTCTCGGGGTCCGTGTACCGCAGGCGCGGTACACGGACCAGGGATCCGGACCGGCTACCGGGCGCCGACGGAGGTCGCGGCTCCCCGGCGTCCGCCCGCCGGTATCGTCGAGGAGTGACGCCCACCCGCCCCGACACCGAGCCCTCCGGCTCGTCCGTCCGGGCCGGTCGGTGGGCAGGTGCGTGGGAGCGGTGGCGCGACCGTCCGGTCCTGGTGCGCGACGCCGTCGGGGCCGTCGTCGTCCTCCTTGCCTTCGCGACGCCCCTGGTCGTCGCACCCGAGACGAACCCGAGCACGGTCGCGTCGGTCGTCGCGCTCGTCGTCGCGTGCGCGGGGCTCGTGTGGCGTCGGACGAGGCCCCTGCTCTCCGCCGGTGTCGTGCTGGCGGCGACGGTCGTCTCCGCGGCGTTCGACGCCGAGTCCGCGCTCGCGCTCGGTCCCGGCCTCGTCGCGATGTACTCGGTCGCGGCCTACTCCCGGCACGCCGAGTCCGCGGTGGCGACGGCGGTCACGGTCGTCGCGTACCCGGCGGTGCTCGTCCTCGTCGACGGCATGGACCTGACGAGCACGTACGTCGTGCTCGTCGTCGCCCTGCTCCTCCTGGCCGCGACGCTCGGCCTGGCGATCGGTTCCCAGCGCGCGGTCGTGGCTGCGGCGCGGGACCGCGCTGCCCGTGCCGAGGAGTCGCGCGAGGCCGAGGCTGCCCGGCGGGTCACGCAGGAGCGGCTGCGGATCGCTCGCGAGCTGCACGACGTCGTCGCGCACCACGTCGCCGTCATCAGCGTGCAGGCGGGGGCCGCCGAGGCCCTGTTCGACAAGCGTCCGGACGCCGCGCGGGAGGCGATCGGGCACGTGCGCGACGCGGGGGAGCGGGTCCTGGCCGAGATGTCGACGCTGCTGCACCTCCTGCGCGAGCCCGATGGGGCCGACGCGCCGGGAGACGCGACCCCCGCGCCCGGGATCGGGCGGCTCCCCGCGCTGCTCGAGGAGGTGCGGGCGACGGGGCTCGAGGTCGTCGAGCGCACCTCCGGCACCCCGCGTCGTCTGCCCCCGGTCGTCGACCTCACGGTGTACCGCGTCGTCCAGGAGGCGCTGACCAACGCGCACCGGTACGGGAGCGGCCAGGCGGACCTGCGCGTGGTCCACGGCCCGATGGCGATCGAGGTCGAGGTGGTCAACCCGCTCCCGGCCCGCGACGCGCAGGACGGGCCCGGCACCCGCGGCAGCGGGCTGGGGCTGGTCGGTCTCCGCGAGCGCGTGGCGGCGGCGGGCGGCACGGCCGAGGTCGGCTCGCGCGACCGCACCTGGTTCGTCCGGGTCTCCCTCCCCGTGCCCGACGACGGGGTGCCTTGCGCCGGCTCGACACGGGCCGTCCGCCCCCGAGGCGTCGACCCCAGGACTGGCCCCGTCGACCCCGCCGCCCAGGAGGCACCGTGACCGTCCGCGTCCTCGTCGTCGACGACCAGGAGCTGATCCGCGCGGGCTTCGCCGCGCTGCTCGACGTGAGCGACGGGATCGAGGTCGTCGGCGAGGCGGCCGACGGTGCGCAGGCCGTCGCCCTCGCCAGCGAGCTGCGGCCCGACGTCGTCGTCATGGACCTCCGGATGCCCGGCACCGACGGGATCTCCGCGACCGCGCAGATCGTGGACGACCCGGCGCTCGCAGACGTGCACGTGCTCGTGCTGACGACGTTCGAGGACGACGAGCACGTGATGGGCGCCTTGCGTGCCGGTGCTGCCGGCTTCCTCGGCAAAGGGGTCCGGCCCCAGGTGCTCGTCGACGCGGTGCGGACCGTCGCGGCGGGGGAGTCGCTGCTCTCGCCGAGCGCGATGCGGAGCCTGGTCGCCCGGGCGGTGTCGACCGAGCCGCGGCCGAACGTCGACGGCGACGCGTTCCGCTCCCTGACCGACCGTGAGCGCGAGGTGGTCCTGCTGGTGGCCCAGGGGCTGAGCAACGACGACATCTCCGCGCGTCTGCACGTCACGTCGCTCACGGCCAAGACACACGTGAACCGGGCCATGGCCAAGCTCGGGGCGCGGGACCGGGCGCAGCTCGTGGTCCTCGCCTACCGGTCGGGGCTGGCCACGAGCGAGGGCTGAGGAGCGTCGGGGCGGCGTCGAACGTGCAGTTTGGGTCGTCCCCGGCCGCCACGGACGACCCGAACTGCACACTCGGCGTGGGCGTCCGCCGGACCACCACGTGCCCCGGTCGGGGGGGACGAACGAGGCCGTCCCTCCCGCGCGCGCGTGTTCGGCATCTGTGCCCTACTAGTGAGCGGCAGGTTTCGACTTTTGATTGACAGGCGATAAAAGTCGCCCTAGATTCCTACCAGATGGTCGAGGAAGACCATCGTTCTCGCAGGTGGATCCACCCTGATCCATGACATACCGAGCATCTCGCCTTCGCGGGAGATCGCTCGTCCCGACGGGGGAGACCCCGGTGTGCTCGGCCGGTGCGACCTCCGGGTCCCACCACCACTCGACGGCGAGGGGAGGACAGCAGCAGCAGCGGCGCGGGCACGAAGACCCGGACGCCGCCCCCGTACAGACAAAAGACCGAGCCACCCGTGTTCCCGCTGTTCCAGCAGCGAGCGGTGGCTCGGCCCGGCGATGAACCCCGATGAGGAGCTGCATCACTGTGAAGTCTATTCCTGAACGAAGGACCGTGAGATCAAGGGTGGTCGCCGCCTCCCTCGCCGGCGTCCTGGCCCTGACCGGCCTCGCGGCCGCGACGGCCCCGGCGACCGCGCACGACGGCGTCGACCACGGCAGCGAGCCAGGCGCAGAGGCCGCGCTCGACTGGTCCAACTACGAGAAGATCCTGCTGACCAAGGACGTCGGCGAGCCGATCGACCTCGCGATCCTGCCCGACGGCAAGATCCTGCACACCGCACGCAACGGGGACGTCCGGCTCACGGACCCCCAGACCGGCGTCACGGCGGTCACCAACAAGGTCCCCGTCTACGCGAACTCCGAGGACGGCCTGCAGGGCATCGCCGTCGACCCGAACTTCGCCGAGAACAACTGGGTCTACCTCGTCTACGCCCCGCTCAGCGGCACCCCCGCGGGCTCGGCACCCAACACACTGCCCGCCGGCGCCGACGCGAGCTACTGGGACCAGTGGAAGGGCGTCAACCGCCTCTCCCGCTTCCAGTGGACCGGCAGCGGGCTCGACATGGCCTCCGAGCAGAAGATCCTCGACGTCGAGGTCCAGCGCGGCCAGTGCTGCCACGTCGGCGCCGACATCGACTGGGACGGCGACGGCAACCTCTACCTGTCGACCGGTGACAACACCCCCGCCAGCGCGCCCGGAGCCAACGGCTTCGCTCCCAACAACGACGCTCCCGGGATGAACCCCGGTCTGGACTCGCGTCGCGGCGCCGGCAACACCAACGACCTGCGCGGCAAGATCCTGCGCATCACGGTCCAGGAGGACGGCTCCTACACGATCCCCGAGGGCAACCTCTTCCCGGTCGGTACCGAGAAGACCCGGCCCGAGATCTTCGTGATGGGCGTCCGCAACCCGTTCCGCATCGACGTCGACCCCGAGACGAACAGCCTCTCGTGGGGCGACTACGGACCGGACGCGGCCAACGCCGACCCGAACCGCGGTCCCATGGGCTACGTCGAGTGGAACACCGTGAGCCTCGACGACCCGCACAACGCGGGCTGGCCCTACGTGCACGGGCCCAACGCGGCCTACAACGAGTGGAACTTCGCGACGAGCACGCCCGGGGCGTTCTTCGACCCGGCCGCGCTCAAGAACAACTCGCGGTGGAACACGGGTCTCGTCGACCTGCCGCCGGCCCGTGCGGCGACGCTCTACTACGGCGACCGCCCCGGCGACCAGCCGTGGGACGAGCTCGTGAACTTCGGGGCCGGCAGCGGCCAGGCGCCCATGGGCGCCCCCGTCTACCACTACGACGCCGAGAACCCCTCGACGTCCAAGCTCCCCGAGTACTGGGACAACAAGGCGTTCTTCGGCGAGTTCTCGCAGGACTACCTCGCGGCCTTCACGGTCGACTGGGACTCCTACGAGGTCACGCACATCGAGGACTTCACGCCCAACGCGGAGCTCGCAAAGAACGCGCAGCCGCTCAACGACAACATGATCGACATGGAGTTCGGGCCCGACGGCTCGCTCTACGTGCTCGACTACGGCGACGGGTTCTTCCGCGCCAACCCGGACGCCGGCCTCTACAAGGTGTCCTACGCCGAGGGGAACAAGGCCCCGCAGGCCCGGTTCACCGCGAACCCGACCTCGTCCTCCGAGGCTCCGCTCGCGGTGGCCTTCGACGCGGGCACCTCGAGCGACCCCGACGGCGACGCACTCACCTATCAGTGGGACTTCGACGGCAACGGCTCGTTCGACGCCACGGGCGTCACGGCGAACCACACCTACACGACCCTCGGCCAGTACAACGCCCGGCTGCGCGTGACCGACGCCAAGGGCAAGTTCACGCTGACGTCGAAGGTCATCTCGGTGGGCAACCAGGCGCCGACGGTCACGGTCGACTACCCCGGCGACGGCTCGTTCTTCAGCTGGGGCCAGGCCGTGCCGTTCAAGGTCTCGACGCAGGACGCCGAGGACGGGACCGCGACCGCGTGCAACCGCGTGGCGTGGACCTACGGCCTGGGCCACGACGAGCACGCCCACCCCGAGGTCTCGGGCACGGGCTGCACGGGGGCGTGGAAGACGTCTCCGGACTCGCCGCAGCACGGTGAGGGCGCGCACATCTACGGCGCCGTCGTCGTGTCCTACACCGACCACGGGCACAACGGCCTGCCTGCCGCTCCCGGCGAGGCGACCGTCCAGCTCAACCCGTTCGTCCAGCAGGCCGAGCACGCCAAGAGCAAGGGCGTCGTGGCCTACGAGGACGAGACGGCGGGTGCCGGTCAGGCGATCCGCGGCCTCGGCAACGGTGACCACCTGTCCTACAGCCCGGTGAACTTCGCCGGGATCACGGGCGTCAAGGTCGTCGCCAACGGCGGCGGTCAGCTCCAGCTCCGCTGGGGTGCGGCCGACGCGGCACCGTTCGCGACCGCGCAGATCCCCTCCGGCGCAGGCTGGAAGGAGGTCACGGTGCCGTTCACGAACGCCCCGCAGGGTTCGGGCACGCTCTTCGTGACCTCGGCCAACGAGCTGGCCGTCGACTCGTTCGACTTCCAGGGCGTGGGTGTCGGCGACGTCAAGGCGCCGACCATCACGCACTCGCTCGACCCGGCGGCGCCCACGGGCGTGGGCGGCGTCTACAACAAGGCCGTGCGCATGAACCTCGACGTCAAGGACGACGGTGCGCTCGCGAGCGTGCAGTACTCGACCAACAACGGTCAGACCTGGACGAACGTGGCCGCGGCCGGTGGTGCGTACAGCGTGAACTTCACGACCAACGGTGCGCGCACCCTCCAGTACCGTGCGACCGACACGGGCGGCAACGTCTCGACGGTCGGGTCGGTCTCCTTCACGATCGACCTCGCGGCACCGAACGAGCCCACGGTCTCGTCGGTCACCAAGGTCGCCGTGTCCTCGGCCCGCGTCTCGTACGGGGCTCCGGGCGAGGCCACGGTCACCGTCACGGGCGAGGGCGGTACGCCCACGGGCGACGTCGTCCTCACCTCGGGCGACACCGAGGTCGGTCGCGGGACCCTCGTCGAGGGCGTCGCGACGATCGCGCTCGACCCGTCGCTCGCCGTCGGGACGCACACCCTCAAGGCGAGCTACCAGGCCGACCAGGTCTTCAAGAAGTCCTCGTCGACCGTGCGCCTCACGGTGGCCGCGGCCTCCTCGACCGTCACGGGCTCGGTCTCGCCCAACCCGGTCAAGCCCTCGATCGCCGCCAAGGCGAACATCTCGGTCGAGAGCTCGACGGGTGTCGTCGCCACGGGCGACGTCACGGTGACGGTCAAGCGCAACAACGCCACGGTCGCGACCCGCACCGGGACGCTCGACGCCGAGGGCCACGTCGTCGTGACGCTCCCGAAGCTCCCCGAGGTCGGCACCTACAAGGTCGAGATCGCCTACCAGGGCTCGACCGGCGTCACCAAGAGCGCGACGTCGCTCAACCTCACCGTCCGCAACTAGGCACGTGGTTGGGCGCCGGGG
>NZ_JACSQQ010000032.1:0-17014 GCF_014836555.1 Oerskovia rustica
GGGGGCCCACCGGGCCTCCCCCGGGCCCGCCCGCACGGGGGCGGCCCCCGCCACGAGGGCGGGACCGGCACACTGGCACGTGGCGTCGCCTGGGCGCGGGCGCTGGGCCGCGCGCCGGGGAGAACGCACGACGGCGTCCGGGCCTCAGGCCAGGATCGTCGGCTTCATCTCCTCGATGCGGGCCAGCAGGCCGTTGACGAAGCTGGGCGAGTCGTCCGTGGACAGCTCGCGGGCCAGGTCGACGGCCTCGTCGATCGCGACGGCGTCGGGGACGTCGTCGTTGTAGAGGATCTCCCAGCTGCCGATGCGCAGGAGCGCGCGGTCGACCGCGGGCATGCGGTCGAGCGTCCACCCGTGCGAGTAGGTCTCGAGCAGCTCGTCGATCCGCTCGCGGTGCGCCAGGACGCCCTCGACGAGGTCCACGCTGTACTGCGGCAGGGGCGTCTGGGTGCCCGAGTCGACCACCCGGTCGGCGAGGAGGGTCTGCGGGTCCAGCTGGCGCTGCTCGGCCTCGAAGAGGACGTCGAGCGCGCGCTTGCGTGCCTTGGTTCGTGCACCCACGTCAGTCGTTCACGCGCCCCAGGTAGGAGCCGTCGCGGGTGTCGACCTTGACCTTGGTGCCCTGCTCGAGGAAGAGCGGGACCTGGATCTGAGCGCCGGTCTCGAGGGTCGCGGGCTTGGTGCCACCGGTCGAGCGGTCGCCCTGCAGGCCCGGCTCGGTGTAGGTGATCTCCAGGACGACCGACGGGGGGAGCTCGATGTAGAGCGGGACGCCCTCGTTGGTCGCGACGAGCGCGTTCTGGCTCTCGAGCATGTAGTTGGCGGCGTCGCCGACGGTCGCGGCCGGGACCGTGATCTGGTCGTACGTCGAGGTGTCCATGAAGACGAAGTCGTCGCCGTCCTTGTACAGGTACTGCATGTCGCGCTTGTCGACGTTCGCGGTCTCGATCTTGAGGCCGGCGTTGAAGGTCTTGTCGACGGTCTTGCCGGACAGGACGTTCTTCATCTTGGTGCGAACGAAGGCGCCACCCTTGCCGGGCTTGACGTGCTGGAACTCGATGATGGTCCACAGCTGGCCGTCGAGCTTGAGCACGGTGCCGTTCTTGATGTCGTTGGTCGTCGCCACGTTCGGTCTTCCTGTCGCGTTGTCATGGTGCTGCCGTCGGGGTGCCTCACCGCGTGATCCGCGTGCGAGCCACTGATGCGCACACGTTCGGGTGCGCGCCCTGGCGGTAGCCGACCTTCCCTGGCGGGCTCCCCGGGGCTTCGCTGGGCGCACGTCGGCGCTGCGAGTTCTCAGGGGCCGCGAAAGGCCCGGTCCAGTCTACCGGAGGACTCCAAGGATCGCTGCGCCCAGCAGTCCGGTGGCCGCGGCCCAGATCGACGAGGCGAGCGTACCGATCAGGAAGCGCTCTGCGCCGACCGGGTGCTCGCGCAGCTCGGGGTAGCGCCCGAGGCCCTTGATGGCGACCACGACGGCGATCCCGGCGGGGTACCCGGCGAGCAGGCAGCCTGTGATCGCGAGGCGCTCGAGGATCCCGATCCAGGTCCCGCCACGCAGCGTCTGGACGGCTTCGGTGCCCACGGGCCCGCCAGGGTCCGACGGCGTCGCGCCGGTCGCCGGGTCGGGTGCCGAGGGCACGGGGGCCGGGACGGGCGGCCCTGCCGGGGGCGGCGGCACGGGAGCACTCGCCGCCGTGCGCGGGCCTGCGGCCGGGACGACGCGGCCGGGAGGCGGGGGGACAGGCCCGGGGTCGCGGGCGGGTGGGACCTCTCCCTCCGCCTCGGACCGGCGGGCGGCGGCGCGCAGGACCCACGGCGTCACGAGCATGCCGCCCAGCACGCTCAGCACGAGCGTCGCCAGCACGACCCCTGCGACGGCCAACCCTGTGGTGAAGCTCATGCGTCTGCCTCCTGGAGGAGCCTCGTCACGACCGGCCGGACGGCCGCTTCCTCGGACCACAGGCTCGCGCGCAGCCGTTGGCTCACGGCCTGCTCGCTGATCCCGAGGTCTCGGGCCACATCCTTCTGGGTGCCACCCACGCGCGCCAGCGCGTCCACGACCTCCCACCCCGCCGGGGTGCGGCGGGCGCCCACGGCGAGCAGGAGCCGCAGGAGCGCCTCGACCTCCCCCGCCGCTGCCGGATCCGGCCCCTCGACCGCCAGCGGGACGTGGGTGCCGCGGGTCTTGGCCCGCTCGACCGCGGCCCGGGCGTGCACGAACGCCGCCCCGGACGCCTCGCGCGAGGCCGCGGGCAGGCGCCCGTCCGGACCGGGCAGCACGTCGCCGAGGCCGAGGCCCGTGCTCCACCCTCCCCACCTGCCCAGGGCGAGGACGATCTCCACGACGAGCGCGGCGTCGTCGAGCACGGCCTGGACCTCGTCGCCGACGGTGCGGTCGAAGCCGATGACGACGCCGTCCCGCGCGTCGAAGGGCGCGAGCGCGGCCAGCACCTCCGGCACGAGGTCTCCTCGGCGGGTGCTGGCCCTCTGGTCCACGGTCAGGACGAACATCCCTCCACGGTAGACGCTTGATCTCGACCTCACAAGGTCTGAGGCTTGATTCTGAGACATCAAGCCCACAGGCTTGGGAAAGACGAATCTAGGCCGACAGCCTCGACACGATCGCGAGCACCGCCAGGCGGTACGAGTCGAACCCGAACCCGGCCACCGTCCCCGTCGCCACCCCACCGATGACCGAGTTGTGCCGGAACTCCTCGCGCGCGGCCGGATTGCTCAGGTGCACCTCGACCAGCAGCAGGCCCGCCTTGGTCACCTGCGCCGCTGCGTCGCGCAGCGCGTACGAGTAGTGCGTGAACGCCGCCGGGTTGAGCACCACGTGCGCGCCGTCGTCGACCGCGCCGTGCAGCCACCCGACCAGCTCCGACTCGTCGTCCGTCTGACGCACCTGCACCTCCAGGCCGTTCTCCGCCCCCCACCGCTCCCCCGCCGCGACCAGGTCGGCGTACGACGCCGCCCCGTAGACGTCGGGCTCGCGGACGCCCAGGCGACCGAGGTTGGGACCGTTGAGGATGAGGACACGAGTCATGCGCAGAGCCTAGCGGGGCCCGGGGCGCCCCCGCGGTGAGCGTCCGCGCGCAAGAACCCGCCGAGTGTGCAGCTCGGGCTGTCGACCGCCGGCCGCGACAGCCCGAACTGCACACTCGGCGAACAGACGTCGCCCCGGCATGGCGACCGAGGCCGCAGCGCCGACGTTCCGCAGCGCGACCGTCGCCACGTGTTCACCGTGACGCCCGCCGGACGGTCTACGATGCGCGCGTGCCAGATCACACGAACGTGACCCCCGCCACACCCGACGGCGACGCCCCCAGCGCCCCCCACACGCGCGGCGACGCCCCCACGCCGCCCCCCGCCGTCGGAAGGCGCCAGGTCCTCGCCTGGTCCCTGTGGGACTGGGGGTCGGCCGCGTTCAACGCCGTCGTCACGACCTTCGTCTTCACGCGCTGGATCACGAGCGACGCGTTCGTCGAGGCCGGCGCGGCCGACCCCCAGGCCGTCATGGCCGACCACACCGCGTGGCTCGGCTGGGGGCTCACCATCGCCGGAGCCCTCATCGCCCTGCTCGCGCCCGCGCTCGGGGCGCTCGCGGACGCCTCGGGTCGGCGCAAGGTCTGGCTCGGGGTCAACACCGCGGCGACCGTCGCGGCCATGGTCGCGATGTTCTTCGTGCAGCCGACCCCCGGGTCGCTGTCCGACGCCGTGATCCTGGGCGTCGTGCTGCTCTCGGCGGGCAACGTCTTCTTCGAGCTGGCATCGGTCGCGTACAACGCGCTGCTGCTCGACATCTCCACGCCGCGCACGATCGGGCGGATCAGCGGCATCGGGTGGGGCGCCGGGTACGTCGGCGGGATCGTGCTGCTGCTCGTGCTGTTCGTCGGCTTCATCAACCCCGAGGTCGGCTGGTTCGGGATCACGGGCGCCGACGGCATGGACATCCGGGTCAGCGTCCTGCTGTCCGCCGTGTGGTTCGCGGTGTTCGCGATCCCCGTGCTCCTCGCGGTCCCCGAGTCGCCGCGCCGCGGGGGGTCGGCCCCGATCGGTGTCGTGGGCGCCTACCGCAAGCTCGGCCGCGACCTGGTGCACCTGTGGCGCACACGTCGCTCAACGCTCGGCTACCTCGTCGCGAGCGCCGTCTACCGCGACGGCCTGGCGGGCGTCTTCACGTTCGGCGCCGTGATCGCTTCGGGCACGTTCGGCTTCAGCGCGAGCGAGGTCATCGTGTTCGCGATCGCGGCGAACGTCGTCGCGGGGCTGTCCACGATCGCGGCCGGGTGGCTCGACGACAGGATCGGCCCGCGCCGGGTCATCCTCGGCTCGCTCGTGGGCCTCGTGATCTCCGGTACCGCGGTCTTCGTCCAGCACGACGGCGGCGCGAGCGTCTTCTGGCTGTGGGGCCTGCTGCTGTGCGCGTTCGTCGGCCCGGCACAGTCCGCGAGCCGCGGGCTCCTCGGACGGATCAGCGACGAGGGCCGCGAGGCCGAGGCGTTCGGCCTGTACGCGACCACGGGACGCGCGGCGAGCTTCCTGGCCCCCATGGCGTTCGCGACCATGGTCGCCGTGTCCGGCCAGCAGTACTGGGGCATCCTGGGGATCGTCGCCGTGATCCTCGTGGGCCTCGTGCTCATGCTTTTCGTGCGCTTCCCCGCCGGGGACGGCGTGGACGGCGGCAAGGACCTCGCGGCAGCGCCCGCGGGGGCGGCAGGGTCGAGCACGGAGGTCTGAGGATGGCGGAGCCGGTCATGGCGGGCACGGCGGGCACGGCGGGCAGGGCCTGCACAGCAGGCGTGCCAGGCACGGGGCTGCCCTGGGAGCCCGACCGGCTGCTCGCCGGGTTCGAGGCCGCGACCCTGCCCACGGGCGGTCCCCCGCCCGCTGCGCGAAACGGCCTCCTCTCGCTCGTCCCTCCCCTGCCCCGCCGGGCCGCGAGCGCCGGCACGGACCGTGACGCGAACCCCGGAGCCGCGGCGGTCCCTGAGCCCGTCCCCGCGCCCGTCACGACGCTCGTGCGGCGCGCGCCGGGCACGGGCGAGGGGGTCGTCTCGGACGGTGACCTGCGCGGGGTCTTCCTGCACGTGCACGGGTACAACGACTACTTCTTCCAGGAGCACCTGGCGAGGGCGGTCGAGGATGCGGGCTACGCGTTCTTCGCAGTGGACCTGCGCGGCGCGGGTCGGTCGTGGCGCCCGGGGCAGGTGCCGCACTTCGTGGAGGACCTGCGGGAGCCGGCGACGGACCTGTCGGTAGCGGTCGCTGCCGTCCGGGGGCTGCACCCGGGTCTGCCGGTCGTGGTGCACGCGCACTCGACGAGCGGCCTCGTGGCGTCGTTGTGGGCGCACGCCCACCGTCGCCGGCGGCTGGTCGAGGCGCTCGTGCTGGACTCGCCGTTCCTCGACCTCAACTCGAGCTGGTTGAACCGGACGATCGCCACCCGGGTGCTCGACGCCGTCGGGCCGTGGTCTCCGCTCGCGGTGCTGAGCGCTGCGCCGTCGGCGTACGCGGCGCACCTGCTGGCCGCGAACGGGGGCCGGTGGGAGTTCGACCCGACGCTCAAGCGTCCCGAGGGTCTGCCGGTGCGGGCGGGGTGGTTGCGTGCGGTGCGGCAGGGGCAGGCGCGCCTCGCGCGCGGGCTCGACGTCGCGTGCCCGGTGCTGGTCGCTCGCTCGGCGGCCTCGGGGCCGGACGACCTGGACAACCCGCTGCTCGATGCGCAGGACACGGTCCTGGACGTCGCCCAGGTCGAGCGGCTCGCACCGCGCATCGGTGCCGACGTGACGGTCCGGGCGATCGAGGGCGGGGTGCACGACCTGACGCTGTCGGCGGACGGCCCGCGACGCGCCTACCTGGACGCAGTGCTGGGCTGGCTCGGCGACCGGGTCCGGCAGGACCAGGGGCAGGGCGACGGACGCGCCGCAGGAGCCGTCCGGTGAGCGGTCCCGGGGCTCGCGGCGGACGTCCCGACGCCTGGCACCATCCCTACCTCGACTCCGCCACGGGGTTCGTCGCGCTCGCGCACCGCGGCTTCTCCCGGGTCGGGCTCGAGAACTCGCTCGCGGCGTTCGCCGCGGCCCGGGACCTGGGCTTCCGGTACGTCGAGACCGACGCGCACGCGACGTCCGACGGCGTCGCGGTCGCCCTGCACGACGCGAGCCTTGACCGCACGACCGACGGCACGGGCCTGGTCGCGGACCTGCCCTGGGAGAGCGTGCGGCGGGCGCGGATCGGCGGTGTCGAGCCCGTGCCGCTCCTGGAGGACGTCCTGGGGACCTGGCCGGACCTGCGCGTGAACGTCGACGTCAAGGCGGACTCCGCCGTCGGGCCCGTCGCGGCGGCGGTCGAGCGCACCCGCGCGCACGAGCGGGTGTGCGTGACGTCCTTCTCCCCCGCGCGGCGACGTCGGACGGTCGCTCTCCTGACCCGGCCGGTGGCGACCTCGACCGGGACGAGCGAGGTCGCGACGTTCCTGCTCGCCGCCCGGGCGGGGGCTCCCCGGGGACCGTTCGGGGCCCTGGCCTCGTGGGCACTGCGGGGCGCGGACTGCCTGCAGGTCCCCGTCGCGCAGGGGCGCGTGCGGGTCGTGGACGCCCGGACCGTGGCCGCCGCGCACGCCGCGGGGCGCCAGGTGCACGTGTGGACCGTCAACGACCCGGTCGAGATGGTGCGCCTGCTGGACCTGGGCGTCGACGGCATCGTGACCGACCGGGCGGACCTGCTGCGCGACGTGCTGGCCGTGCGGGGTCGCTGGGGCTGACGGCCCCACGCCCCGCCCGGGACGCGAAACGGCCCGCCTCCTCGGGGAGGCGGGCCGTTCCGCGTCGTGCAGGCTGCCGACGGCGCCGCGTCAGAGGGCGATCGGGCCACCCCTGGGGGCGTCGATCGAGATCTCGGCGTACGCCGCGGCGAGCAGCGCCGGGTCCGGGCCCTCGAGGCGCCCGGGCTTGGCCAGACCGTCGAGCACGACGAAGCGCAGCATGTCGCCGCGCGACTTCTTGTCGCGGCGCATCGCGGACAGGAGCTGCTCCCAGCGGTCGCCGCGGTAGGTCAGCGGCAGGCCGAGGCTGCCGAGGATCGCACGGTGGCGGTCCACGGTCTCGTCGTCGAGGCGACCCGCGAGACGCGCGAGCTCGGCCGCGAAGACCATCCCGACCGACACCGCCGCGCCGTGGCGCCACGCGTAGCGCTCGGTGAGCTCGACCGCGTGCCCCAGGGTGTGCCCGTAGTTGAGGATCTCGCGCAGGCCGGCCTCCTTGAGGTCCTCGCCCACGACGCGCGCCTTGACCGCGACGGAACGCTCGATGAGCTCGACGACCACGGCCCACGTCGAGGCGGGCACCTCGGCCCCGCCCCACGCCTTGAGCTCGTCGACGTTCTCCTCGACGAGCTCGAGGATGCGCGGGTCGGCGATGAAGCCGGTCTTGACGATCTCCGCGAGCCCGGCGACGAAGTCGAACTTGGGCAGCGACTCGAGGGCCGCGACGTCGCACAGGACACCTGCGGGCGGGTGGAAAGCGCCCACGAGGTTCTTGCCCTCGGCCGTGTTGATGCCCGTCTTGCCGCCCACGGCAGCATCTACCATGGCGAGCAGCGTCGTCGGGACGTGCACGACCTTGATGCCGCGCAGCCACGTCGCAGCGACGAAGCCCGCGAGGTCGGTCGTGGCGCCGCCGCCGACCGAGACGATCGCGTCGCTGCGCGTGAAGTCGGCCTGACCGAGCACCTGCCACAGGAACGCCGCGACCTGCGCGGTCTTGGCCTCCTCGGCGTCCGGGACCTCGGCGATGTACGCCTCGTAGCCGACCGCGAGCAGGTCCTCGCGCACAGTGTCCGCGGACGTCGCGAGCGCGGACGGGTGGATCACGAGGACGCGGCGGACGTCCGGACCCAGCATCGAGGGCAGCTCGCCGAGCAGGTGGCGCCCGATGAGCACGTCGTAGGGCTGGGCGCCCTCGACCCGCACGCGGGCCGGGGTCGCCGGTGCGGCGGTGGTCGAGTCGTTGCCCGACGGCCCGTCGGTGCCGGTCGTCTGCTGGTCGTTCACTGCTCGCTCCTCGTCTGGTCGGCCGCGGCGTCCTGGGACGTGCCGCCGAGTGCTGCTTCGATCTCCCCGGCCACCTGGCGGGGGGTGCGCGCGTCCGTCACGACCCGCACCGTGGCGAGCCGCTCGTAGACGGGACGGCGCTGCTCCATGAGCGCCTGCCACCTGGCCCGGGGGTTGCCGAGCAGCAGGGGCCGTGCCTGGTTGAACCCGACCCGCGGGCCCGCGTGGGCCAGGGAGACGTCGAGGAAGACCACGGTCCCCCCTGCGGCCGAGTAGGCCTCGAGCGCGACCTGGGAGTGCTCGTCGAGGACGGCGCCGCCGCCCAGGGCGAGGACGCCCTCGTGGACCGCGAGCGCCTGGGTCACTGCCTCGCGCTCCAGGGCGCGGAAGTGCGGCTCGCCGTCCTCGAGGAAGACGTCGGCGACGGTCTTTCCCGCGAGGACCTCCACGTCGGTGTCGGTGTCGCGCGCCGCGAGGCCCAGGCGCTCCGACAGGACGTTCGCGACCGTGGACTTGCCGCTGCCGGGAGGGCCGATGAGGACGACGCGTGGGCCGCTGCTCGTGGTCATCTCAGCGCAGCAGCTCGGGGACCGACGCCAGGTAGCCCTCGACGTTGCGGCGGACCTCGGAGACCGAGTCCCCGCCGAACTTCTCCAGGACGGCCTCGGCGAGGACGAGCGCGACCATCGCCTCGGCGACGACGGCCGCGGGCGGCACGGCGCACACGTCCGAGCGCTGGTGCTGGGCCTTGGCGGGCTCGCCCGTCGCGACGTCGACCGTCGCGAGTGCTCGCGGCACCGTGGAGATGGGCTTCATGGCCGCGCGCACGCGCAGCACCTCGCCGTTGGACATGCCGCCCTCGACGCCGCCGGCGCGGTTGCTGAGGCGGTGCAGGTGCCCGTCCTCGCCGCGCACGATCTCGTCGTGGGCCTGCGAGCCGCGGCGGCGCGCCGTGCGGAAGCCGTCGCCGACCTCGACGCCCTTGATGGCCTGGATGCCCATGAGGACGGCCGCGAGGCGTGCGTCGAGCCGGCGGTCGGACTGCACGTAGGTGCCCAGCCCGGACGGGACGCCGTACGCCAGGACCTCGACCACGCCGCCCAGGGTGTCGCCGTCCTTGTGGCACTCGTCGATCTCGGCGACCATCGCCGCGGAACTCACGGGGTCGAAGCAGCGCACCGGGTCGGCGTCGAGGCGCACGACGTCGTCGGGCTGCGGGAGGGCCGCGTCCTCGGGGACGTCGACCGTGCCGATGCCCACGACGTGCGAGACGAGGCGGATCCCGACGGCCTGCTCGAGGAACTTGGCGGCGGCCACCCCGAGCGCGACACGGGTCGCGGTCTCGCGGGCCGAGGCGCGCTCCAGGACCGGACGGGCGTCGTCGAACGCGTACTTGCGCATGCCGATCAGGTCCGCGTGCCCGGGACGCGGGCGCGTCAGGGGACGGTTGCGGGCGATCTCCCGCACGTCACCCGTCCCGGCGTCGACCTGCAGCGCCTCGGCGGGCACGGGGTCCGCGCTCATGACGTCGACCCACTTGGGCCACTCGGTGTTGGCGATCTCGATCGCGAGCGGGCCGCCCTGCGTCAGGCCCAGACGCAGCCCCGCGAGGATGCGGACCTCGTCCTGCTCGAACTTCATGCGCGCACCACGCCCGTACCCGAGGCGGCGGCGCGCGAGCGCGTCCTGCACGTCCTTCGTCACGAGCTCGACCCCTGCGGGCAGCCCTTCCAGGATGCCGACCAGCGCCGGACCGTGCGACTCACCCGATGTCAACCAACGAAGCATGAGCAGAATCCTCCCACGTCACGCGGCGCGCCCCCGAACCCGCCCGCACTGCGGACCGGCGCCCCGGTCGCGTCCCGCCTGCCACGTCGGGCGGCGTGAGCGAGGCGGCGGGCCTGTGGACGACGCCTGCCCCGGCGCGGTCCGCTGCGCTAGGTTCGCCGGGTGACGAACGCAGGGGGCGGGGGTCCGGGGGTCGTGCCGGGGCAGGACGGTGCCGTCGAGACGAGCCCGGTCGTCGGTGCGCCAGACCCGCCGGACCTGACGACCGCGCGTCGCCCCGTCCGGACCTGGCGCCGGGCCGCGGCCGAGGTGCGCCCGCACCGTCGCGCGGTCCTGGTGGTGACGGCGGTGGCCGTGCCCGCCACGGTCGTGGGGGCGTGGGGCGTGGGTCACCCCGTGGTGGTGCTTCCTGTGGCCGGGTACCTCGCGCTCGTCGGGTCGGCGCTCGCCGTGATCGACGCCCGCACGCACCGTCTCCCGGACGCCCTGGTGCTGCCGTCCTACCCGGTCCTGGCGGTGCTGCTGGGCCTGGCGAGCGTCCTCGTGCCCGACGGCGGCGCGCTCGTCCGCGCCCTGGCCGGCGGTCTGGGGCTCTACGGCGCGTACTTCCTCCTGGCCCTCGCCCCGTCGGGGCTGGGCTTCGGCGACGTGAAGCTCGCCGGGCTGATCGGCGCGGTGCTCGCGTGATGCGGGTGGGCCGAGCTCGCCGTGGGGGCGAGCGCGGCCTTCTTCCTCGGCGGTATCTGGGCTGTCGTCCTGCTCTCCACGAGGCGGGCAGGACGACGTTCGGCGATCCCGTTCGGCCCGTTCATGCTCGCGGGCGCGCTGCTCGGCCTGATCGGCGGTCGCTCGGTGCTCGGCGAGGCGCTGCTGCTGGGCTGAGCGCACGCAGCGCCGGCCGCGGCCCCCGTCTCAGGTCCTGGCGGTGCTCGGCGCGAGGGCCGCCTCGAGGGCCTCGGCCATCGCCGTGAGCGGCGCGACCTGCCCCGTCATGAGCCGCACCTGCTCGGCGGCCTGGTGCAGGAGCATGCGCTCGCCGCCCACCACGGTGGCGCCCGCCTGCGCCCAGGCGCGGGAGAGCGCCGTCGGGCGGGGGTCGTAGACCACGTCGAGCAACACGCCCCGAGGAGCCGGGGCCCCGGCGGCAGTCCGTGCCGCGAGCGCGTCGGCGACCGGGTCCGCCGCCCCGGAGGGCAGCGTCGAGACGACGACGTCCACCTGCGCGACGAGCGGTGACGCCGGGTCGAGCACCGCGAACCGCGGGGCGACCCCCATGCGGTGCGCGGCACGCTGAAGGCCGCCCGTGCGCCCGAGCGAGCGCACCAGGACGGTCGGGGTGGTGCAGCCGAGCTCGGCGAGCGCGGCCAGGGTCGAGGCCGCGGTCGCGCCCGCCCCGAGCACCACGGCCGAGCCGACCGGACGGTCACCCAGCCCCTCCCGCAACGCGGCCACCAGGCCGTGCACGTCGGTGTTGGCGCCCACGAGCGTGCGCGCCGAGCCCGTGGGCTGGAACAGGACCGTGTTCACGGCGCCCACGACGCCCGCGAGCGGCTCGACGTGGTCGAGGAGGGGCAGGACGACCTGCTTGAGCGGCATGGTCAGGCTCAGCCCGGCCCAGCTCTCGTCCAGGCCCTCGACGAAGCCTGCCACCTGCTCCTCGGTGACATCGATGGCGGTGTACTCCCACCCGTCCAGACCCAGCGCGCGGTACGCGGCCGAGTGGAGGACGGGTGAGAGCGAGTGGGCGACGGGGTGGCCCAGGACGGCGGCGCGACGCACGGCGCCGACCGTCACGGGTTCTCCCTCTGCCACGCACGCAGTTCGTCGACGTACTTCTGGTGCTCCGCCAGGGTGGAGGAGAACTTGGTCTCACCCGTGTCGAGGTTCACGGCGACCCAGAAGATCCAATCACCGGGCTCCGGGTTCAGTACGGCCTCGATCGACTTCATCCCGGGCGACGCGATCGGCCCGGGCGGCAGCCCCTTGTGCTTGTACAAGTTATAGAGGTTGTCCGTGTTCGCCTTGTCGGCGATGGTGATCTCGGTGCCCGGCTTGCCCAGGCCGAACGCGACGGCCGCGTCGATGTCAAGTGTCATCTCCCGCGACAGGCGGTTCTCGATCGCCTGTGCCATCTTGGGCCGGTCCTCCTCGGCCTTCGCCTCCCGCTCGATGAGCGAGGCCTTGATCAGGACCGTCTCACGGTCCGCCGCCTGGATGCCGAGAGAGTCGAGGTTCGCGACGGTCGTCGCGATCATGTTGGCCACGATGGTCGCCGCCGTGTCGTCCGGCTCGAGGACGTACGTGCTCGGGAAGAACCACCCTTCGAAGTTGCCGCCCGCCTCGGCCGGCAGGCCGACCGCAGCCGGGTCCGCCATCGCGGCCTGGAACTCCTCTTGAGGTTTGCCCGTCACCGAGACAGCGCGCTCGATGATCTGCGCAGCCGTGAACCCCTCGGGGACCGTCAGCTTCATCTCGTTCTTGCTCGTCTTGGACAGCAGTAGCGTGACCGCGGCAGACGCCTTCATCTCGGTGAGCATCGTGTAGTTGCCCGGCTGGATCTTGCCGGCGTCCGGGTTCGCCTTGAAGGCCTTGACGAACGCGCCGGCCGACTTCACGACGCCCGCTTCGACGAGCGTCTCGCCGATGTCCGCGCCCGTCGACTGCGGCTCGATCGTCACGTCGACGGGGTCGACCCCCTGCCCCTCGTAGTCCGAGACGCTGAAGGGGTTCTCGAAGCCCAGCAGGCTCGAGGCGTTGTTGACCAGGTAGTACCCGGCCCCGCCCACGAGGACCAGCGCGAGCACCACGATCAGGGTACGGCGACGCCGTCGCTGCGCGCGCTTCTTCGCGGCGCGACGGTCTCGGCTCCCCGAACGGGTCGCCCGCGACGGTGGTTGTTGCTGCACCGGTGGGCGGTCGAATAGGTCGGTCACGGGAGGCTGCCTCCTGACGAGTGTGCGCGCGGCGGTCCTTGCCACGACGCAACGATCAACGTTCTACGTACTCTCCGGCGCGCGCCCCCGCGCTCCGCTCGCGGTCCAGAGCGGTCTGGAGGATGATAACTGCCGCCGCCTGGTCGACGACAGAGCGCTGCTTGCGCCCGGCGCGCCCCGACGCCCGCAGCGCCTGGTGGGCGCTCACGGTCGTCATACGTTCGTCGACGAGGTGCACCGGGACCGGCGCGACGGCACGTGCCACCAGTCCAGCGTACGCACGTGCGGCCGCGGTAGCGGCACCTTCCGCGCCGGAAAGGTGTCGAGGAAGCCCGATGTACACCACACGTGCACCCCGTTCCTCCACTTCCGTCGCGATCCGCGCGACGTCGCTCGGGAAGGTGACCACCGCGTCGTCGGGAGCCGAGGGCTGTGTCTTCATGTCCCGGGGAAGGGTCTCGACGGGGGTCGCGATGAGGCCGTCGGGGTCGCTCGCGGCGAGCCCCACACGCACGCTGCCCACGTCGACGCCCAGGCGGGCCCCCCTCGGGAGAGGGGCGCCCGCCTGGTGGTCGACCGTCATCGGGTGCGCGCTCAGAGCGCCGAGGCGACGTCGTCGCGGATGCCCGCGAGAGCCGCCGGGAGGGCGGACACGTCCGTGCCGCCACCCTGGGCCATGTCGTCCTTGCCGCCACCGCCGCCGCCGAGCACGCCCGACGCCTTCTTCGCGAGCGCGCCCGCACGCAGGCCGGCCTCACGGGCCGGTGCGTTCGTCACGATGACGACCTGCGGACGGTCCTTGCTCACGCCACCGACGGCGACGACGCTCGGCGCCGAGTCCGCGAGACGGCCGCGCACGTCGAGCGCGAGGGCGCGCAGGTCGTCCGCGGAGGCGACCTCACCGGCGTCGTGCACGACGACGCGCACCGTACCGACGGTCTCCGCGCCCGCTGCGAGGTTCGCGGCGGCCGCGAGGAGCTGGGCCTGGCGCAGCGCCGCGAGCTCCTTCTCGGCGTCCCGCAGACGCGAGACCAGCGAGCCGACCCGGTCCGGGAGCTCCTCGGTACGCACGTTCAGCAGGCCCGTGAGCTGTCCCACGAGCGCGTGCTCCTTGGCCTGGAAGCCGTAGGCCCCGTCGCCGACGAGCGCGTCGACACGGCGCACGCCCGAGCCGATCGAGGACTCGCCGAGCAGCGTGACCAGACCGAGCTGACCGGACTGCTTGACGTGCGTGCCCGCGCACAGCTCGCGCGACCAGTCGCCGCCGATCGAGACCACGCGCACCTGGTCGCCGTACTTCTCGCCGAACAGCGCCATGGCGCCCAGCGCCCGGGCCTCCGCGATGGGCATGACCTTGTCCGTGACCTCGAGGTTCTCGGCGAGCTGGGTGTTGACCCGCTCCTCGACCTCGGACAGCACCCCTGCGGGGACCGCGCTCGAGGCGCGGAAGTCGAAGCGGATACGGCTCGGGGCGTTCTCCGAGCCGGCCTGCGTCGCCTCCTTGCCCAGGGCCTCCTGGATGGACTTGTGGATCATGTGCGTCGCGGTGTGGGCGCGGCTGATCGCCTTGCGGCGCGCCGTGTCGATCTGCGCGGTGCCCGGGTCGCCCAGCGCCACGACGCCCTCGACGAGGCGTCCACGGTGGACCGAGAAGCCCTTGATGGGGCGCTGCACGTCGTCGACCTCGATGGTCGCGCCGCCGTCGAGCACGATCGTGCCGTGGTCGGCGAGCTGGCCACCGGCCTCGGCGTAGAACGGCGTGCGGTCGAGGACGACCTCGACGTCGGCCGGGGCCGTCGCGGCCGGGGAGGGCACGCCGTCGACCAGGAGGCCCACGACGTTGACCGAGGCCGTGGCGTCCGTGTAGCCCAGGAACTCGACCGGACGGGCGAGCTCGCCCTGCAGCGCCTCGTAGGCCGCGGTGTCCACCCCGCCCGTGCGCTTGGCGAGCGCGTCGGCGCGCGCACGGGTGCGCTGCTCCTGCATGAGGGCGCGGAACGCCTTCTCGTCGACCTGGACGCCCTGCTCGGCGGCCATCTCGAGGGTCAGGTCGATCGGGAAGCCGTACGTGTCGTGCAGGGCGAAGGCCTGGTCGCCGGGCAGCACGGGTGTGCCGCCCGAGCCCGCGTTCGTCTTGGCGGCCGCGACCGCAGTGTCCAGGATCGTGGTGCCCGAGGTCAGGGTGCGGCGGAACGCCTCCTCCTCGGCGTAGGCGATCTGCGAGATGCGCTCGAAGTCGGCACCGACCTCCGGGTAGGAGGCCTGCATGGCGTCACGCGAGACGGGGAAGAGCTGCGGCAGCGCGGGGTCCTCGACGCCCAGCAGGCGCATCGCGCGCACCGAGCGGCGCAGCAGACGGCGCAGCACGTAGCCGCGGCCCTCGTTCGAGGGGCGCACGCCGTCGCTGATGATCATCAGGGCCGAGCGCACGTGGTCGGCGACCACGCGCATGCGCACGT
The DNA here is from genome assembly GCF_014836555.1 of Oerskovia rustica. Taxonomy (GTDB): domain Bacteria; phylum Actinomycetota; class Actinomycetes; order Actinomycetales; family Cellulomonadaceae; genus Oerskovia; species Oerskovia rustica. The sequence continues at coordinate 15,237 of NZ_JACSQQ010000032.1, forward strand.
CGTCGTCGACGTCGGCGCCGTAGCGCTTGCCCGAGAGCTCCTGGGCCGCGGCGATGACGGGGAAGACCTCGTCGATCTCGTACATGTTGTCGACGCCCTGCAGGACGAACGCGACGCGCTCGAGACCCATGCCGGTGTCGATGTTCTTCTTCGTGAGCTCGCCCAGGATGGGGAAGGACTCCTTGGTCCCGCCGTCACCGCGCTCGTACTGCATGAAGACGAGGTTCCAGATCTCCAGGAACCGGTCGCCCGCGAGGTCGATCGCGGGTCCACCGTCGGGGCCGTAGGCCGGGCCGCGGTCGTAGAAGATCTCCGAGCAGGGACCGGCAGGCCCGCGGGCGCCCGTGGACCAGTAGTTCGGTCCCATGCCGAGGCCTTGGATGCGCTCGTCCGGCAGCCCCGCGATCTTCTTCCAGAGCTGGCGCGCCTCGTCGTCCTCGTGGAAGACGGTGACCCAGATCTTGTCCTCGGGGATGCCGTACCCGCCGTCGTCCTGCGACCGCGTGATGAGGTCCCAGGCGTAGGTGATCGCACCTTCCTTGAAGTAGTCCCCGAACGAGAAGTTGCCGTTCATCTGGAAGAACGTGCCGTGGCGCGTGGTCTTGCCCACGTCGTCGATGTCGAGGGTGCGCACGCACTTCTGCACGCTCGTCGCGCGGGCCCACGGCGCCGTCTGCTCGCCCGTCATGTACGGGATGAACGGCACCATGCCCGCGATGGTGAACAACGTCGAGGGGTCCGGCGAGATGAGCGACGCCGAGGGCACGACGGTGTGGTCCTGGGCGGCGAAGTAGTCGAGCCAACGCTTGCGGATCTCGGCGGTACGCATGATGTCCTTCGGAAGTCGGAGACGGAACGGCCCGGGCGCGCCGCTGGAGGCGGGCGGCACCGGCTAGAACAAGTATGTTCCCGGCGTGCTTCCCTCCTGTGCGCGCGACGCACGCCGCGCGGGCGGAAGCAGGCCTGGTGGGTGGATCAGTAGAACGAGTACCCGAGCAGGTCCTCGTCGTCGTCGACGCCGGGTTCCCCCGCGCGCTCGCGGCGCGCCGCACGGGCCGCGCGCACGTCGTCGGGGTCCGGCTGGCCCTCGGCGAGCAGGGATGCGAGCAGCTCGGCCTCGCGCGCGTCACGCGCGGTGCGGAACTCCTCCCGGAAGACGGACACGAAGCTCGTGGCCTTCTCCCCGATCGAGTTGACCTGGTCGGTGGCCTGGTCGACGAGCGAGGCGGGGGCGTAGCGCGCGATCACCTGTCGCCCCTTGACGACGACGACCACGGTGATGGCGACGCCGACGCCGACCCAGAACACCCGACGCATCAGCGACCGGTCCGAGGTCCGGACGAGCGGCCCGAGGCCCGCGCGAACGCCTGGCGCACGCCGTACGTGAACGCCGCGACCTTCACGAGCGGCGCCCCGAAGGTCGCCGCGTACAGGCCCGTGAGGGCCGAGACGTTCTCGCTGACCTGCGCCGCGGACGTCGTGATCGTGTCGACCTTGACCAGCTGGCTGTTCGTCGTGGCCACGGTCGTGGCGGCCTCGTCGAGGATCGGCACCGAGTGGTCCGTGACCTCCTTGATGCTCACGCGGGCCTCGTCGAGCACCCGGCCGAGCTTGACCAGAGGAACCGCGAGGACCCCGACCAGCAGCACGAATGCGATGGCGGCGATCAGCCCGGCCACATCTCCTACGGACATCTCCTGCTCCTCCTTCGACGGCGCGACGCGACGGACGGCACGCCTCGCGAAACCTTACCCGGATGCACGAACGCCGCCCACCCC
>NZ_JACSQQ010000032.1:17024-27818 GCF_014836555.1 Oerskovia rustica
TCGAAGCGGTGAGCGAGGCGTTCGTGCACGGCGCGCGGCGCCAGCCGCGCAGGAGGATCAGCGAGCGTAGTACTCGACGACGAGCTGGACCTCGCAGGTCACGGGGACCTCGACGCGCTTGGGGCGACGCACCAGGACGGCGCTCAGCTTCTCGAGCTGGACGTCGAGGTAGGCCGGGACGGCCGGCAGGACGTCGCGGTGCGCACCGGCGGCGGCGACCTGGAACGGCGTGGTGGCCTGGCTCTTCGGCTTGACCTGGATCGTCTGACCCGGCTTCACCTTGAACGAGGGGCGGTCGACGATCTTGCCGTCGACGAGGATGTGGCGGTGGCCGACGGCCTGGCGCGCCTGCAGGATGGTGCGGGCGAAGCCCGAACGCAGCACGAGCGCGTCGAGACGCGTCTCGAGGTTCTCGACCATGGCCTCACCGGTCAGACCGGCGTCCTTGCGAGCGTCCTCGTAGGCGCGAGCCATCTGCTTCTCGCGGAGCGCGTACTGGGCGCGCAGACGCTGCTTCTCGCGAAGACGCACCGCGTAGTCCGACTCGGTGCGGCGACGGGCGCGGCCGTGCTCACCGGGCGGGTAGGGGCGCTTCTCGAAGTGCTTGACGGCCTTGGGCGTGAGCGCGAGGCCCAGCGCGCGGCTCAGGCGAACCTGGCGGCGCGAACGAGTCACTGAAGACACAGTGTGTTCCTGTCCTGTCGTGTGTACTTGACGTCACACCCGTGCGGATTGCCGGGTGCGGGACCAGCCGATGAGCCGCCGCGATCCGTGAGGATGCCCACCCGTCGACGCGAGGTCGAGGATGACGTGCGGGGCTGCGGGGCCGAGGTCCCAGGCGGTTGCCGCTGCCCTGACGGGCGGAGACAACCTGAGAAGTCTACCGCACCGGGCGCGAGGCCCGGTCCCTCGCCTGGTGCGAGGCCTGACCCGAGGCCTGGTGAGCGCCCCCGACGGACGTGCACGACGCGCTTCCTGGCGGGCCGCCGCAGGGCCCGTCAGGGCCTGTCAGTCCCCGAGGATCTGCCGGATCCGGTCGAGGCGCTCGGTCACGGACCGCTCGAACCCGCGGTCGGTCGGCGTGTAGTAGCGCGTGCCCTGCAGGACGTCGGGCAGGTACTGCTGGCGCGCGACCGCGTGCGGGGCGTCGTGCGCGTACTTGTACCCCTTGCCGTGCCCCAGCTCCTTGGCTCCCGCGTAGTGCGCGTCGCGCAGGTGCGCGGGCACCGTCCCGACCTTGCCCGCGCGCACGTCCGCGAGCGCCGCGTCGATCCCGAGGTAGGCCGCGTTGGACTTGGGCGCGGTCGCGAGGTGCACGACGGCCTCCGCGAGGATGATGCGGGCCTCGGGCATGCCGATGAGCGCGACGGCCTGGGCTGCGGCGACCGCGGTCTGCAGCGCGCTGGGGTCGGCCATGCCGACGTCCTCCGCGGCCGAGATGACGATGCGCCGGGCGATGAACCGCGGGTCCTCCCCCGCGGCGATCATGCGCGCGAGGTAGTGCAGCGAGGCGTCGACGTCGGAGCCGCGCACCGACTTGATGAAGGCGCTCGTGACGTCGTAGTGCTGGTCGCCGTCGCGGTCGTAGCGGACGGCGGCGACGTCGATCGCGCGCTCCATGGTCTCGAGATCGACGACCACGGCCCCGGGCTCGGCGCGCGCCGGGGGTTCCTCGTCCGTCGCCGCGGCCGCGGTCTCCTCGTCGGGCGTCCCGGCACCCTCACCCTCTCCGTGCGCCTCACCCTGCCCCGGTGCGTCGCCCTGCCCGACGGCGTCGCTCGCGGCGGGCGCGTCGTCGTCGGGCCGGTCCGTGGTGCGGACGGGGGCGTCCGGGACCTCCGAGAGCGCGGCACCCGCCGCGGCCTCGAGGATGGTCAGGGCCTTGCGGGCGTCGCCGCCCGCGAGGCGGCCCAGGTGCTCCTCGGCCTCCTCCGCGAGGGCGACGGCCCCGCCCAGCCCGCGCTCGTCGACGAGCGCCCGGTGCACCAGGGCGCGCACGTCGCCCGACGTGAGGGGCTTGAGCGTGAGCAGGAGCGAGCGTGAGAGCAGCGGGGAGTTGACCGAGAAGCTCGGGTTCTCGGTCGTGGCCGCCACGAGCGTGACCCAGCGGTTCTCCACGCTGGGCAGCAGCGCGTCCTGCTGGGACTTGGAGAAGCGGTGGACCTCGTCGATGAACAGGACGGTCTCCTCGCCGCCCGTCGCGAGTCGGCGGCGCGCGTCGTCGATGACCTGGCGCACGTCCTTGACGCCCGCGGTCACGGCCGAGAGCTCGACGAAGCGCCGGCCCGAGGTCGTGGCGATGAGGTACGCGAGGGTCGTCTTGCCCGTGCCCGGCGGGCCCCACAGGATGACCGAGCCCGGCGCCGCGCGCGAGGCGCCCGGCCCGTCCACCTCGATGAGGCGGCGCAGCGGCGATCCGGCGACGAGCAGGTGCTCCTGGCCGGCGACCTCGTCGAGCGCGGCCGGGCGCATGCGCACGGCCAGCGGCGCGCCAGGTCCTGGACGAGGAGTCCCCTGGGTGCCTGAGGTCGCGGCGTCGAACAGGTCCATCCCGGGAAGCATGCTCCGAGCCTACGCACCCCCACCGACACGGCGTGACACGCTGCGCCTCCGTACCGCGCCGCACCGTGTCGGCGCGTGTGAAGCCCTCACGGAGCGCTCCGTGAGAGGTGTGCGCCCACGCTGTGCACGGCCCGGCGCAGCCCCGCGCGAGGTGCCATGCTGACGGGGTGTTCGAGAGCCTTGGCCGCGCCGTCGCCCACCGTCCCCGCCTGACCGTCGCCGTGTGGGTGGTGCTGACCGCCCTGGGGTTCGCCCTCGCCGTCGTGGGCGTCCACGGCGAGAGCCTGTTCGACCGCCTGACCACGGGCGAACCGTCGGTCCCCGGCTCGCAGAGCGAGCGCGGCACCGAGATCCTCACCGAGCAGACGGAGACGGGCGAGACCGTCTCGCTCCTCGTGAGCGGGGTCGACCCCGCGGACCCGGCCCTCGCCGAGGCCATGGACCCCGTGCACCAGGAGCTCGCCGCGGTCGCCGGCGTCGAGACGGTCGTCGACCCGTTCGTGATCCCCGGCGGCGTCGAGACCGAGGCCGCGCAGTCGCTCGTCGCGGCCGACGGCGACGGGTTCGTGCTGTCCGTGACGCTCGAGCCGGGCCTCGACGAGGACGCCCAGGCCGCGGCCGCGACCGACGTCGTCGAGATCCTCGAGGCCGTCCCCGCTGACCTCGCCGACGTGGCCCCCGACGCGACCGGGCTCGTGTCGAGCAACGACCTGATCGTCGAGGCCATCACCTCCCAGGTCGAGAAGGACCTCACGACGGGCGAGATGATCGCCCTGCCCATCGCGCTGCTCGTCATGGTCCTGGTCTTCGGCGGGTTCCTCGCGGCCGCGATGCCCATGGCCGGGGCCATCGCCTCGATCGGCGCCGGGCTCGGCGTCCTCCTCGTCCTGTCCTACCCGCTGACCATCGACGCGTCCGTCGTCAACGTCGTCACGCTGCTGGGCCTGGGGCTCTCGATCGACTACGGGCTGCTCATCGTGTCCCGCTTCCGCGAGGAGCTGCACGCGCTCGACGACGCGTCCCCGGGGCGCGCCACGTCCCCCGGGGACGCCACACCAGCCGCGGAGCCCGGTCCCGACACTGCGGGTGCGTCCCGGACGACCCGCGGGACCCGGCGCTCGCGTCGCCGCGACGCCGACGTGACGGCCGCTGTCGTACGCACCATGGCCACCGCGGGCCGCACCGTGGCCTTCTCGGCGCTGACCGTCGCGATCTCGATCGCGGGCCTCATGGTCTTCGAGCCCGACATCCTGCGCGCCATCGGCGCTGCCGGGCTCGCCGTCATCCTCATCGCCGTCGCGACCGCCATGACCCTCGTGCCCGCCCTGCTCGCGCTCGCGGGCCACCGGCTCGTCCGGCCCGGCGTCCTGAGCAAGGTCCCCGGGCTGCGCGCCGTCCTGGCCCGCACGGCCGACGTCCAGTCCGACGAGGGCTTCTTCTCCCGGCTCACCGGCCGCGTCCAGCGCCACCCGGTGTGGGTCATGCTCGCCACCGTCGCCGTCCTGGTGGTGCTCGCGCTACCGGTCCTCGGCCTGCAGATGCGCAACTCCGGCATCGAGCTGCTGCCCCAGAGCTCCCCCCAGCGCGAGTTCGTCGACGAGCTCTCCGCCCAGTTCCCCGCGTCCGCGAGCGCCGACGTGCGCGTCGTGACCGACTCCACGACCGAGGACGCCCAGGCCTGGGCCGACGAGATCGCGGGCCTCGACGGCGTCGAGCGGGTCGACCCCGCGGTCCCGGTCGGCGACGACCACGCGCTCGTCGGGGTCCACCTCGCCGCCGTCGACGCGGGCGGCCCCGAGGCCGTCGCCGTCGTCGAGGAGCTGCGCGCCCAGGACCCCGGGTTCACGTTCTACGTCACCGGGCAGGCCGCCGGGCAGGTCGACTTCCGGGCGGCGCTCGCGGACCGGGTGTGGTGGGCCGTGGGGATCGTGGTGGTCGCGACGTTCGTGCTGCTGTTCCTCATGACAGGGTCCGTGCTCATCCCCGTCAAGGCGCTCCTGACGAACGCGCTGTCGCTCGCCGCGTCGTTGGGCGTGCTGGTGTGGGTGTTCCAGGAGGGGCACCTGGAAGGGGTGCTCGACTTCGCGTCGGCGGGCGGCATCGAGACGTACGTCGTGGCCCTGGTCGTCGCGTTCGCGTTCGGGCTGGCCATGGACTACGAGGTGTTCCTGCTGTCCCGCATCAAGGAGCTGCACGACGCGGGCCTGTCGAACGACGAGGCGGTCCGCCTGGGGCTGCAGCGTTCGGGGCGCATCATCACCTCGGCCGCGGCCATCATCATCGTGGTGTTCGCGGGGTTCGTGTTCGGCGAGCTGCTCGTGATCAAGGAGGTCGGGTTCGCGCTGGCCGTGGCGGTGTTCATCGACGCGACGATCGTGCGCATCCTGCTGGTGCCCGCGACGATGACGCTGCTGGGCCGGGCCAACTGGTGGGCGCCCAAGCACCTGAGACGGCTGTACTCGAGGTTCTCGATCACCCACTGACCCGGGTGGCCGCGCCCAGTCGCTGAGTGCGGAGCAGCTGTCGAGAACGACGGGCGTTCCCGACAAATACTCCGCACTCGACGGCACACGAGAGCGGGCTCGGCTCAGCGCCGGCTCTCGAACTCCTGCACGACGGCGTAGCCCAGGCGGGTGTAGACGCGGCGGGCGGCGTCGTTGTCGGCGTACATGCCCAACGTCACCCAGTCGGACTCGGCGAGCCCGGCACGGGTCACGACGGCCGTGGTCGCCGCGGCGATGCCGTGCCCGCGCCACGCCGGGTCGGTCGCGATGCTGCCCAGCGACCACGGCGCACCCGGTGCTGCCTGGCGGGCGCCGACGACCCCGCGCAGCACGCCCTGGGTGTCGCGCCAGCCCCACCAGCGGACGAGCGGGTCCTCGGGGCTCGTCTCGGCGAGCGGGTTCGCCACGTCCAGGCACGCCCGGACCTCGGCCGCGACCGACGGGCCGGTCAACGCCTCGACGCGGTCCTCGCCCGGCTGGGCGGCGGGGGCCTCGCGGGTCGCGAAGAAGTCCCACGTCGAGACCGAGCGCTCACGCTCGGGATCACGCAGGATCGCCGGCAGGTCCTCGCACCGGTCCCCCAGGACCGTGAGGGTCCCGCGCGGCAGGCCTGCGCTCACGACGTGCTCACCGAGCCCACCGTCCTGGGCGACACGCGCCAGCAGGTTCGCGGTCGCCTCGGGCGATCCCATGCCCCACAGCCCGACGCGCTGGTGGTGAGCGCCGTCGTCGGGCACGCTGCCCTCCCCCAGGGGGACCGGTGCCGCCACGCTCAGGACGCACGCGTGCTCGTCCTGCCACACCCCGCGCACGTCCCACTCGGGGAGGTCCACCAGGACAAAGGGGTGGGAGGCCCACCGGTCCCTCAGACCGGTCGAGCCTCCCAGCGTCCTTGCCTGCGTGCGGGTGTCCGGGGCGCTCACGCCTTCCCGGCGGCGGCAGGAGCCTCGGACCCGGCCTCGGACCCGGCCGCCGCCTTGGGCTTCGCGTCGACGCCCGCCTCCTTGCGCTGCTGCGCCGTGATCGGCGCGGGCGCCTGCGTCAGCGGGTCGAACCCGCCGCCCGACTTGGGGAACGCGATGACGTCGCGGATCGAGTCCGACTTCGTCAGCAGCGCCACGATGCGGTCCCAGCCGAACGCGATGCCGCCGTGCGGCGGGGCACCGAACGCGAAGGCGTCGAGCAGGAAGCCGAACTTCTCCTGCGCCTCCTCCTCGCCGATGCCCATGACCGCGAACACGCGCTCCTGGACGTCACGGCGGTGGATACGGATCGAGCCGCCGCCGATCTCGTTGCCGTTGCACACGATGTCGTACGCGTAGGCGAGCGCCTCGCCCGGGTTCTGCTCGAACGTGTCGATCCACTCGGGCGTGGGCGAGGTGAACGCGTGGTGCACCGCGGTCCAGGCCGAGTTGCCCAGGGCGACGTCGCCCTCGTCGGCGGCCTCGCCCGTGGGCTTGAACAGCGGGGCGTCGACGATCCAGACGAACGCCCAGGCATTCTCGTCGATCTGGCCCGTGCGCTTCGCGATCTCCTGACGGGCCGCACCCAGCAGGGCGCGCGACTCGTTCGTCCTGCCCGCCGCGAAGAACACGGCGTCGCCCGGCTGCGCGCCGGTCGCGTCGCGCAGGCCCTCGCGCTCGGCGTCGGACAGGTTCTTGGCGACCGGGCCCGCGAGGGTCCCGTCCTCCTGGAACGTCACGTACGCCAGGCCCTTGGCCCCGCGCTGCTTGGCCCACTCCTGCCAGGCGTCGAACTGGCGGCGCGGCTGCGAGGCCCCGCCCGCCATGACGACGGCGCCCACGTACTCGGCCTGGAAGACGCGGAACGGGGTGTCCTTGAAGTAGTCCGTGAGCTCGACGAGCGGGTTGCCGAAGCGCAGGTCCGGCTTGTCCGACCCGTACAGGCGCATCGCGTCGTGGAACGTCATGCGCGGGATCGGCGTGGGGATCTTGTACCCGATGAGGTCCCACAGCGCGACGAGGATCTTCTCGCCGAGCGCGATCACGTCGTCCTGCTCGACGAAGCTCATCTCGACGTCGAGCTGCGTGAACTCGGGCTGACGGTCCGCGCGGAAGTCCTCGTCGCGGTAGCAGCGGGCGATCTGGTAGTAGCGCTCCATGCCGGAGACCATGAGCAGCTGCTTGAAGAGCTGCGGGGACTGCGGCAGCGCGTACCAGGAGCCGGGGGCCAGGCGTGCGGGGACCAGGAAGTCACGGGCACCCTCGGGCGTCGAACGCGTCAGGGTCGGGGTCTCGATCTCGACGAAGTCCTGCTCGTCGAGCACGCGGCGCGCGGCCTGGTTGGCCTTGGCGCGCAGGCGCAAGGCGTGGGCCGGGGTGGGGCGGCGCAGATCCAGGTAGCGGTGCTTGAGGCGCGCCTCCTCGCCGATGACCTCGGTGCCCTCGAGGGCCGTGGAGACCTGGAAAGGCAGGGGCGCCGACTCGTTGAGCACGACGACGTCGCTCACCACGACCTCGACCTCACCCGTGGGGAGGTTCTTGTTCTCGTTGCCCTCGGGGCGACGGGAGACCACACCGGTGACCTGGAGCACGAACTCGGCGCGCAGCGGGTGCGCGATCGACTCGTCGCGGATGACGACCTGGGCGATGCCCGAGGCGTCGCGCAGGTCGATGAAGGCCACCCCACCGTGATCGCGGCGTCGGTCGACCCAACCGGTGAGGGTGACGGTCTGACCGATCTGCTCGGCCCGCAGGGAGCCGGCTGTGTGGGTGCGAAGCACGGAGAGAGTCCTTCCGGAACATGCCGGGGCGCACAGTGGCGTCCCGGGATGGGAGTGGGGAGTGCGCAGACGACGCACTCGGACGAGTCTAGTCTGTGGGCGGACCACGTTCAGGAGAACCCCCCGGGAGGCACCATGGCCAGGCGGATCGCGACCACCGAACGGCTCGGGCGCGCCGAGCTCGTCGAGTTCCTGCGCGCCGACCGGCGCGCGGTGCTGCTCACGCGGCGCGCGAGCGGCGCCCCGCAGATGAGCCCCGTCACGTACGGGGTCGACGGCGAGGGGCGCGTCGTCGTCTCGACCTACCCCGACCGCGCCAAGGCCGTGAACCTGCGGCGCGATCCCGCCGCGTCGCTGTGCGTCCTGGGCGAGGACTTCGACGACGCCTGGGTGCAGGTCGACGGCACGGCCGAGGTGATCGACCTGCCCGACTCGGTCGAGCCCCTCGTCGAGTACTACCGGTCGGTCGCCGGGGAGCACCCCGACTGGGACGAGTACCGCGAGGCCATGGTCGCGCAGGGCAAGTCGCTGCTGCGCGTGACCATCACGGGCTGGGGGCCCGTGGCCACGGGCGGCTTCCCGGCACGGCTGGCGCAGGACTGAGCGTCAGGGACCACGCCCGAGGACCTAGAAGAGGACCTCGGCGGTGCTCGCCGGATCCCCCGGTGGGCGGGTCACGGGACCGGGCCCGAGGCGCTGGACCAGGCTCCCGGCCGGATAGGACCCCTCGTCGTGCCGCGCTCTGTCGTCAGAGGTCTCCGGGTGCCAGGCGGTCCGGGCGTGGCCCGACGTGCGTGCCTGTGCCCGGTGCCCTGCGCTCGCGAATCCGCGCTCGACGAGCAGCGGCCGTACCCGGGCCCACAACCAGTCGCGGTACGCGCGGCTCGCGCACGACCCGCCCGCGTAGACGCGCTCGTAGCCCGCGACCCGCTCGGGGTGGTCGCGGCGCAGCCAGGCCATGAACCACTCGCGGGTGCCGGGCTTGAGGAAGAGCGGGAGAACCGTCGCGCCCGTCGCACCCGCCTCGTGGACCGCGTCGAGCAGGCGCGTGAGGTGGTCGGTCGAGTCCGTCAGCCACGGCAGCACGGGGGCGATCATGACCCCGCACGGCAGCCCTGCCGCCCGGGCGGCGCGGATGAGGTCGAGGCGGGCGCGCGGCGTGGGCGTGCCCGGCTCGACGGCCTGCTGGAGGTCCTCGTCGACGAAGGCCAGGGAGACGCCGATGCCGACGTCGACGCGCTCGGCCGCCTGCGTCAGGCGCGGCAGGTCGCGGCGCAGGAGCGTGCCCTTGGTGAGGATCGAGAACGGCGTGCGCGAGGTCTCGAGCGCGTCGATGATCCCCGGCATGAGCCGGTAGCGTCCCTCGGCGCGCTGGTACGGGTCCGTGTTGGTGCCGAGCGCGACCGCGTCGCCCGCCCAGGACGGCTTGGCGAGCTCGGTGCGCAGCACGTCGGCGACGTTCATCTTGACGACGATCTGGCTGTCGAAGTCCTCGCCGGGGTTCATGTCGAGGTAGCGGTGCGAGGGGCGCGCAAAGCAGTTGTGGCTAATGACGCCGTTCGCGATGAAGTCCCCGGTCCCCGTCGTAAGGTCGAGGAGGTCGCGTTCCTCCCCGGTGTCCTCGACCGACCGGACCATGAGCGGCGCGTCCGACTTCACGGCACGCCCGGTCACCGCGAGCTTCCTGCTGATCGCAGGATCGACGATCCTGAAGAACCGCATTCGCGCCGCCAGGCCGCCCACGACCCTGATGCTGGAGACCCCGTTCTCCCTGGGCGGCTCGCGCACGAACGGAACCTCGATCACCGTGAGCGCTCGGGTGATGCGAGTGAGGATCTCCTCGTCCATGTTCGAGATGCGCAGCACCCCCTGCGAGCAGCTGCCCTCCGCGTCGAAGATCCCCGCAAGATAGCCGATGGCCCATTCGCGCTCCACCTCTGGCGGCCAGCTGATGAGCGCCTGGATCGCGTCGAAGTGCGCGGACCTGGACGTGAAGATGGCCATGATCGATCGTCTCGTGGTGGACCCGGGGCTAAACGGTCGCATCGTGGTGGTGATGCCCGCCTGCTCGAGAAAGTCACGCGATCTGTCGAGGGCTTCCCGGTCCGCCAGTGCGAGCCGAAACATGCTCACGTTGTTGGGGTTCCCGCCGCGGCGCCGGTAGGTCCTCCTGAGCAGCATCCCGTCGCCACGGATCATGCCCGTGAGATAGCCGCGCCGGTAGGCCGCGTCGTCCCGGGGGGCCGAGTGCTTCTCCAGATCGCCCGTCCCGAATCCCATCAACTTGTTGTTCGTCGTCAGATGTGGTCGCCGCCCCGCCCCGCACTCACCGGGGACGACATGCTTCCAGCCGCGGTCCGTGAGAAACCTGTGATCACCGCTCGCCATGAGACGCGTCCCGTCCTCGAGCGTGATGGAGAAGGCTCGCTTGCGTGTCGCCCAGACGTCTTCGACGGTCGTGAGGACATAGCGCCTGTACCGACCTCGGACCTCGGTACCTACGACCTGGTCGCCCGCCCGGATGTCACGCAACGGCACCTGACGCCCGTCACCACGAAGGATGAGCGTGTCGGGGCCGAGGCAGTATGAGCACGCATGGGAGCATCCGCGGTACGGGTTGATCGTCCAGGTGAACGGCATGCGGGACTCCCCCGGCACCTTGGACAGCGCGCTCTTGGCGAGCACCTCGTGGAACGTGACACCGGCGAACTCCGGGGTGCGCACGGTCCGCACCCGCCCCGCCATGCGCCCGAGCCCGGGCAGCGCGCCGTCGTCCGCCGTGATCGCCTGCCCGTCCCACCTCATCGCACTATTCGAACACATGTTCGAACCGGTTGTCGACACTGTCGGCGGCAGCCTCCGACGACTCAGCCCATCCCTCACGCACGGACCGCCGGTCGACCTCGGCCCGGCGTCGGCGACACGCGCACGCACGCGTGAGGCCCGGCAGGGGCTTCCCTGCCGGGCCGCCCGCCCGGCCGGGTC
>NZ_JACSQQ010000032.1:27828-42064 GCF_014836555.1 Oerskovia rustica
CCCCCCCCCCCCCCCCCCCCCCCCCCCCCCACGTCCGGGTCAGCGCCCGCGCAGCGGGCTCACTCCCCCGCCGGCACCACGCGCGGCCACAGGTCCTGCACGGACGGCGCCCACACCGCCGGGTCCGCAGCGACCTGCTCGCCCGAGCGGATGTCCTTGACCTGGTGCGGCACGACCTCGCCGTCTGCGCCGATCCCCGCAGGGAACCACACGAACGGGATGCCGCGGCGGTCCGCGAACTTGATCTGCTTGCCGAACTTCGCCGCGCTCGGTGCAACCTCGACCGGGATGCCGCGCGAGCGCAGCGCGACCGCGACCGCGTCCGACGCAGGCCGCGTCTCCTCGCTCGTCACCGCGACCACCACCGCGCTGGGCACCGACCGCGTCGAACGGACCAGGCCCGCGCTCAGCAGCCGCGAGACGAGGCGCGAGACCCCGATCGAGAGCCCCACGCCCGGATAGGTGTTCGCGCCGTCGGAGGCCAGGGTGTCGTAGCGCCCGCCCGAGCAGATCGACCCGAGCTGCTCGTGCCCCACCAGCACGGTCTCGTAGACCGAGCCCGTGTAGTAGTCCAGGCCACGCGCGATCTTCAGGTCCGCGACCACGACGCCCGGCGCGCGCACGGCCGCCGCGTCGATCAGCGCCGACAGCTCCAGCAGCCCCTCCTCGAGGAGCTCCGACGTCACGCCGTGCTCGGCCGCGAGCGCCCGCACCCGCTCCGCGACGGTCGCGTCCGAGCCGGAGACCGCCGCGAGCGCCAGGCACGCCGCCGCCTGCTCGGGCGTCGCGCCGGTCTCGGCGACCAGCAGCGCCGCGACCTTGTCCGGCCCGATCTTGTCCAGCTTGTCGATGCTGCGCAGCACGCCCTCGACGTCGTCCAGGCCCAGCCCGCGGTAGAAGCCCTCGGCGACCTTGCGGTTGTTCACCAGGATGCGGACCTCAGGCACGCCGATCGAGCGCAGCTCGCCCAACGCCTCGGCCATGACCAGCGGCAGCTCGACCTCGAAGTGGTAGGGCAGCTCGCCCGCACCCACCACGTCGATGTCCGCCTGCACGAACTCGCGGAAACGCCCGTCCTGCGGGCGCTCGCCGCGCCACACCTTCTGGATCTGGTGCCGCTTGAACGGGAACGCCAGGTGCCCGGCGTTCTCCAGCACGTACCGCGCGAAAGGCACGGTCAGGTCGAAGTGCAGGCCGAGCTGCTTGTCACCCTTGCCGCCCCGGTCCCCCGCGGCTCCATCGACCAGGTCGGCCTCCTCCTGGAGGCGGCGCAGCACGTACACCTCCTTGGAGGTCTCACCCTTGCGCAGCAGCTGGTCCAGGGGCTCGACGGCCCGCGTCTCGATCCCCGCGAACCCGTGGAGCTCGAACGTGCGACGCAGCGTGTCGAGCACGTGCTGCTCCACGACGCGTCCAGCAGGGAGCCATTCAGGGAAACCGGAGAGAGGTGTAGGTCGGGCCATGGGACCCGATCCTTCCAGACTCGCGAACCGAACGAGCAATCCACCCGCGACGACGGACGGTCCCGGCCCCGCGCGTCCCGGCCGGACCGTCCGGGACGCGCCGGTTCACAGTCCGCGCAGGTACGGGTTGGTGCGGCGCTCGCGGCCGACCGTGGTGAGGGGGCCGTGGCCGGGGACCACCTGGAGGGCCTCGTCGAGGTGCCCGACGACGTCGCGCAGGGTTCGCTGCATCGTCTCGCCGTCTCCGCCGGGCAGGTCGGTCCGTCCCACGGACCCTGCGAACAGGACGTCCCCGGCGAGCACGACCCCGGCCGCCTGGCCGTCGCCCGCGCCGCCGCCGCCGTCCTCGTCCCCCGCGGCGACCGGGAGGTAGAGCGTGGACCCCTGGGTGTGGCCCGGCGCGTGCAGCGCGTCGACCAGGACGCCGCCCAGGTCGAGCCGGACGCGCGGGTCGGCCACCGACCCGCCGTCGGGACCGGGCGCCCCCCAGGCGCCGGACCCACCGCCCGAGCCGAACGTCCGCACCTCGCCCGGTTCCCGGTAGTCCTCGATCCGGGCGCCGCCTGCCGCGAGCGCGGCGGCCAGCGGCCCGCTCGTGAGAGGTCCGTCCGCCGAGGTCCCGTGCTCGATCGTGCCCAGCGGGTCAGGGAGCCGGTAGGCGTCGGCCGCATGGATCCACAGCGGCACCCCGTAGAGGTCGCAGAGCTCCGCGGCGTCCCACGTGTGGTCGGCGTGCCCGTGCGTCGCGAGGACCGCGGTCGGAGACAGCCCGTGCTCGCGCACGAGCGCCGTGACGCCCGGGACGACCCCTGCCCCCGCGTCGACGATCACGCACGGGCGCGGGACGCCGTCGGGCACGGCGTCCCGCGACCCGGGCGCGACGATCGTGCAGTTGGTCCCGAACACGGGGGCGACCACGAGGAAGATGTCCATGGCAAGGACAGTACCGACCTCACAAACAGGACACCTGATACCGGACCGTGACCTGAAAGGCGGAAAGTCACCGCGCCGGACCGCTCCCGATGCCTAGACTGTCCTCTGAAACCGTGGATCACCCGTGCAAGTACGCGCCTTCGCGCCGGCACGCGGACCTGCCCGTGGCGTGAGACGAAGGAGTTGGGGTGTCAACGAGCAAGCGCGAACGCGAGCGTGCCCGCCTGCGTGAGCAGAAGTGGACCCAGCGCCAGACGGATGCTCGCGCCCGCCGTCGTCGGGCGTGGACGATCGCCGGGGCGGTCTCCGGCGTCGCGGTCGTCGCCGGCGTGACCGTGCTCGCCATCAACGCCAACACCCCCGACAAGACGTACACGCTCGCCCCGCCCTCGGCCGCCCAGGACCGCGCGTGGACCGGCGAGCTACGGACCAGCGCGGGCGACGTCGCCTTCACGCTCGACGGGCAGGCCGCCCCGCAGGCCGTCGCGAACTTCGTCTCGCTCGCCCGCGACGAGTACTTCGACGGGACCGACTGCCACCGCCTCACGACCGAGGGCATCTTCATCCTGCAGTGCGGTGACCCCACCGGCACCGGCACCGGGGGGCCCGGCTACGACTTCGGGCCCGTCGAGAACGCCCCCGAGGACGGCCTCTACCCGGCGGGCACCATCGCCATGGCACGGACCGAGGCCGGTACCGACACCATGGGCAGCCAGTTCTTCCTCGTCTACGAGGACACCACCTTGCCGACCACCACGGGCGGTTACACCGTCTTCGGCAAGATCACATCCGGCTTGGACGTCGTCCGAGCAGTCGCTGACGCGGGCACAGCGGACGGGACCGGCAACGGCTCCCCCGCGACCCCGGTCACCATCGAAGGAGTTGAGACCCAGTGAGCGAGAGCACCGAGAACCACGCGAACTCTCCGGCGCAGGCATCCGAGGAGGCCCCCGCGACGGAGCAGGTCGAGGTGCCGGCGGTCGCTGAACCGACCGAGGCCGCGCCCGCGACCGACGCGCCCGAGGCCACGACGGACGCGCCCGCCGCAGCGAGCGACGAGGACGCCGCGCCCGTCACGGACGAGACTCCTGCCGAGACGCCCGACGCCCCGGCCGAGGCCGAGGCCGAGGCCGAGACCGCAGCGCCCGAGGAGGTGACCGAGACCGAGACCGCCCAGGACGAGGCCCCGGCCGAGGCCGCACCGGCACCCCAGCCGGCCGCCGTACCCAGGCCCTCGGCGGCCCCCAAGCCGAGCGCAATCCCGGTCCCGCGTCCCCCCAGGCCGGGGACCCCGACCCCCGCCGCCGCGGCTGCGGCGACCATCGCCCCGGCCGCCGCCGCGGCCGTCATCCCCGACGACAGCGCGGCCGCCAAGGCCGCCGCGGGCTTCGGCCGCGTCGACGAGGACGGCACGGTCTACGTGACCGAGGCCGCGGGCGAGCGCAGCGTCGGGCAGTTCCCCGGCGTCACCCCCGAGGAGGCGCTCGCGCTGTACGTGCGTCGCTACCTCGACCTCCAGGCCAAGGTCGCCCTCTTCGAGGCGCGCCTGACCGGCACGGACCTGTCCGTCAAGGAGATCGACTCGACCCTCGCCAAGCTCACCGAGGAGACCGCCGAGCCGTCCGCCGTGGGCGACCTCGACGGCCTGCGCGCGCACGTCGAGTCCCTGCGCACCGTCGCGGCCTCGCGCCGCGCCGAGCTCGAGGCAGAGCGCAACGCGGCCAAGGAGGCGGCGCTCGCGGCACGCACCGAGATCATCGAGGCTGCCGAGAAGATCGCCTCGACCGACCCGTCGCGCATCCAGTGGCGCCCGGCGGGCGAGGAGCTGCGCAAGCTCCTCGACCAGTGGAAGGACGCCCAGCGCAACGGGCCGAGGATCGACCGGACGAGCGAGGAGGCGCTCTGGAAGCGCTTCAGCCACGCCCGGACGGCCTTCGACCGCGAGCGCCGGCACTACTTCGCCGAGCTCGAGCAGCGCAACTCCTCGGCCAAGGAGGTCAAGGAGAAGCTGGTCCAGCGTGCCGAGGCCCTGCAGAACAGCACGGACTGGGGCGCGACGGCGGGTGCCTTCCGCGACCTCATGACCGAGTGGAAGGCCGCGGGGCGCGCCAACCGTCGCGACGACGATGCCCTGTGGGCGCGTTTCCGTGCGGCCCAGGACGCGTTCTTCCAGGCCCGTGACGAGCTCAACGCCGCTACGGACGCCGAGTACGCACAGAACCTCGTGGTCAAGGAGGCGCTGCTGGAGCAGGCCGAGAAGCTCGTGCCGGTGACGGACCTGGCTCAGGCCAAGGTCGCGCTGCGCGACATCCAGGAGAAGTGGGAGGACGCGGGCAAGGTGCCGCGTGCCGACGTCCAGCGCGTCGAGGCCCGCCTGCGTGCGGTCGAGACCGCTGTCCGTGACGCCGAGCAGTCGCAGTGGTCGCGCTCGAACCCGGAGACGCGCGCCCGCGCCGAGGGGGCTGCCGCCCAGCTCGAGTCCGCGATCGCGGGCCTCGAGGAGGACCTGGCTGCTGCGACGGCCAAGGGCGACAAGCGCAAGGTCGCCGAGATCGAGTCGGCGATCACGGCTCGTCGTGCGTGGCTCGAGCAGGTCGTCAAGGCTGCCGAGGACTCACGCGGCTGATCCCGCACCGCGCGAGGGGCCCGAGCGGGCCTGTGGACGAACGCCTTGTCCACAGGCTCGCGCGGGCCCCTCGCGCATGCACGGCCCGAGCGTCAGGCTGGGGGCCGTGACCACGCTGCTCTCGCTCCCTGCCGCTCCCCCGGCCCGCGCGCGCACGCCCGCGGATGTCGCCATGGACGTCCCGGTCGAGGACGCCCCGCTCCTGGTCCGCCCGGAGCACGTGGGCGGCCGCGTCGCCTGGACGGACCTGGTCCGGTGCGGGGCGCTCGTCCGGGTCCGGGGTGACGCCGCGGTCCGCCCGACGACGGAGGTCACCGCCGCCGTCCGCGCCCTCTCCCTGGCTCCTCTCGTGCCCCCGCGCACCGTGGTCGGCGGGACGAGCGCCGCGTGGGTCCACTGCGGGGTCCCGGACGACGCCGTGGTCGAGGTCGTCCACCCGCTCGGCGTCCACCGTCCGCCGCCGCACCACGGCCGGGTCGCGCGCCAGAGCGCCCTGCTGCGCCCCGAGACGGTCGAGCTCGGCACGGTCCTCGTGACGAGCGTCGAGCGGACCGCGGTGGACGTCGCATGCCTGACGGACCCTCGGCTCGCGGTCCCCGTCCTGCGAGCACTGGTGGAGCTGGCCGGTCTGGACGTCGGCGCGGCCCTGCGGGTCCTCGACCTGCGCCACCGCCGCACAGGGCGACCGGGGGCCCGGGCGCTGCTCACGGACCTGTCGGTCGCATCCCCACCGCGGGCCGACGGACTGCCGGCGGGCGCCGGGACGGCCCCGCGTCTACCGTGAGGGGATGCCTCGTTCCACGACTCCGGCGGTCGAGCTCGACGTCGACGGGCGCACCGTGCGCGTCACGAGCCCCGACCGTGTCGTCTTCCCCGGCCGCGGGCTGACCAAGCTCGACGTCGTCACATACTTCCAGTCGGTCGGGCCGGGCATCCTCGCGGCGCTGCGCGATCGTCCCACGACGCTCGAACGCTGGCCCAAGGGAGTCTTCGAGGGCGCACGGCTGAGCACCCGCACCGACAACAGCGGCGACGCGTTCTACCAGAAGCGCATCCCCCAGGGAGCCCCGGACTACGTCGAGACGGCCCGGATCGCGTTCCCGAGCGGCCGCACGGCCGACGAGGTGCGCCCCACCGAGCTCGCCGTCGTGCTGTGGGCGGCCAACCTCGGCACCCTGACCTTCCACCCCTGGCCCGTGACGGGCGCGGACGTGGAGTCCCCCGACCAGCTCCGCATCGACCTGGACCCGCAGCCCGGCACCGACTATTCCGACGCCGCGCGCGTCGCCCCGCACCTGCGCGAGCTGCTGGGCGAGCTCGGGCTGGAGGGCTTTCCCAAGACGTCGGGCGGCCGCGGGCTGCACGTGTTCGTCCCGGTCGAGCCGCGGTGGAGCTTCGTGCAGGCGCGCCGGGCGACGATCGCGATCGGGCGCGAGCTCGAACGCCGCCTGCCCGACCAGGTCACGACGAAGTGGTGGAAGGAGGAGCGCGGGGTCAAGATCTTCGTCGACTACAACCAGATGGCGCGCGACCGCACGATCGCCTCGGCGTACTCGATCCGTTCCAACGCCCGGGCCACGGTCTCGGCGCCGCTGCGCTGGGAGGAGGTGCCCGACGTCGGGCCGGACGACTTCGACGTGCTGACCATGCCCGCGCGCTTCGCGGAGGTGGGCGACCTGCACGCGCGCCTCGACGCGGCGGCCCCCGAGCCACGGTTCTCGCTCGAGCAGACCCTCGAGCTCGCGGCGCGCGACGAGCGCGACCACGGCCTGGGCGACCTGCCCTACCCGCCCGAGCACCCCAAGATGCCAGGAGAGCCCAAGCGCGTGCAGCCCAGCAAGGACGCCTCACGGCACGACGAGGACACCCAGGGCGCCTGACCCCTGTCCGCCCCGCTCGCGCCGAGAAGGAGGCCTGGAGCGCCTCCTGCGGCACGCACAGCCCCGTCGCTGCGGGCAGGTGAGCCCGGGCGCCCGCTCATGCCACTCCCGGCGCCCCCGGCAGCAGCTCGTCGAGGCGATAGCTCACGGGCTCCTCGAGCTGGTCGTACGTGCACGAGGACGGTTCACGGTCGGTGCGCCAGCGCCGCAGCTGGACGGTGTGCCGGAACCGGCTGCCCTCCATGTGGTCGTACGCGACCTCGAGCACCTTCTCGATCCGCAGCGGCACGAACGACAGGTCCTTCGTGCCGCTCCAGCGCGACTGGGCACCGGGCATGCGGCCCGTGCCGGGGCTCTCCCACCCGGCCCAGGGGTGCTCGCCTGCGTCGCGGCTGTCCGGGCTGTCCGGGGCGAGCACGAGCGGGGCCAGCTCGGCGACGAGCTCGGCCCGGCGCGCCCGCGGGAACGACGCCGCGACCCCGACGAACTGCAGCGCCCCCTCGTCGTCGTACAGCCCCAGGAGCAGCGAGCCCAGGAGCGGCTCCTCGGGGGTCGACGTCTTGTGCAGCCGGTACCCCGCGAGCACGACGTCGGCCGTGCGCTCGTGCTTGACCTTGAGCATGACGCGCTTGTTCGGCTGGTAGGGGGCCGCGAGAGACTTGGCGACGACCCCGTCGAGGCCCGCCCCCTCGAACACGGCGAACCACTCCTCTGCCACCGCTCGGTCGGTCGTGCGCGGGGTCAGGTGCACGTGCGGACCGTCGAGCCCCAGGCCCTCGAGCAGCTCCTGGCGGCGGCTCAGGGGCTCGGCCGTGACGTCGTCGTCGCCCAGGGCCAGCAGGTCGAACACCACGAGGCTCGCCGGGGTCTCCTCGGCCAGGCGCGCGACGCGCGAGGCCGCGGGGTGGATGCGCTGCTGGAGCGCCTCGAAGTCGAGCCGCCCCCCTTGCGCGAGCACGATCTCCCCGTCGACCACGCACCGCTCGGGCAGGGCGTCGAGCACGGCCGCCACGACGTCCGGGAAGTACCGCTCCATGGGCTTGGCGCTGCGGCTGTCGAGACGCACCTCGTCGCCGTCCCGGTAGACGATCGCCCGGAAGCCGTCCCACTTGGGCTCGAACACCAGGCCGCCCTCGACCGCGGCGGGGTCCGGGACGCCCGAGACGGACTTCGCGAGCATGGGCAGCGTGGGCGGCAGCACGGGCAGGTCCATCCCCCGATGCTGCCACCGGGGGCGTGCGGGCACCTGTCGAGCAAGCAGTCCCGGCTCGCGCCTGATGCCCGACGACGTCGCTCGGCCTGGTCAGCCTCGCTCGCCCGGGCGGTACGTGCCCCGGGCGACGGGCACCCCGGCGAGCGACGCCGTCGGGCCGTGCACTCCGCTCGGGGACGCCGGGTCAGGCCGGGAGCGGGGGCCTCTCCTCGGCCTTGGAGCCCGTGATGCGGTAGACGTCGAACACGCCGTCGACCTTGCGCACCGCGGACAGGACCGTGGCCAGGTGGCCCGGCTCGGCCATCTCGAACACGAAGCGGGACATCGCGACCCGGTCGTTCGAGGTCGAGACCGTCGCCGAGAGGATGTTGACGTGGTGGTCCGACAGGACCCGCGTCACGTCCGAGAGCAGGCGAGCACGGTCGAGCGCCTCGACCTGGATCTGCACCAGGAACAGCGCGTTGCTGCCCGTGGTCCAGTCGACGTCGACGATGCGTTCGGGCTGGTTGCGCAGCCCCACGACGTTGGCGCAGTCCGCGCGGTGGACGCTGACGCCCTGCCCGCGCGTGATGAAGCCGATGATCTCGTCGCCCGGCACCGGGGTGCAGCACTTGGCGAGCTTGACCCAGATGTCGTCGACGCCCTTGACGACCACGCCCGGGTCGCCCGTGCGGGGGCGGCGGGCCGTGTGCCCGGGGCGCGTGATCTCCGCCAGGTCCTCCGACGCGCCGTCCTCGCCGCCGAGGGCGTGCACGAGCTTCTGCACGACG
Organism: Oerskovia rustica; assembly: GCF_014836555.1. Lineage (GTDB taxonomy): Bacteria > Actinomycetota > Actinomycetes > Actinomycetales > Cellulomonadaceae > Oerskovia > Oerskovia rustica. Next base: position 36,714 of record NZ_JACSQQ010000032.1, read on the forward strand.
CTCGCGGCCGAGACCTGGCCCTCGCCGATCGCCGCGTAGAGCGCCGAGACGTCGGGGTAGCGCATCTCGTTCGCGAGACCCACGAGGGACTCGTGGCTGAGCAGGCGCTGGATCGGCAGGTTCTGCTTGCGCATGGCCTTCGCGATCGCGGTCTTGCCGTGCTCGACGGCCTCCTCGCGGCGCTCCTTGGAGAACCACTGGCGGATCTTGTTGCGGGCGCGCGGGCTGCTGACGAAGGCGAGCCAGTCGCGGCTGGGGCCCGCGGTCTCCGACTTGGACGTCAGGACGTCGACGACGTCGCCGTTCTCCAGCTTGGAGTCGAGCGGGACGAGACGCCCGTTGACGCGCGCACCCATGGTGCGGTGGCCGACCTCGGTGTGCACCGCGTAGGAGAAGTCGACGGGCGTTGAGCCCGCGGGCAGCGCGATGACGTCGCCCTTGGGCGTGAAGACGTAGACCTCCGCGCCGCCGATCTCGAAGCGCAGCGAGTCGAGGAACTCCGAGGGGTCCGCGGTCTCGCGCTGCCAGTCGACGAGCTGGCGCAGCCACTGCATGTCGGTCGACGCGGTGTCCGGAGCGCCGCTCGACTTGGCGACCTCCTTGTACTTCCAGTGCGCCGCGACCCCGTACTCGGCGCGGCGGTGCATGTCGTGCGTGCGGATCTGGATCTCGACGGGCTTGCCGCCGGGGCCGATGACCGTGGTGTGCAGCGACTGGTACATGTTGAACTTGGGCATCGCGATGTAGTCCTTGAACCGCCCGGGGACGGGGTTCCATCGCGCGTGCAGCGCTCCGAGCGCCGCGTAGCAGTCGCGCACGGTGTCCACGAGGACGCGTGCGCCGACCAGGTCGTAGATCTCCGCGAAGTCGTGCCCGCGCACGATCATCTTCTGGTAGATCGAGTAGTAGTGCTTGGGGCGCCCGGTCACGGTCGCCTTGATCTTCGCGGTGCGCAGGTCCGCGGTCACCTGCTCGCGGACCACGGCGAGGTACTCCTCGCGGGCCGGCGCGCGCTCGGCGACCAGGTGCACGATCTCCTCGTACACCTTGGGGTAGAGCGTCGCGAACGACAGGTCCTCGAGCTCCCACTTGATCGTGTTCATGCCCAGGCGGTGCGCGAGGGGCGCGTAGATCTCGAGCGTCTCGCGGGCCTTGCGCTCGGCCGAGGACGACGGGACGAACTTCCACGTCCGGGCGTTGTGCAGCCGGTCGGCGAGCTTGATCACCAGGACGCGGATGTCGCGGGCCATGGCCACGACCATCTTGCGGACCGTCTCGGCCTGCGCCGCGTCGCCGTACGTCACCTTGTCGAGCTTGGTGACGCCGTCGACGAGCATGGCGATCTCCTCGCCGTACTCCTCGGTGAGGTGGTCGAGCGAGTACTCGGTGTCCTCGACCGTGTCGTGGAGCAGGGCGGCGGCGAGCGTCGCGCCGTCGAAGCCGAGGTCGGCGAGGATCGTCGCGACGGCCACGGGGTGCGTGATGTACGGGTCACCGCTCTTGCGCATCTGACCGCGGTGGGCCTTCTCCGCGGTCGCGTAGGCGCGCTCGATGACCGACAGGTCGGACTTGGGGTGGTTGGTCCGCACCGCCTGGAGCACGGGCTCGAGCGCAGGGATGCCTCCCTGGCTCCCCCGGACCCCGAACCGCACCAAGCGCGACCGTACCCGTGCTGCCGAGGACTGCCCGCTGTCGCTCGTGGACCGACCGGTCCGTGTCTCTTCGCTCATGCGTGCCTCCTCACCCTGATCGCCGGAGAATCTCGACGTCCGTCGGAGTGGCAATCCTACGACTCCACGCGCAGGAGCGTGTCGACCTGGCGGCCCGCGAGCCGTTCGCGGCCCCCCAGCCCGTCGAGCTCGAGCAGGAAGGCGAGGCCGACGACGACGCCGCCGCAGCGCTCCACGAGCTCCGCACCGGCCGAGGCCGTCCCGCCCGTGGCGAGCACGTCGTCGACCACGAGGACCCGCGCCCCGGGGGCGAGCGTCCCGGTGCGCAGCTCGATCGAGGCGGTGCCGTACTCGAGGTCGTAGGTCACGGTCTCGGTGGGCGGCGGGAGCTTGCCCGCCTTGCGCAACGGCAGGAAGCCGACGCCGAGGCGGGTCGCGAGCGGGGCGCCGATCAGGAAGCCACGGGCCTCCAGACCGGCGACGAGGTCGACGCCCCCCGCGGCGAAGGCCGCGAGGGAGTCGACCACGTCGCCGAGCGCCCTGCCGTCGGCGAGCAGGCCGGTGATGTCACGGAACGTGACACCGGGCTGGGGGTAGTCCGGGACGTCGCGGATCAGTCCGAGGACCTCGGCCGCGCGTTCGTCCCCCAGGCCCGTCAGGCCGACGGGAAGGATGCTGCTGGTGCTCATGAGGGGTCAGTGCCCCCGCTTGCGTCGCGGCTGCGCCTTGACGCCCTGGTGGGAGCCGGGCTGGAGCTGGCCGGCGCCCTGGACCCCGGCGGCGGCCAGGGCGGCGTCGTCCGTCGCGCCGCCCGTCGACTCCGCGGCCTGCGCGGCGAGGGCCGCACGCTTCTCGAGGACCTTCTTGGTGTGCTCCTTGATGGCGGGCTCGCGCTCGCGCAGCGTGACCTCCAGGGGCGTGGCCAGGAAGATCGAGGAGTAGGCGCCGACGGCCATGCCGACGAACAGCGCGAGGGAGATGTCGCGCAGCGTGCCGGCTCCGAGGAGGAACGCGCCGATGAACAGGATCGCGCTCACGGGCAGCAGGGCCACGACCGAGGTGTTGATCGAGCGGACCAGGGTCTGGTTGACCGCGAGGTTCGCGCGCTCGGCGTAGGTGCTGCGGGTCTGGTCGAGGATGCCGTGCGTGTTCTCACGGACCTTGTCGAAGACCACGACGGTGTCGTAGATCGAGTACCCGAGGATCGTCAGGAAGCCGATCACGGTCGCCGGGGTGACCTCCCAGCCGATCGCCGCGTAGATCCCGACCGTGATGATGAGGTCGTGGAAGAGCGCGATGAGCGCCGCGGCGGCCATGCGCCAGTTGCGGAAGTAGATCGTCATGACGAGGCCGACGAGGGCGAGGAAGACGATGAGGCCCGTGATGGCCTTCTGCGAGACGTCCTTGCCCCAGCTCGGGCCGATGAACGCGGTCGTGACGTCGTCCTCGGTCACGGAGTAGGCGCCTGCGAGCGCGTCCCGTACCTCGGTGACCTCGTCGGCGGTCAGGCGGTCGGTCTGGACGCGGATCGCGGCGCCGCCGACGGTCGTGACGCGCGGGACCTCGGCCGGGGCGACCTCGGCCACGGCGTCGATGGCCGGCTGCTGGTCCGTCTCGGTGACGTTCGAGACGACGAACTCGGAGCCGCCGCGGAAGTCGATCCCGAGGTTGAACCCCTTGGTGAGCAGGACGCCGAACGACAGGACGACCATGACGATCGCGACGATGTAGAAGCGGCGGCGGTTGCCGACGATCTGGTAGGACTTGCGTCCCGTGTAGAGGTCGTTGCCCCACTGGGCGAATCCCTGCGCCATCAGAGGTTCTCCTCGTTCTTGTCGCCCTCGGTCGAGGAGCCGGTGGTGGTGGCGTCGGACTCGGCCGCACGGCGGGCCGCGGCCCGGCGCTCGGCGATCGTCATGCGCGAGCCCTCGCCTGCCGACGCGGCACCGAGGCTGGCGCCTGCGCCGACCTTCTCGCGCGCGGGGCGGTCGAAGGGCTCGTCGACCGGTGCGTCGACAGTCGGCGCGTCCTGGTCGGCGGTGGCACCGGAACGGCTGACGCGGCCCCGTCCCGCGTAGCGGGTGGTCGCGCCGAGGCGGCGCGGGTCCAGACCTGAGGCGGGGTGCCCGTTGGCGAAGAACTTGGTCCTCGCGAGGAGCTGCATGACCGGGTGGGTGAACATGAAGACCACGATCAGGTCGATCAGGGTCGTCAGTCCGAGCGTGAACGCGAAGCCGCGGACGCCGCCCACGGCCAGGAAGTACAGCACGACCGCGGCGAGGAAGTTGACCGCGTCGGAGGCCAGGATGGTGCGGCGTGCGCGGTCCCAGCCCTTCTCGACGGCCGAGTTCAGGGTGCGGCCGTCACGCAGCTCGTCGCGGATGCGTTCGAAGTAGACGATGAACGAGTCCGCGGTGATGCCGATGGCGACGATGATGCCGGCGACGCCGGGCAGCGAGAGCCGGTACCCGATCGTCCACGACAGCAGCAGGATCACCCCGAAGGTGAGCACTGCGGCGATGCCGAGCGAGGCGACGGTGACCAGGCCCAGGGCCCGGTACTGGAAGAGCGAGTAGATGACGACCAGCAGGAGGCCGATCGCACCGGCGATGAGGCCCTTCTCGAGCTGCTCGCTGCCGAGGGTCGCGGAGATCTGCTGCTCGCTCTGGACCTCGAAGGTCAGCGGAAGCGAGCCGAAGTTGAGCTGGTTGGCGAGCAGTGCGGCGCTCTCACGGTTGAAGCTGCCCGAGATCTCGGCCTTGCCGTCCGTGATGACGTCGTTCGCGGTGGGGGCGGAGATGACGAGCCCGTCGAGGACGAGCGCGAACGCGTTCTGCGGGGAGGGCAGCGAGACCAGGCGCGTCGTCGTGTCCTTGAAGGCCTCGGTGCCCTCGTTGTTGAACTCGAGGTTGACGACCCACTGGCCGGTGCTCACGCCCTGGGGCGTGGTGCCCATGCCCGAGCTGGCGTTGGAGATCTCGGTGCCCTCGATCTCGACCGGCCCCAGGATGTACTTCGCGCTGCCGTCGTCGGCGCACGTGACCAGGGGCGCGTCGGGCTCGTCACCCAGCCCGCCCGTGAGGTTCTTGGGGTCGGTGCAGTCGAGCGCGTCGAACTCGGCCTGGACCGCGGGGGTGATCTGGGCGAGGTCGCTCGGGTTGGCCGGGACGACGGGCGTCTCGGGCTCCGCGGGAGCCTCGGCCGGGGTCTCGGACTCCACCGGGGTGGGGGCACCGACGGTCAGGACCGGGCGGAACCGCATCTGCGCGGACTTGCGCACGAGGTCGAGCGTCTCGTCGCTCGGGGTGCCGGGCAGCCCGACGACGATGTTCTTGCCCTGGCTCGTGATCTCGGCCTCGGTCACTCCCGAGGAGTCGACGCGCTGGCGGATCACGTTGATCGCCTGCTGGATCGTCTCGTCGGTGACCTCACCCTCGGAGGCGATCGGCGTCAGGATGATCTGCGTGCCGCCCTCCAGGTCGAGGGCGAGTCCTGGCGTGGTGCTCGCGTCCGACCACTTGGTGCCGGCGAAGATCGACGCGAACAACGCGAGGATCAGTACAGCGAGGGTCACCAGGGTGCGTACGGGCCTGGCGCGTCGTGTGTTGGAGGTGGCCAACTATCCGTCTCTTCTCGTGCGCGCGACATCGCGAGATGGCGCGGGTCGAGGGGGGGGGCGCC
>NZ_JACSQQ010000032.1:42074-44438 GCF_014836555.1 Oerskovia rustica
CCCCGGGATCGGGGTGCGACGTGGTGTCACTTGCTGTCGGTGCCGTCGTCCCGCTTGTCACCCGGCTTGTCCGTGAGCCCGGACAGGTCGTCCGGGACGTCCAGGACGTCGTCCGTCGTGGAGATGCGCTCTGCGTCGCCGTAGACCGCGTCCTCCTCGGTGCCCTCGGCCTGCTCGTCGATGCCCTCTTCCTCGACGGGCGGCTCGACGAGCTTGGCGATCGCCGCACGCAGCCAGCGCGTCTGGGTGCCGGGCGTGGACTCGATCGTGATGATGTCCTTCTCCTCGTCGACGTCGACGATGGTGCCGAACAGGCCCGACCCGGTCATGACCTCCTGGCCGGGGGCCAGGTTGGTCCGGAAGGCAGCCGCTTCCTTCTGAGCCTTGCGCGACCGGTTGGTCATGAGGAACATCGCTCCGGCGGCGAGAGCGAGGATGAGAATGAGGCTGAAGTCCATGACGGGGTAACCGGTTCCTGTTCTGTGCTGGGATCTGCGCGGCAGTCTAGGCGCACGCGTACGGATCACCAACGAACCGTCCGGCCGTGGAGTTCCGCCGCTCAGATTCCCTCAGTCTAGGCCCCCGTGTCGAACAGGGTTCCGCCCGACCGCGCGGAGCCCGTCCGCTGCGCGAGCCCGGCGCCGGGTCCCCGGGGCGTCAGGGGGTCGGGAGGGGTGAGCCCGAGGTGGGCCCAGGCCGCGGGGGTGGCCACGCGGCCGCGCGGGGTGCGCCCGATCAGGCCCTCGCGCACGAGGAAGGGCTCGGCGACGGTCTCCACCGTCTCGGACTCCTCGCCCACGGTCACGGCGAGGGTGCTCAGGCCCACTGGCCCTCCCCCGAACCGGGTGCACAGGGCCCCCAGGACGGCACGGTCGAGGCGGTCGAGGCCCAGCTCGTCGACCTCGTAGACCTCCAGGGCGGCGCGTGCGGCCCGCAGGTCCATGGTGCCGTCGCCGCGTACCTGCGCCCAGTCCCGCACGCGGCGCAGGAGGCGGTTCGCGATGCGGGGCGTGCCGCGCGACCGGCCGGAGATCTCGTGGGCGGCGGCGTGCTTGATCTCGACGCCGAGCAGCCCGGCCGAGCGGATGATGACGCGTTCGAGCTCTTCGGCGGAGTAGAAGTCGAGGTGGCCGGTGAACCCGAAGCGGTCGCGCAGCGGGGCGGGCAGGAGCCCGGCGCGTGTGGTGGCGCCCACGACGGTGAACGGCGGCAGGGACAGCGGGATGGCGCTCGCGCCGGCCCCCTTGCCGACGACGACGTCGACCCGGAAGTCCTCCATCGCGACGTACAGCAGCTCCTCGGCGGGGCGCGCGAGGCGGTGGATCTCGTCGATGAACAGGACCTCGCCCTCCTCGAGGGAGGACAGGACCGCGGCGAGGTCGCCCGCGTGCTGGATCGCGGGGCCCGACGTGACGCGCAGCGACGTGCCGAGCTCGGCCGCGATGATCATCGCGAGGGTCGTCTTGCCGAGCCCGGGCGGGCCCGAGAGCAGGACGTGGTCGGGGGTGGCGCCGCGCGCGACGGCGGCCTGCAGGACGAGGGAGAGCTGGTCGCGCACGACGAGCTGCCCGACGAACTCCTCGAGGCGGCGCGGTCGCAGGGCGGCCTCGGCGGCGCGCTCGAGGTCGTCCGCGGTCGAGGTCACGATGCGCTCGGACGTGAACGGCTCGTGCCCGTCCTCGTACCCGACGCGGTCGAAGTCAGCCACGGGGGCCGCCCAGGACGCGCAGCGCGGCGCGCAGGGCACCGGCGATCTCGTCGGGGGCGACGGCGTCGGCCCCGGCCTGGGTCAGGACCGTGGCGAGGGCGTCCTCGGCGGCCTTGGGGTTCCATCCGAGGCCGACGAGCGCCTGGACGACCTGGTCGCGCTGGTCGTCGACCACGGGGGCGTCCGGGCCGCCCGGGGTCTGGTCAGGGTCCGCGCCCGTGGGGGCCCCGAGCTTGTCGCCGAGCTCGAGCGCGATGCGCTGGGCGCCCTTGCGCCCGATGCCGGGCACGCGCATGAGCGCGGCGATGTCCTCGCCCGCCACGGCGCGGCGCAGCCCGTCGGGCGTGTGGACCGCGAGCATGGCCAGGGCCAGGCGCGGGCCGACGCCGCTGACGGTCTGCACGGCCTCGAACACGGCGCGCTCGTCGTCGTCGGCGAACCCGAACAGCGTGAAGGAGTCCTCGCGGACCACCATGCTCGTGGCCAGGCGGGCGGGTTCGCCCACGCGCAGCGCGGACAGGGTCGCGGGGGTCGCGTGGACGAGGTAGCCCACGGCTCCCCCGGCGCCTCCCACGTCGATGACGGCGCGGTCCAGGCGGACGTCCGCGACCGTGCCCGACAGCGAAGCGATCACTGTGCCTCCATGCTTCCTCGCG
>NZ_JACSQQ010000033.1:0-18044 GCF_014836555.1 Oerskovia rustica
CCGCCCCCCCCGGCCGGACCCCACCCCCGGAGGTACGCATGGACCGCGAGTCCGTCATGAGCTGGGTGGCTGCCTACGAGGCGGCCTGGCGCGGCGAGGACCGGGGGGCCGTCGCGTCGCTGTTCACCGAGGACGCCACCTATGCGCGGTCGCCCTACGACGACCCGCTGCGCGGGCACGACGCGATCCGCGACTTCTGGCTCGCCGACGCCGGGGAGACGTTCACCATGACGGCCCAGCCCGTCGCGGTCGACGGGCTCGCCGCGGTCGTCCGGGTCGAGGTCCGCTACGACGGGCCGACGCCGCAGGAGTACCGCGACCTGTGGATCCTGCGGTTCGCGGACGACGGCCGCGTCGAGGACTTCGCGGAGTGGGCGTACTGGCCCAGCAAGCCGTACACCGCGACCTGAAGCGCCCGGCCCGGCCGGCCCGGCCGGCCCGGCCCACGTCGTCGTGCGCATCGACCTGCACCCCGCGCCGCCGCGTGCCCCGCGTGCGAGGATCGCGACCATGAGCGCCGCCGCGCCCCGCACGGCCCCCTCCGGCCCGCCCGGTTCCTGGGGCATGCGTACCGACGTGCTGCGTCACGGCCACGGCCACGACTCGGACAAGGTCGGCTACGTCGAGCTGTTCTTCGACCTGGTGTTCGTCTTCGCGGTCACCCAGCTCTCGCACTCGCTCATCGCCCACCCCGACGGCACGACCCTGGTCCAGACGCTCGTCCTCGGAGCCGCGGTCTGGTACCTGTGGATCGACACGACGTGGGTCACCAACTGGCTCGACCCCGAACGCACGCCCGTGCGGACCCTGCTGATCGTCCTCATGCTGCTGGGGCTGCTCATGTCGAGCGCGATCCCCGAGGCGTTCGGCGACAAGGCGCTGCTGTTCGCGGGGACGTTCGTCGCGATCCAGGTGGGGCGCTCGGCGTGGACGGCGTACGCGCTCCACCGGCACTGGCCGGAGAACGGCACGAACTTCGTGCGCATCACGGTGTGGCAGGTGTCCTCGGGGATCCTGTGGGTCGCGGGTGCCCTGGCCCCGGACGGGTCGTGGCGCCTGCTCCTGTGGGTCGCGGCGGTGCTCGTCGACTACGCGGGACCCCGCGCGCTGTTCCGGGTCCCGGTGCTGGGGCCCACCGATCCCGCGACGTGGGTCGTGCGCGGCGGGCACATGGCCGAGCGCGTCGGACTGTTCATCATCATCAGCCTGGGCGAGTCGATCATCGTCACGGGGACCGCGTTCGGGGAGCTCGAGCTGACGGGCACGGTGCTCCTCGCGTTCCTCGCGGCCTTCGCGTCGACGGTCCTCATGTGGCTGCTGTACTTCGACCGCTCCGAGCGGCGGGCGACGGCGTTCTTCGCGGGGTCCGACTCGCCCGGCATGATCGCGCAGACGGCGTACACGTACGTCCCGTACCTGCTCGTGGTCGGGATCGTGCTCACGGCCGTCGCGGACGAGATCGTCCTGCTGCACCCTCTGGGCCACGAGGACGCGGGGCACTCCGACCCGTGGACGGCCGCGCTGATCTGTGGCGCCGGCATGGTCTACCTCGTGGGGAACACGCTGTTCCGGCGTGCGACGGGCGGGCCGTGGTCGGTGCCGCACCTCGCGGGCGTGGCTGCGCTGGGCCTGCTCTACGCCTCGTACCCGGTGCTGTCGCCGCTCGCGGTCAACTGGGTCTCGAACGGCGTGCTGCTCGCGGTGATCCTGGGGGACGTCGCGCTCTCGCGACGCGCGTCCGCCGCCGGTGGCACGCCCTCCGCCTGAGACTGCCCGACGGCGTCCCTAGCCGACCTGGTTCGCCCGCGTCGGTGGCCTGGGCGCCTCGAAGAAGTGGTCCAGGTCCTCGCGCATGAGCGACGCCCCGTCGTGATCGCCTGCCAGGCTCGCGAGCAGACGCGTGGCCAGGTCGCGGACGGGCTCGTTGGTGACCGACGAGTGGTGCCGCAGGACCTCGAACGCCTCGGCGTCGTCGAGGCCGTAGACGACCATGAGCGCGCCCTTGGCCTGCTCGATCGTCGCCCGCCGGGCCGCGGACGCCGAGACCGCCTGCGTGGCGTGCGCCTGCGCGAAGGCCTCCTGCGAGTCCGTGAGATCCATGAAGTAGCCCGTGACCTGTGTGACCTCACCGCTCGCCGGGTCGACGTCGCCCTGCCCGACCACCCCGAGGATCCGGGTCCGCCCGGTGGCGTCGATGATCCGGTGCATGCCGCTGAACGGTGCTCCGGTACGGGTCACGTCGGCGAGGATCTCCGCGACGCGGGTGACGTCGTCGGGGTGCTTGTGGGCGAGCATGAGCTGGGTCGTCGGGACGACCTCGTGGGGCGCGAACCCGTGCATCTCGAACAGCTCGTCCGACCACCACCACCTGCCGGTGGGGACGTCGAGCGTGTACCGCGCGACGGGTTGCCGCCCTCCGGCCAGGAGGGCCGCCACGAGCCCTTGGTCGTTCTCGTCCGTCGTGTCCTGTGCCATCGTGTCGACGCTCCCCAGTGCACCCCTGCGGGCTGCCCTCCCCCAGAGTCCCATCTTTCCGATGGTAGGCACGCCGGGTCGGAGCGCAACAGGTCCCCGTCCGGGGCTCCGGGTCGCAGGTCCGCGCACGGCCCGCCGGGGCCGAGCACCACCGGCGGCGAGCCGGACGGACCGGGGCGCGGCGCCGTCGGGCGTGGGCGTGGCGCGCGCTACGGCGCGTCGTCGCCCGTGTCCCCCGCACCGCTCGCGGGGGCGCTCGCCGTGCGCCGGGTGCGCGCGACGAGCACTCCGCCGCCCGCGACGAGCAGCAGCGCGAGCCCGACGAGGAGACCCGCCTGGGTCCCGGTCGCGGGAAGCCGGGAACCGTTGCCGGCGCTCCCGCCGGTGCCGGATCCCGCTCCCGGGTCGGTGGTCGAGCCACCGGCTCCCCCACCGCCCGTACCGCCCGTGCCGCCCGTCGAACCGCCGTCACCGTCACCGCCGCCGGTGACCTCGGCGAAGTTCACCAGGTACACCTCCGAGGAGTCGGTGCCGCCGTACGGGTCGGCGGTCACGACGTACCAGCCGTGCTCGCCCGCGCCGGGGCGCTGCCAGGTCGCGGACAGCTCGGTGCCGCTCTCGACGTCGTCGAACTCGGCGATGGACCGCGTCATGAGGACCTCGGCGGTGAACGCGTCCGACGTGAGGGTCTTGGTCCGCGGCTCGATGCCGAGCGCCGCGTACGGGATCACGAAGTCCTGGTGCTCGGGGGCGAGCGACGGGTCGTCGGACCCGTACCGGTCGAGGTACGGCGAGTACGTCCGGGCGTGGACCGTCCGCCCCTGGTTGTCGAACTGGAGCAGCCGCAGGAACGACTGACCGCCCTCGGGGAGGCCCTGGTAGTCGAAGAGGATCTGGTGGACCGAGCGGTCGGTCACGCCGTCCCCGTCGTCGTCGAACGCGTCGACCCGCGTGAACGCGTCGTGGTAGTGGCCCGAGAAGACCATCTTGACGTTCGGGTTGGTCGCCACGACCTCGTCGTAGATGCGCTGCGGCACGGGGCCCAGGCCACCGGTCGTGAGCATGTACTCGTGCAGGTTGATGATCGCCTCGCGCTCGGGGTAGCGCGCGAGGACCTCGTTCATCCACGCGATCTCGTCGTCACCCGGCCCCCAGCCCATGTAGAGCATGAGGAAGTCGATGCCGCCCGCAGTGATCAGGTCGTAGTGCCCGCGGTTGTCCTGGTACGAGCCGCCGTACCAGGGGTTGGCCGCGTAGCGGGCCTCGCCGAAGAGCTGAGAGTACGGCCCGTAGTCGATCTCCTTGTGGCCCACGTCGTGGTTGCCCGCGAGCACCCCGTAGGGCAGTCCGGCGTCGTCGAGCATCGAGTACGCCGCGTCCGCGTTGGCCCACTGGTGGGGCTGGGTGTGGTTGTCCACGATGTCGCCCGTGTGGAAGACGTACTGCAGGTTGACGTCGTCCCGCTGGTCGAGGAAGTAGTCGTGGATGTCGAGCTGACGGTCGTAGTACGAGTCGTTGTAGTACTGGGTGTCGGACTCCCAGCCGAGCGTGAAGTCGTACGACGAGCGCGGCGTGTCCTCGGGGTGGTTCGGGGTCACGGGCGTCTGGCGCGTCGAGAGGTCCTCGCCCGCGAAGCCCTCGGAGTGCTGCACGAGCACCGTGAGGACGCCGTCCCGCGCGTGGTCCTTCGCGGGGACGGTCGCGGCGAGGGTGAACGCCTCGGGCTCGGTCGCCGCGGCTGCGGTGACGTGCCGGTCGACCTCGTCCCAGTCGCCCGTCGCGGTGTTGAGCACGTACAGGATCACCTTGGCGTCGGCGTTGGCCGACCCGTCCCACGTGAGGCGCGTCGCGTAGTCCTCGCCGGCGTCCTCGGGGATCGTGACCTGGTAGGTCCGGTAGGGGAACTGGGAGTCGGAGGCCGTGGTCGCGCCGCCGGCGCGGGCGCCGGGTCCGGGCAGGGCGAGCGCGGCGTCGGCGGCGACACGCGTCGTGCCCGACGTCGTCACGACCGCCGCGTCCTCGTCGTCGAGCCGGTAGCCCTCGCGGAACGAGACGTCGAGGCGGTCGCCGCTCGGGTCGGCGACCTTGGCGCGCAGCTCGACCTCCTCGCCCTCGACCGTCGTACCGCCCGCGGGCGAGACGGCCTCGGAACCGGGGTTCTCGACCGGGGTCGTGAAGGTCACGGTCCGCTCGCTCCGGTTCCCGACGACGTCGCGCGCCGTCAGCGCGAACGTGTGCTCGCCGTCGGGCAGGACGAGCGAGGACGTCGCGTACGGGAGCGTGACGGCCTGGCCGTCGAGCGTCGCGGTGAGCGACGCGAGCCCCGAGCCCGTGTCGGTCGCGGACGCGTCGAGCGTGAACTCGCCGCGGTAGTCCGTACCGTCCACGGCGTCGGTCGCGATGACCGGGCTCGTGTTGTCGACGACCACGGTGGCGCGCGCCGAGCCGGTACCGTCGGTCGCGGCGACCGTGTGCTCGCCGTCGGCCGCGGCCGTGGTGTCCCAGGCGTGGGACACCGCGGTGAAGGCGTCGTCCGGGAGCGTGAAGCGGGCGTCGAGGAAGTCGAGCTTGCCGACGCTGTCGCCCATCTGGAGGACCGTGGTCGGGTCGTCGTACCCGGCGGGGCGCAGCGTGCGGCCGTCGGGCAGGACCAGGCGAAGGTTCTTGATCTGGAAGTCGTCGTTGTTCTCGTCGGGGTCGATCTCCGGGGCCGCCTTGGTGCCCGCGTAGACGCTCACGACGAGCTCGTCGCCCTGGCGCACCATGCGCAGCGGCACGTCGGTCGCGATCGTCTCGTAGCCCTCGTAGATGCCGTCGTCGAAGATGTTCAGCACCTCGCCGCCCGACAGCACGCCGTTGCGGAAGAAGGTGTTGACGCCGCCGGCCTCGAACGCGAAGACGGGCTCGTCCTCGAGCGCGGGTGCCACGGGGGCGACGCTCGTGCCGTCGATCGTGAGCGACAGCGGGCTCGGGTACGTGTCGCCCGCAGCGGCGACGGGCGTCGTGCCCGTGACGAACTCGCCCTCGTCCACGTTCAGGCGCACGGGCGCCGTGTCGACCCCCGTGATCTCGATCCGGCGCGGGGTCGTGCGGGTCTGGTGGGTGCCGTCGGAGGCGACCAGCACGTACTCGTACCAGCGCTTGCCCGTGAGGTCGGCCGGGTGGATCGCGTGCCGGAACGCCGTCCGGGCACCGGACCCGTCCGCGGCGAGGCCCACCGTCAGGTCGATCCGCTGGTAGTCGGCGTCGACGTCGCTGCGCAGCAGCAGCCGCACCGAGCGCACCTGGACGTCGTCGGTCACGGTCGCCTCGATCGCGAGCTCGTCGGCCGGGTCGACCTGCGCCGGGGTCGTGTCCGCGACCTTCGGCGTGACCGTGTCGGCCGGGACCTCGACGGGCGTGGCGGGCCTCTGCGCGGCCGAGACCGCGCCGGGCGTCGCGGCGCTCACGCCGATCTTGCGCTGGACCATGGCGTCGGCGGCGTCGGCCGCGTACTGGATGCCGCGGTCCGCGACAGGGTCCTTCACGCCGCCCAGGTTGTAGTAGGCGCGGTTGAGCGCGAAGCCCGTGCGGGTCGCGATCTCCAGCCCACGGGGCGAACCGTTGGCCATACCGCCCGAGTGGATCTCCAGCAGGTCGGTCCCGGCCACCAGGTGCGTGCCGAACTTCGCGTTGAAGTCGGCCCCGGTGAGGTGGTCGTTCTGGCCGTTCTTGACCCACAGCACGAGCGTCCCGCCCGCGGGCACGACGACGTCGCCCGGCACGGCAGGCCACTCCACGACCTGGCTGTTGGTCAGGTCGTCGAGCGGGTAGAGGTAGTTCAGCGTGTAGTCGTCGAAGTCCACGGGGGTGCTCGACGCGTTGTACAGCTCGACGAACTCGTAGCCGTCCCCGGTGCCCACGTTCGAGGAGTCCGGCAGGAGCTCGGTCACCTGGAGGTGCGCGCCGTTCCCCGGGGCGGGCTCGGTCGTGGGCGGGTCGGTCGGGGTCTCGCCCGGGCCGGGCGTCGGGTCGGTCGGCTGGTCCGTCGGCGGGTCCGTCGGCGCGGGGGTGGGCGCCGGGGCGAGCGCCTCGGGCGCGACGACCCCGGGTGACGGGACGCCCTTCGCCTCGAGCAGCCCCGCCGACGCCGCACCTGCGGCCGGCACCTGGAAGTGCGCCGTGCGCCCGGCCGCGACCGACCCGGCCGGGTAGAACGACCAGGTGGGGGACGCGCCGTCGGGCCCGAGGACGCGGATGCCACGGTCCCCACCGTTGGCCATGCCCGCCTGGCCGCTCACCCGCACGAGCACGTAGTCGCTCGCGGTCGCGCCCGCGGCGGCGTAGTGGTCGCGGAAGTCCTGCTCGGTGCGGACCGAGGTGTCGACGTTGCCCGACGTGTAGTCGAGCCACAGGACCACGGCCTGCCCGGCCGGCACGACCGTGCCCGCCGGGACGTTCAGCGGCACGTCGCGCGAGCGGTCGTCCGAGTCGGCGTACGTGTACGCGAGCCCGATGCCCGCTGCCGTCAGGTCCACCGGCGCGTCCGAGCGGTTGAAGAGCTCGACGTACTCGAAGTCGTCGACGCCGGCGTTGTCCGGGGCGAGCTCGGAGACGAAGAGCGGGAACGGCGTGCTCGCGGCAGCGTGGGGCAGGGCCGCCAGGGCCGTGGGCGCTGTCGGCGCACCGGCCGTCGCGACCGCCGCGGTGCCGACGGCCGTCGTGAGGCCGATCGACACCACGGCGACGCAGCCGGTGAGTCGTCTGGTCAGGGACATGCGGGTTCCTCCGGTCTTTCCCGGTCGTGGGGGTTCCGCTGGACCATAGGAAACCGGTGTGAACCGGAGGTGGCCCGACATGTCGGGTACCTGAACGACGGATGACCGAGGCACCCGTTCCGGGGCAGGAGTGACGCACGCCTCACCGGGCGGTCGGCAGCGGGCGGGCGGCGGTCCGGCACCGTATGCGCGGCAGCCCTCGGCGGACGTGCCGCGAGTGCCCGGCGGACGCCCGGCCGGCCTCAGGCGGACCTCAGGCGGACAGCGGCGCCGCGGCCGGGGCCGCCAGTGACACAGCGAGCGATCCATGCCCGGCGACGTCGATCCCCGCGGCGACGACGCGCGCGACACCGCCCGAGACCTCGACCGTCGAGACCGAGGCGTTGGGCAGCGCGACGAGCCCAGTCGGGTCGATCGTCGCGAGCATCGCGCCGAGCGTCAGCCCGTGGCCCACGACGAGCACGTGCTCGTCACGGCCCGCGCCCGCCGCGTCGTCGTGCGCCGCGACGATGCGGTCGAGGACCGCCCGCACGCGCGCCATGAACTCCGCACCGGGCTCTCCCCCGCCGATGCCCGGGTGGGTGCCCGCGAGCACCGCGGGCACGAGGGTGCTCCACGGGACGACCGCGTCGAGCTCTCGCTCGGGCCGTCGCTCGAACGTGCCGAAGGACAGCTCGCGCAGGTCCTCGTCGACCGAGAGCCTCAGGCCGGGGTGGTGACGCAGTATCTCGATCGCCGTGAGCACGGCGCGCCCCTGGGGCGAGGAGTAGGCGGCGTCGAACTCGTGGCGCGAGAGGTGCTGCGCGGTGACGCGCACCCCCGCGCGGCCCGTCCGCGTGAGCGGCGAGTCGCACGCGCCCTGCAGGTGGCGGCGGGCGTTGAGGACGGTCTGGCCGTGGCGGACGAGCGTCAGTGTGAGGGTCATCGTCGAAGTGCCCTTTCCGGTGGTCCGGTGCGTTGTCGCTCGCGACGCTAGCCCCGACGTCCGGCGCCGCGGTGTCCCCCGCGGGGCGCCCGCACGACGATCCGATGAACGTCGCGTGCCTCCCGTCCTGTCAGGCGCGACCCCGCCGCGACGCCCTCCGAAGGGCCGGGACCACGAACGTCACGCCGATCCCCGCGACGATCCACCCCCACCCGAGGTCCGGGTGTGCCGGGGCGAGGACGTCCGAGAGGCCGGCGTCGGCGAGGCGCACGAGGGTGCCCTGCTCCTGGGCGAGCGCCGGCACGACGCCCACGGCGACGAGCACGATCCCGAGCCAGCCGGCAGTCGCCGTGCCGTGCAGGACGGCGCGCGCTCCTCGCGGGCCTCGCCGGGCGAGCAGGTAGGTGAGGAACAGCGCGACGCCGGCCAGCGCGAAGAACGCGATCAGGTCGACCTTGTCGAGGGGGCGGTGGAGGTAGACGTCGGTCCAGGGCATGGACTCCCCCAGGACGGCGGTCACCCCGACCTCGTCGGTCCCGACCTCCGCGGCACCGGTGGCCCTGGCGGCGTCGAGAAGGCGCACGTCGACGAGCCCGAGCGGCCGGGTGAAGCCGTTGACGAGGTGGATCAGCGCGAGGCCCCAGGCGATCACGGCACCCGTCAGGGCGAGCGCACCGGCCTTGCCCTCGTCGCGGGCGCGGGCCTCGCGACGGTCGGACGTCCGGGGGGAAGCACTGTCGGCCATGGTCTCGCTCTCGTCGCGGGGCGGGTCGCCACATCCTCCCGGAGGGCCGGGGCTGCGTCCAGCCCCGGCCCGGGGGGCCGCAGTGCGCCGCGGGGGCGGGCGCGTAGCTCCCGGTCTCGAGCTCCTGCGTGAGCGACGGCCGCGTGGGCGCCCAGCCCGCCGCACGCGAGCGCGTCGTGGTCGCGGCGCGCTGGTCGAGCAGGAGCGCGTCGGCGAAGGGCGTACCGAGCCGCTCGCGGCTCGCGTCGTCGCTCTCCGGCCCGACGGCGCCGCCCAGCCCGGCAGCACGGCTCGCGGCCCGCGTGAGGTCGGCGACCGTGGCGCCGTCGTCGCCCGTGCCGAGGAGGCGACCCGTGAGCCCCTGCTCGAGCGCGAGCACGTAGAGCTCGGCGAGGTCGTCGACGTGGACCGTCGCCCAGTGCTGGGTGCCGCTGCCGACCAGGGTGAGCGCGGCGCCGTCGGGACCTGTGCGCGGGGCCCCCGCGAGGAGGGGCGGGATGCCCGCCCCGTGGCCGTACACGACGCCAGGGACGACGACCGAGGCGACCACGCCGCCCTGGGCCGCGGCCGCGAGGAGGCGCTCCTCGATCGGGACGCGCCACGCGACGATCGCGGGCGGGTCCAGGGGCGAGTCCTCGACGATCGCGTCCCCGTCCCCGTAGACCCAGATGCCGCCCGTGTGGACGAACGGCCTGGTCGTGCCGTCGAACGTCGCGAGGACCGCGTCGACGACCGAGGTGTCGATCGCGAGGCTCGTGCCGTCGCTCGCGGCCGCCGCGTGGACCGCGGCGTCGACGTCGACGAGGAGCGCGCCGACGGCGGCCGTGTCGGTGATGTCGGCGACCACGGGCGTCGCGCCCGCGGCCTCGACCGTGCGCGCGGACCCCTCGCTGCGGACGAGCGCAGTCACCTCGTGGCCGTGCGCCGTGAGCGCGGTCAGCACCGCGGACCCGATGTACCCCGTGCCACCCGTGAGCAGAACCTTCATGTCAGCCTCCTCGACCCCACCCGGGGTGCCGGCGACGCCTGGCGCGTCGCGATGAGGCGACAGTATCCAGCGGGTACCAATGACTTCAACGTGCCATTATTACCTCATGGATACTGTTGCGGTCCCGGTCGAGGACGTGCCCGACGTGTTCTCGCCGTCCTGCCCCTCGCGGCTCGTCGTCGAGCGCCTCGGCGACAAGTGGACCCTGCTCGTCCTCATGGCGCTGCGACCCGGCGTGCTGCGCTTCGGCGAGCTGCGCGACAAGATCGGCGCCGTGACCCCCAAGGTCCTCACGCAGACCCTCCGCTCGCTCGAACGGGACGGGATCGTGACCCGCACCGTCTACGCCGAGGTCCCGCCGCGCGTCGAGTACACGCTGACCGACCTGGGGCGCTCCCTGCTCGAGCCCGTCGACGCGATCCGCGCCTGGTGCGAGATCCACGGCGACCGCATCGCCGCGGCGCGCGAGGCGTCGACGGTCTGAGGCCGGCCCCCTGCCGGCCCGCTCAGCCCTGCGGACGGAGCGCGATCGCCATCGCCTCGAGCGCAAGCAGCGGCGCCACGTTGCCGCCGAGCCGCTCGCGCGCGACGCCGATCGCGTCCATGCGGCGCACCGTCTGCTCGGGCGTGGAGTCCTCCGCGAGCGCCTGCACGGTCTCCGCGAGCTCGGCGTTGACGAGGTCGACCTGCGCCCCGAGCTGGACCACGAGCACGTCGCGGTAGAGCGAGAGCAGGTCCAGCATCGACCGGTCGAGGACGTCGCGCTGGTGACGGGTCGCGCGACGCTTCTGGTCCTTCTCGAGGTCGGTGAGCTGGGACCGGAGCCGGGGCGGCATGGTTCCTCCCGGCTCGACCCCCAGGGCGCGCAGGAGCTCGGCCTTCTCGATCGCGTCGCGCTCCTCGGTCGCGGCCTTGGCCTCGGCCTGCGCGACCTCGACGAGCTCGCCCGCGGCGACCACGGCGTCCCCGACGCCACGGATCCGGCGCGCGAGGGCCAGCACCGACGACCTGCGCTCGCGCGCCCTGCCGTCCCGGGCCAGGCGCCGGGCGAGGCCGATGTGGCTCTGCGCGGCACGCGCCGCGGCCTCGGCGACGACCGGGTCGACGCCGTCCCGCGCGACGAGCAGCCGTGCGACGGCCTCGACCGGGGGGACCCGGAGCGCGACGCCCCGGCAGCGGGACCGGATCGTCACCAGGACGTCCTGCGGGCTGGGCGCGCACAGGATCCAGACCGTGCGAGGCGGTGGCTCCTCGATGGCCTTGAGCAGGACGTTCGTGGTCCGCTCGGCCATGCGGTCGGCATCCTCGACGATGATGACGCGCCAGCGGCCCTGGGACGGACGCCTGCTCGCGACGCCCACGAGGTCGCGGACCTCGTCGATCGCGATGGTCACCTTCTCGGTCGCGACGATCGTCACGTCGGCGTGCGTGCCCGCGAGCGTGGTCGTGCACGCCTGGCACACGCCGCACCCGCCCTGCTCGCACTGCAGCGCGGCGGCGAACGCCCGGGCCGCGTTGGACCGCCCTGAGCCGGGCGGGCCGGTCAGGAGCCACCCGTGGGTCATGGCCGCGGGGTCGGTCGCCGCGGCCGAGAGCATCTCGACCGCGTGCTCCTGCCCGACGACGTCGTCCCAGACCGTCACGGCGCGGCCGTCTCTGCGGCGCCCGTGGCGGCGGGTCCTGCGGACGTCTCGGCGGCGGGACCGGGCGCCGGGTGCGTCACGGGACGCGTGACCGGCAGGTCGGCGAGGTCCGGGGCGTAGCCGATCGCGGAGTCGGAGTCGTCGAACCCGTCGTCGGGCAGCGCCTCGACCGTGTCCTCGGCCTCCTCGACCACGGGGGTGAGCTCGAGCCGGGCCGCGAGGTCGACCCGGATCTGGGCCTGGATGTCGTCGATCGACGCGGTCGCGTCGATCACGACCCACCGCTCGGGGTCCGCCGCGGCACGCGAGAGGAACGCCTCGCGGGTGCGCCGGTGGAAGTCGAGCCCCGCGCTCTCCAGGCGGTCGGGCTTCCCCTGGAGCCGCTCGGCCGCGACCGCGGGGTCGAGGTCCAGCAGGACCGTCACGTGCGGCATGAGTCCTTGGACGGCCCACAGCGAGATGAGCTCGACCTCGTCGACGCCCAGCTCACGGCCACCCGACTGGTAGGCGACCGACGAGTCGAGGTAGCGGTCCGTGACGACGACCGCACCCCGCTCGAGCGCGGGCCGGACCAGGTGCGCGACGTGGTGCGCGCGGTCGGCCGCGTAGATGAGCGCCTCGGTGCGGGCGTCCATGTCCCGGCCGTGCAGCACGGCCTGACGCAGCTCGACGCCCAGCTCGGTACCCCCTGGTTCGCGGGTCAGCACGACCTCGCGGCCGGTCAGCTCGCCCAGCCACTCCCCCAGGAGACGGGACTGGGTGGACTTGCCGACGGCGTCGCCGCCCTCGAACGAGATGAAGTAACCGGGTGTGCTCACGCGCCCACGATAGTCGGGCCACCCGACAAGGGAAGGTCGCACGGCACGGGACGGGCCGCGCGACACGGCCGGTAGCCTCGGTGGCATGTCCGTCCTCCCCGTACCCGGTCCTGGCCTCCCCGACTCCCCCGCGCTCCCCACCCCGGGCGTCGCGTTCGCGGGGCGCACGTTCGACGCGATCCTGTTCGACATGGACGGCACCCTGATCGACTCGGTGCCCGCGGTCGACCGGAACTGGCGCCGCTGGGCGCACGAGTACGGCCTGCCGGACGCGGACACGTTCCAGATCGAGCACGGCACCCCGGCGCGGACGTTCATCGCGCGCCTCCTGCCCGCCGACCTGGTCGAGGAGGCGTACCACCGCATCCACGACCTCGAGCTCCACGACACCGAGGGCGTGCGCGTCCTCCCGGGCACGGTCGACGCGTTCGCGTCGCTCCCCGCGACGCGTCAGGCGATCGTCACGTCGTGCACGCGCCCGCTCGCGGCGGCGCGCATCGGGGCGTCGGGCCTCGTGCCGCCCGCGGTCGTGGTCACGGCCGACGACGTGACGCACGGCAAGCCCGACCCGGACCCGTTCCTGCTGGGCGCCGAGCGGCTCGGCGTCGACCCGTCGCGCTGCCTCGTGGTCGAGGACGCGCCCGCCGGGGTCGCCGCGGGCCGGGCCGCGGGGTGCGCGGTGCTCGTCGTCGAGGGCACGCACACGCTCGCCCAGCTCGCGCAGGCTGCCGTGGCTCCCGACGCGGGCGCGAGCGGGCTCGACACGGTGCGCTTCGCCGTCGGGCAGGACGGGTCGATCAGCGTGACCGACGCCTGACGAGGACCTACTCCTCGCCCAGCGCCGCGACCCCGCGCCGGATCGCGAGCACGGTCGCCCCCGCGACGAAGTAGTCCTCGTCCGCGCCGCTGCGCACGTCGCGCACGGCGCGCCGCAGGCGCTCGGTCGTGTCACGGACGCGGTCGAGCGCCTCGGGTTCCGCGAGCGCCCCGGCCGTGGACCGCACGGCGTCCGCGTACGCGCGCAGGGCGTCGCGCACGAGGGGCCGCAGGGACTCGCCGAACGCGAGGTCGTCGAGGTCCTGCCTCTCCCACCCGGTGACGAGGCGTGTCAGGTCCCCGACGACCGACGACGTGACGCCCAGCGCGGCTGCCTGGGAGCCCTGCGCGCGGGTCGCCTCCGCGTACCGGCGGGCGCGACGGTTGATGTGCGCCGCCTCGCGCGCCTGCTCGGCGGACCGCTGCGACCGGTCGACCACCGGACCGAGGTGCAGGCGCCGCTCGTCCCACTCCTCGGGTGAGGGCGCGACGTCGCTGTCGAGCCCGTCCGCGAGGTGGTCGAGCTGGTCCGCGAGGGCGTCCTTGAGCCGGTCGAGGTCGACGTCGGACGCCGCGAGGGGCAGCGGCGGGAAGAGCAGGTTGATCCCGATCCCGACGAGCGACCCGACCAGGACGAGCCCGATGTACGCACCCATGTACCCGACCTTGTCCGCGTTCCCGATGATGAGGACGAACAGCGCCGAGGTCACGGCCCACGACCCCATGTCTCCCAGGAGCCCCCACCCTGCGACGAGGATCGCCACGGCGACGACGAGCGCGATCGACAGGGCGCTGGGCGCGAGCACGAGGTCCACGCCGCGCGCCACGAGCGCCCCGACGACGATCGCGCCGACCGCCTGGAAGGACTCCCGGACGGAGCGGGCCACGGTGCTCGTGGTCGCGACGACCGCCCCGAGGGGCGCGTAGTACGGGTAGTCGGAGAAGGGCTGCGGCAGCACGATCCCGACGACCCAGGCGACGGCGGCGGCCACGGCGCCGCGCAGCGCCATGGCCCACCGGGGGTGCAGGTGCCACTGGCGGAGCGCGGCGGCGGCCAGGCCGCGCGCCCGGGTCGCCCGGGGGGCGGGGAGGGCAGGGGTGGTCATCGCGCCACCCTAGGCACGGCTGGGACGGGCCCGCAGGGGCGGGCTCCGGGTGGGTACGGTGTCGCCGTGACGACGACCTGGCGGGTGCGCCCCGTCCTCCTCGACGACGAGCCCGAGTGGCTCGACCTGTACGCGGGCTACCGCGCGTTCTACGAGATGCCCGCGGACGCGGCGCGGGACCGCCTGGTCTGGTCCTGGCTGCACGACGGCGCCTCGGGGGTCCGCGGTCTGGTCGCCACGGACGGGACGCGCCTGGGCGGCATCGCGGTGCTGCGGACGTTCGAGCGCCCGCTCGACGGGTCGCACGGGTGCTGGCTCGACGACCTGTTCGTCGCCGAGGCGGCACGGGGGGCCGGGGTCGGGCGCCTGCTGCTCGGGGCCGTCGGTGTGCACGCCGGGGACCTGGGGGCGAGCGTCGTGCGCTGGATCACGGACCCGGCGAACGCCACGGCCAGGCGGCTCTACGACTCGGTCGCGACCGCAACCCCGTGGGTCACCTACGACATGTCGCCCGGGGACGGGCGCCCGGGCTAGATGACGCCGGCGCGCAGCGCGGCGGACACGACCTTCGAGGCCGCGGCGTGGACCTCCATGAGCTCGTCGAGGGTCAGACCCGTCGCGGCGGTGATGGCGGGCGGCACCTTCTCGGCCTGCGTGCGGAGGTCGCGCCCGGCCGGGGTCAGCGTCACGTCGACGACGCGACCGTCGTGCTCGTTGCGCGAGCGCGTGAGGTACCCCGTGGTCTCGAGCCGTCGCACGAGCGGGGAGAGCGTGCCGGGGTCCAGGTGGAGCCGCTCGGCGAGGGACGTGGCCGTGGTGCGCTCGCCGGCCGCGGCGTCCTGCCACAGCGCGAGCATCACGAGGTACTGCGGGTGGGTCAGGCGCAGGGGTTCGAGCAGCGGCCTGTACATGGCGACCATCGCGCGGGCGCCGGCCGACAGCGCGAAGCAGACCTGGGACTCGAGCGCGAGCGGGTCGGTGCCGGGCAGCGGGGCGCTCTCGATCGACGTGGTCATGTCGTCATCGTAGCCAGTTCTCCCCTATGCTTGGTACACCAATCATTGGTGCACCATCTACTTGCACCGTTCTCGAGAGGAGAGGCGCATGGCCGACAAGCAGCGACGACGCCCCCTGGGCCTGCGCATGACCGAGACGTTCCTGCCGATCTTCGGACCGGCACAGGTCGGGAAGCAGGGCTCCCCCGGGCGCGGCGTCTCCGCGGCCGAGGCCGAGCGCGACCGCGAGCTCAAGACGCGCTTCGAGTACGTGACGGGCCCCGACGGCCGCAGCTACGTCGTCGAGCACACGGACGAGCCGACGGCGAGCTAGCCCCGCACGCCACCCCCGCCCGCGGCGTCGAGAACGGGGTTGAGGTCGTTCTGCCCGTCAGAACGACCTCAACCCCGTTCTCGACACACCCAGGTCACTCGTTCGGGTAGACCACGCCCGTCTGGCGGCGGATCTCGTCCATGGTCCGCATGACGTCGAGCGTGTCCTGCCACGTCATGCGCGGGCTCTCGGTCAGGCCGGCCTCGAGGCAGCGCGCGACCTCGGCCGCCTGGTACTGCTTGCCCTCGCCGCGGAAACCCTCGTAGCGCCACTGCGCGCCGTCGTGCCGGATCACGCGGAACGACGTCGGGGCGTAGAACGTGCCCTCGATCTCGATGCGCCCCGCGGTCCCGGAGATCGACGCGACGTTGGGCGTCTGCGACCAGAGCGTGGTCGACAGCGTGGCCATGGCCTGGCCGTAGCCGAGCGTGATGCCGAGCTGGCCGTCGACGCCCGTCTCCGTGAGCGCGCCGACCGCCGTGACCGACGACGGCGCCCCCAGCACGTCGTGCGCGAACGACACGGGGTACACGCCCAGGTCGAGCAGCGCTCCCCCCGCGAGGTCGGGGGCGTAGAGCCGGTGCTCGGGGTCGAACGGGAAGAACTGGCCGTGGTCGGCGGTGACGTTGACGATCTCGCCGATCTCCCCGCGCGCGATCACCCCGCGCAGCGCGGCGACGTGCGGCAGGAACCGCGTCCACATGGCCTCCATGACGAAGACGCCCGCGGCCCGCGCCGCGTCGAGGATCTCGCGCGCCTCGGCCTCGTTGCGCGTGAACGCCTTCTCGACGAGGACGTGCTTGCCTGCGGCGATGGCCAGCAGCGCGTGGTCGCGGTGGTGCGAGTGGGGCGTCGCGACGTACACGACGTCGACCTGCGGGTCCTCGACGAGCTCGGTGTAGTCGGCATGCGTGGTGTGGATGCCGTGCTCGGTCGCGAAGCGCTCGGCCCGGACGCGGTCGCGCGAGCCGACGGCCACGACGCGCGCCCGCGTGTGGTCGCGCACGGCCTCGGCGAACGACCCGGCGATGTTTCCGGCGCCCAGGATCCCCCAGCGGACGGTGGGAGCGGTCCGCGGATCGGGCACGACGCCGGAGACCACCTCGGGCAGGTCGGCGGCGGTCGCGACGAGGTCGGGCAGGGAGGCGGGCTGGTCGGTCGGTGCCGCGGCGCGGGCGTCGTTGCTCATGGGTTCACGCTAACCCCGTGAGAGCGGTGCCACGGGGTATTGCCCGAGGCGTGGTCGCGCGGCGCCCAGGTGGGCCGCCGTGCCGAGGACGAGGTTCCGCGCGGTCGAACCCCGCGATCGAGGCCGTTCCCGCAGCCAGAACGGCCCCAACCTCGTTCTCGGCACCGCTACTCCCCCGGGTACACGACCCCCAGCTGCGCGCGTGCCAGGTCCATGACCCGCATCAGGTCGAGCGTGTCCTGCCACGTCATGCGCGGGCTCTCGGTCAGCCCCGCCGCCAGGCAGCGCGCGACCTCGGCCGCCTCGTACTGCTTGGCCCCTGTCGCGTACCCGTCGTACTCGCGCCGCGCCCCGTCGGCCCACACCACGCTGAACGTCGTGGGCACCATGAACCGGTCCACGACCTCGATCCGGCCGCCCGTGCCCGCGACCACGAGCGACGTCGCCGACTGCGCCAGGACCGACGACGAGAGCGTCGCCGTCGCCCGGTCGCCGTACCGCAGCACCACGGTCGACTGGGCGTCCACCCCGGTGGGAGCCTGCAGACCGACCGCCGTGACGTCGTCGGGCATGCCCAGGAGGTCCGTCGCGAACGCGAGCGGGTAGATCCCGATGTCCAGCAGCGCGCCGCCCGCGAGCTCGGGCGCGAAGAGCCGGCTCGCCGGGTCGTACGCCGCGTTCGAGCCGTAGGACGCCGTGACCGACCGGACCTCGCCGATCTCCCCCTGCGCGATCAGCGCACGGATCGCGGCGACGTGCGGCAGGTGCCGCGTGAGCACGGCCTCCATGACGAACGCTCCCGCCGCCCGCGCCGCGTCCAGGACCTCGCGCGCCTCGGCCTCGTTGCGCGTGAACGCCTTCTCCATGAGGACCGGCTTGCCCGCCGCGACCGCGAGCAGCCCGTGCTCGCGGTGGTGCGAGTGCGGGGTCGCGACGTACACGACGTCGACGTCGGGGTCCGCGACGAGGGCCTCGTACGACCCGTGCACGGTCGCCGACGGCGCGTGCCGCTGCGCGAAGTCCCGCGCCCGGTGCTCGTCGCGCGAGCCCACCGCCGCCACGTGGCCCTGCGTGAAGGCCCGCACCTCGTCGGCGAACGAGCCCGCGATCCTCCCCGCCCCGAGGATCCCCCAGCGCACGGGAGGGGCGTCGCCGGGGTCGGGGACGGCGTCGAGCACGTTCACCACTGCGTGAGAGACCATGCGTCCACGCTACTGCGGCCGTGCCGCAGCACCGCCGCGGGGGGGGGGGGG
>NZ_JACSQQ010000033.1:18054-33458 GCF_014836555.1 Oerskovia rustica
CCCCCCGGGGCCGCGAGATGGCCGCAGCGCTCAGGCCGCCGTCAGGAGCTCGACCCCCGACGACGTAGCGCCACGAGCGTGGCCCCGGCGCCGACGAGCAGCACGGCCGCACCGGCGACCAGGCCGACCGTCGCACCCGTCGTCGCGAGCGCACCACGCGCGTGCTTCGTCGTCGCCTGGGGCGTCGCCTTGACCGTCGGCACCTTGGTCTGCGGGACGACCGAGGCGGGCGGCGTCGTGACGGGAGGCACCGTCGTCGGAGGCACCGTGGTGGGCGGCACCGTCGTCGGAGGGACCGGCGGGGCCGGCGGGTCCACGGGGGCGACGGGGTTGTCGAGCGCGACCTCGACCACGCCCTCCGCACCGACCGTGACCTGTGCACCACCCTCGACCGGGGTCACGCCCTCTCCCGAGAACACGGGCTCTCCCCAGGTCACCCCGTCGATCGCGGCGGGCGAGACCTCGCTCAGGGTCACCACGGTCCCGGCGGCGAGACCGGGGATCGTGACCGTCGCACCGTCGGTCACCGTGAGGCGACCCGACGTCGTCGCACCGTTCCGGTCCGTCGTGTAGTCGACGGTGAACTCGGTGCCCGCCAGGACCGACGCCGCACCCTCGCCCGTGACGTGCTTGGTCAGGCGGAGCTCGCCGTTGCCGTCACCGTCGCCGTCTCCACCGGCGGCCGCGTACTCGAGCACGCGCTGGTCGTCCCAGCCGGTGCTGCCCGCGACCTGGTTGGCGAAGGTGTCGCCGTCCTGCACGCCCACGGGCAGCGACATCCGGTACGTGAAGATGTACATGCGCGAGCCGTCCGTGACGGGGTCGACGAACGTCAGGTCGAACGACGAGCCGGCCACGTCCGGGGTGTAGACGTACCCGGTCCCGGGGCTGAGGCGTACCGCGCTCGAGCCGTAGTCACCGTTGTTCCAGTCGGCCAGGGGGACGTACGCGACGACGAGCGAGTCGTCGCGCATGGACAGCCGCGGGTCGTAGGTGTCGGTCACGACCACGGGGCCACCGGCCGACGCGGCCAGGAACTCGCTCGGCACGTAGACCTCCCAGACGGCGGTCCTGCCGTCCGTGCTGACCCAGCCGCCCTTGACGGGCTGCTCCGGGGCGGACCAGCCGCTCCCGGGGACGACCTCGCCACCCGGGACGGGGACCTCGATCACCATCTCGTTGCCCGTGGTGAACGTGAACGTGCCGCCCTCGCCCACGCTGCTGACCTGCGCGTAGAAGAACAGCGTGCCGTGGACGTTGGTCGCGGTCTCGACGTACGAGCTGAGCGTGCACGCGAAACCGTCCTGCGTGACGTCGCACGTCCCGACGACCGCACCGGCGGGCGTCTTGAGGTCGAACGTCTGCGCGAACCCCGTCACGCGGGGCGAGTCCGGGAACGCCAGGGTGAACGTGTCCCCCGCGTGCGAGCCGTCGGGCACGGCCCAGGTGGCCTCGATCCGCAGCGACTGCCACAGGTGGACCTCGTCCAGCGGCTGGGTGATCGTGACCGTCTTGATGGCGTCGAGCTCGGCGGCGGACGCCGTGCGGGGCATCGCGACGACGCCCACGAGCACGAGCAGGGCCGCGAGCGCCGTCGACAGCAGGCGCCACGCGAGCGTGGGGGGCCTCGTCGTGGGGGGCACGGCGAGCACCGCCGCGTGCCGGGGGGATCCGGCCTGAGTGTGGTTCGTCATGATGGGCTCCTCGGGTGGTGCCCGGCGGGCAGGGGGGTCGAGCCGTCGGGTCGCACGGACGGGTGGTCCGTGGTATTGGGGAGGACCACGGCGCGGCAGGGTCTTGACGCGAGATCCACGGATGTGTCGCACGTCACCTGCCTTCGGGGCCACGATGGAGACGTTCCGACCGAAGGGAGCTCCGATGGAGCCCGCCCCGTCCTCGCCCGGCCCACCCGCGCCCACCCGCTCGGGAACCGGTGCCGCGCCAGCGCTGCCCCCGGACGCACCTGACGGGACGGCGGCCTGGGCGCGAGACCTCGTCAAGACGTACGGCCAGGGCGAGACGGTCGTGCGTGCGCTCGACGGCGTCGACGTGGACTTCCGTGCGGCCGAGCTCACGGCGATCATGGGGCCGTCGGGCTCGGGGAAGTCGACGCTCATGCACTGCATGGCTGGCCTGGACTCACCGACGTCGGGTCGGGTCGTGATCGACGGGACCGAGGTGAGCCGACTCTCGCAGCGGCGCCTCACGGCCCTGCGGCGGACGCGGATCGGGTTCGTGTTCCAGTCCTACAACCTGGTCCCGACGCTCACCGCGGCGGAGAACATCACGCTCCCGCTCGACATCGCCCGGGTCCCCGTGGACCGGGCGTGGTTCGACGAGGTCGTGGGCGCGGTGGGGCTGGGCGACCGCCTGCACCACCGTCCGTCCGAGCTCTCGGGCGGGCAGCAGCAGCGGGTCGCGTGCGCGCGGGCCCTGGTCTCGCGGCCGTCCGTGGTGTTCGCCGACGAGCCGACGGGCAACCTCGACTCGCGGTCGTCCGCCGAGGTGCTGGGGTTCCTGCGGCGGTCGGTCGACGAGCTGGGGCAGACGGTCGTCATGGTCACGCACGACCCGCGCGCGGCCTCGTACGCGCACCGGGTCCTGTTCCTCACCGACGGGCGGATCACCGCCGACCTCGCGGCCCCGACGCGGCGCGACATCCTCGACACGCTCGGGCAGGCGGAGGAGGACTGATGCTGCGGGTCGCGCTGCGCGGGGTCCGGGCGCACCTCGTCCGCTTCGTGCTGTCGACGCTCGCCGTGATGCTCGGGGTCGCGTTCGTCGTGGGGACGTTCACGTTCCGCGCGATGCTGTCCTCGACGTTCGACGAGATCATCGCGACCACTCTCGTGGCCGACGTGTACGTGCGCGGCGCCGAGGAGATCGACGACTCCACCACGGCGGGCAGCACCTTCGGGACGCCACACTCCCCGGTCCCGGTCTCCCTCGCGGACACGGTCGCGGGGGTCGACGGCGTCGCTCGGGCTGTGCCCGACGCGTCGGGTCCGATCGTCCTGGTCGCGGCGGACGGCACGGCAGTCACGACGTCGGGCCCGCCGAGCATCGGGATCGCGGTGGGGCCCGACGAGCCGACCGTGACGCTCGCGAGCGGCGCGTGGCCCGTGGGGCCCGCCGAGATCGCCCTGGAGGAGAGCGCCGCGTCGGCCGCCGACCTGACCACCGGAGACACGACGACCGTGGTCCTGGCGGGCGCTCCCCAGCCCGTCACGGTCACGGGGGTCTTCGCGATCGAGGCGGCAGCGGCCGGCACGATCCTGGTGGGCCTCGACCCTGCGACCGCGCTCGCGACCTACGCCCCCGACGGCACGGTCCCCACGATCTCGGTCTACGCCGCGGGAGACGTGTCCGAGGAGGTGCTCGCCGAGCGCGTGGCCGAGGTCCTCCCGGCGGGCGCCGAGTCCCTCACGGGCGAGGCAGTGCGCGAGGAGGCCCGCCAGGGGGTCGAGCAGATCCTCGGGTTCATCGAGACGTTCCTGCTGGTCTTCGCCGCGATCGCGCTGTTCGTGGGGGCGTTCATCATCGCCAACACGTTCGCGATGTCGGTGCGCGAGCGTCAGCGCGAGTTCGCCCTGCTGCGGGCGCTGGGGGCCTCGCCCGCGCAGGTGTTCGCGTCCATCCTGGCGCAGGCCGTCGCGGTCGGGGTGCTCGGCGCGGCGACGGGCGTGGTGCTGGGCCGGGTGCTGGTCAGCGGCCTGCGCGCGGTGTTCGGCTCGACGGGCATGGAGCTGTCGGGGCGTGTGCCGCTGAGCGCGACCTCGGTCGTGGTCGCGATCTCGCTGGGTGTCCTGGTGAGCGTCGTCGCGGCCGCGGTCCCGGGCCGCCGCGCGGCCCTCACTCCCCCGGTCCAGGCCATGCACGACGACGTCGCACCGGACCGCGGGACCGGCACCCGGGCGGTCCTCGGGCTCGTGCTGACGGTGCTCGGCGCGGGGCTCCTGGTCCTGGCCTCGCGGCTCGGGAGCTCGGCCTCGGCCGACCCGACCGGGTGGGCCCTGGTCGACGACCTCAACCCCCGGGTCCTGCTCGCGGTCGGCGCGAGCGCGGCGCTCGTGGGCGTCCTCGTCCTGTCCCCCGCGATCGCCGGCGCCGTGATCACGGTGCTGGCCGTGCCGGCGGTCGCGGCGATCCGGCCTCTCGGCCGCCTGGCGCGCGGCAACGTCACGCGCAGCCCGCGCCGCACCTCGAACACCGCGGGGGCGCTGCTGATCGGGATGGCGCTCGTGAGCGCGACCGGGGTCATCGCGGCCTCGACGCAGGCCTCGGTCCGGTCGATCGTCGACGAGCAGATGCGGGCCGACTACGTGGTCCAGGGTGCCGCGGCCACGGGCGCGCTCCCCCCGGGGGTCACCGATGCCGTGACCGGGCTCCCCGCCGTCGGGCAGGCGCTCCCGCTGCGGCTCGGGACGCTCGACGTCGACGGCGAGCCCAGCGGGGCCACGGTCGTGCCGCCCGGGTTCTTCACCGAGGCCCTCGACGCTCCCGTGGTCGAGGGCGACCCCGACCAGGCCCTCGCCGACGGCGAGGCGGTGGTCCGCCGGACCGCGGCCCGGGACAAGGGGTGGGCGGTCGGCGACTCCTTGACCCTCACGAGCGACGACGGCACCCGGACCCAGGACGTGCAGGTCGGGGCGATCATCGACACCCAGGTGATCTCGTCCGACCTGGTCCTCGCCGACGCGACGTACGCGGACGTGGGGGCCACGGAGATCCCGACGTACGCCGTGTACGTCACGGCCGCCCCGGGGACCTCGACCACCGAGCTGCGCGCCGCGCTCACCGAGGCCGTCAAGCCGTTCCTCGTCGTCTCGGTGCTCGACCGCGAGGAGCTCGCCAACGCGGCCGCGGCGCAGGTGGACCAGGTGCTCGTGATCCTCTACGCGCTGCTCGGGCTGTCGATCGTCATCGCGCTGCTCGGCATCGTCAACACGCTCGCGCTGTCGATCATCGAGCGCACGCGGGAGATCGGGCTGCTGCGGGCCGTGGGGCTCGGGCGCCTCCAGCTCGCGGGCATCATCACGATCGAGTCGGTCCTGACCGCGGTCTACGGGACGGTGCTGGGCGTGCTCACGGGCATCGCGATCGCGGCCGCCCTGCCGGGGGTGCTCGCCGAGCAGGGCCTCACGAGCCTCGCGATCCCCTGGGGGCAGGTGCTCGCGGTCCTGGGGCTCGCGGTCGTGATCGGTCTCGTCGCGAGCGTCTGGCCTGGCATCCGGGCCTCGCGCCTGCCCGTGCTGGAGGCCGTCACGGTCGACTGACGCGCCACGTCTCGGACCGCGGGACGACGACGGACGTCACACGGCCCCACCGGGCGGTCGGGCGTGCCTCGACATAGCGTCGAGGTGTCGGCGGTCCGCGAGGAGCGACCCTCCGTGCGCGTCCGGCGACGCCCTGTCCAGCACTTCGAGGAGGTCCCCATGTCCGAGGTCCCGATCCGCACCCTCATCAGCCCCCTGCGCTACGTGCAGTCGCGCGGCGCGCTGTCCCGGCTCGGTGAGTTCGTCGCCCCGATCGGTACCAAGCCGCTCCTGGTGGCCGACGACGTGGTCTGGGAGATCGTCGAGGACACCGTCGCCGAGTCGTTCCAGGCCGCGAACCTCCGCCGCGAGCGCGAGGGCTTCGGCACGTACGCGACCGCGGCGGCCGTCGACCATCTCGCACGGCGCATCCGCGAGAGCGGCGCCGACGTGATCGTGGGCATCGGTGGCGGCAGCACGATCGACGCGGTCAAGGCCGCCGGACACCTCGAGGGCATCCGCTGGGTCTCGGTACCGACCGTCGCGTCGACCGACGCCCCCTGCTCCGCCCTGTCGGTCATCTACACCGACGAGGGCGCGTTCGAGGAGTACCGCTTCTTCCCGCACAACCCCGACCTGGTCCTCGTGGACACCCAGCTCGTCGCGAACGCCCCGGTGAGGTTCCTCGTCGCGGGCATCGGCGACGCGCTCGCCACGTGGATCGAGGCCCGTGCCGTGGCCAAGGCCAACGCGACGACCATGGCGGGCGGCCTGCCGCTCATCACGGGCACCGCGCTCGCCGAGCTCTCCTGGAAGATCCTGTGGGAGAACTCGCTGCCCGCGATCGAGGCCGTCAAGGAGCACCTCGTCACGCCCGCGGTCGACGCCGTGGTCGAGGCCAACACCCTGCTGTCCGGGCTGGGCTTCGAGTCGGGTGGCCTCGCGGCGGCCCACGCGGTCCACAACGGGCTCACGGCCGCGCCGCAGACCCACGGCCTCACGCACGGCCAGAAGGTCAACATCGGCTCGCTGACCCAGCTCGTGCTGGAGGGGGCGCCGTCGCAGGAGATCCGCGACTTCGTGGAGTTCACGACGCGCGTCGGGCTGCCCAACACGCTCACCGAGATCGGGCTCACGACCGCCGACGTGGGCGACCTGCGCCGCGTCGCCGAGGCCGCGACCGCCCCGGGCGAGACCATCCACGCGATGCCCTTCGAGGTCCGCGTGCCCGAGCTCGTCGACGCGCTGCGCTCGATCGAGGGGCTGTCGCGCGCGATCCGCGCGGACGCGGGCCTGCCCGAGCCGGTCAAGCACACGCACCACTGACCCGGTCACCCCGCCACCCCGGCCGAGGTAGACCCGTGTGCGCGAGGTAGACCTCCGGGAGGTCTACCTCGCGCACACGGGTCTACCTCGGCGTCGTGCAGACGTCGGCGTGAGCCGACGACCGCTACTTCTTCTCGGCCGGCGCCTTCTTGGCCGGGGCCTTCTTCGCGGCAGGCTTCTTGGCCGGAGCCTTGCGGGCCGGGGCCTTCTTCTTCGCCGGGCCGGCGGCGCGCTTCTCCGCGAGGAGCTCGATGGCCTTCTCCGGCGTGATCGACTCGGGCGTCAGGTCGCGCGGCAGCGTCCGGTTGGTCTCACCGTCCGTGACGTACGCGCCGAAGCGGCCGTCCTTGACCACGATGGGCTTGCCCGACGTCGGGTCGTCCCCGAGCTCGCGCAGCGGCGGGGTGGCCGTGGCTCCACGACCGCGCTTGGGCTGCTTGTACAGCTCGAGCGCCTCCTCGAGGGTGACCGTGAACATGGCCTCCTCGGACGGGAGGGTGCGCGAGTCCGTGCCCTTCTTGAGGTACGGGCCGTACCGACCGTTCTGCGCGGTGATCTCGACGCCCGTCTCCGGGTCCGTGCCCACGACGCGCGGCAGCGACAGCAGGCGCAGCGCGTCCTCGAGCGTCACGGTGTCGAGGCTCATGTCCTTGAGCAGCGACGCCGTGCGGGGCTTGGGCAGCGCGGCCTTGGCCTTCTTGAGCGCCGCGGCCGACAGACCCTCGTCGAACTTCGGCTCGGGGAGCTGCTCGGTCACGTACGGGCCGTAGCGTCCCGCGCGGGCCACGACGGGGTTCCCCGACTCGGGGTCGGTGCCGAGGATCCGGCCGTCGTCGGCACCCGCGGCAAGGAGCTCGCGCGCCTTGTCGACCGTGAGCTCGTCGGGGGCCAGGTCGTCGGGCACCGAGGCACGCGGCGGGTTCTCGCCCTCCTTGACCGGGACGGACAGATCTTCCACGTACGGCCCGTACCGACCGACGCGGAGCTGGATGCCCTCGCCGATCTGGACCGAGTTGATGTCGCGCGCGTCGATCTCGCCGAGGTCCTCGACGAGCTGGCGCAGCCCCTCGCCCTCCTCACGGCCCGTGCCGTCCCCGAAGTAGAAGCGGGTCAGCCAGGCGACGCGGTCCTTGTCGCCGGCCGCGATCGCGTCGAGGTCCGCCTCCATCTCCGCGGTGAAGTCGTAGTCGATGAGCCACTCGAAGTGCTCCTCCAGGAGCCGGATCACGGCGAACGCGAGCCAGCTCGGCACGAGGGCCTGACCGCGCGGCAGCACGTACCCGCGGTCCTGGACCGTCGAGATGGTCGACGCGTACGTGGACGGGCGTCCGATGCCGCGCTCCTCGAGGGCCTTGATGAGACTGGCCTCGGTGTAGCGCGGGGGTGCGGACGTCGAGTGCCCGTCGGCCGTGAGGTCGCGCCCGTCGAGCAGGTCCCCCTCGCCCATCTGGGGCAGGCGGGCGTCCTCGTCGTTGCGACGACGGCCGGACTTCGCGGGGGTGCCGTCGGCCGTCTCCGCACCGTCGTCGGTCCCCTCCTCGTACGCGGCGAGGAAGCCGCGGAACGAGATGACCGTGCCGGAGGCCGCGAACACGGCCTCGGGGGCCGGGCCGTCCGGCACGAACGTCTTGCCCGAGAGCGGCGCCACCACGGTCAGGCCGATCGGCGCAGCAAGCCGCACCGACGCCGTCGACCCCTTGGCGTCCGCCATCTGCGAGGCGACCGTGCGCTTCCAGATGAGCTCGTACAGCTTGAACTGGTCGCCGCTGATCTCGCGGGCGACCTGGGCCGGGGTGCGGAACGAGTCGCCGGCGGGGCGGATGGCCTCGTGGGCCTCCTGCGCGCCCTTCGCCTTCGACGCGTAGGCGCGCGGCGCACCGGGCACGAACTCGGGCCCGTACAGCTCGGCGGCCTGGCGCCGCGCGGCGTCCGTGGCCTCGGCCGACAGCGACGGGGAGTCCGTACGCATGTAGGTGATGTAGCCGTTCTCGT
Organism: Oerskovia rustica; assembly: GCF_014836555.1. GTDB lineage: Bacteria > Actinomycetota > Actinomycetes > Actinomycetales > Cellulomonadaceae > Oerskovia > Oerskovia rustica. The sequence continues at coordinate 26,628 of NZ_JACSQQ010000033.1, forward strand.
ACAGCGCCTGCGCGGTGCGCATCGTCTGCCGCGAGTTGAAGCGGAGCTTGCGGCTCGCCTCCTGCTGGAGCGTCGACGTCGTGAACGGCGCGGCCGGACGGCGCGTGTACGGCTTGGTCTCGAGGCTGCGGACCGCGAAGTCGGCCCCCTCGAGCCCACCGACCACGAGCGAGGCAGCCTGCTCGTCGAGCTGGACCACGCCGTCGCGTGCCGCCGCGGGCTTGAGCTGCCCACGGTCGTCGAAGTCGCGGCCCGAGGCGACGCGGGCGCCGCCGAACTGGACCAGGCGGGCGTCGAAGCTCTTGTCGGCGTCCTCGGCGGTCTTGTCGGCGAGCGAGAACGTGCCGGACACGTCCCAGTACTCGGCGGCGACGAAGGCCATGCGCTCGCGCTCGCGCTCGACGACCAGGCGCGTCGCGACCGACTGGACACGCCCCGCGGACAGCCCCTGGCGGACCTTGCGCCACAGGACCGGCGAGACCTCGTAGCCGTACAGACGGTCGAGGATGCGGCGCGTCTCCTGGGCGTCGACCAGGTGCTCGTCGAGGTCGCGCGTGTTCTCGAGCGCACGCTCGATGGCCTCGCGGGTGATCTCGTGGAAGACCATGCGGTGCACGGGGACCTTGGGCTTGAGCTCCTCGAGCAGGTGCCACGCGATGGCCTCGCCCTCGCGGTCCTCGTCGGTCGCGAGGTAGAGCTCGTCGGCGTTCTTCAGGGCGCGCTTGAGCTCCGCGACCTTCTTCTTCTTGTCCGCGTAGACCTCGTAGTAGGGCTCGAAGCCCTCGTCGACGTTGACCGCGAACTTGCCGAACGGCCCCTTCTTCATGTCGGCGGGCAGCTCGGACGGCTGCGGGAGGTCGCGGATGTGCCCGACGCTCGACTCCACCTCGAAGTCGTCACCGAGGTAGCCCTGGATCTTGCGTGCCTTCGTGGGGGACTCCACGATGACGAGCTTGCGACCTGAGGACATCCGTTCCTGCTTTCCGTTGCTGCTGGTGTGGCTCGTGCCCGGAGCGATCTCCGGGTGGGCCGAGGTGCTGAGGTGGGGTCCGGCGTCGGGCTGGGGCATGGCCCACGACCCCAGCGTCCCGTTCCCACCGGCAGCCTATGACGTTACGCCACTGGCGCCAGGCGGCACCTTATCCGTTGTGGAGGGCCCCCGTGGCAGGGGCTCGCGGTCGTCGTGGACGCCCCCGCAGGGCGTGCCGTCCCCCGACCTGTGGGCGACAGTCATCTCCCGGGACGGGACGTCGCCTGGCGGAGCAGGAGCAGCACGGCGAAAGAGATCGCCGTCGCGGCGACCACCCCCAGCGCCCCGCCCACGTACGCGGTGGTCTCGGCGAGGTCGGTCATGTCCCAGCTCGCGGGATAGACCTCGCGCAGGCACCACGCGGCACCGAGCATCGCCGCTCCGGCCCCCAGGAACAGGAGCACGGCCACGACGACCGAGCCGGGGTAGGCGCTGCTGCCACGTGCGGGGACGGGGTCGAGCGCGCTCGCGGGGGTGAGCGCGAGCGCGAGCGCGGTCCACGCCGTCACGACGAGGATCGCCGCGACCACGTCGCTCGGTCGGTGCCAGTGACCGATCAGGGTCGAGACTCCCGTGGCCGCCGTGTACGTCCCCCCCAGGACGGCGACGACCGGGCGCGCCGCCCGCGGGACCGCGAGCAGCAGCGCGACCGCGACCGAGGCGGCGACCGTGGTGTGCCCGCTGGGCAGCGTGTTCCCCACGCCCCACCCGCCGCCGATCAGGTCCGGTCGGTCGAGGACCGACTTCTTGAGGAACTGGGTCGTGACGTTCGACCCGACCACGACGAACGCGACCTGGACGGCGAGCCCCCAGCGACGACGGAGCAGCGCGATCCCCATGGCCGTCCCCAGGCCCAGCACGACGAAGCTGACCGAGACGACGTCGAGCACGGGCTCCCCGAGAGCCCACAGCGTGCCGCGTCCGTAGTCGGAGCCGCGCAGCGCCGCCTGGTCCAGGTGCTGCCCCGCCTCGGACGCGACGAAGTACTGCCAGACCTGCCACACGAGGACCACCGAGACGAGAGCCGTCAGGCTCGCCGCGACACGCGCCCCGACGTGCGTCGCGCCCGTGCTCGGCGCGTGCACGGGGCGTGCACCGACGGCCCGCGGGGGTGCCAGCGGGCGTGCGGTCGGCTGCGTCGTCGAAGGAGGAGGGAAGGTCACCCGTCCACCGTAGGTCACCGCGTGTGGGGATCCGGCAAAGAGAACGGGCAGGTCAGGGCGTGGCGGTGGGTGGTCTTTCACACGTCGGCCGGGAGCGCCCTGCGACGCGCACGAGCTGGCCGGCACCCGACGCGGGGTACCGGCCGGCTCTGCTCGCGGGGACGACCGGGCGTCCCCGCGACCGAGGAGTCGCCTGGGATCATCGACCCTGGCGTGCGTGGCTCGCGTCAGACGCGCAGCTCCGCGGGGACCTCGCCGTGCCCGTCGTGGAGCAGGCACGCGACCGACCGTCCCGGTTCGCCGACGCCGGGCAGCCCCAGCGACGTGGGGCCCAGCGCGGGGTGGACGTCGGCGCACGCGTCCATGACGTGCGCGCAGCGCGGCCGGAACGGGCACCCGGTCGGCAGGGCCTGGAGGTCGGGCGGCGAGCCCGGGATGCCGACGAGCGGGCGCTTGGGCCCGTGCAGGGGCGGGAACGAGTTGAGCAGCCCGTGCGTGTACGGGTGGCGCGGGCGCCGGTACACGTCGCTCGCAGACGCCTGCTCGACGATCTCGCCCGCGTACATGATCGCGATCCGGTCGGCGACCTCGATGAGCAGCGACACGTCGTGCGTGATGAACACGACCGAGAAGCCCAGGCGGTCGCGCAGCTCGATGATCTGCTCGACGATCTGACGCTGCATGACGACGTCGAGCGCCGTGGTGGGCTCGTCCATGATGAGCACCTTGGGCTCGAGCGCGAGCGCCATCGCGATCATGACGCGCTGGCGCATGCCGCCCGAGAGCTGGTGCGGGTACGCCGAGATGCGGTCCTTCGCGATCCCGACCATGGACAGCAGCTCGGCGGCCCGGTCGTTGCGGTCGGTGCGCGACATGCCGGGGCGGTGCGCCGCGATCGCGTCGGTGAGCTGCTTGCCGACCCGGTAGACCGGGTTGAGCGAGTTCATGGCGCCCTGGAACACGATCGCGGTGTCCTGCCAGCGCGATCGCCGCAGCTCCTTGTCGCTCATGCGCAGGATGTCGACGGGCTCGCCGCCCGTGCTCCCCACGCCCCCGTGGAACAGCACCTCGCCGCCCGTGATGAGGCCGGGCGGGGGCAGGAGGCGGGTCGCGGCGTAGACGAGGGTCGACTTGCCGCAGCCCGACTCGCCCGCGATCCCCAGGACCTCGCCCTCGTGCAGCGTGAGGTTCACCCCGCGCAGCGCGCGCACGGGCTCGGGGCCGTAGCCGTAGGCGACGTGCAGGTCGCGGATCTCGAGCACGGGTCTGCTCGTCCCGGTGGAGGCGCCCACGGGGGAAAGGTCGGTGACGGTCATCGGGCGTTCTCCTTGCGTGCGGTCGTGCCGTCGGTGTCGCGGTCGTCGCGCGTGCTCCCCGGGGTGCCCGGCCCGCCCGGGGTGGGCGTGCCCCTGCCCGACGGCGTCGCACCGGTCGGGGCGGTCGACGCACCCGGGCGCGTGGCGCCGTCGGGCCTGCTGGTCGTGGCGCCCGCGGCGGGAGCCCCCTCGCGGACCACGGCCGTGAAGCCGATGCGCGGCGAGATGCGGCGCCTGCGCAGGGCGCGCGGGCTCGCGCCCGTCGAGCGCAGGCGCGGGTTGACGAACTCGTCGATGCCGAAGTTGATGAGGGTCAGCGCCATGCCGAGCATCGCGATGCACAGGCCTGCCGGGACGAACCACCACCACGCGCCGCGCGACAGGGCCTGCTGCTGCTCGGCCCAGAAGAGGATCGTGCCCCAGTTCCAGTCCGAGATCGACGTGACGCCGATGAACGCGAGCGTCGTCTGCATGAGGATCGCGAAGGTCACGGTGCCCACGAAGCTCGACGCCATGATGGCCGTCAGGTTGGGCAAGGTCTCGAACCACACGATGCGCCACGTCGACTCGCCGTTGGCGCGCGCAGCCTCGACGAAGTCGCGACGGCGCAGCGACAGGGTCTGGGCGCGCAGGATGCGTGCACCCCATGCCCAGCTCGTCGCGGCCAGGATGAGCGCGACCGTCAGCCCGCCCGCGTCGGGCAGCTGGCCCGCGACGATGATGATGAGCGGCAGGGCGGGGATGACGAGGAAGATGTTCGACAGCGACGAGAGCAGCTCGTCGCTCACGCCGCCCAGGAAGCCCGCGCTCACGCCCACGAGGATCGACAGGAGCGTCGCCCCGATGCCCGCGACGAAACCGACGATCATGACGCCGCGCGTGCCCACCAGGATCTGGGAGAACACGTCCTGGCCCACGTGCGTGGTGCCCAGCCAGTGCGCGCCGCTCGGGGGCTGCAGGACGTCGGGCGACATGGCGCTCGGGTCGTAGGGCGCGATCCACGGGCCGATCACCGCGAGGATCGCGAAGAACCCCAGGATCGCGAGCCCGGTGAAGGACTTGCCGTTGCGCAGGAAGAGGAGCTTCTGCTTCTTGCGCGTCCCCTTGCGGCGCCGGGGCACCTCGGGGGCGAGCGGCTCGGAGCCGGTGTCGAGCTGGGCGTGGTCCATCTGGACGGGGATGCCGGTCATCTTCTCAGCCCTCCTGTCGGGTGCGCGGGTCGAGGACCACGTAGGCGAGGTCGGCGAGGATGTTCGCCACGAGGACGGACAGCGTGATCATGAGGAAGATGCCCTGCATGAGGGGGTAGTCGTGCGCGCCGATCGCCTGCAGGAGCGTGAAGCCCACACCCTGGTAGGAGAAGACCTTCTCCATGACGAGCGTCCCCGACACGATGAAGCCGAGGGACAGCGCGAAGCCCGAGACCTGCGGCAGGATCGCGTTGCGGGCCGCGTACCCGAACATCACGCGACGCTCCGAGAGGCCCTTGGCCTGCGCGACCGTGACGTAGTCCTCCGAGGTGACCGTGACCGTCATGTTCCGCATGCCGAGGATCCAGCCCGCGACCGACGACAGCACGATCGTGATCGCGGGCAGTGTGCCGTGCTGGATCACGGAGCTGATGAACTCCCAGTTCCACCCGGGCACGAGCCCCGGCTGGTAGGCGCCCGACGACGGGAAGATCGACCACGTCACCGAGAAGAGCATGATCGCGACCAGACCCAGCCAGAAGTACGGCACGGACGAGAAGAAGGTGGTGATCGGCAGGAGACCGTCAGCCCATGACCCGCGGCGCCAGCCGATGACCACGCCGAGGAACGAGCCGAGCAGGAAGCTGATGACCGTCGCGATGCCGACCAGGCCGATGGTCCACGGCAGGGCCTGCGCGATGACCTCGCTCACGGTGCTCGGGAAGAGCATGATCGACAGGCCCAGGTCGCCCGAGAAGAGCATCTTCCAGTAGTCGACGTACTGCTCCCAGAGCGAGGCGCCGCTGTCGAGCCCGAACAGGACGTACAGCGACTCGCGGGCCTCCGAGCTGATGCGGCCCTGGTTCTTGTTGATGAAGGACGACACCGGGTCGCCGTCCATCATGCGCGGGATGAAGAAGTTGATCGTGATGGCCGCCCACGCGGTGATCACGTAGAAGACGATGCGTCGCAGGAAGTACTTCATGCCGACACCCCCACTCGTGCAGCGCCGAGCACGGGGAGCAGGTCCCGCTCGGCAGGTTCGACGTCGGACGCTTCCACGTAGCCCCAGCAGGCGACCTTGCGGCCGTCGCCCACGGGCACGAGGGCGGGGACCGTGCTCCGGCACAGGTCCGTCGCGAACGGGCAGCGCGGGCTGAAGCGGCAGCCCTCGGGCGGGCGGACCATCGACGGCGGCTCGCCGTTCGCGCCCGTGCGGTCCTGCGCCGCGAGGTTCTCGGGGTCGGGGGCCGAGCGCACCAGGAGCTGCGTGTAGGGGTGCGCGGGCTCCTGCGTCACGAGCTCGCTCTCGCCGTGCTCGACGATGCGGCCCGCGTACATGACGCGGGTCTCGTCGGCGAAGTACCGGGCCGAGGCGATGTCGTGCGTGATGTAGAGGATCGCGATGCCGAGGCGGTCGCGCAGGTCCTTGAGGAGGTTGAGGATGCCGATGCGGATCGACACGTCGAGCATCGAGATGGGCTCGTCGGCGAGCAGGACCTCGGGGTCGGCGGCCAGGGCACGGGCGATCGCGACACGCTGGCGCTGCCCGCCCGAGAGCTCGTGCGGGTACTTGTCGACGTACCGCTCGGGCTGGAGCTGCACCCTGTTGAGCAACGCCTCCAGGGCGTCCTCGAGCGCCTGCCCGCGCAGCTTCGGCTGGTGGATCCGCAGCGAGCGCGTGAGCGTGTAGCGGATCGTGTGGACCGGGTTCAGCGAGCCGAACGGGTCCTGGAAGATCATCTGGACGCGCCGGCAGTACCGGCGGAACGCCCGGCCGCGGTGCGCGGTCACGGGCTCGCCGTGCAGCAGGATCTCGCCCGACGTCTGCGTGTACAGACGGGCGAGGAGCCGGGCGATGGTCGACTTGCCGGAGCCGGACTCCCCCACGAGCGCGACGACCTGGCCGCTGCGCAGCGAGACGTCGACGCCGTCGACCGCGTGCACGACGGCGTGGGACCGCAGCCCCTTGACGGGAAAGTGCTTGGTGAGCCCGCGGGCCTCGAGGACGGGCACGTCGGGCGGGGGCGCGGGGGCGTGGTACGTGTCGGAACTCATGGGTGAACCTGACTGCTGGGGGGAACGGGGTGGAGTCAGCGCTGACCGGCTGCTCGCGAGGGGGCGGGGGCCGT
>NZ_JACSQQ010000033.1:33468-41354 GCF_014836555.1 Oerskovia rustica
CCTACCATCCGGCCTCGTTCCTCGGCCTCCCGCCAGGCCCGACCACGGCCCGGCGACGGCCCCGCCCCCTCACTCACGAGCAGTCACACGATCAGGAAGCCGGCTTCAGCTTCGTGAGGATCAGCGACGCGTTCGCCGTCGTCGGCTGCGGGTTCGCATACGGGTCCTCGTCCGAGGGCCAGCCCACGAAGTTCTTGGTCGAGTACTGGGCCGCGGCCGGGCGTCCGAGGAGCGCGATGGTCGGGACCTCGTCGACGAAGACCTGCTGGACGGTCTCGAGCGCGGCGGTGCGGGCTGCTTCGTCCGTGGCGTTGGCGTACGTGGCCAGGGCTGCGGTCGCCTCGTCGTTCTTGAAGCGGCCGAAGTTCCAGTTGGCGCGCTCGCCGAGCGGCATGTACTGGGCACCGTCCATCTGGTTGGAGTAGGTGTCCCAGGGGGTGGCGCCGCCGTCCGTCCAGTGCATGGAGGCCTGGAAGTCGCCTTCGGCGATCGCGGTGAACCATGCGTCGGCGTTCTGGCCCTCGACGGTGGCGTCGATGCCGAGGGGCTTGACGGCGTCGGCGACCATCTGGAGCTCGGTCAGGTAGTCGGACCAGCCGGTGGGGTTGGTGAGCGTGAACGTCACGGCGTTGCCCTCGGGGTCCTTGAGGGTCGTGCCGTCGAGGGTGTAGCCGGCGTCGGCGAGGACCTTCTTGGCGCCGTCGACGTCGACCGTGTACTTCTTGCCCTGGAAGGGCGCGGTGATGAAGTCGGTGCCCGCGGGCTCGGGCATGCCCGTGACGTTGAGCAGCGGCGGGAAGACGCCCGAGGACGCGAGGTCGGAGATCTGCTGGCGGTCGAGGACCATCTGGACGGCCTTGCGGACGGCGACGTCGTCGAACGGCTCGGTCTCGGTGTTGAGGAAGAGCGAGTCGACGCCGAGGCCCGTGGGGGCCCACTGGTTGTTCACGTCGGGGTTCGCGTCGATGTAGACCTTCTGGTAGTCGGGGATGAACGTCCATCCCCACTGCGCCTCGCCCGAGACGAGGGCGTTGGTGAGGGCGTTGTTGTCGTTGTAGGAGCTGTAGCGCAGCTCCTTGACGCCGAGCTCGCCGCCCCAGTAGTCGTCGCGCGCGGTGAGGGTCGCGGCCTGCGCGGTCCAGGACTTGAGGGTGTACGGGCCGGTGCCGACGGGCTCCTCGTTGGTCCAGGTGGTCGGGTCGTCGACGTCCTTCCAGATGTGCTCGGGGACGATGAAGAGCTGGAGGATCTGGGCCTGCTTGACGAACTGGCCCGCGGTGAACGAGACCGTGACCTTGTTGCCGTCGACCGCGATGTCGCCGAAGGGCAGGGCGAACGTGTTGAGGCCCTCGTTGTCCTTGCGGATCTGGAACGAGTAGGCGATGTCCTCGGCGGTGAAGTCCTCGCCGTCGGACCACTTGACGCCGTCGCGGGCCGTGAGGGTGAGCTGCGTGTAGTCGGCGTTCCACTCCCACTCGCTCGCGAGCCACGGCGTGGGGTCCTCGGAGGGCCGCACGGTGTTGACCTGGGCGAGCGGCTCGTAGATCGCGAACGCGTAGCCGAGCGACATCGCCGAGGACGTGTTCGCGAAGGGGTTCGAGTTGTCGGTCTGCGGGCCGTTGGGCATGCCGATCGTGAGCACGTCCGAGCTGGCTGCCGACGAGGTGCCCCCGTCGCCGCTGCCGCCGCTGCATGCGGTGGCTACCAGGGCGAGGGACGTGAGCCCGATGATCGCCGTGCTGATCCTGCGCTTGTTCATGAGTGCCTCCTTGCACTGAAAATCTGAACGAACCGTACGTGCGGTCCGCGGTGAACCGGTCATCTTGCTGGTGGGACGGGGCGGTGCTGGGTCGAGCGGGCGGTGCTGGTCGTGCAGGGCGGTGCGGGTCGTGCGTTCGGGGAGCTGGTCGAGCGGGGTCGACCGGTCGACCAGCGCCCCGGGGTCAGTCGGGCAAGGTCGCCCGGAGCCGGAGGTCGCGGATCGACCGGCCGGCCCGCAGGACGTGCCCACCGGCAGCGGCGACCCACTGCTGCGCGGGGACGTCCCAGGTCTGGAAGGCGCGTGCGGGGATGCGCACGCGAGCCATGGAGGTCTCGCCCGGGGCGGCGTCGACGACGGCGAAGCCGCCGAGCCAGCGCACGGGACGGTAGGGCGCCTCGGACGCGTCGTGGGCCGAGGCGTCGCCGGGCTCGACGTACACCTGCACGACCTCGCGGCTCGCGCGGGTGCCCGCGTTGCGGACGGTCACGTCGAGCAGGACGTCCGAGCCGTCGTCGGGCCCGACGACCGTCGCCCCCAGGTACTCCCACTCGGACCAGCCGAGGCCGTGACCGAACGGGGCCGCGGGCGTGGTGCCCGTGCGCTCCCACGCGCGGTAGCCGACGTCGAGCCCCTCGGTGTACTCGACGACGCCCTCGCGCGGGACGGCGTGCGGGACGGGGACGTCCTCGGCCCGCGCGGGCAGCGTCCACGGGAGACGGCCCGAGGGCTCGGTCACCCCGAGGAGCGCGTCGGCGAGACCGGTCCCGGCCTCCTGCCCGCCGAGCCAGGCCCACAGGACGCTCGGGGCGTCGTCGAGCCACGGCAGCAGGACGGGTGCGCCCGCGTTGACGACGACCACGGTCCTCGGGTTCGCCTGCAGGACGAGCTCGACCAACCTGTTCTGGTTGCCCGGCAGGTCGAGGTCGGGGCGGTCGTAGCCCTCGGACTCGACCTCCTCGGTCGTGCCGATCACGACGATCGCGACGTCGGCTGCCGCGGCCGCGGCCACGGCGTCGTCGAGCAGCTCCTCGGCGCTCGCGCCGGGCAGCCGGTGGACCAGCTCGCCGCGCACGAACGACGCGTACCCGACGGCGTGCACCACCTGGAGCGTGGCGTCCAGGTGCGCGGTGCGCGGCTCGGCGACCTCGACGGTCACGGTGCGCGCGACGGGGTGGTTGTGCCCCGAGCTGAGCACGACGTCCTCGTCGACCACGACGTCGCCGGTCGAGACGACCTGGCCGTCGGCCGTGACGGTGTGGACGCCGACCGTACCGATGCCGAGCTCGTGCGTGCCGGGCTCGTCGAGGTCGACGTCGGCGCGGACCCGCACGGCCACGGCGTCCGCGCGGACGTCCTGGAGCCAGCCGTCCCACGTCGGGGCCGTGCGGGAGTCGAGGACCTCGCCGCGGGCGTCGAGCAGCTCGACGCGCAGCCCGGGAGCACCCGTGAGCGGGTCGCTGCACCGGCCGGAGACGTCGAGCGCGGGCGGGTTGGAGCGGGAGCGCGCGCCGTCGTGGACGAGCAGGCGCGTGCCCTCGGGCAGGCCTGCGCGAATCTCCTCCTCGGGGGTCGAGACCCGGTCCGGGACGACGAACGACGAGCCGCCGCCCTGCAGGAAGGGGGCCGTCGCGGCCGGGCCGAGGAGCGCCACGGTCAGGGGGCGCCCCGGGGCGGCGAGGGCGGCCGGGTCGAGGGGGACGAGCCGGGCCACCCCGCCTGACGCCCCTGCGCGCGGTGCGACAGGCGAGTTCTTGAGCACGACGATCGAGCGTGCGACGAGCTCACGGAGGAAGGCGGCCGACGCCTCCTGGCCCGTGAGCCCGTCGCGGGCCGACGACGCGGAGGAGGGTGCGTCGTCGGGCTGGAGGCCGGTCACCCGTGCGGTGCCGGGAACGGCGCCGAGGTCGAGCGCGCCGACCCGGTGCGCCAGGCGCAGGAGGCGCAGCACCTTGTCGTCGAGCTCGGCCTCGGCGACCTCGCCCGAGCGGACGGCGTCGAGCAGGCCGTCGCCCCAGGGGCCGTCGGGGCCGGGCATCTGGAGGTCGAGCCCGCCCTCGACCGCGCCGCGGATCGACTTGGTCGCGACCCAGTCGCTCACGACGACGCCGTCGAAGCCCCACTCGTCCTTGAGGATCCCGGTGAGGAGCGGGCGGTGCTCGAGGACGGGCGCGGCGGTCACGCCGTCGTCGACGCCCGAGTAGGCACCCATGACGCTCCAGGCCTGGGCCTCGTGCACGACGCGCTCGAACGGCGGGAGGTAGACCTCGCGCAGCGTGCGCTCGTCGAGGCGGGCGAGGTAGCGCGTGCGCTCGGTCTCGGAGTCGTTCGCGACGTAGTGCTTGACGCTCATCCCGACGCCGTTCTCCTGCGAGGCGCGCACGAGCCGGACCGCGATCTCGGCCGTCAGGTGCGGGTCCTCGGAGTAGCACTCGAAGTGGCGGCCGCCGACGGGCGTGCGCTGGAGGTTGATCTGCGGGGCGAGGACCACGTGGACGCCGTGGCGGCGGGCCTCGGACGCGAAGAGCGCGCCGGCGCGGGCCGCGAGGTCGAGGTCCCAGGTCGCGGCGAGCGCGCTGGGGGCGGGGAGCATCGCGGAGGTCTGCGCTCCCGGCGTGGCCCCGTCGGTCTCACCGCCCGTGCCGCGCACGCCCACGGGTCCGTCGGACATCGCGACGGCGCGGAGGCCGATGCGCTCGATCGGGGTCGTGGTCCACATGCCCGCGCCGACGACGAGGGAGACCTTCTCCTCGACCGTGAGGTCTGCGGTGAGGCGCGCGAGGCGTTCCTCGGTCCCGTCGACGTCGACCGCGCCCTCAGGGCTGACGTCGGGGGTGACGTCGGTCGTGACGTCGTGGGTCTTCAGTGACACCAGGTGCTCCGTTCGGACGGCGTTGTCTGCTGGCCGATATACAACCACACTTACTTACAGGTCAGTAAGTCAACGAAGATCACAGTATGGTTGCGGTCATGACAGAGGCCACACCGGCGCGCACGCGCCGACCGCGCAAGGGCACCGCCGCCCGGCGCGAGGAGATCCTGCGCGCAGCCATGCGCGTCTTCGGGTCCAAGGGGTACCACCAGGGCTCGCTCGCCGAGGTCGCCGAGCAGGTCGGGATCACCCACGCCGGGGTGCTCCACCACTTCGGCTCCAAGAACCAGCTCCTCATCGAGGTCCTCGAGTTCCGGGACGTCGTCGACGTCGAGCACCTCGAGGGCAAGCACATCCCCGGCGGGCTCGACCTGTTCCGCCACCTCGTCACGACCGCCCGGATGAATGCCGAGCGCCCCGGCATCGTGCAGGCCTACACCGTCCTGACCGGCGAGTCCGTGACCGACCAGCACCCCGCGCGCGACTGGGCCGCGAACCGTTTCGCCGGCCTGCGCGGAGACATCACGAGCGCCCTGACCACCGTGATCGCCGAACGTCGCGAGGCCGGTCTCCTGACCCCCGAGGACGACGTCGACCTCGACCCCGAGGCCCTCGACCGGGCCGCCAGCACCATCATCGCCGTCATGGACGGCCTCCAGACCCAGTGGTTGCTCGACCCCGACGCGGTCGACCTCGCCGGCGCCACGGCCTTCGCGATCGAGGCGATCCTGGCCTCGACGCTCGCGGCGTCCCACCGGGAGCGGCCGCTCGACTGACGGCACGCCCTCACAGTCGATTCATAGGAACACCACAGGCGCGACCGAGACACCGCGCTCACCATGGATCCATGACCACGACCCCCGCGCCCACGGAACCCCTCGTCTCCCCGCGCGCCCCCGAGCGTCTGACCCGGGCCGACGGCTCCCCCGTGCGCGTCCTCGTGGTCGACGACGAGCCCAACCTCGCCGAGCTCCTCACCTCGGCCCTGCGCTACGAGGGATGGGACGTCTCGACCGCCCTCGACGGGCAGTCCGCGATCCGCACGGCCCGCGACGTCGGGCCCGACGTGATCGTGCTCGACGTCATGCTGCCCGACCTCGACGGGCTCACCGTGCTGCGCCGCATCCGCGCGACCTCCCCCGACGTCCCCGTCCTGTTCCTCACGGCCCGCGACACCGTCGAGGACCGCGTCGCCGGGCTCACCGCCGGCGGCGACGACTACGTGACCAAGCCCTTCAGCCTCGAGGAGGTCGTGGCCCGGCTGCGCGGCCTCATGCGTCGCGGCGGCGCGACCGCCGCCCGCGAGGACTCGACCGTCGTGGTCGGCGACCTGGTCCTCGACGAGGACTCGCACGAGGTGTTCCGCGGCGGCGACCCCGTCCACCTGTCGGCGACCGAGTTCGAGCTCCTGCGCTACCTCATGCGCAACGCCCGGCGCGTGATGTCCAAGCCGCAGATCCTCGACCGCGTGTGGAACTACGACTTCCGCGGGCAGGCCAACATCGTCGAGCTCTACATCTCCTACCTGCGCCGCAAGATCGACAAGGGCCGCGAGCCCATGATCCACACGCTGCGCGGCGTCGGGTACGTCATCAAGCCCGCCGAGGGAGCCGCGGACACCGCACGCCCCCAGCCCGACGGCGCCGCGAAGGCCTGACGCGTGACCTCACCCCGGGCGTCGCTCACCGCCCGACCGCGCACCCTGCGCCGACAGCTCGTCGTCGTGCTCGTCGGGATCCTGCTCGTGCTCAGCGTCGCGCTCGCCGTCAGCTCGACCCTCGCCCTGCGCACGAGCCTGGTCGACCGCCTCGACGACGAGCTCGTCCAGGCGAGCCAGCGCGCCGAGCGCGGTCCCTTCGACCGGCCGGGGGACCCGGCCCAGGACCCGGGCGCCGCGGCCTCCCCGGGGGATGCTCCGTCGTCGGGCACGGGGAACGGCGACCCCCTGCCCCCCGGCCAGGGCGCCGGGACCATCAACGTCGTCTACTCGGGCGGCGAGGTGCGGTTCGCCGGGTACGTCGACGACCTGGGCGACCGGCGCGAGCTCGACGCCGCCCAGATCGACGACCTCGAGTCCGTGCCCGCGGACGGCAGGCCGCACGACGTCGAGGTCACCGACCTCGGGACGTTCCGCGCGATCTCGACCACGACCCAGCACGGCGAGCCGTCCATCACGGCCATGAGCACCGCCTCGGTGAGCCAGACCGTCGAGGGCTACCTCCTGGTCGAGGTCGTCCTCGCGGTCATCGGGATCGCGCTCGCGTCGGTGCTCGGGACCTGGCTCGTCCGCCGCTCCCTGCGCCCGCTCGACGCGCTCGCCGACGCCGCCGTCCACGTGTCCGAGCTGCCCCTGGACCGGGGAGAGGTCGGCGAGATCCCGCGCGTCGACGAACAGTTCACGGACGAGCGGACCGAGGTCGGGCAGGTCGGCGCGGCGCTCAACCGCATGCTCGACCACGTCGAGGCCTCCCTCACCGCGCGCCACGAGTCCGAGACCCAGGTCCGCCAGTTCGTCGCCGACGCGAGCCACGAGCTGCGCACGCCCCTCGCGTCGATCCGCGGGTACTCCGAGCTCGTGCGCCGCTCCCCCGACGACGTTCCGCCCGACACCCTGCGCGCGCTCGACCGCATCGAGTCCGAGGCGCTGCGCATGGGCGAGCTCGTCGAGGACCTTCTGCTGCTCGCCCGGCTCGACGCCGGCCGACCGCTCGAGCGGGAGCCCGTGGACCTCGCGGCGCTCGCGATCGACGCGGTCGCCGACGCGCACGCGGCCAGCCGCGACCACGTGTGGGAGCTGGACCTGCCTCTCGCCGAGGGCGACGACGACACGTTCGACATCCCCGACGTCACGGTCGTGGGCGACGAGGCGCGACTGCGCCAGGTCTTCACGAACCTGCTGGGCAACGCCCGCGTCCACACCCCGCCGGGCACGCACGTGGTCGTGGGTCTGCGGCCCGACGGCGACGACCACGTCGTCCTGTCCGTGACCGACGACGGCCCCGGCATCCCGCCCGCCCTGGTGCCGTCGCTGTTCCAACGGTTCAGCCGCGGGGACTCGGCGCGCAACCGGGTCGGCGGCTCGACAGGCCTGGGCCTCGCGATCGCGCAGGCCGTGGTCCAGGCGCACGGCGGCGAGATCACGGTGCGCGACGCGGGCCGGGCTCCGTCGTCGGGCACGACGTTCGAGGTCCGCCTGCCCCGAAAAAACGTTCCGTAGGGGGTCGAGAACGGGGTTGAGGTCGTCATCCGGCGGAT
>NZ_JACSQQ010000034.1 GCF_014836555.1 Oerskovia rustica
TCTCGGCAGCTCGGGTGACACGGCGGGGTCAGTCACCGAAGACCAGGACCGGGCGCCCCGTGCGCGGGTGGGGCAGCACGTCGCAGCGGACGCCGTAGACCGGCTCGACGACCGCGGGCACCAGCACGTCCCGCACCCCGCCCGCGGCGACGACGCGCCCCTCCGCCAGCACCACGACGTGGTCGCACGCGGCGGCCGCGAGGTTGAGGTCGTGCAGCGCCGCCAGGACCGAGACACCGTCCGCCGCAAGCTTGCGCAGCACCGTCATGGCCGCGAGCTGGGCCGCGATGTCGAGGTGGTTCGTGGGTTCGTCGAGCAGCAGCAGGGCCGGGTCCTGGGCGAGCGCGCGGGCCATGTGCACGCGCTGGCGCTCGCCGCCGGACAGCGTCGCGAGCGACCGGTCGGCGAGGTCCTCGACCCCGGCCCGGGCGAGCGCCTCGCGTGCCACGGCCCGGTCGGCCTCGGTGTCGCCCGCGAGGAGCGAGCGGTGCGGGATGCGGCCGAGCAGCACGGCGTCGAGCACCGAGATCGGCAGGTCGGTCGACGCGTCCTGCTCGACGAGCGCGAGACGGCGTGCGCGGCGTCGGCGCGGCATGCCCAGCAGGTCCTCGCCGTCGAAGCGGATCTCGCCCGCGTCCGGGACCTGCGTGGCCGCGATCGCGCGCAGCAGCGTCGACTTCCCGGACCCGTTCGGTCCCAGCAGGCCGCTCACGGCCCCCGGAGGGGCGGTCACGTCGACCCCGTCGAGGATGAGCCGCGACCCGGCCGACCAGGAGACGCGCGCAGCGTCCAGCCCACGAGAGCCGTCCGCGCCGAGGGTCGCGGCATCCGCAGCGTCCACAGCGCCCGGGGCTTTCGCCGTGCTCACAGTGCCCGCCTCCCTCGCCACAGGATGATCGCGAAGACGGGCGCGCCGATCGCGGCCGTCAGGATGCCCACGGGCAGCTCGCGCGGGGCGAAGATCGTGCGGGCGAGCGTGTCGGCCCACACGAGGAACGAGCCGCCGAGCAGGGCCGCGAGCGGCAGCAGGACGCGGTGGCGCGCCCCGGTCAGGAGCCGGACGGCGTGCGGCAGGATCAGCCCGACGAAGCCGATCGCCCCGGACACCGAGACCAGCGCGCCCGTGAGCAGCGCGACCCCCACGAGCAGCACCCAGCGCGTCCGGTTCACGGCGATGCCGAGGCCCGCGGCCGCGGTGTCGCCGAACGTGAACGCGTCGAGCACCGACCCGGTCGACGCGAGCAGCGTCCCGAGGACCAGCACGGCCCCGCCCGCGATCGCCACGGACGTCCACGTGGCGCCCGCGACCGAGCCCATGAGCCACGACAGGATCTCGCGGTAGGAGTCACCGGTCGCGGACCAGAAGATGATGAACGACGTCGCGGCGGCCGCGAGCTGGCTCACGGCGAGGCCGGCGAGGACGGTGCGGGTCGGGGTGATGGCCCCGAGCGACCCCGCGAGCGCGAGCGCCGCGACGAGGGCCAGGACCGCGCCGCCGAACGCCGCGACGGGCAGCAGGACGCTCACGCCGAGGACCAGGACGAGGACCGCGCCGAGCGACGCGCCCGACGAGAGCCCCAGCAGGTACGGGTCGGCGAGCGGGTTGCGCGTGAGGGACTGCATGACACCCCCGCAGATCGCGAGACCGGCCCCCACGGCCGCCGCGGTCAGGACGCGCGGCAGGCGCAGCTGCCAGACCATGCCGTCCTGCAGGAGCGGCAGCGGTTCGAGGCCGAGCAGCCCGCCGAGCCCGACGTGCGTCGCGACCGAGCGCCACACGTCGCTCCACGTGAGGTCGGCGGGGCCGATCGTCACGGCGACCACGACGCTCACGACGAGCGCGACCGACGCCCCGGCGAGCCACCACGGGGTGGCTCACCGACGGTCCGCCGGCCGCCCGACGGGTGCGTGGGCCGCCGACGGGTCGACGCTCCTCACGGGCACGAGGGTTCGCACGGGGTGCTCCTCAGGGGACGGTGATCGCCGCGAGCTGCGCGGCGAGGTCCTTGACGGCGTCGACGTTGCGCACGCCCGCCTCGGTCGCGGGGAACGGCACGGTCAGGAAGCGGTCGCCCCGCACGGCCGTGAGGTTGGCGGTCGCGGGGTTGGCCTTGAGCGCGTCGATCTTCGACCGTGCGGTGTTCCAGGCAGAGTCGACGAGAACGATCACGTCGGGGTCGGCCGCGATGATCTCCTCGAACGAGAACGGCGTCCACGTGTCCTGGACCGAGGCGGCGATGTTCTCGAGCCCGACGGCGTCCATGATCATCTGCGGGGCGCCGATCCCGGCCCCGACGTAGGGGATGTCCGAGCCCGAGGAGTACCACAGGGCCGTGAGCCCGCGGTCGTCGGTCTCGACCGCGTCGAGCTCGGCGCGCTGGGCCGCGACGAGGTCCTGCGCCGTCCCGGCGACGTCGAAGATCTCTCCCGCCTCGGTGATCTCGGCGAACACGTCGTCGAACGTCAAGGGGTTCGGCTTGTACGCCTCGGCCTTGCAGGCCGAGGGGGAGACGTAGGTCTGGACACCGAGCTGCTGGAGGGTCGTGCGGTCTCCCGCGCCCTCGGCCGTGAGGTTCGACTCCCAGCCCGCGTACACGAGGTCCGGCGCCAGCGTCAGCACGGCCTCGGCGCCCGGGACCTTGTCGGAGAGCGGCGTCGCGACGGCCGGGAGGTCGGCCGCGGTGCCGGCCCACTGCTCGGCGACGGGACCGTCGGGGAACGCGGTCCCCACGAGCCGGTCGCCCAGCCCGAGCGCGAGCATCATCTCGGTCGTGCTCGACTTGATCGTCACGACCTTGCGCGGGGCCGCGTCGAACGTGACGTCGAACCCGCAGTTGTCGAGCGTCAGCGGGTACGTGGTGGACGAGGCCTCGGCCGTACCGGAGGGCGCCTCGCTCGGCTCGCCGGACGCGAGCTCCTGACCGCCCGCGCACCCCGCGAGGGCGAGCGAGGAGACGAGGACGAGCGCCGCCGTCGGGCCCGCGCGCAGCGCGCGGCGGGAGGGACGGGCGGACGGTCGGACAGGGCGCAGCGTGGGCACGGCACTCCAGGTCGGGAGGTCGCCTGCCGGTGCGGGGCACGGCGGCGCGGCGAGAAGCGAGAGAGGTAGGGCGCCACAATCCGCGACGAGGATCCGCGGTCCAAGCACGGGCCGCTGCGGCGAGCCAAGCGCGGCTCGCGATCCGTGTCCCAGCCTAGTAGGTCGGCGGGCTGATGGTGCGACGGTTCAGCGGTCGGCGAAGCGGGCGGTGCTCCCGCGCGGACCCGCCGCGCCGCGCGGTCCTACAGTGGGCTCATGAGCCCGACGGCGGAGCCCGCCTCTCCCGGCACGTCCGGTCGCACGTCCCGGGGGCGGGGCGGGCGCACCGACCCGACGCGCCTGTGGGCGCCGCTGCTGGGGATCGCCTCGGCGCTCGGGGCGTTCGCCGTGGCCGAGCTCGTCGCGCTCGTCGTGGGTTCCGGGTCGAGCCCCGTGCTCGTCGTAGGTGCCGGGGTCGTCGACCGCGTGCCGCCGTGGCTCAAGGACTTCGCGGTCGAGACGTTCGGGACCGCGGACAAGACTGTGCTGCTCCTCGGGATCGTCGTGGTGCTGGCGGTCGCGGCCGTCGCGGCGGGGATCCTCGAGACGCGACGACCGCCGTGGGGGACCGTCCTGCTCGTGGTGGTCGGCGCCGTGGGGGTCCTGGCCGCCGTCACGCGACCCGACGCGACGCCCCTGTGGGCGTTGCCGACCGTGGTCGGGGTCGGCGTCGGGATCATGCTCCTGCGGACGGGAGCGGCACGGCTGCGGGCGTGGCGAGGCTCGGCGCTCAGCCCTGTCGTGGCCCCGACGGCCGAGCCCGAGACCCCGCTGAGCGCGACCCGTCGGCGCGAGGCGCTCGACCGCCGGTCCTTCCTGGTCTTCGCAGGCCTGACCACGGCGACCGCGCTCGTGGTCGGCGGCGCGTCGCGCGTGCTGTCGGCGGGGTCGCGTGCCCTGACCGCGGTGCGGGACGCGATCCGGCTCCCCGCACCGGCCGGCCCGGCCGTCGTCGTGCCCGCGGGTGCGAGCCTCGACGTGCCCGGCCTCACGCCCTACGTGACGCCCAACGACGAGTTCTACCGCATCGACACGGCCCTGCGGGTGCCCGAGGTGAACCCCGACGACTGGCGGCTGCGCGTCGTCGGGCTCGTCGATCAGGAGGTCGAGATCTCGTTCGACGAGCTGCTCGCGCTGCCCCTCGTCGAGCACGCGACGACCCTGACGTGCGTGTCCAACCAGGTGGGCGGGGACCTCGTCGGCAACGCGGTGTGGCTCGGCTACCCGCTGCGCGACCTGCTCGCGAGGGCCAGGCCGCACGCCGACGCCGACATGGTCCTCTCGCGCAGCGCGGACGGCTGGACCGCGAGCACGCCGCTCGACGTGCTGACGGACCCCGGGCGGGAGTCGCTGCTCGCGGTCGGCATGAACGGCGAGCCGCTGCCGCTCGCGCACGGCTTCCCCGTGCGCATGGTCGTGCCGGGGCTGTACGGGTACGTGTCGGCGACCAAGTGGGTCGTCGAGCTCAAGGTCACACGCTTCGCCGACGACGTCGCGTACTGGTCGACGCGCGGCTGGTCGCAGCGCGGGCCGATCAAGATGTCGTCGCGCATCGACGTGCCGCGCTCGGGTGCGTCGCTCTCCCCGGGGGCCGACGGTGACGTGGTCGTCGCGGGCGTCGCGTGGTCGCAGCACAGGGGGATCGCGGGCGTCGAGGTGCGGGTCGACGAGGGGGAGTGGGAGCAGGCGGAGCTCGCGGAGACGGTCTCGGCCGACACCTGGCGGCAGTGGTCCTGGAGATGGGCGTCGCCCGAGAAGGGCAGCCACGACCTCGCGGTGCGGGCGACCGACACGGACGGGACGGTCCAGACCTCCGTCAAGGCACCTCCCGCGCCGGACGGGTCGAGCGGCATCTACTCGATCGGCGTGACCGTGGCCTGAGCGTGGCCGTCCAGCATGCGAGAGGCCGTGGGGTCGGCGTCGGGCGCGCCGCGGAGCGTGGCAAGGTAGGGACGTGACGACCTCGCAGACCACGCCCCCGCCCACCCCCTCGACGTCCGCGGCCGCCGCTGCTGACGCGCCCCCGCAGACCCGGCGCGCCGTGGTCACCGGCGCCTCGTCGGGCATCGGCGCGGCGACGGTGCGCCACCTGCGTGATGCAGGGTGGGACGTCGTCGCGTTCGCGCGCCGCGCCGACCTGCTCGACGCCCTCGCCGTCGAGACGGGCGCCCACCCCGTGGTCGGGGACGTCACGAGCGACGACGACGTCGCGCACCTCGTGCGCGAGGCCGAGGCCCGCGGCCCGGTCCACGCGGTGCTCAACATCGCGGGCTTCGCGAGCGGCACGGACCCCATCGACGCGAGCGACCTGGAGCGCTGGCGCGCCATGTTCGAGACGAACGTGCTGGGCACCGTGCGCGTGACCAAGGCGTTCCTGCCCGCGATCCGTCGCGCGGGCTTCGGCACGGTCCTCGTGCTGACGTCGACCGCGGGGCACGACGCGTACAGCGGCGGGTCGGGCTACGTCGCGACCAAGCACGCCCAGGCCGCGGTCGCCGAGACCCTGCGGCTCGAGCTCAACGGCGAGCCCGTCCGGGTCCTGGAGGTCGCGCCAGGGATGGTCCGCACCGAGGGGTTCTCGCTGACCCGGTTCGACGGCGACCAGGCCCGCGCGGACGCGGTCTACGACGGCGTCGAGGCGCCGCTGACCGCCGACGACGTGGCCGACGTCGTGACGTTCGCCGTGACCCGGCCCCAGCACGTCGCGATCGACACGCTCGTGCTGCGGCCCGTCGCGCAGTCGTCCACGACGCTGCTGGCGCGCGGACCGCTCGTGATGCGGAGCTGACGTCTGCTGCCCGCGGCTGGGCTGCCCGGGACCCCGGGTCGAGACGCGCTTGTCGGCCCGGGGTCCGGCTGGCATGATGACGCCCGTGATCCCCGCCGCGCACCCCCTGAGCACACGAGTGCTCCTGGTGCGCCCGTGGGCGGTCCGCGCGTCGAGCTGTTGTTGAGGGCTCGCTGACGCTCCAGCAGCGCGCGACCTGGTGTCAGCGAGCAGTGCCACGCCCCTCCCTCTCCAGAGAGGGCGTGATGGTCACCGATCAGTTCTCCGGGACTGGTCGGTCTGCCCTCGTGAGCACCCGCCTCGACTCCAGGACCTCCCATGAACCTCGCTCTGATCGCTCACCCGTTCGCCGTGACCGGGGACGTCGACCCCCTCGGCCACCTGGTCGCCCACGACCCGTGGTTCGCCGCGGCCGCGCGCGTCGTCGCACCGTCGGAGTCCCCCGGCCCGACGGCGCAGCCCGGCCCGGGCAGCGCGCTCACCATCGAGTGGCTCGTCGCGCGCGACATCGACACCTACCGCGCGCGGCGCGGGGAGCGGGGTGGGTCGACCGCAGGGTGCTGAGCACCCCGGGGCGTCAGGCCGTGGACACGGTGTACGTGACGCGGACCAGCCCGTCCTCGGGCGTCGCGTGCGTTCCGCGGAGCGTGAGGAGCACGTCCCGGTCCAGGTCGCCGAAGAGGCGCTTGCCATGGCCTATGAGGACCGGCGCGATCGAGACCGTGAGCTCGTCGACGAGGCCGGCGGTGAGGAACGACTGGATGGTGCGGCCGCCGTCGACGTAGACGCGTCCCGCCCCGTTCCGGTCGAGGAGTCGGCGCGCCTGCTCGACCGAGGTCGCGACGGCGACGCGCGGGTCGTCCGTGCGAAGTGTCGTGCTCAGGACGACGACGGTCTTGCCCTCGAAGGCCCACTCGTCGAACCCCAGGACCGTCTCGTAGGTGGCCCGCCCCATGACGACGGCGTCGACGGTCGGGAAGAACGTCTCCCACACGAGCGCGGGCGTGGTCGGTGCGGCCGCGACGTGGCCCCGGGGCGATGGGGTGGTGAGCCAGTCGAGGTCACCATCGGGGCGTGCGACGTACCCGTCCAGGCTGACGCCGATGAAGACGGCGCCCGTCCACCTGCGAGGTGCTCTCATGTCCATGCCTCCAGCAGCTGGTCGAGGGTGTCGGTCGGGGGAGCGGCGTCCAGATCGATTCCTTGTCGGTAGAGCGATCCGTGGAGGGCGTCGAGCAGCAGCAGTGCGCCACGGCGCGGATCCGCGAGTCGGGGGAGCGGCATCGCTGTCAGGAGCTGCTCGAGATATCTCGTCTGCTTGTCCCACCCCTCGCGCAGCAGGGCGATCGACTCCGGTGTCCGGAGGTCCGTGAGGAGCTCGTCGAGGGCGAAGATCGCGGCTCCTGCCGACGGTGCCCCGAACTCTGCGGACACGTAGGCGCGCAGCTCGTCGGCAGGCCTCGACCCGGAGGGGGCGGAGGGCACGAGATCCGTCCATCGGCGCGCGAGGGCATGCAGCAGGTCTGCCTTGGACCCGAACCTCTTGATCAGGCCGGCGGGGCTGATGCCTGCGGCCGGCGCGACCTCGTGCAGGGTCCACGGACCCGCTGTGCTGCGGTTCGAGAGCGCTCGGTCTATCCGGTCGAGCAGGTCGTCGTCGGTCACGGTCCGGGGGCGCGTCATGATGTTAGTAAATCATGATTCACTAACTCCGGTGCTCGTCCGGACCGCTACGGGTGCCGCAGTGCGGGTCACGGCCCCGGAGGTGGTCATGCGCAGCCCGGGCAGGTTCCGCCGGGCGATCAGCCACTCCGCGATCACGACGTTCGGCAGCCAGCACAGGAACGCGACAGGGGCGTAGGCGGTCTCGAACAGCACTCCCGGGTCGGCGTCGGGACCCGCGAACGGCGCCTGGACGGCCACGAGGACCCCGACCCACAGGCGCAGCGTCACGGCGGCGTAGGTCAGGGCGAAGCAGCGGATCATCCATGCCTGGTGCTCGGCGACGCGGCCCGCGCGGATGGCGCGGTACGCCTTCCAGCCCGTCCACGCCCACAGCACCGCGAGCGTCCCGAACCCGAAGAAGCCGAGGAAGGCCACCGAGCTCGCGGTCGAGATGACGAGGCCGGTGAGCGCACCCACGCCGACCCCGACCAGGTAGACCCTGCCCAGCACGCGGTGCAGGCGCGGGGCGCGGCGGCGCCAGCGGGAGACGAACTGCAGCGGTCCGACCAGGAGTGCGATCCCGGCGAACGCGATGTGCAGGTAGAACGCGAGCTGGATCGCGGGCGGGCGGTTCGCGAACGTCGAGGCGAGGCCCGTGTCGTCCTGGGCGAGCTCGTCGAGCGTCGCGCCCGTGTAGGAGGTGAGCAGGATCGCGGCCATGGCGATCGAGCTGAGCGCGACCCAGACGAGGCCCGGGCGGAAGCGACGGGTACGTCCGGTCGGTCGCTCGGGACCGGTCGGCTGCGCGTGGTCGACAGGCCGCGAGGGGCGGTCGGGACGGGAGGCGTTCGTGCGGCCGGGCGCTGTGGCGCCCGGGGAGGCCGCCGTCTCGGAGGGGGTGGGCATCGTCGCCTCGTTCTCGGGTCGTGGTGCGGGGCAGGAGGACGGGCGAGCGTGCCGTCGCCCTTCGCCTCCAGCGTCCCGTCTCGCGCGATCCCGGCGACAGGGGGGAGTCCCCCCGAAAGCGTGGCGGCCCGCCCCCGCCCGCCGCGCGACCGGTCCGGTACCCCGGTCCAGCAACCGACCCGGGGGCGGGTGCTCAGACCAGGGCGCGGACCTCGGCGTAGCCGTCGGGCAGGACGGCGGGGGCCGGCGCGTCCCCGCCGAAGACGCGCGTGGCCCCCGGGGCGTCGGACCAGGCGCGCCACCCGGGAGCCCCCTCGCGGACGAGCGCGACGGCCGCGCCGTGGAGCTCGTCCGCCAGTGCCTGGGGCGGGTCGTCGCCCGCGATGAGGTCCACCTTCTCGGCGTCGAGGCAGTCGAACCAGAACGGTACGTCGAGGCAGTGCGCGGCCCAGCCGAGCCTCGGGGACGCCCACGAGAAGCGGTACACCCAGGTGGGGTGAGCGGTGCGGGCCTCGGCGATCCGGACGATCGGCGCACGGAACATGCTGTCGGTCATGAAGCGGCCGAGCACGGCCGCGGTGCCCTTGCGGCGCTGGGTCCTGTTCGCGGCGAGGTACGCCTTGCGGCGCGAGCGGTCGGTGAGGAGCTTGCCGAGGACGAGGGAAGCGGGCAGGAAGCGCAGCTTCTTCTTCGCGTCGTCGGTCGCCATCGTGAACTCGTCGTCGGTCGCGCCGAGCACGAGCGGCTTGTCGCCGCCGACCCCGGCGTGCAGCGACTCGAGCGTCGGCCGGGTGATCAGGTCGCCGTCGATCATCGGCCCCCATGGCAGGCCGTCCTCGAGCATCGCCGCCACGCCCGCCATCGGGTCGAGGCCGTCGGGGTTGGCGGCCTCGTCCTGCAGCTCGAGGACGCGGTGCTCGGGCAGCGACGCGAAGCCGTCGCGCGTCGGCTCGACCCCGGCGAGGCGGGCGAGCGTGTCGGCGAAGGTCTTCGCGCGGACCTCGGACACGTCGCCCACCGCGCCGGACAGGCACCACACCGACCGGAACAGGTGCTGCGCCGAGGGCATGCCGAGCAGCGTCAGCACCGCGCCGCCGCCGGCGGACTGCCCGGCGAGCGTGACGCGCGAGGGGTCGCCGCCGAACGCCGCGACGTTGCGCTGGACCCAGTCCAGCGCCAGCAGCCAGTCCCGCACGCCGCGGTTGGACGGCGCGCCCTCGATGCGTCCGAACCCGTCGAAGCCGAGGCGGTAGGAGACCGAGACGGTCACGACGCCGTCGCGGTTGAACGAGCGCCCGTCGTACCAGGGGCTCGCCGGGGAACCGGCCGTGTAGCCACCGCCGTGGATGTAGACGAGCACCGGCAGCGCGGCGTCGGGCGTCCCGGGGGCGGGCGTGTACACGTTCACGTTCAGGGTCGAGTCGCCGGGGATCGACGGCTCCGGGATCAGCGTGATCTCGGCGAGCTGCTTGCGTTGCGGCGTCGCGCCGGGCTCGGTCGCGTCGCGCACGCCCTCCCAGGGGGCGACGGGCACGGGGGCCTCGAAGCGCAGGTCGCCGACGGGAGCCTCGGCGAAGGGGATGCCGAGGAACGCTGCCGAGGTCTCGCGCCAGACGCCGCGGACCCGGCCTGCGTCGATCGTGACGACGGGGCCGTCCAGGGTGGGGTCGGTCGCCTCGGCGTCGGTGACGGGGGTGCTCATGCGGTCGTGCTCCGTTCGGGGGAGAGTGCCCCGAGTGACACGAGCAGCCGCTCGAGCTCGGAGGCCATGTCGATGGTGGGGTCCTGGAGCCACAGCGTCTGGAGGCCGTCGGCGGCCGCGGTGAGGACCAGGGCGAAGGAGGCGGTGTCGAGGTCGGCGGGGTAGCGTCCGGTGCGCTTGCCGTCGGCGACGAGGCCGCCGAACAGCTCGGTCATCGTCGCGCGGCGCTCGGCGAAGAACTGGTGGGCCGGGTGGTCGTGGTCGCTGGCCTCGGCGTTGAGCCTGGTATAGAGCTCGACGAGTCCCGGGACGTCGGCGTTGTGCCGCATGACCCGCAGGAAGATCCGGAGCGGGTCGACGTCGGACTCGGTGCGGTACGTCTCCAGGTCGAGCTCGTCACGCTTGCGCAGGATCGCGGTGAACAGCTCGTCCTTGCTGTCGAAGTAGTGCAGCAGGCCCGCCTGGCTGAGCCCGACCGCCTCGGCGAGCTCCTTGACCGACGCGCCGCGGTATCCCTCGCGGGCGATCACGTCGAGCGCCGTCGTCAGGATCTCCTCGCGCTTGGCGATGCCCTTCGCATATGAACCCCGTTGTGCCATGCGTCGACCCTAGACGGGGACCCTTGCACTTTCAA
The DNA here is from genome assembly GCF_014836555.1 of Oerskovia rustica. Taxonomy (GTDB): domain Bacteria; phylum Actinomycetota; class Actinomycetes; order Actinomycetales; family Cellulomonadaceae; genus Oerskovia; species Oerskovia rustica. The sequence continues at coordinate 10,775 of NZ_JACSQQ010000034.1, forward strand.
TACCGAGTGCCATACTGTTTTCGCGACGCTCAAGGATGAGCGCCCGTCCGACGAAGGATCCCCCATGACACTGCCGTCAGATTCCGTAGCACCAGCCCCAGCGCCCGACGTCTTCGCCGACGCCGAGGACTTCGTCGAGGAGGCGTCCGGCCAGGACGATCCGCCCCCGCTCGTGACCGGCACCCCCAAGCGCCTTCTCGGCTGGATCGTCCCCGCCAACTTCTCGGTCTTCATGATCTGGGGAGCCGTCGGCGGACTGCTGATGCCCCTCCAGGTGCAGACGCTCGGTGAGGCCGACAAGGTCGGCAACCTGGCCGTCGTCGGCACGTTCGGCGCCCTGGCCGCGCTGCTCGCCCAGCCGATCGCGGGCCAGATCTCGGACCGCACGCGCAGCCGGTTCGGCCGTCGCGCGCCGTGGCTCGTGCTGGGCGCCCTCGTCGGAGGGCTGGGCCTGCTGGCCATGGGCTTCGCGAACAGCCTCGTGGGCATCGTCATCGGCTGGGTGATCGTCCAGGTCGCCTACAACTTCGCGCAGGGACCGCTCAGTGCGATCATGCCGGACCGCGTCCCGCGCGCCCTGCGCGGCACGTTCGCCGCGCTGTCCGGGCTCGGGCTCATGCTCGGCGCGCTCGGGGGGTCGATCGTCGGGGCGCAGTTCGCGAGCTCGATCCAGCTCGGCTACCTCGTCTTCGCCGGCTTCACGCTCATCGTGCTGACGCTGTTCGTCGTCTTCAACCCGGACCGCTCCAGCAAGGACCTCGTCAAGGAACCGTTCAGCGTGGGCGAGTTCCTGCGCACCTTCTGGGTCAGCCCCCTCAAGCACCCCGACTTCTTCTGGGCCTTCACCGGACGACTGCTGCTCTACACCGGGTACTTCGCCGTGACGGGGTACCAGCTCTTCATCCTGCAGGACTACATCGGCCTCGGTCAGGCCGGGGCGGTCGCGGCGGTGCCGCTGTTCAGCCTCGTCAGCCTCGCGGGCGTGCTGCTCGCGACGCTCGTCTCGGGGCCGCTCTCGGACCGGTTCCAGCGCCGGAAGGTCTTCGTCTTCCTGTCCTCGGCCCTCGTCGGCCTGGCCCTCCTGATCCCGATGGTCCTGCCCAGCTTCGCGGGCTGGGCGATCTTCACGTTCGTCTCGGGCCTCGGCTTCGGGATGTTCCAGGCCGTCGACACGGCCCTCATGAGCGAGGTGCTGCCCTCCGCGAAGTCGTTCGCGAAGGACCTCGGCGTCGTCAACATCGCCGCGACCCTGCCGCAGACGCTCGCCCCCGCGTTCGCCGGTCTGATCATCCTGAGCTTCGGCGGCTACATCGCGCTGTTCCCGGTCGGCATCGTCCTGAGCATCCTCGGCGCCTGCGCGGTCTGGCCCATCAAGGCGGTCCGGTGATGGCCGCCGAGGTCGCGCAGCCGCAGCGGGCGGACGTCCGGTCGCCCCGTCCCCCGCGCCCGCTGGCGATGCTGTGGTGGTCCCTGGGGCTCGTCGCGGCCTTCGCGCTCATGGGCCTGCTGGTCGCGCAGGACGCGGCGGCGCCGTTCACGCAGCCGCTCGACGACTGGTGGCGCGGGCTCGTCGGGGTCGGGCCCGACAGCGGCCTGTACCCGTCGGCGCTGCCCATGTTCTTCCAGCACCTCGGCGAGGGGCCCGGGGCGCTCGTGGGCATGATCCTGATCCCCGGGGCGCTCGCGTTCGTCGGCCGCTGGCGCTCCGCGCTCTTCTTCCTCACGGTCACCCTGGTCGGACCGGGGCTGTTCTCGCAGGGCATGAAGAACCTCGTGGACCGTCCGCGTCCCGCCGCGGACGAGACGCTCGGTCTGTTCGGACCGCTCTTCCGGGTCGACCACGGCTCGTTCCCCTCAGGGCACGCCGTCATGGCGGGCGCGCTCGTCGTCGGCATCGCGGCCCTGGTCCCGGCAGCACGACGCACGGCCCGCACGCTCTGGTGGTGCGTCGGGGGACTGGTGCTGCTGGGCATGGTGTGGCAGCGCACCCTCATCAACGCGCACTGGCTCTCCGACACGCTCTTCGGGCTCGTCGCGGGTGTGGCCGGAGCGCTCCTCGTGTGGTGGGCGTTCTGGCCCCTGCTCCAGCGTGACTACGGGCGACCCGTGTGGTTCTGCCACCTCGGGCACCACCGCGACCAGCCCTCCCCAGCCTGAACGACGATCGAGAGAGAAGGACAGGACATGACCGACACCACCATCGAGGACGGCACGACCACCGTCGCCGACCTGACGCTCGAGGAGAAGGCGTCGCTGACGAGCGGCGCGAGCTTCTGGTGGACCAAGGGGGTCGAGAGCGCCGGCATCCCCGCCGTGATGCTCACCGACGGACCGCACGGTCTGCGCAAGCAGCGTGGCAGCGCCGACCACCTCGGCATCGGCGACAGCGTCCCGGCGACGTGCTTCCCCCCGGCCGTGGGGCTCGGCTCGTCGTGGGACACCGACCTCGCGCACCGCGTCGGCGAGGCCCTGGGCGTCGAGTCCTCGATCGAGAACGTGGCCGTCATCCTCGGCCCGGGCGTGAACATCAAGCGCTCCCCGCTGTGCGGCCGCAACTTCGAGTACTTCTCGGAGGACCCGGTCGTGTCCGGGGTCATGGCCGCCGCGCTGGTGCGTGGCACGCAGTCGACGGGCGTCGGCACGTCGCTCAAGCACTTCGCGGCCAACAACCAGGAGCACGACCGGATGCGGGCCTCGAGCGACGTCGACCCGCGCCCTCTGCGCGAGATCTACCTGCGGGGCTTCCAGCGGGTCGTCGAGGAGGCGCAGCCGTACACAGTGATGTGCTCCTACAACCGGGTCAACGGCGTCTTCGCGTCCGAGGACCCGTTCCTGCTCACCCGGGTGCTGCGCGACGAGTGGGGCTTCGAGGGCCTCGTCGTCTCGGACTGGGGCGCGGTCGACGACCGGGTCTCGGCGATCGCGGCGGGTCTGGACCTGGAGATGCCGTCCTCGGGCGGCGTGACCGACGCGCAGATCGTGGCCGCGGTACGCGAGGGCACGCTCGCCGAGAGCGTCGTGGACGCCTCGGCCGGACGTGTCGCGCGGCTCGCGAGGCGATGGCAGGGCACGCCACGCGTCGCGGGCCCCCTCGACGTCGACGCGCACCACGCTCTGGCGCGCGAGGTGGCCGGCCGTTCGATCGTGCTCCTGAAGAACGACGGCGGCCTGCTCCCGCTCCAGGGGCAGCGCTCGGTGGCGCTCATCGGCGCGTTCGTGGACCAGCCGCGCTACCAGGGCGCCGGCTCCTCGATGATCAACCCGACCCGCATCGACTCGGTCGCGCACGAGATCGAGGGCAAGGCGGGGGAGGGCGTGGTGTCCCGGGCACCTGGCTTCACGCTCGACGGCACCGGGGACGCCGCGGCGCTGCGGGCGGACGCCGTCGCGCTCGCGGCGGACAGCGACGTCGCGGTCGTCTTCCTGGGGCTGCCCGCCGCCGCGGAGTCGGAGGGCTACGACCGCGAGCACATCGACCTGCCTGCCGAGCAGCTCGAGCTGCTCGACGCCGTGCTCGAGGTCAACCCGCGCACGGTGGTCGTCCTGTCGAACGGCAGCGTCGTCGCGCTCCCGTTCGCCGACCGCGTGCCCGCGATCCTCGAGGGCTGGCTGCTCGGTCAGGCGGGCGGCGGCGCGATCGCCGACGTGCTCTACGGCGACGTCAACCCGTCGGGCAAGCTCACCGAGACCATCCCGGTGCGCCTGGAGGACAGCCCGGCGTTCCTCAACTTCCCCGGGGAGGACGGCCACGTCCGCTACGGCGAGGGGCTGTTCGTGGGCTACCGCTGGTACGACGCGCGCAGGATCGAGGTGACCTTCCCGTTCGGGCACGGTCTGTCCTACACGACGTTCGCCTACGGGGACGCGGTGGCCGCCGTGAACGGTGAGGGGGACGTCGAGGTGCGGGTCACGGTCACGAACACGGGGGAGCGGGCAGGCCGCGAGGTCGTGCAGGTCTACACCGGGCTCGCCTCGGCGGCCGTGCAGCGCCCCGAGCGAGAGCTCAAGGCGTTCGGGCTCGTCGAGCTCGTGCCGGGCGAGAGCCGCGAGGTCGTCCTCACGGTCCGTCGGGCCGACCTCGCGTACTGGCACGTCCGCGCCGACCGCTGGGTCGTCGAGGGCGGCGGGTACACGGTGGACGTGGCCGCGTCCTCGCGCGACGTGCGCTCGTCCGCGACCGTCCAGGTCGTGGGCGACCCGCTCGTCATGCCGCTCACGCGCGAGTCCTCGCTCGCCGAGGTGTTCGCGCACCCGGTCGCGGGGCCGGTCGTGCAGCAGGCCATGGCGCAGATGGCCTCGGCCATGGAGGGTGCGGCGTCGATCATGCCCGAGGGCGTCGACATGGCCAAGATGATGGGCTCGTTCCCGATCGGGCGCATCGGCATGATCGCGGGGGACGCCTTCGGCCCCGCGCAGGTCGACCAGCTCCTGGCGACGGCGAACGGCGCGAGCGCCTGAGCCTCACCTGACGAGGGGTGGGTCCCGGCGCCGCGCGGCGCCGGGACCCACCCGTCCGCGGGCCGACCGGCCTCGGCGCGCTCGCGGGGACGGCGCGTTATCATGGGGCCACAGGCATCGACCCGGCCATCACCGGTGAGCCTCCGGAAGAACAGGTCCCGCCGCGCGGGACCCCAGTAGAACCGGACGGGTAGGCCCGTCACAGCCGTGTCGAGCGGTCGCCGCTCGGGCGCTCACGGTGCCCGACGACGGCAAGCGGGGTGGTACCGCGGCTCGCCTTCTCCCTCGGGAACCAGGGAAGGGTGGTCGTCCTCGCACGAGCACGTCCCGGACCACCGCCTGCCACTCACGATGGAGCCACTGAGCCATGGCCTACCCTCTGCACCGCACCGACGACACCGCCCCTGACGGTCAGGGCCACCAGATCCCCGCCAGCCCCAACCTGCCCGCGCTCGAGCGTGGCGTGCTGTCGTACTGGTCCAAGGACGACACGTTCCGTGCGTCGATCGAGCACCGCGAGGCGGGCCAGGACGGCGACAACGAGTTCGTCTTCTACGACGGCCCTCCGTTCGCGAACGGCCTGCCGCACTACGGCCACCTCCTGACGGGCTACGCCAAGGACGTCGTGCCGCGCTACATGACGATGCGTGGCAAGCGCGTCGAGCGCCGCTTCGGCTGGGACACGCACGGCCTGCCGGCCGAGCTCGAGGCCGAGCGCGTGCTGGGCATCACCGACAAGTCCCAGATCGAGGCCATGGGCATCGCCGCGTTCAACGAGGCCTGCCGCGAGTCCGTGCTCAAGTACACGGACGAGTGGAAGGAGTACGTGACGCGTCAGGCGCGCTGGGTCGACTTCGCGAACGACTACAAGACGCTCGACATCACGTTCATGGAGTCGGTCATCTGGGCGTTCAAGCGCCTGTACGACAAGGGGCTCGCGTACGAGGGCTACCGCGTGCTGCCGTACTGCTGGCGCGACGAGACCCCGCTGTCGAACCATGAGCTGCGCATGGACGACGACGTGTACCAGTCGCGTCAGGACCCGGCGCTCACGGTCGGGTTCCGCCTCTCCGGCGACGCCGTGGACGGCGGCGCCTCTCCGGCCGCCGGTGCGCTCGTCCTCGTGTGGACCACGACCCCTTGGACGCTGCCCTCGAACCTGGCGGTCGCCGTCGGGCCGGACGTCGACTACGTCGTGGTGCGCGCCGGTGCCGGCTCGGCCGTGGCCGGCGACACGGTCGTGCTCGCGGCCGCCCGGCTGGGCGCCTACACCAAGGAGCTCGGGGAGGACGCCGAGGTCCTGGCGACCGTCAAGGGCGCCGACCTGGCGGGCCTGCGCTACACCCCGGCCTTCGACTACTTCACGGACCGTTCGGCCGAGGGCTGGCCGAACGCGCACCAGGTGCTCGTGGCCGACTTCGTGACGACCGAGGACGGCACGGGCATCGTCCACCTGGCGCCCGCCTTCGGTGAGGACGACATGGCCGTGTGCGACGCCGCGGGCATCGTGCCCGTCGTGCCCGTCGACGCCCGTGGGCGTTTCACCAACGCGGTCCCCGACTACGCGGGCGAGCAGGTCTTCGACGCCAACCCCAAGGTCATCAAGGACCTCAAGGAGGGCACCGGCCCGCTCGCACGCGTCGAGGCCGCCGCGCGCGCCGTCGTGCTGCGCCACGAGACCTACCAGCACTCCTACCCGCACTGCTGGCGCTGCCGGAACCCCCTGATCTACAAGGCGGTCTCGAGCTGGTTCGTGCGCGTGACCGAGTTCCGCGACCGCATGGTCGAGCTCAACCAGGACATCACGTGGACGCCCGAGCACATCCGCGACGGCCAGTTCGGCAAGTGGCTCGCGGGCGCGCGCGACTGGTCGATCTCGCGCAACCGCTACTGGGGCACGCCCATCCCCGTGTGGGTCTCGGACGACGCGAACTACCCGCGCATCGACGTCTACGGCTCGATCGCCGAGCTCGAGGCGGACTTCGGCGTGCCCGTCACGGACCTGCACCGCCCGTTCATCGACGACCTGACGCGCCCCAACCCGGACGACCCCACCGGGAGGTCCGTCATGCGCCGCATCCCCGACGTCCTGGACGTGTGGTTCGACTCGGGCTCGATGCCGTTCGCACAGGTGCACTACCCGTTCGAGAACGCCGACTGGTTCGAGCACCACTACCCGGGCGACTTCATCGTCGAGTACATCGGCCAGACCCGCGGCTGGTTCTACACGCTGCACGTCCTGGCCACGGCCCTGTTCGACCGACCGGCGTTCCGCTCGGCCGTCTCGCACGGGATCGTGCTCGGCTCCGACGGGCGCAAGATGAGCAAGTCCCTGCGCAACTACCCGGACGTCTCCGAGGTCCTGGACCGCGACGGCTCCGACGCGATGCGCTGGTTCCTCATGAGCTCGCCCATCCTGCGTGGCGGGAACCTCATCGTGACCGAGGAGGGCATCCGCGACTCGGTGCGCCAGGTGCTGCTGCCGCTGTGGAGCACCTACTACTTCTTCACGCTCTACTCGAACAACGCCGCCGACGGCGCGGGGTACACCGCGAAGCGTGTGGCCCCCGAGCGCGTCGCGGACCTCCCGGCCCTCGACCGCTACCTGCTGGCCCGCACGCACGACCTGGTCGAGACCGTGACGACCCAGCTCGACGCGTACGACATCGCCGGGGCGTGCGAGGCGGTGCGCGAGCACCTCGACGTGCTGACCAACTGGTACGTCCGCACGCAGCGCGACCGCTTCTGGGACGAGGACGCGGACGCGTTCGACACGCTGTGGACGGCCCTCGAGGTCCTCACGCGGGTCACGGCGCCGCTCGCGCCGCTGCTCGCGGAGGAGGTCTGGCGCGGGCTCACGGGCGGGCGCAGCGTGCACCTGACCGACTGGCCGAGCGTCACGGCGCAGGAGCCGTCCGAGACCTCCGCCGACTCGCTCGCGGGCGTCCTGGTCGCCGACGACGCGCTCGTCGCCTCGATGGACCTCGTCCGCTCGGTGGCCTCGCTCTCGCTCGGGCTGCGCAAGGCGCACTCGCTGCGCGTGCGCCAGCCGCTGAGCACGCTGACCGTCGTGACCGAGGACCCGGCAGCGCTCACGCCCTACGCCGACCTGCTGGCCCGCGAGCTCAACGTCAAGACCGTGCGGTTCCTCGACCTGGAGTCGGGCGCGGCGGACGAGTTCGGCGTCTCGCAGAAGCTCACGGTCAACGCGCGGGCCGCCGGCCCGCGCCTGGGCCGCGGCGTCCAGGCGGTCATCAAGGCCGCCAAGGCGGGTGCGTGGCGCGTGGGCGACGACGGCTTCGTCGTCGTCGAGACGCCCGACGGCGACGTGCCGCTGCTCGGCTCGGAGTACGAGCTCACGACCGTGGTGCTCGCCGAGCAGGGCCACGACGAGGTCGACCCGGCGGCCCCGTCGATCGCGGCGGCCGTGCTGCCCACGGGCGGGTTCGTGGTCCTCGACCTCGAGCTGAACGACGCGCTCCTGGCCGAGGGGTACGCGCGCGACATCGTGCGCGAGGTCCAGGACGCCCGCAAGGCCGCCGGTCTCGACGTCTCCGACCGGATCGACCTGTCGCTCTCGGTGCCCGGCCCCTGGCAGGGCGCGGTCGAGGACCACCGCGAGCTCATCGCGGGCGAGACCCTCGCCGTGAGCGTCACGATCGACCTGTCGCCGACCGACGAGCGCCAGGTCCTCGTGACCAAGGCCTCCTCGGACGCCGGCGTGTCCGGGACGACGGAGGTGCAGGCGTGAGCGGCATCCGCCTGGGTCGGGGCGCCGGCGAGCGTCCCGGGGACAAGGACGCGCGGCGCCCCGGCGGCGCCGCGCACCAGCGCACGGCCGAGGAGACCGCAGCGCTCGAGGACCTGGCCACGGTGTACGCGCACATCATGGACCGGGCCCCCGAGCACGACATCGACCCGACGCTCGACCGCGTGCAGCGGGTCCTCGAGCTCCTGGGCGACCCCCAGAAGGCGTACCGGACCGTCCACATCACGGGGACCAACGGGAAGACGTCGACCTCGCGCATGGTCGAGCGGCTCGTGCGCGAGCACGGCCTGCGCACCGGACGATTCACGAGCCCGCACCTGACGTCGGTCACCGAGCGCATCGCGATCGACGGCGAGCCGGTGAGCCCGGCGCGCTTCGTCGAGATCTGGGAGGACGTCGCGCCGTACGTCGGCGTGGTCGACCGCGAGTCGCAGGAGGCAGGCGGGCCGCGGCTGAGCTTCTTCGAGGTGCTCACGGTCATGGCCTTCGCCGCGTTCGCCGACGCCCCCGTGGACGTCGCGGTCGTCGAGGTCGGCATGGGCGGCAGCTGGGACTCGACCAACGTCGTGGACGGCGACGTCGCGATCGTGACGCCCGTCTCGATCGACCACACGCGCTGGCTCGGCCACACGATCGAGGAGATCGCGACCGAGAAGGCCGGGATCGTCAAGGAGGGCGCGGTCGTGGTGCTCGCCGAGCAGAGCGACGTGGCCGAGGCCATCGTGATCGAGGCGGCGGCCGCCAAGGGCGCCCGCGTGCTGCGCGAGGGCCAGGACATCGCGGTCGCCGGACGCACGCCCGCGGTCGGGGGACAGGTCGTCGACCTGCGCACCCCGGCCGGCCTGTACACGCAGATCTTCCTGCCCATGATCGGCGAGCACCAGGCGCACAACGCCCTGCTCGCCCTCTCGGCGACCGAGGCGCTGCTCTCGGGCGGCCGGGCGCTCGACGGCGGGGTCGTCGAGGCCGCGTTCGGCGACGTGTCCTCGCCCGGTCGTCTCGAGGTCCTGCGGTCCAGCCCGACCGTGATCGTCGACGCAGCCCACAACCCCGCGGGCGCCGAGGCGCTCGTCGCGGCCGTCGACGAGGCGTTCGAGTTCGAGCGGCTCATCGGGGTCGTCGCGATCATGGGCGACAAGGACTCCGAGCAGATCCTGTCGGTGCTCGAGCCCGTGCTCGCCGAGATCGTCGTGACGCGCAACTCGGCCGAGCGGTCGGCCGACCCGGCGGACCTCGCCGAGATCGCGATCGACGTGTTCGGGGAGGACCGGGTCCACTCCGCCGAGCGGCTCGACGAGGCTCTCGCGATCGCGGTCGACCTGGCCGAGCGCGACGACTCGGTCGGCGTCGGCGTCGGGACCGGGGTCCTCGTGACCGGGTCCGTGATCACCGCGGCCGACGTGCGGATCCTGCTCGGGCGCGGCTGACCCCTCCCGCACGACCACGACGCAGGAAGCCCCTCGGACGAGGGGCGCCCTGCGTCGTCGGGCGGGCGTCACTCCCGAGGCCGAGGCCTCCCACCCTGCGACGGCCCGGCTCCCTGCGTGCCGCGTTCCGCGCGGGGGTGTTTGATGGGGGGACGGGCACCGGGGGCACGCGTCACCGGTGCGCGAGCAGTGCACGCGGCCACCCGGTGCCGCAGCAGTCCGACGAAGGGATGCGCCATGAAGAAGCTGCTCAACGACCCGCAGGACGCGGTGACGGAGTCGCTCGACGGGTTCGAGCTGGCCCACGCCGACCTGGTCGAGGTCCACCGCGCGCCGCTGTACGTCTCGCGCGCGGGTGGCGCGGTGCCCGGCAAGGTCGGGCTCGTCAGCGGGGGCGGCGCGGGGCACGAACCCCTGCACGCGGGCTTCGTGGGTGCCGGGATGCTCGACGCCGCAGTGCCCGGCGCGGTGTTCACCTCGCCCACGCCGGACCAGATCGTGCCGGCGATCCTCGGCGCCGACTCGGGCGCGGGCGTGCTCGCGATCGTCAAGAACTACACGGGCGACGTGCTCAACTTCGAGACCGCGCTCGAGCTCGTCGAGGCCGAGGGCACGCAGGCCGCGAGCATCCTCGTCAACGACGACGTCGCGGTCGAGGACTCGCTCTACACCGCAGGGCGTCGCGGTGTGGCCGGGACGGTCGCGGTCGAGAAGATCGCCGGGGCCGCCGCGGACCGCGGGGACGACCTGGGCAAGGTCACCGAGATCGCCGGCCGGGTCGTCGCCAACGTCCGCTCCATGGGGGTCGCGCTGAGCGCCTGCACCGTGCCGCACGTGGGCAAGCCCAGCTTCGACCTCGGCGACGACGAGATCGAGATCGGCATCGGGATCCACGGCGAGCCGGGCCGTCACCGCATCCCCCTGGCCTCCGCGGACGAGATCACGGGCATGCTCGTCGACGCCGTCGCGGAGGACCTGCGGCTCGAGGGCGGCGAGCGAGTGTTGCTGTTCGTTAACGGTATGGGCGGTACGCCCCAGTCCGAGCTCTACGTCGTCTATCGTCAGGCGAGGAGGCTGCTCGAGGCGCGCGGCGTGGCGGTCACCCGCTCGCTCGTGGGCAACTACGTCACCTCGCTGGAGATGCAGGGGGCCTCGGTCACCGTGCTCCGGCTGGACGACGAGCTGACCGCGCTCTGGGACGCGCCCGTGCACACCGCCGCTCTGCGGTGGTGACTCCGGCCGACCCCCGAGAGCCGGGGGACGGCGCAACCGGGGCGGTTCTCGCGGAACCGCCCCGGACAGTAGGGAAAGGGCGATTGATGACGCTGGACGTTGCGTGGGCTGTGCGCTGGATGAGGGATACCGCGACGATGATCGTGTCGGCGCGGGACGAGCTCACCGAGCTGGACCGTCAGATCGGCGACGGTGACCACGGCGAGAACCTGAACCGAGGGTTCCAGGCGGTCGTCGCCAAGCTGGACGGGCTGGAGGCCGAGCCCGCGCAGATCGGCGACGTGCTCAAGCTCGTGGCGACCACGCTCATGTCCTCGGTCGGAGGCGCGTCGGGGCCGCTCTACGGCACCGCGTTCCTGCGCGCGGCAAAGGTCACGGGACTGGCGGAGCTCGACTCCTCGGCCGTCGTCGCGCTGCTCGAGGGTGCGCTCGAGGGAATCACCGCGCGTGGCAAGGCCGCACCGGGGGAGAAGACCATGGTCGATGCCTGGCAGCCCGCGGTCGACGCCGCGGTCGCCGCGGCGGACTCCGGCGCGGCCCCCGTGGGCGTCCTCGAGGCTGCGCTCGCCGCGGCCGAGGCCGGCGCTCTCGCGACGGTCCCCCTGGTCGCGACCAAGGGACGGGCGAGCTACCTGGGCGAACGGAGCATCGGGCACCAGGACCCGGGGGCGACGTCGACCGTCGTGATCCTGCGGGCTGCGGTCGCGGCGGCCACCGCTCCCGGTGAATGATGTCCCGATGACTACCCCACAGCTCGGCGATCGCGCACGGATCGCCCTGGTGCTCGTGTCCCACTCGGCCCGCCTCGCGCAGGGGGCCGCCGAGCTCGCCGCGCAGATGGCTCCCGGCGTGCTGCTCCTGCCCGCGGGCGGCACGGACGACGGCAGCCTGGGGACGAGCTATGACGTGGTGTCGACCGCGGTCGACGGGGGACTCGTGGGGACCGACGGGGTCGTGGTGCTCGCCGACCTGGGGTCGGCCGTCATGACGATCGAGTCGGTCATCGAGCTCGACGACTCGCTCGAGGGCCGGGTCGTCCTCGCGGACGCCCCGTTCGTCGAGGGGGCCGTCGCCGCGGCCGTCACGGCGCACGGCGGGGGCAGCCTCGCCGAGGTGCTCGCCTCGGCCGAGGCCGCCGGCAGCACCTTCGCGCAGAGTGCGGCCGGAGCCGGGGGAGGGTTCGTCCCCGCCGCCGGACCGGCCGACCAGCTCGCCGGCGCCGCGGGCATCGAGGACGACTCGCCCGGCGCCCCGCGCGCGGTCACGCTGCGCAACCCGCTCGGCCTGCACGCCCGTCCGGCGGCGATCCTCGCCCGGCTCGTCGCGGGCTACGACGCGAAGGTCACCATCAACGGGGTCAACGCCGCGAGCGTGCTCGAGATGATGAAGCTGGGCGCGACCGGCGGGCGAGAGCTCGTGATCGCGGCCGAGGGGCGTCAGGCGAACGAGGCCCGGGACGCGGCGCTCGCCGCGGTCGAGGGGGGCTTCGGCGAGGTCTGACGCCCTGGTTCGTCGCCCGCCCCGATCGCGGGTGACGAGCGCCCGCCCGTGACCGGCGTCACGTGAATACTGCATTGCCTGCAAAGTTGCACGACATGTAATGTTGCGGCTGTGCAGAACCTTGTCGAGCCCTCCGCAGCCCCCACGGGTCTGCGCGAGCGCAAGAAGCGCGAGCGCCGTGAGGCGCTCATCGACGCCGCCCAGACCCTCGTGCTCGAGCGGGGCCTGGACGACGTCACGGTCGAGGACGTCTGCACCTCGATCGGCGTCTCGACACGGACGTTCTTCAACTACTTCGCGTCGAAGGACGACGCGGTGCTCGGGGTCGAGGACTTCTCCCCGTCGCCCGACGCCGTCGCCGTCTTCGTCGCTGGCGGCCCCACGGGGGACCTCCTGGACGACCTCCAGGCGCTCGTCACCGACCTGCTCGCCCACCAGGTGATGTCCCTCGACCGCGTGCACCGGGCGATCAGGCTCGTCGAGCGCGAGCCCCGGCTCCTCGCCCGCCACATGTGGTGGATCGAGAACCTGCGCACGGGACTCGTCGGCGTGTTCGACCGCCGCCGCGCCGACCACCCCTTCGTCCCCGAGCCCGAGCTGCTCGCCATGGTCGTGATGAGCCTCCTGCGCACCACGACCCTCGAGTGGGAGCGCCTCGGGCGCACGGGCGAACCGGTCGACCACCTCGGCTCGGTCGTCACCCAGCTCCGGGCTCTCGTCCGTCCGGGGTCCGCGCCGGACTGACCGCGCGTACCTCGCACCACCCCTCTCGCTCCCACCTCTTCGCACCCGCGGTCCGCGTCCGCCGGGTGGCTCCCCACCGACCTGAACGGATTCCTCATGCCCACCTCCCGCTCCACGACGTCGGCCCCGGCCGGGGCCGGCGCGTCTCCCACGGAGAGCGGCAAGCCGCTCATCGTGCTGACGCAGCGCACCGTCTGGCTGATCTTCGGCGCGCTCATGGCCTCGATGTTCCTGTCCTCGCTCGACCAGTCGATCGTCGGCACCGCGATGCCGACCATCGTCGGCGAGCTGCACGGGGTCGAGCACCAGGGCTGGGTCATCACGGCCTACATCCTGGCGATCGCGATCGTCATGCCCCTCTACGGCAAGTTCGGCGACCTGTGGGGCCGTCGCTGGCCGTTCCTCGTCGCGATCGGCCTGTTCACGATCGCCTCAGCGGGGGCGGGCTTCGCCCAGACGTTCCCCGAGCTCGTCGCGTGGCGCGCCGTCCAGGGGCTCGGCGGCGGTGGCCTCATGATCCTGTCGCAGGCCATCATCGCGGACATCGTCCCGGCCAAGGACCGCGGCAAGTACATGGGCCCCATGGGTGCCCTGTTCGGCATCGCGGCCGTGATCGGCCCGCTGCTCGGCGGCTGGTTCACCGAGGGACCGGGCTGGCGCTGGGCCTTCTGGATCAACGTCCCGATCGGCATCGCGGCGTTCCTCGTCGCATGGTTCACGCTCAAGCTCCCGAGCCACCGTTCGGGACGCAAGATCGACGTCGCGGGCATCTTCTTCCTCGTCGTCGGGACGTCCGGGATCGTCCTGCTCACGAGCTGGGAGTCGCTGACCTCCAGCCGGGGCTACGACTGGTCCGACCCCAAGCTCCTGGGCATGGTCGCCGCGACCCTCGCGTCGATCGTCCTGTTCATCGTGGTCGAGCGGCGTGCGGAGGAGCCCCTCCTGCCGCTGCACCTCTTCAAGAACCGCACGTTCACCATCGCGACGCTCATCGGCCTCGTGCTCGGCATGGGCATGTTCTCCGCGCTGGCGTTCCTGCCGACGTTCCTGCAGATGTCGACCGGTGCGGGCGTGACCGAGTCCGGCTTCCTCATGCTGCCCATGATGGTCGGTGTCATGCTCACGGCGATCGGGTCCGGGTTCGCGATCACCAAGACGGGCCGCTACAAGATCTACCCCGTCGCGGGCCTCGCGATCACGACCGCGGGCATCATCTGGCTCACGACGATCACGGGCGACATGTCCATGGTCCTGTTCGGCGCCATGATCTTCGTGATGGGTGCCGGCATGGGGCTCGTCATGCAGACCATCGTGCTGGCCGTCCAGAACTCCGTGGACCCCCACGAGATCGGGACCGCGACGAGCGCGAACAACTTCTTCCGCGAGATCGGTGCAGCCGTGGGCACCGCGCTCTTCAGCACGATCTTCACGACGCGGCTGTCGGCCAACCTCGCGGAGGTCATCCCCGGCGGCGCGGCCACGGGTGGGGGAGAGGCGTCGAGCCTGACCCCTGCCGCGGTCCAGGCCCTCCCGGAGCCCGTCAAGACGGGCGTGATCGACGCCTTCACGAACGCTCTCGCCCCGGCGTTCTGGTACCTGGTCCCGCTCGTCGTCGTCGGCTTCGTGCTCGCGCTGTTCCTCAAGGAGGTCAAGCTCTCGGGCGAGGCCGGCATGGTCGCTCGCGGCGAGGCGATCGCCGACCCGAAGGGTGAGCTCGTCGAAGGCGCGCCGGACGCCCCGGTGCGCGACGCCGTCGGGCCGGACGGTGCGAGCATCCCCGCGGAGGACGACCCGACGGGCGCCTCCGCCGGCAGCACGCGCCGGTAAACTGAGCCGCGTGAGCTCCACCATCGAACCGGCCGACAAGCCGGCAGAGCAGGCCCGGCCCGCCGCGTCCGCCGCCCCCTCGGGCGAGGACGTGGCGGGCCCGCCCCGCATCAAGGCCAAGAAGTCCGCGAAGATCCAGTTCACGTCGACGACGCTGCTGCTCGAGGCCTTCCTCGTGCTGTTCGCGACCCTCGTCGCGTACGGGCTGCGGACCGTGCCCTACGCGTGGCCGGACCGGATGCAGGTGCCCTCGGGCCCGGCGATCTGGATCGTGGGCGGGACGCTCATGGTCGTGCTGATCCTGCTCAGCCGCATGGTCGGCGGGCCGGGCGGGTACGTCGCGGGCTCGGTCGTGCAGCTCCCCGTGATCGCGTGCGGCTTCGCGGTGCCGCTGATGTTCCTGGTCGGAGGCATCTTCGTGGTCCTGTGGATCGTGTCGCTGCGTCTCGGCGGACGGATCGACCGCGAGCGCGCCGCGTACGACGCCGAGCACCCGGAGACCGCACCGAACATGTGAGCGCGGCCGGTAGGGTCGTGCGCATGACTGATGTTGCAGCCCCCGTCGTCGCCGACGCGCTCTCCGAGACCATCGAGCGCACCCTCGTCCTCGTCAAGCCCGACGGCGTCCGTCGCGGCCTGTCGGGAGAGATCCTCCGCCGCGTCGAGGCCAAGGGGTACACCCTGGCCGCCGTCCAGCTCCTGGACGCCACCCCTGAGCTCCTCGCGGCGCACTACGCCGAGCACGAGGGCAAGCCGTTCTTCGCCCCGCTCGTCGACTTCATGCTCTCCGGCCCGATCCTCGCGGTCGTCGCCGAGGGGCAGGGCGTCATCCCGGGCTTCCGCTCGCTGGCCGGCACGACCGACCCGACGGCAGCCGCCCCCGGCACCATCCGTGGTGACCTGGGCCGCGACTGGGGCCTGAAGGTCCAGCAGAACCTGGTCCACGGCTCGGACTCCCCGGAGTCCGCGGCCCGCGAGATCGCGCTCTGGTTCCCCGGTCTCTGAGCACCACCCGCACCACCTGCAGGCGCCCCCGTCGCCGGCCGGGGGGGCCGGTCTGCACCGGCGTGGAGCACAGGGAGGGGCGACGGTGGGGGCGCAGGTCGTGGCTGGCCTGGCGGGAGGTCGCGAGGGACGAGCGGCCGGACGGAAGTACCGGGCCCCCACCCTCGTCCTTGCCCTCAGCCCCACCACCTCCCCGTCTCACCCGCAGATCCGCACTAGGCTCTGACCCGTGCACCTCAAGACCCTGACCCTCCGCGGGTTCAAGTCGTTCGCGTCGGCGACGACCCTGCGCTTCGAGCCCGGGGTGACGTGCGTCGTCGGGCCGAACGGTTCGGGCAAGTCGAACGTGGTCGACGCCCTGTCCTGGGTCATGGGCGAGCAGGGCGCCAAGTCGTTGCGCGGCGGCAAGATGGAGGACGTCATCTTCGCGGGCACGGCGGGACGCCCGCCGCTCGGCCGCGCAGAGGTGTCGTTGACGATCGACAACACGGACGGCGCGCTGCCGATCGACTACTCCGAGGTGACGATCTCCCGGACGCTGTTCCGCAACGGCGGGTCGGAGTACGCGATCAACGGGTCGTCGTGCCGGTTGCTGGACATCCAGGAGCTCCTCTCGGACTCGGGCATCGGGCGCGAGATGCACGTGATCGTCGGGCAGGGGCAGCTCGACGCGGTGCTGCGGGCGACGCCCGAGGAGCGTCGCGGCTTCATCGAGGAGGCCGCGGGGGTCCTCAAGCACCGCAAGCGCAAGGAGAAGGCGCTGCGCAAGCTCGACGCGATGCAGGCGAACCTCACGCGGCTCGGGGACCTGACGGCGGAGATCCGGCGCCAGCTGGGGCCCCTGGGCCGGCAGGCGCAGATCGCGCGCAAGGCGCAGGTCGTGCAGCGCGACCTGCGCGACGCGCGGGCGCGCCTGCTCGCGGACGACCTCGCGCAGCTCACGGCGACGCTCGAGCAGGAGATCGCGGACGAGTCGGCGCTGCGGGCGCGCCAGGCCGAGGTCGAGCGGTCGCTCGCCGCGGCCCGCGAGGCGCTGGGGTCGTTGGAGACGCAGGCTGCAGAGGCCGCCCCGGCCCTGGCCCAGGCGAGCGACGTCTGGTACCGGTTGTCGTCGCTCAAGGAACGCCTGGGCGGGACCCGCACGCTGGCCTCGGAGCGCCTGCGCCTGCTGGGGCGTCCGGAGACGGTCCAGCGGGGCCAGGACCCGAACGACCTCGACGCGCAGGCGGCCCGCGCCCGCGCCGCCGAGCAGGAGCTCGAGTCGGAGGTGGCGGTCGCACGGGCGACGCTCGAGTCGGCCGTGGCGGAGCGGACCGCGGTCGAGGCGCAGGCGCAGACGGCGGAGCGGGCGCTCGCGACGCTGCTGCGCGGTGCGGCGGACCGTCGCGAGGGACTGGCCCGGCTGGCGGGCCAGGTCGCGGCGCGCCGGTCCCGTGTCGAGGCCACCGAGGCCGAGATCGGGCGTCTGCGGGAGAGCCTCGCGGAGACCGAGCGGCGCGGGAACCAGGCGAACGTCGAGTTCGCGTCCCTCGAGACGCAGGTCGTGGGCGTCGAGGAGGGCGAGGAGGGCCTGGACGCCGAGCACGAGGAGGCGGCCGACGCCGTCGAGCGGACCGGGGCCGTCGTCACCGGGCTCCGCGCCGAGGAGCAGACCGCCGACCGTGACCGGGCGACGTGGAGCGCGCGCGTCGAGGCGCTCGAGATGAGCCTGGTCCGCAAGGACGGCGCGGGCGCGCTGCTGGCGGCTGACGGCGTGGCCGCGCTCGGGTCGTTGGCGGCGCTGCTGAGCATCGACGCGGGGTACGAGGACGCGATCGCGGCGGCGCTCGGTCCGGCCGCGGACGCCGTCGCGGTCGAGAGTCTCGAGGCAGCGGTCGACGCGCTGCGTCACCTGCGGCAGGAGGACGCGGGGCGGGCGAGCCTCGTGGTCGGCGGCGGCGCGCGTCCGTCGTCGGACGTGGGGGAGCGCACCCCCCTGCCCGACGGCGCCGCGTGGGCCGTGCGGGTCGTCACGCCTGCGCGCTCGGTCGCCGCGGCGGTCGAGCTCCTGCTCGACGGCGTCGTCGTCGTCGAGGACCTGGCGCAGGCGCGAGCGCTCGTGACGGCGTCGCCGCACGTCACCGCCGTGACCAAGGGCGGGGACCTGCTCGGGGCGCACAGCGCCTGGGGCGGCTCGGCGACCGCGCCGAGCGTGCTGCACCTGCAGGCGGCCCTGGACGAGGCCCAGGCGGCCCGGGACGACGCGGTCGCCCGCGGTGAGCGGACCCGGTTCGCGCTCGTCGGGGCGCTCGAGGAGGCCGAGGAGGCGCAGCAGCGCTACGACGCGACCCTGGAGCGGCTCAACGAGTCCGACGCCGCGCTGGCCGCCGTCGCCGAGCAGCTCGGGCACCTGGGGGCCACGGCCCGCGCGGCGGCGGCGGAATCGGCTCGCGTCCGGGCCAACCTGGAGCGGGCGCAGGCCACGTTGGTCGCCGAGCAGGCCGAGCTCGCGGGGCTGGTCGTGCGGCACGACGAGGCCGAGGCGGCTCCGGAGCAGACCGAGGAGTCCGTCGCGGCGGCCACCGCCGCGCGCGACGAGGCGAACGCCCTCGCGACGGCGACCCGTGCGGCAGAGACCGAGGCCCGTCTCGCGCTGCGGACGAGCGAGGAACGGGCGCGAGCCCTGACGGGACGCGCGCAGTCGCTGGCCCGGGCTGCCGCGACCGAGCGCGCGGCGCGCGAGCGGGCTGCGGCACGGGAGGCCGCCCGCGTGCGCCAGGCGGGCCGTGCTGAGGCCGTGCGCGACGGGGCCGAGGTGGCGCTGGCGGCGATCGACCGCTCGCTCGGACGGGCAGGTGACGAACGGGCCGCGGCCGAGGCGGCACGCGGCGAGCTGGACGCCGCCGTGACCGCTCGCCGGGCCGAGGTCGACGCGCTCGCCGGCCAGCTCCGTGAGCTCACCGACGTGGCGCACCGCGACGAGGTCGCCCGGACCCAGCAGCAGCTGCGGATCGAGCAGCTCCAGGAGCGCAGCGTCACCGAGCTCGGGCTGGACCCGGAGGTCCTGCTCGACGAGTTCGGCCCCGACCGCCCGGTCCCCGTGCTCGCCGAGGACGGCACGGTCCGCGAGGACGAGGACGGTGATCCCGTGACCGAGCCCTACGTGCGGGCGGCGCAGGAGAAGCGGCTGCGGTCCGCCGAGCGCGCCCTGGGGCAGCTCGGGAAGGTCAACCCGCTCGCGCTCGAGGAGTTCGCCGCGCTCGAGGAGCGGCACACGTTCCTCACGACCCAGCTCGCGGACCTCAAGAAGTCCCGGGCGGACCTGCTGGAGATCGTCCGCGAGATCGACGAGCGCGTCGAGCAGGTCTTCACCGAGGCGTACCACGACACCGCGGAGCAGTTCGTGCACGTGTTCGGACGGATGTTCCCGGGGGGTGAGGGGCGCCTGGTCCTGACCGACCCCGAGAACATGCTCACGACCGGTATCGAGGTCGAGGCCCGCCCGGCGGGCAAGAAGGTCAAGCGGTTGTCGCTGCTGTCCGGCGGCGAGCGCTCGCTGACCGCGGTCGCGCTCCTCGTCGCGATCTTCAAGGCCCGCCCGAGCCCGTTCTACGTCATGGACGAGGTCGAGGCCGCGCTCGACGACGTGAACCTGGGTCGCCTGCTCGAGATCTTCCGCGAGCTCCAGGAGGACTCGCAGCTCATCGTCATCACGCACCAGAAGCGGACGATGGAGATCGCGGACGCGCTGTACGGGGTCACGATGCGCGGGGACGGCGTGACCACCGTCATCAGCCAGCGGCTGCGTGACGAGGTCGGTGTGTGACGGACCTCTCGGATGGCGTCGCGCACCACCCCTCCCGCCGACCGGAGGGTGCAGGACCCGACGATCCGCACGATCCTGCGGGTTCCATGGTGTGAAGATGCTGTATCGATCCGCGGACTCGCCGGTCTCGTTCAGGGCTCGCCCGGTCGTCCCGGTGATACTTGTCGGATGCTCTGGATGTTCGTGTTCCTCGGGATCGCGCTCGTGGCGGCCGTCGTGGTCTTCCTGTTCGCGAGCGTCGTCACGCGCATCGACGACCGCAACGAGCAGCAGGGCCCCCCGGTCGGAATCCGCGGATTCTGGCGTGACTTCCGCTCGGGTCTGTCGAGCTGGCGCCGCAGGTCTGCCGACGACCGCGCTGCCGCGGCGTCCGCGGCACCCGTCGACACGGGCATGGAGGAGTTCTTCGCGGCGACGGAGGTCGCCGACCCCGCGTACATGGACGCCGACGAGATCACCGACGTCCTGCACCGCGCCCGGGAGCGGGCCGCGCACACGCTGCACGGCGCCACGGCGCGGCGCCCGCACACCGGAACCGTGCGCTCGGTCCCTGCGACCCCGCCGCCTGGGCCCACCGCCCACCAGGACTGAGTCGGTCTCGTCGCCCGCACGTCGCGCGCGGATTTGAGAGACTTCGACGGTGAACGATCTCCTCTGGCTCTGGATCACCCTCGCCGTCCTCGTCGTCGTCTCGGTCGGCCTCGTCGGTTTCCGCCGTCGCCCTGGGACGCGCGCGACCCTCCCGCCGCCCACCACGGGCACGACCCTGGACTCCGCGGAGGAGTCCGCCCAGGTGCCGGAGCGAGGGGGCGTGGCCACGGCAGAGGCTCCGACGGACCTCGAGGCCCCGCCCGCCGTCGAGGTACCCGAGGCCGTCGGTGGCCGCCTCGCCAGGCTGCGCGGTCGCCTGGCCCGGTCGGGGTCGCCGCTGGGCTCCAAGCTGCTCGCGGTGCTCTCGCGCGACCACCTGACCGAGGACGACTGGGACGAGCTCGAGGAGACGCTTCTCCTCGCCGACGTCGGGGCCGGCCCTGCGGGCGAGCTCATCGAGTCGCTCCGCACCCGCGTCCGGGTCCTGGGCGTCCGTGACCCGGCGAGCGTGCGCGAGCTGCTCCGCGAGGAGCTCGTCGCGCTCGTCGACCCGAGCCTCGACCGCTCCCTCGCCACGGCCCCGCAGACGGCCGAGGACGGGACCCGGCTCCCCGCCGTCGTGCTCGTCGTCGGGGTGAACGGCACGGGCAAGACGACGACCGTGGGCAAGCTCGCGCGCGTCCTGGTCGCGGAGGACCGCACCGTCGTGCTCGGCGCGGCCGACACGTTCCGGGCCGCCGCGGCCGACCAGCTCGAGACCTGGGGCGCCCGCGTCGGTGTGCGCACGGTGCGCTCCGACCGGGACGGTGCCGACCCGGCGGCCGTCGCGTTCGACGCCGTCCGCACGGGCCGCACGGAAGGCGTCGACGTGGTGCTCGTCGACACGGCCGGCCGTCTCCAGAACAAGGCGGGCCTCATGGACGAGCTGGGCAAGATCCGGCGCGTCATCACCAAGGAGGCGCCGCTCTCGGAGGTGCTCCTGGTCCTCGACGCCACGACGGGGCAGAACGGCCTCAACCAGGCGCGGGTCTTCGGCGAGATCGCCGGGGTCACGGGCATCGTGCTGACCAAGCTCGACGGCACCGCCAAGGGCGGGATCGTCGTCGCGGTCCAGCGCGAGCTGGGCGTGCCGGTCAAGCTCGTGGGCCTGGGCGAGGGGCCCGACGACCTGGCGCCGTTCGACCCGCAGGAGTTCGTCGACGGGCTCCTGGGCGACTGACCTCGCCGGGGGCGACCGCGTCCCGGGGGCAGGCGGCTCCCGGGACGGCCCGTCATCGACCGGGAAACGCAACGTTTACACACGAGTGCTCCCCGTTACACCTCCGTCACCCCGCGAGCGTCGCGGGGAAACCCCGCTGTCCGACTCTTGACCTGTCCGGCCGCCCGGCTGGCGAGGTGAGAGGCGACAGCGCATGCCATTCGAACTTGACACTGGAAACACGGCCTGGCTCCTGACGTCGGCCGCTCTGGTGCTGCTGATGACCCCGGCCCTGGCGTTCTTCTACGGCGGCATGGTCCGCGGCAAGAGCGTCCTGAACATGATGATGATGAGCTTCGGCGCGATCGCCGTCGTCGGGATCATCTGGGTCCTGTGGGGCTACTCGATGACCTTCGGGTCCGACGTGGCGGGCATCTTCGGCAACCCGACCGAGTTCTTCGGTCTGGCCCCCCTGACCGACGACGCGAACAGCCTCCTGGCAGGCAGCGGCGTCCCGGCCCTCGTGGCGGCAGGGTTCCAGGCCACCTTCGCGATCATCACGGTCGCCCTGATCAGCGGTGCGATCGCCGACCGTGCGCGCTTCGGCGCCTGGCTGGTCTTCGCGGGCGTCTGGGTCACGCTGGTCTACTTCCCGCTCGCCCACATGGTGTGGGGCGGAGGCATCCTCGGCGCCGGGGAGAACGGCATCGCCGCCGCGATCTACGGGGTGACCGACGGGATCGCCAACGTGGCCCCCATCGACTTCGCCGGTGGCACGGTCGTCCACATCAACGCCGGTGTCGCGGGCCTGGTGCTCGCGCTGATCATCGGCAAGCGCAAGGGCTTCGGCAAGGAGCCCATGCGTCCGCACAACCTCCCGTTCGTGATGCTGGGCGCAGCGCTCCTGTGGTTCGGCTGGTTCGGCTTCAACGCCGGTTCCGCGGGTGCTGCGAACGAGGTCGCCGGCCTGGCCTGGATCAACACCACGGTCGCGACGTGCGCCGCGATGGGTGCCTGGCTGCTGACCGAGCGGCTGCGTGACGGTCACGCGACCAGCCTGGGCGCTGCGTCGGGAGTCGTCGCGGGTCTCGTCGCCATCACGCCGGCGGCCGCCGCCGTCAACCCGATCGGCGCGATCGCCCTGGGTGTCGTCGCCGGCGTCCTGTGCGCCCTCGCGGTCGGCCTCAAGTACCGCTTCGGCTACGACGACTCGCTCGACGTGGTCGGGGTCCACCTCGTCGGCGGCCTGGTCGGCACGGTCCTGATCGGCCTGCTCGGCACGGACACGGGCCTGCTCTACGGCGGCGGGATCGACCAGCTGGTGATCCAGGTCGTCATCGCGCTGGCCGCCGTGGTCTTCTCCGGTGTGCTCACGTTCGTCATCGGGTTCGTCATCAAGGTGACGATGGGCTGGCGGATCAGCGAGGAGGCCGAGGTCGGCGGTATCGACCTGGCAGAGCACGGAGAGACCGCATACGAGACCATCGCGCAGGGTCGTGTCATCCAGGAGGTCAGGGCATGAAGCTCGTCACAGGAATCATCCAGCCGCACCGTCTCGACGACGTGAAGTCGGCGCTCGAGGCCGCAGGGGTCCGCGGCATGACCGTCAGCGAGGCCAGCGGCTACGGCCGGCAGAAGGGCCACACCGAGGTCTACCGCGGTGCCGAGTACACCGTGGACCTGGTCCCGAAGGTCCGCGTCGAGATCCTCGTGGACGACGAGGACGCGGCGACGGTCACGGAGGTCGTCGTCAAGGCGGCCCAGACGGGCCGGATCGGCGACGGGAAGGTGTGGACCATCACGGTCGACGACGTCGCACGGGTCCGGACGGGCGAGCACGGCGCGGGCGCCCTCTAGGACGGTCCGCACGGGCCGCATGGGCGGGCGGCACGAACGGTGGAGACGGCGCGACGCGGGTGACGGAGGCAGAGCCGAGATGACCGGTACGGCAGATGCAGGAAGCGCCCGCGACACCGACGAACCGACGGAGGCCCCGCACCCCCCTGGGGTGCGGGGCCTCCGGGCCGAGATGCTCGAGGTGGCCCGGGGGCTCAGCGGACCGGGAAGCTCGGGCGTGGCACGACGGTCGGCGGTCTGCACCCTGGTGACCGACCGGCTGCGGGCACTGTGGGACGAGGCGACCGCAGGCGAGAGCGTCGAGGGGATCGCGCTCGCCGCGGTCGGGAGCCTCGGGCGTGCGGACATGGGTCCGGTGAGCGACCTGGACCTCGTGCTCGTGCACGACGGGCGCGGCCACTCGGCCGAGCAGGTCACGGCGGTCGCCGAACGGCTCTGGTACCCCCTGTGGGACGCAGGGGTGGACCTCGACCACGCGGTGCGCTCGTTGTCGCAGTGCCGCCAGGTCGCGTCCAAGGACGTGCCCGCGGCCGTGGGCTGGCTCGACGTGCGAGCCGTCGCGGGGGACGCGCTCGTGGTCCACCGGGCCGCGTCGGCGGTCCTCACGGACTGGCGGTCGGCCTCACGGCGCCGGCTGCCCGAGCTGCTGTCCTCGATCAAGGAGCGGGCCGAGCGGTCGGGGGAGCTCGCGTACCTGATCGAGCCCGACCTCAAGGACGCGCGCGGCGGCATCCGGGACGCCGTGGTCCTGTCGGCGCTCGCGGCGACGTGGCTCACAGACCGTCCGCACGGGACGGTCGACCGCGCGTACGCGCACCTGCTCGACGTGCGCGACGCGGTCCAGGTCGTCACGGGTCGGCACACGAACCGGCTCCTGCTCGCGGACCTCGACGAGGTCGCGGCCATGAGCGGCTACGACGACCCCGACGAGCTCCTGGCGAGCCTCGCGGAGGCGGGCCGGGAGATCTCCTACGCCCTCGACACCACGGTCCGGCGGGCGCGCCAGGCGCTCCAGCGGCCGAGCGTCGCGCGGCGTCCGGTCCTGGTGCGGGGACGTCGTGCGGCGCCCCGGCTGCGGTCGGTCGGCGACGGGCTCGTCGAGCACGACGGCGAGCTGGTCCTCGCGATCGACGCGCACCCCGAGACCGACCCCCTGCTCGCGCTGCGCGCTGCGGCAACCGCGGCCCGCACGGGCCTGACCCTGTCGCCGGTGTCCGTGAGCAGCCTCGCGCACTGCCCGCCCCTGCCCGAGCCGTGGCCTGCTCTGGCACGGTCGGCATTCCTCTCTCTCCTGGGCAGCGGGCCCGCACAGGTCGCGGTGTGGGAGGCGCTCGACCTCGTGGGGGTCGTGACGGCCTGGATCCCGGAGTGGGCCGGGGTCCGCAACCGCCCGCAGCGCGCGGCGATCCACCGGCACACGGTCGACCGTCATCTGGTCGAGACCGTCGCGCGGGCAGCCCGGGACCGCAGGACCGTCGAGCGGGGCGACCTCCTGCTGCTCTCGGCGCTATTCCACGACATCGGCAAGCGCCGTGGCGCGCAGGCCCACTCGGAGGAGGGGGCGCGCCTCGTCCCGGGCATCCTGCGCCGCATGGGCTTCGGGGACGGGGTGCCCGACGACGTCGCGCGCCTCGTGCGTCATCACCTCACGTTGTCGCGGCTCGCCGTCTCGGCGGACCCGGACGACCCGGCGACGATCGCGGAGCTCGCCGCCGCCGTCGGGCACCGCCGCGACCTGCTCGACGTGCTGCGCGCGCTGACCGAGGCCGACTCCTCCTCGCTCGGACCGGCGGGCTGGACCGCGTGGCGCGCGCGCCTCGTGGACGACCTGACGGCCGCGACCCGGGCGACCCTGCCCGAAGGGCCGTCCCCGACCGGTAGGCTGGGGACTTCCCTGATTCACGAGCGGTAAGGATGACGCGGTGTTCGCCACGCTGTCAGATCGATTGACGTCGACCTTCAAGAACCTGCGGAGCAAGGGCCGTCTCTCCGAGGCGGACATCGACGCCACGATCCGTGAGATCCGGCGCGCGCTCCTCGACGCGGACGTCGCTGTGCCCGTCGTCAAGGACTTCACCGGTGCCATCCGGGACAGAGCCCTGTCGGCCGAGGTCTCCGGCGCGCTCAACCCTGCCCAGCAGGTCGTCAAGATCGTCAACGAGGAGCTCGTCGCGATCCTCGGCGGTGAGAGCCGCGGCCTGCGCCTGGCGAAGAACCCGCCGACCGTCATCATGCTCGCGGGCCTCCAGGGCGCCGGCAAGACGACCCTGGCGGGCAAGCTCGCGCTGCACCTGCGCGAGCAGGGGCACACACCGCTGCTCGTCGCGGCGGACCTCCAGCGCCCCAACGCGGTCAACCAGCTCTCGGTCGTGGGCGAGCGTGCCGGCGTGCCGGTCTACGCCCCGCTGCCGGGCAACCAGGGGTCGGAGGGCGAGTCGGGCACGAGCGTCGGCGACCCGGTCCAGGTAGCCCGCGACGGTGTGGAGACCGCGCGCCAGCGCCAGCACGACGTCGTGATCGTCGACACCGCAGGCCGCCTCGGCGTCGACGCCGAGCTCATGCGCCAGGCCGCGGACATCCGCGACGCCGTGAACCCCGACGAGATCCTCTTCGTCATCGACGCGATGATCGGTCAGGACGCCGTCGCGACGGCCAAGGCCTTCGAGGAGGGCGTCGACTTCACGGGCGTCGTCCTGTCGAAGCTCGACGGCGACGCCCGCGGTGGTGCCGCGCTGTCGGTCGCGCGCGTCACGGGCCGTCCGATCCTCTTCGCGTCGACCGGTGAGAAGCTCACCGACTTCGAGGCGTTCCACCCCGACCGCATGGCGTCGCGCATCCTCGACATGGGTGACGTGCTCACGCTCATCGAGCAGGCCGAGAAGGCGTTCGACGCCGACGAGGCCGCGAAGATGGCCGAGAAGGTCGCCAGCGGGCAGGACTTCACGCTCGCGGACTTCCTCGTCCAGATGCAGCAGATGAAGAACATGGGCTCCATGAAGAAGATGCTCGGCATGCTGCCGGGCATGGGGCAGATGCGTGAGGCGCTCGACAACTTCGACGAGCGCGAGGTCGACCGCATCGAGGCGATCATCCGCTCGATGACGCCGGGTGAGCGCGACAACCCCAAGATCATCAACGGGTCGCGACGTGCTCGCATCGCGCGAGGATCGGGCGTCACGACGAGCGACGTCAACCAGCTGCTCGACCGGTTCGCGGGCGCGCAGAAGATGATGCGCCAGATGAGCCGTGGCGGCGGCATGCCCGGCATGCCCGGCATGGGGAACCTGCCCGGCATGGGCGGCAAGAAGGCCCGCGGCCGTGTGGCACCGCCGCCCAAGGGGCGCAAGGCGAAGTCGGGCAACCCGGCCAAGCGCGCCGCGGAGGAGGCAGCCCGTCAGGCCCGTGCCCTCGGTGGTCCCGTGGCGCCACCGGCCGCCCCCGGTGCTGCGTTCGGCGCCCTGGGCGGTGCCAAGAGCGCGCAGAAGTCGCCCGACCCGGCTGATCTCCAGCTCCCGCCCGACCTGGAGAAGTTCCTGGGGCGCTAGCGCGCTAGGTTATGTCCTGCAGGTCACGGTGGCCCTCACCGTGACCTCCCTCCGTCCGTCCCGCCCCCGGTCCGTCAGGGGTCGGGCGAGCCCGACCGCCCGAGAACTGGGAGTCCGATGTCCGCGCTCGAAGGCCCCTCGCTGCACCTCCGGGGGCACATCCTCCTGGGAGACGACCGTGAGGTGTCCGACCTCTGGGTCAAGGACGGTCACGTCACGCTGACGCGGCCCTCGGCGCAGGGCACCAACATGCTGGCTCTCGAGGGATGGGTCCTGCCCGGCCTCGTCGACGTCCACTGCCACGTGGGCCTCGGCAAGGACGGCGCGGTCGACAACGCCACCGCCCAGGCGCAGGCGATCGCGGACCGCGACAGCGGTGCGCTCCTCCTGCGCGACGCCGGCTCGCCCCTGGACACGCGGTGGGTCCGGTCGCGGCGCGACCTGCCCCGTCTCGTGCGGGCCGGACGGCACATCGCGCGGCCCAAGCGCTACCTGCGCGGCTACGGCCTCGAGCTCGACGACGTCGCGCAGCTCCCGGACGCCGTGCGGCAGGAGGCGCGGGCCGGGGACGGCTGGGTCAAGCTCGTGGGCGACTGGATCGACCGCGACCTGGGCGCCGACGGCGACCTGCGACCGCTGTGGCCCCAGGACGTACTGACCGAGGCCGTGGCCGTCGCGCACGCCGAGGCCGCGCGGGTCACGGTGCACGCGTTCTCGAGCGAGGTCGTCCCGTCGCTGCTCGCCGCCGGGGTCGACTGCATCGAGCACGGCACGGGTATCCACCCCGACGACATGTACACGTTGTCCGAGCGCGGCATCGCCGTGACGCCCACGCTCCTGCAGATCAACGAGTTCGAGAACATCGCCCGCCAGGCCGACGCGAAGTACCCGCTCTTCGCGGCGCGCCTGCGCGACCTGCACGAGCGCCGCTACGAGCAGGTCCGCCAGCTCCACGAGGCGGGCATCCAGCTCCTCGTCGGCACGGACGCCGGCGGGACCATCGGCCACGGCCGGATCGCCGACGAGTGTGCCGAGATGGTCGCCGCCGGGGTCCCGGTCGCCGACGTGGTCGCTGCCGCGAGCTGGCAGGGACGCGAGTTCCTCGGGTACGGGGGACTCGTCGAGGGGTCGAGCGCGGACCTGATCGTGTACCCGGCGGACCCGCGGGAGAACATCGAGGTGCTGCGGCACCCGACTGCGGTGATCCTGCGCGGGGAGATCGTGGCGCCGCTCTGAGACGTGCGTCGCCTTCGTCGACGGGCGGTGGGCGTGGTCGCGGAGGGCTCGTGGCGCCGCTCTGAGACGTGCGTCGCCTTCGTCGACGGGCGGTGGGCGTGGTCGCGGAGGATTTGTGGCGCCGCTCTGAGACGTGCGTCGCCTTCGTCGACGGGCGGTGGGCGTGGTCGCGGAGGATTTGTGGCGCCGCTC
>NZ_JACSQQ010000035.1:0-7932 GCF_014836555.1 Oerskovia rustica
ACACTGTTGAGTTCTCAAGCAACCGACACGCACCGACTCCAACCCACCAGGGGCCTTCACTCGGGGCAACTTCTCTACCTTACCAGTTCTGAGTCCCGGTGTCTAC
This sequence comes from Oerskovia rustica, assembly GCF_014836555.1. Classification (GTDB taxonomy): domain Bacteria; phylum Actinomycetota; class Actinomycetes; order Actinomycetales; family Cellulomonadaceae; genus Oerskovia; species Oerskovia rustica. Next base: position 107 of record NZ_JACSQQ010000035.1, read on the forward strand.
CGCAACTCTTCTCCGGCGCCCTCACGAGTCGATAGATCCAGGATCTGAAGTTCATGTGGGTGGCCTGCCCGTGGGACCAGCCACTTCGCGGCGGCTCCGAGGAGCTTCGCAGTGGTGTCTGTTCCTCCCTGTCGGGCTGACATCCAGAAGATTACGTCGAGGTGACGGGCAAGGTCAAACCCGGGTGCGGTGACCCTGGTCACCGCACCCGGCGCCCCCGGGCCGCACCGGCCCGACGGCTCGCTCACGGTGCCCGGCCGGCCCCACACAAGGACCGCGGGGCCAGGGGAGGGCTCCCCTGGCCCCGCCGTCATGCACGCAGGTCCGTCACGCCACCTCGGCCACCGCGAGCGTCCGCTTGCCCCGGCGCAGGACGGCGAAGCGCCCGTGCAGGAGGTCGTCCGCCTCGAGGACCGCGTCCTCGGACGTCACCTTCACGTTGTTGACGTAGGCGCCGCCCTCGGAGATCGCGCGACGAGCCGCGCCCTTGGAAGCCACGAGTCCCGACCCCACGAGCAGGTCGACGACCAGCTCGCCGGGCGCCGCCGTCGTGCGCGGGAGCTCCGCCACCGCCGCCGCCAGCGTGCCGGCGTCGAGGGCACCCAGGTCCCCTCGACCGAAGAGCGCCTGGCTCGCCGCGATGACCGCCTCGGTCGCCGCAGCACCGTGGACCAGGGTGGTGACGTCGGCAGCGAGCGCCTTCTGCGCCTCGCGCGCCGCGGGACGCTCGGCGACCGCGCGTTCGAGGTCGGCGATCTCCTCCGCACTACGGAACGTGAAGATCTTCAGCCAGCCCACCACGTCGGCGTCGTCCGCGTTGACCCAGTACTGGTAGAACGCGTACGGGCTCATCATGTCGGGGTCGAGCCACACGGCCCCGCCCTCGGTCTTGCCGAACTTGGTCCCGTCCGCCTTGGTGATGAGCGGCGTCGTCAGGACGTGCACCGACGCACCCTCGGCCTTGCGGATCAGCTCGACGCCCGAGAGCAGGTTGCCCCACTGGTCGTTGCCGCCCGTCTGGAGCGTGACGCCCTCCCGCCGGAAGAGCTCGAGGTAGTCGTTCCCCTGGAGGATCTGGTAGCTGAACTCGGTGAAGCTGATGCCCTCGTCCGACCTCAGACGGCGCGCCACGGTGTCCTTGGCCAGCATGGTGCCCAGACGGTAGTGCTTGCCGATCTCCCGCAGGAAGTCGATCGCCGTGAGCTGGCCGGTCCAGTCGAGGTTGTTCACGACGCGCGCCGGGTTGTCGCCCTCGAAGTCGAGGAAGCGCGAGACCTGCGCCTTGAGGCGCTCGGTCCACTCGGCAACCGTGTCCTTGGTGTTGAGGATCCGCTCCCCCGACTGGCGCGGGTCACCGATCATGCCCGTTGCGCCACCGACGAGCGCGATGGCGCGGTGCCCGGCGAGCTGCAGGTGGCGCAGCAGGATGAGCTGGACCAGGTGACCGTGGTGCAGGCTCGGTGCGGTCGGGTCGAAGCCGCAGTAATACGTGACGGGTCCCTCGGCCAGCGCAGCACGCAGCGCGGCCTCGTCGGTGGACTGCGCCACCAGGCCTCGCCATTGCAACTCGTCGAGAACGTCGTTCACTGCATCTCCTTCGTCGTGCCCGCGCGCGGTGCGGCGCGGGCGTGGGACGGGCGCGCCGTCGTTCCGCGCGCCCGAGGTCCTAGTCTGCCGTGTCCTGCCCTCCAGCACCGACTCCGCCCGGGAGCGGGCACCTCAGCGGGTGCGGCGCGTCGCGGGGCGGTACGCCGAGACGGTCGGGTCGCCCGTGAGCCACAGGCGCCACGGGTAGACGCTCGCGTCTCCGCCGTCGCCGCTCACACCGACGCGCGGTCCGGTCGCGATCGCGGGTCGCAGGGTCCGCACGTCCCGGTGCACGACGACGTCGCCCGCCTCGTCCGTCACGTCCAGCCCGTAGTGGGCCAGGTCCAGGCCGAGCGCCACCGCGAGACGCGCCGGACCGCGCGCGATCTGACGGTCCGAGTCGCACACGCCCACGGCGAGCCGTCGCGCCCGGGCGAGCTCGGCGCCGTCGGTCACCTCGCCCGCGCGCAGGAGGACCGCCGACGCGGATCCCACGGGGCCGCAGACCACGTTGACGCAGTGGTGCAGGCCCAGGTGCCGGTAAACGTACAGGTGACCCGGCTCGCCGTACATGGCCCGGTTGCGCTCGGAGCGTCCGCGGAAGGCGTGCGACCCCGGATCCTGCTCGCCGTCGTAGGCCTCGACCTCGGTGAGGCGGACGGTGACGCTGCCCTCCGGCGTGCGGTGCGTGATCGAGGCCCCCAGGAGGTCGCGCGCGACCTCGAGGCTCGGGCGGGCGAACCACCCACGCGCGGGGACGTCCGGTGCGGGGGCGTCGAGGTCCGTGCTGGAACGGGACTCGGTCACGTGGGCCTCCTGGCTGGGCGGGCGTCTCCCCCGCAATCTACGCCGCGCATGTTTCGACTTCTCGCCTGCCGGTGGACGGTCAGGCGTCGCCCGCGCGCTCGTGAGCACGGGGACGCGACGGGACCGGCTCGCCGAACCCGTCGAGCACCACGTCGGCCCGCGCGGCCGTGCCCTCGGCCGCGTAGACCTCTCGCTCCGAGGCCATCCACTCGAGCCAGTGCACGCGGGCCTCCTGGCCGTCGCGCGCGAGGCCGCGCGCCAGGCGGACCTCGTCGTCGGCCTCGACCCAGACGAGCGTCGTCGTGAGGTCGGCGATCCGCCGGGCACCCGCGCCGCAGCCCTCGACCACGAGGAACGGGGCGAGCGGGACGTCGTGCCACTCGGCGAAGTCCTCGAGCGTCCAGTCGTACCGCTGGTACCGCCCGGGCCGGCCCACCGCCAGCGGGTCGAGGACCTGCTCGACGAGCCGCCCGACGCCCGCCGTCATGCCCGTCCAGCCCTCGTACAGGTCGTCCATGTGGATCACCTGAGCGGGCAGGGCCGCTGCGAGCTGCGCGGCCAGGGTCGTCTTGCCAGAACCCGCCGGCCCGTCGACGACGACCAGGCGGCACCCGGCCCCGCCAGGGACGCCCGGACCAGCCGGACGTCCCTGACCGAGGCGCGCTGCGCCGTCGTGCACGCGGGCCACGAGGTCCTCGAGGACCACAGCGCTCACGCTCACGGCGACCTCAGCCCTGCACCCAGAAGCGGTACTCCGCCGAGCGCACCTTGGCCTCCTCGAGCTGCTCCGCCACGCGCGCGGGAGCCGTACCGCCCACCGCGTCGCGCGAGGCGAGCGAACCCTCGACCGTGAGCACGTCCCGCACCCCCGGGGTGAGGTGCTCGGAGATGTCCGCGAGGTCCGCGTCCGTCAGGTCCCACAGCTCGATGCCGCGCTCCTCGCAGACCCGCACGCACGCGCCCGCGACCTCGTGAGCCACCCGGAAGGGCACGCCCTGACGGACGAGCCACTCCGCGACGTCGGTCGCGAGCGAGAAGCCCTGCGGTGCGAGCGACGCCATGCGCTCGGTGTCGAACGTCAGGGTGCGGACCATGCCCGCGTACGCGGGGAGCAGGACCTTGAGGGTGTCAACCTGGTCGAACACCGGCTCCTTGTCCTCCTGCAGGTCGCGGTTGTACGCGAGCGGCAGGCCCTTGAGCGTGGCCAGCAGCCCCGTCAGGTCCCCGATGAGGCGCCCGGCCTTGCCGCGCGCGAGCTCGGCGATGTCCGGGTTCTTCTTCTGCGGCATGATGCTCGACCCCGTGGAATAGGCGTCGTCCAGGCGGACGAAGCCGAACTCCTTGGTGTTCCAGATGATGATCTCCTCCGCGAAGCGCGAGAGGTCGACCCCCAGCATCGCCGAGACGAACGCGAACTCCGCGACGACGTCGCGCGAGGCCGTGCCGTCGATCGAGTTCTCGACCGGGCCGTCGAAGCCCAGGTCCGCCGCGACGGCCGCCGGGTCCAGACCCAGCGACGAGCCCGCGAGCGCACCCGAGCCGTAGGGCGAGCGCCCGGCCCGCACGTCCCAGTCGATGAAGCGGTCGACGTCGCGCAGCAGCGGCCACGCGTGCGCCAGCAGGTGGTGCGCGAGCAGCACCGGCTGCGCGTGCTGCAGGTGCGTGCGGCCCGGCATCGGGGCGCCGGGGTGCGCCTCGGCCTGCTCGATGAGGGCGTCGACGACGTCGAGCACCAGGAGCCCGATCGCCCGGGCCTCCTCGCGCAGGTACGACCGCACGAGCGTCGCGATCTGGTCGTTGCGCGAACGCCCGGCGCGCAGCTTGCCGCCGAGGTCCGGACCCGCGCGCTCGATGAGCCCGCGCTCGAGGGCCGTGTGCACGTCCTCGTCGGCCAGGACCGGGAGGAACGCCCCCGACCCGACGTCGGCCGAGAGCACGTCCAGCGCCTCGAGCATCGCGGTCAGCTCGTCGTCGTCGAGCAGACCCGCCGCCGCGAGCACCTTGGCGTGGGCCCGCGAGCCCGCGATGTCGTGCTGCGCGAGGCGCCAGTCGAAGTGCGTCGACTGCGAGAGGGCGGCCAGGGCCTGCGCAGGGCCGCCGGCGAACCGGCCGCCCCACAGGCTCACTGGTGCCTCCGACACGCTCGGTACGCCCTCCACCTCGGCCGAGTCGCCCGCGGCGGCGCCGGACGTGATCTCGTCACTCATGGTTCACAGGCTCCCGGTGCCGAAGTCCACGCCGTTGCCGAACTTCTCGTCGCGGGCCGCGGAGAGCTTGGCCGTGAGGCCGAAGATCTCGATGAAGCCCTTGGCCTGCGACTGGTCGAACGAGTCGCCCTCGTCGTAGGTCGCGAGGTTGAAGTCGTACAGGCTCGACTCGCTGCGGCGGCCCGTGACGGTCGCACGGCCGCCGTGCAGGACGAGGCGGATGTCGCCCGAGACGTAGCGCTGGGTGTCGTCGATGAAGACGTCGAGCGACTTCTTGAGCGGGCTGAACCACATGCCGTCGTAGACCAGCTCGGTCCAGCGCTGCTCGACGCCACGCTTGAAGCGGGCCTGCTCGCGCTCGAGGGTCACGTTCTCGAGCTCCTGGTGCGCCGCGATGAGAGCGATCGCGCCCGGGGCCTCGTAGATCTCGCGGGACTTGATGCCGACCAGGCGGTCCTCGACGATGTCGATGCGGCCCACGCCCTGGGCGCCGGCGCGACGGTTCATCTCCTGGATGGCCTGCAGCGGGGTCACGGGGACGCCGTCGAGCGCGACCGGCACACCCTGCTCGAACGTGATGACGACCTCGTCCGCGACGGGCGGGAACGTCGGGTCGTCGGTGTAGTTGTAGACGTCCTTCGTCGGGGCGTTCCAGATGTCCTCGAGGAAGCCCGTCTCGACCGCACGGCCCCACACGTTCTGGTCGACCGAGAACGGGTTGTGCTTGGTCGTGGCGATCGGGAGCGAGTGCTTCTCGGCGTACGCGATGGCCTTCTCGCGCGTCAGCGCGAGGTCGCGGACCGGCGCGATCGTCTTGAGCTCGGGCGCGAGCGAGGTCGTCGCGACCTCGAAGCGGACCTGGTCGTTGCCCTTGCCCGTGCAGCCGTGCGCGACGGTCGTCGCGCCGAACTGGCGGGCCGCCCGCACCAGGTGCTTGACGATCACGGGGCGCGAGATCGCGGAGACCAGCGGGTAACGGTCGAGGTACAGGCCGTTCGCGCGCAGCGCGGGCATGCAGTACTCCTCGGCGAACTCGTCGCGGGCGTCCGCGACGTAGGCCTCGACGGCGCCGCAGTCGAGGGCGCGCTGGCGGATGACCTCGAGGTCCTCGCCGCCCTGGCCGACGTCGACCGCCACGGCGACGACCTCGGCCCCGGTGGCCTCGCCGATCCAGCCGATGGCAACGGAGGTGTCCAGGCCGCCCGAGTAGGCGAGCACGACGCGTTCAGTCATGACTTGTTCTCTTCCTTGCGTGGGGTGATGGGTCCAAGTGTGGCAGCCGCCGAGGCTCGGTGGTCGCCGTGGTCGCTGCGCGGCCCGTGAGGGCCGTCGCTAGCCAGGAGGTGCTGGGGTCGTGGTGGTGGCAGGCGCCACGGGGTTGGTCAGGGCCAGGAAGCGCGCGGCCAGGTCCTCGCCGCCGTCGACGTCGCGCGAGATCACCAGGACGGTGTCGTCGCCCGCGATCGTGCCCAGGACGCCGACGAACACCGAGTGGTCGATCGCCGACGCCAGGTACTGCGCGGCGCCGGGCGGCGTGCGCAGCACGACGAGGTTGCCCGACGCCTCGGCCGAGACCAGGAGCTCGGCGCACAGCCGCGCAAGCCGGGCCGCGACGTACTCGGCGTCGTTCGCGACCTGGACCGAGCGGTCGCCGCCCTCGCCGGGCACCGCGTAGACCAGGGCGCCCGACGCGCTGCGGACCTTCTCGGCCCGCAGCTCGATGAGGTCGCGCGAGAGCGTGGCCTGCGTGACGCTCACGCCGTCCTCGGCGAGCGCCTTGGCGAGCTCGGCCTGGGAGTGGATCTCGTGCCGGGCGACGAGCTGCGCGATGCGCGCATGGCGTGCCGCCTTGGTGGTGGGCACGCTCCCCGGGCCGAGGGCGGTCGTCACGAGCGGTCCAGCAACCAGGTCAGCAGCGCCTTCTGGGCGTGCAGGCGGTTCTCGGCCTCGTCCCAGACGGCCGACTGCGGGCCGTCGATGACCTCCGCCGTGATCTCCTTGCCGCGGTACGCGGGCAGGCAGTGGAGCACGAGCGCGTCGTCAACGGCGACCGCCATGAGCTCGGCGTTCACCTGGTACGGGACGAACGGCAGCTCGCGCTCGGCCGCGCTGGCCTCGTCGCCCATCGAGACCCAGGTGTCGGTCGCGACGACGTCCGCACCGCGCGTGGCCTCGACCGCGTCCGTGGTCACGAGCACGGAACCGCCCGTGTCCCGGGCAATGCGCTCGGCGTCGGCGACGACGGCCGGGTCCGGCAGGAAGCCGGCCGGGGCGCCGATGCGCACGTGCATACCTGCGGTCACGCCGCCCAGGAGGTAGGAGTGCGCCATGTTGTTGGCGCCGTCACCCAGGTAGACGAGCGACGTCCCGGCGAGCGAGTCGACGCCGCCGCGCAGCTGGGCGACCGTCAGCAGGTCCGCGAGGATCTGGCACGGGTGGAACTCGTCGGTCAGCGCGTTGACGACCGGGACGGTCGCGACCCGGGCCATCTCCTCGACGCGCTCCTGGCCGAACGTCCGCCACACGATCGCCGACGTCTGGCGGTCCAGGACGCGGGCCGTGTCCGCGATGGGCTCGCCCCGACCGAGCTGGCTCGACGCCGCGTCGATCACGAGCGGGTAGCCGCCGAGCTCGGCGATGCCCACCGAGAACGACACGCGCGTACGGGTCGAGGGCTTGTCGAAGATCACCGCGACGGCCTGCGGCCCGCGCAGCGGCGTGCGGATGAAGCGGTCCTCGCGGAAGCCGAGGCCCAGCTCGAGGACCTCGCGCTGCTCGGCGGGGGTCAGGTCGTCGTCGCGCAGGAAGTGCCGGACGGAGGCGGTCGAGGTCACGGTCAGCCCTTCGGAGGGGTGGCTGGGGTGATGGACGGGGTGGTGGGGGCGGCCTGTGCGGCGCCCGGGCCGACCAGGTCCGCGGGGAGCCCCGCGAAGAACGCGACGACCTCGCTCGCCTGGTCGCGCGTCAGGATCAGGGGCGGGGCGAGGCGGATCGCGTCGGGCTGCACCGCGTTGACGATGAACCCGGCGTCCAGGGCTCGGCGCGCGACCTCCGCGGAGACGGGCGCCGAGAGCTGGACCGCGATCAGCAGGCCCAGGCCACGGGTTCCCGCGACCACGGGGTTGCCGCACGCGGCGATCCCGTCGCGCAGCGCCTCGCCGACCGTGCGCACGTTGGCCAGCAGGCCGTCGCGCTCGATCCCGCCGAGCGTCGCGAGCGCGGCGG
>NZ_JACSQQ010000035.1:7942-38210 GCF_014836555.1 Oerskovia rustica
CTGACCGCGCCCCAGGAGGGTCGCGGCCCGCTCGCCGAACGCCACGACGGCACCCACGGGGTACCCGCCGCCGAGCCCCTTGGCGAGCGTGACGACGTCGGGCGTGATGCCCCCGCCGATCTGCTGCTGCTGGAACGCGAACCACGAACCCGTGCGCCCCACGCCCGTCTGGACCTCGTCGAGGACCAGCAGCGCGCCCGACGCCGCGGTCAGCTCGCGCGCGACCACCAGGTAGCCGGGGGGCAGCGGGCGCACGCCCGCCTCGCCCTGGACCGGCTCGACGACCAGTGCCGCGACCTCGCCGCGAGCGGCGACCGCCTCGGGCGAGAAGGCCTGCTCGAGCGCGGCCACGTCGCCGAACGGGACGAACTCGACACCGCCCGGCAGGGGCTCGAAGGGCTCGCGGTACGCGGCCTTCGACGTCAGGGCGAGCGCGCCCATGCTGCGGCCGTGGAAGCCCCCCTCGAGCGCGAGGATCCTGGTCCGCGTGCCCGGGCCGGCGACGCCGTCACGGTTGCGGCGCGCCATCTTGAACGCGGCCTCGTTGGCCTCGGTGCCCGAGTTGGTGAAGAAGACGCGCGAGCCCTCGGGGGCCTGCGCGAGGTCCAGGAGCCGCTCGGCGAGCGCGATCTGCGTGGGCGACCCGAAGAAGTTCGACACGTGCCCGAGCGTCCCGAGCTGCGCGCTGACCGCCGCCGTGAGCGTGGGGTGCGCGTGACCCAGCGCGTTGACCGCGATGCCCGCGAGCAGGTCGAGGTAGCGCTTGCCGTCGGCGTCCCACACGTACGCGCCCTCGCCGCGGACCAGGACCTTCTGCGGCGCGCCGAACGTGTCCATGACCGCGTGCGTGTAGCGCTCGGTCCACTGCGCGACGCTGCCCGGGCCCGCCAGGGTCGTGTCCGCGGCCCCCTCGGCGCTCCGGGCGGCGTCGGCGGTGGTCGCGGACACGACCTCGGCGGGGTGGGTCGGCGAGACCTCGCCGGTCGTGCCGTTCATGACTGCTCCTGCGGGACGGGGAGGGGTGCGGCGGGGGTGGAGGCGAGCGCGTCCGGGACGACCATGGTCCCGTTGCCGCGCGTCGTGAAGACCTCCAGGAGGACCGAGTGCGCGACGCGGCCGTCGATCACGGTCGCGCGCGGGACGCCCCCGGACACGGCACGCAGGCACGCCTCCATCTTGGGCACCATGCCGGCCTCGAGCGAGGGCAGCAGGTCGGCGAGCTCGGAGCGCGTGATCTCGGCGACGAGCGAGCTCTTGTCCGGCCACGACGTGTACAGGCCCTCGACGTCGGTCAGGACGATGAGCTTCTTGGCGCCGAGCGCGACCGCGAGCGCCGCCGCGGCCGTGTCGGCGTTGACGTTGAGGACCTGGGTCGGGTCGTCGATGTCGGGCGCGATGGTCGAGACGACGGGGATGCGTCCGGCGTCGAGCAGGTCCTGGACCGCGGAGGGGTGGACCTCGACGACGTCGCCCACGAGCCCGACGTCCACGGGCTCGCCGTCGACCATGGCGTGGCGGCGCTGCGCCTGGAGCAGGCCCCCGTCCTCGCCCGACAGCCCGACCGCGTAGGGGCCGTGCGCGTTGATGAGCCCGACGAGCTCGCGCGAGACCTGGCCCGTGAGGACCATGCGCACGACGTCCATGGCCTCGGGCGTGGTCACGCGCAGGCCGCCGCGGAACTCGCTCTCGATGCCGAGGCGCGCGAGCATCGCGGAGATCTGCGGGCCGCCGCCGTGCACCACGACGGGATGCAGACCGACCTGGCGCAGGAACACCATGTCGCGCGCGAAAGCGGCCTTGAGCTCGTCGTCGATCATGGCGTTGCCGCCGTACTTGACGACCACGAGGGCGTCGCGGAACTCCTGCAGCCAGGGCATGGCCTCGAGCAGGACCTCGGCCTTCTGGCCGGGGGTCAGGTCGGTGCGAGTATCGAAGGCGATGCCTTCGGGGTTCTGGGCGCTCACGACGAGTACGCGCTGTTCTCGTGGACGTAGTCGTGCGTGAGGTCGTTGGTCCAGACCGTGACCTGGGCGTCGCCCGCGTGCAGGTCGACCTCGACGTGCACCTCGCGCTCCGAGGCGAGGTCCACGAGCTCGCGGGGCTCGCCCACTCCCCCGGCGCGGCAGACCTGGACGCCGTTGATCGACACGTCGAGCGCGAGCGCGTCGAAGGGCGCGACGTCCTCGGGGACGGTCCCGACGGCCGAGAGCACGCGGCCCCAGTTGGGGTCGTTGCCGAACACCGCGGCCTTGAAGAGGTTGGAGCGGGTCACGGCGCGGGCGACCGCGAGCGCAGCGGTCTCGTCGCTCGCGTTGGTGACGGTCACCGCGATGTCGTGGCTGGCGCCCTCGGCGTCCGCGACCAGGGCCCGCGCGAGGTCCGCGCACGCCTCGGTCACGGCCGCCGTGAGGTCCTCGAGGGTCACCGGCACCTGGGACGCACCGGAGGCCAGGAGGATCACCGTGTCGTTCGTCGACATGCAGCCGTCGGAGTCGACCCGGTCGAACGTGGTGGCGGTCGCGGCCCGCAGCGCGGCGTCCGCGGTCGCGGCGTCGACGACGGCGTCGGTGGTCAGCACGCAGAGCATGGTCGCGAGTCCGGGTGCGAGCATGCCGGCCCCCTTGGCCATGCCGCCCACCGACCAGCTCGTGGCGCCGTCCACGCTGTGCGCGTCGGTCACGTCGCGCGTGACGAGGACCGTCTTGGGGACGGTGTCGGTCGTCATGATCGCGAGGGCCGCCTCGGGGCCGCCGTCCGCGTCGGCAGCGCCGGCCGCGGCGTCGCAGCCCGCAAGGAGGTTGCCCATGGGCAGGCGCTCGCCGATGAGGCCCGTCGAGCAGACCAGGACGTCGCCCGCCGAGACCTCGAGGAGGTCCGCGACGTACTCGGCCGTGCGGTGGGTGTCGGCGAAGCCCTCGGGGCCGGTGCATGCGTTCGCGCCGCCCGAGTTGAGGACGACGGCGCGCGCGATGCCGTCGGCGACGGCCTGGCGCGACCATGCGACGGGGGCCGCGAACACGCGGTTCGACGTGAAGACGGCCGCGGCGACGTCGAGCGGGCCCTCGTTGACGACGAGCGCGACGTCCTTCTTCCCGGTGGACTTGAGCCCGGCGGCGACTCCTGCGGCCCGGAAGCCGAGCGGTCCGGTGACGGTCACGGTGCGACCCCTTCGGTGGTCAGGCCCAGGGTCTGCGGCAGTCCCAGGGCGATGTTCATGGACTGCACGGCGCCGCCGGCGGTCCCCTTGACGAGGTTGTCGATCGCGGTCACGGTCACGACGCGGCCCGCGGCGCGGTCGATCGCGACCTGCACCAGGGCCGTGTTGGCGCCCAGCGTCATGGCCGTGGTGGGCCACTGACCCTCGGGCAGGAGCTCGACGAAGGGCTCGCCGACGTACGCCTGCTCGTAGGCCTGGCGCAGGTCGGCGACGCTCAGGTCCTCGTGGCCCGGGGCCAGTCGAGCCGTCGCGGTTGCGAGGATGCCGCGCGCCATGGGCACGAGGGTGGGCGTGAAGGAGATCGTGACCTCGTCGGCGCCGGCCGAGCGCAGGTTCTGCGCGATCTCCGGGATGTGCCGGTGCGAGCCGCCCACGGCGTAGGGCTGGGCGGAGCCGAGCGCCTCGGAGGCGAGCAGGTGCGTCTTGAGCGACTTGCCCGCGCCCGAGTACCCGTTCGCGAGGACCGCGACGACGTCGACCGGGCTGAGCAGCCCCGCGGCGACGCCGGGCTGCAGGCCCAGGGTCACGGCCGTGACGTTGCAGCCGGGGACGGCGATGCGGCGCGCGCCCGCGAGGACCTCGCGCTGCTTGGTGTACTCGACGCCCGCGCCGGTCTGCTCGGTGATCAGGAGCTCGGGCAGGCCGTAGGGCCAGGTGCCCGCGTGCTCGGAGCCGTAGAACGCGGTCCAGTCCGCGGCGGACGCGAGCCGGTGGTCCGCGCCGAGGTCGAGGACCAGGACGTCGTCGGGGAGCTGCGCGGCGATCTCACCCGACGCGCCGTGCGGCAGCGCGAGCACGACGACGTCGTGGCCCACCAGGTGCTCGACGGTCGTGGGCAGCAGCACGCGGTCCGCGAGCGAGCGCAGGTGCGGCTGGTGCAGCCCGAGGAGCGACCCCGCGTTGGAGTGCGCCGTGAGGGCGCCGATCTCGACCTCGGGGTGCCCGGCGAGCAGCCGGAGCATCTCTCCGCCCGCGTAGCCGGACGCCCCGGCGACTGCCACTGTGATCGTCATATGCAGAACTATACATAGTTATGCACTGGATACGGAACCTCTTCGTCCCGGTGCGTCCCGCTGCGGCCTCAAGCCCCCCAGACGCCCAGCTCGTTGCCGCTCGGGTCCAGGAAGTGGAAGCGTCGGCCGCCCGGGAAGTCGTACGGACCCTCGACGATCTCCCCGCCCGCGTCCTGGACCAGCAGCAGCGACTCGTCGAGGTGGGCCGAGAAGAGGAGGACCAGCGGGCCGCCGCGCGTGACCTGGTCCGCGAGCGCCAGCCCGCCGGCCTCCGCCTCGCCCTCCTCCGCGGAGGTCCGGAAACCCGCGTAGCCCGGCCCGTAGGGGACGAACTCCCACCCGAAGGCCTCCGCATAGAACGACTGTGCGGCCGCCATGTCCGTGACGGAGAGCTCGAGGTAGTCGATCGAGTGATGGATGCCGTGCGCATGGGTAGCCATGCAGGCAGCGTGCCACGCGGCACCGACACGAGGCCGGCAGGCGCCTCGCCGCCGGTCAGACCTGCTGGTCGGACTGCCCGTGGAAGCGCGCGGGTCGACGACACTCGTCGACGACGGACGCGAGACGGCGCACTCGCACGACCGGTCCGACGGTGAACTGCAGCGGGACCACCTTCCGCCCACGTCGCAGCGCGAGCATCGAGAGGATCGCGCTCTCGGCCCCCCAGTTCCACAGGCTGCTGTACGGCACGACCACCAGCTCGTCCCCCGGGGCCAGCCGCACCGTCCGCCACCACCCTCGCAGGGACACCTCGCCCGCGCCGACGAAGACTCCCGTCCGCAGCCCGAGGACCATGAACACCGCGGCCCCGAGCGCCACTGCACCGAAGAAGAGGTCCGGCCCGGTCTCGATCAGGCCGCCCGCGCCGATGAGGAAGAAGGGCACGCCGACCACGAGCGCGAAGAATCGGCTCATGGACGTGGCCCCCCGCAGTGGGGCGAGACACCGGTCGCGCCCGCGGCCGTCGTCGGCCCTCACTCCATCCACCAGGTCGCGTGCGCCAAGCCGACCAGCGCCGGCATCCCGAGGAGCGCGACGACGGACCACTGGGGACGTGCGAGGACCGGTGTCATCACGGCGTCAGCATACTGGTCGGCTCCCCAGGTCGCGGACGCCCCGGACGGGTCAGCCGGACGTACCCCGTACCGCTAGGGTCTCGGCATGTCGCGGAGTCGCAGGGGTGGGTCAGGCATGCGGACGATGGAGTTCGAGGAGGAACCGGCCGAGGGTGACGAGACGCAGGTCGGGCCCGAAGAGCCCGGAGCGTCCGGAACGTTCGAGGACACCAGACCCGCCCAGCCCGGCGACCGCCGCCTGCGACGTCGATGGATCGCCGCCGGTACCGCCCTCGTCGTGGTCGCCGGTGGGCTCGCGCTCGGCGGAGAGATCGAGGACCGGCGCGCCGCCGACCGCCTGGTCGCTTCTCCCGGTGGCCTGTCCCCGTGGGGCGCGGCAGCGCCTCAGGAGCTGTGGTCGCTGGACACGCCGGGGGGTCGTCTCGTCTCCGGGGGCGCTGCGGGGCTCGTGCTCCTCGACCGCGGGACGGTCTCCCGGGTGGACCTGGGCACGGGCGATCTCGAGTGGTCGCGCGAGGTCGGCACGGACCTCGTGTGCGGGACGGACGTGGGCTGGCAGGCGGCCGTCGACCAGGACGACCCGCTCGTGTGCCTGTCGGGGGGCGACGACCGGGAGGTGACGGTGCTCGACGGCCACGGGCACGTCCTCGGCGAGCTACCGCTCGACGACTTCCTCAGCACGGGAGCCGACGTCGCGCCCGGCCCCGCGGGGTCGGTCGTCCTGGCCGAACGGGTGGGTGAGCGGTCGGCCGACCTCCCCGGGGCGTCCGTCAGCGTCCGGCCGACGGACGGCAGCCTCGAGGACGCCGTCGTCCCCGCCGGCAGGGGCGTGCAGGTCTCGGTCGTCGACGCCTCCACGGGCGCCGTCCGGTGGGAGCACGAGGTCGACTTCGTCGTCCCAAGTCGTACGACCGGCGACTGCGTCGCCCGCTTCAGCGACGAGGAGGGCGTCGAGTCCCACACCGTCGACGTCGAGAGCCTGACGGTCCGCTACGCCGGAGGGGTCGTCCAGGTCTCCGGCTGCGGGGTACGCTCGCTGTTCTCCGCCGACGGCGTCCGGCTCCAGGCTCCGGGCGACGCGAGCATCGGCGTCGTCCCGGTCGCGTCGGGCGGGTTCGTCTCGATCGCCGGGGACGTCGAGACCACGAACGCGCTGGACGACGACGGCACGGTCCGGTGGGAGAGCCCGGGACGCTACCTCTATCCCGTCTCGACCGACGGCGCCGCGCTCGCGGCGACGCTGCTCTCCTCTGACGGCCGGCTCGTCGCGGTCGACCCTCACGACGGCCACGCCCTGTGGACGGCGGACGTCCCCGCCGAGCAGGTGCTGGTGCAGGCCGGCGAGCAGGTCGTCGTCGCGAGCTACCTGTACCGGTGGGCGCTCGACCCCACGACCGGGCAGACGCTCTGGGACACGGAGGCGGGCTACGGCGACCGGTTCTCGGTCGGCGCCTTCACGGACGGCACGCGGCTAATCGAGGTCACTGTGCGCGGTGACCAGTCCACGGACGGCACCCGCCTCACGGCCCACGACCTCAGGACGGGCCAGGAGGCCTGGGTCGTCGACGGTCTGTCGGACCTCGAGTGGTTCGCCGCGATCGACGGAGCGCTCCTCCAGGTCGGCGAGGGGACCGTGGCGCGCTGGGGCTGAGCGGGCGGGCGGCGGGCACCTGCCCTCGCGCCGCCGCCCGCCGTGCCGTGAGCGCAGGTCAGGAGCGGCTCGCTGCCGCGGCCAGGGCCCGCACGCTCGCCCCCAGCACCGACGCGTCCCTCCCCACGGCCCACGCGACCGAGCCGTCCGCGGTGCGGTGCTCCAGGTAGGTCACGGCCCCCGCGTCGCTGCCAGCGGTGACGGACTGCTGCGTGAGCCCCAGCACCTCGACCGGGAGTCCCAGCCCGGCCAGGATGCTCGCGAGCGCGTCGACGGGTCCCGCACCGACCGCGGACCGCTCGACCCGCTCACCGTCCAGGGACAGCACGACGTCCAGGCGCTCGCGGTCGCCGTCCGCCTCGGGCTGCGCCACCGACCAGGCGAGCGGCAGGATCTGGCGCGCTCCGCCGTCGGGCAGGACGTACGCCGCCTCGAAGAGGCGCCACAGATCCTCGGCCGTGACCTCTCCCCCGCTGCGGTCCACGTGCGCCTGGACCCGGCGCGCGAAGTCGATCTGAAGCCGTCGCGGCAGCTCCAGGCCGTACGCGGACTCGAGCAGGTACGCGATGCCACCCTTGCCGGACTGGCTGTTGACGCGCACCACCGCGTCGTACGAGCGCCCGACGTCGGCAGGGTCCACGGGCAGGTACGGCACCTTCCAGGAAGCGTCCGCGGGGTCGACGCCCGCGGCGCGCGCGTCCGCGCGGTGCCGCGCGAACCCCTTGCGGATCGCGTCCTGGTGCGTCCCGGAGTAGGCCGTGTGCACGAGGTCTCCCGCGTACGGGTGGCGCTCGTGCACATCGATGCCGTTGCAGTCGACGACCGTGCGGCGGATCTCGTCGATGTCGGAGAAGTCGATCATGGGGTCCACGCCCTGCGCGTGCAGGTTGAGCCCCAGGGTCACCAGGTCGACGTTGCCCGTGCGCTCGCCGTTGCCGAACAGGCAGCCCTCGACGCGCTGCGCACCTGCCAGGACCGCCAGCTCCGCGCACGCCACGCCCGTGCCTCGGTCGTTGTGGGGATGGACGGACAGGATCACCGCGTCGCGCCGGTCGAGGTGACGGTGCACGTACTCGATCTGGTCGGCGTACACGTTGGGGGTCGCGACCTCGACCGTCGCCGGGAGGTTGAGGATCACGGGCCGCTCCGCGGTGGCGTCCCACAGGATCGTCATGCGCGCGCAGACCTCGAGCACATAGTCGGGCTCGGTGAGGTTGAAGACCTCGGGCGAGAACTCGAAGCGGACGCGCGGATCGTCCCCCGCGTGCCGCAGGACCTCGGTGCCCGCGGCGGCGATCAGGTCCGAGAGCTCGGCCCGTCCCTTGCCCAGCACGACGTCGCGCCAGGTCGGCGCGGTCGCGGTGTAGAGGTGCACCACGACGGGGTTGCGCAGGCCACGGACCGACTCGAACGTCCGGGCGATCAGGTCCGCCCGCGCCGCGGTGAAGACCACGATCGTCACGTGCTCGGGCGCCAGGTCGGTCTCGACGAGCAGACGGACGAAGTCGAAGTCGGTCTGCGAGGCGGACGGGTAGCCGACCTCGATCTCGGTGTATCCCATCGCGACGAGCAGCTCGAAGAAGCGACGCTTGCGCGCCGGGTCCATGGGCTCGGTCAGGGCCTGGTTGCCGTCGCGCAGGTCCACGGGCACCCACAGCGGTGCCACGGTGAGCCGGTTGCCGGGCCACCGGCGGTCCCTCAGCGGGACCGGTACGCGCGAGAACACGTCCTGGTAGCGGTGCGAGGGCATGCGCGAGGCGCGCTGGCGGTTCCACCCGGGCTGGCCGGGGACGTGCGCACCGTCAGGGGTACGCAGCGTGGGGAAGGGGCTGGTGGTCATGGGCGTCTGGCTCCGGGGGGCTGGCCGCGCGGTGCACGGCAGGCGGGGTCCGACCGGCGCACGGCAGACCCCCACGGCGGGGAGCCGGTCGGCTCAGGCCCCGCCGCGGCGACCAAGAAGGAGTGCGCTCCACGACATGTCGGGTACGCTAGCCGCGATCAAGTCCTCAGACAACCTGAGAGGTTGGCCCCCGTGCCCACGCTCCGCCGACTCCCCCTCGCCGACCAGGCGGCCGAGGTCATGCTCGACCGCGTCCGTACCGGCACGTGGCCGCTCGACCACCGACTCCCGGGCGAGCAGGCGCTCGCGGCCGAGCTCGGCGTCGGGCGCTCGACCGTGCGCGAGGCCATCCGCCAGCTCGCGGGCAAGGGCGTGCTCGAGAGCCGCCAGGGCTCGGGCGTCTACGTCGTCCGGGCCGAGGCGAGCGACGACTGGGAGGAGGTCCTGCGGCGCGGTGAGGTCGTCGACGTGCTCGAGGTCCGCGGCGCCCTGGAGACCGAGGCCGCCCGGCTCGCCGCGACCCGCCGCACCCCGGCCGACCTCCGCGCCATGACCACGGCGCTCGCAGGTCGTGGTGAGGTCCCGACGACCGCGAGCGCCCAGGACTACGTCGACGCCGACCTGGTCTTCCACCGCGCGGTCGTCGACGCCGCGCACAACGCGGTCCTGACCGACCTGTTCGCCACGTTCCTCCCCCGCCTGCACCGAGCGATGGTCGACATGATCGAGCTCGACGGCGCGGGCGAGCGCCACCGGCACGACCAGGACGCCCACGAGGCGATCCTCGACGCCGTCCGGGACCGCGACGCCGACCGTGCCGCCGCGACGAGCCGCCGACACCTCGACTCCGTCCACGCGAAGGTCGTCCGTGAGCACTGAGACCACCTCTCCCGCCTCCCCGACCAGGACCCCGCCCCAGGACCGCGAGGACGCCCGGGCCGTCCCGCCTGCTGACGCCCACCCCCTTCGGCGGGCACCCCCCTCGTGCTGAACCTGCGCGGCGTCGCGTTCGTCCGCGACGGGCGCACGATCCTCGAGCACGTGGACCTCACGGTCCGCGCAGGCGAGCACTGGGCGCTGATCGGCCCCAACGGTGCGGGCAGGAGCAGGGTCCTCAGCATGTGCGGCGTCGTCGAGCGTGCAGTTCGGGCTGTCGACGGGCGCTCTGGACAGCCCGAACTGCACACTCGGCGAGACCTCAGCCACCGACCGGGGTCCTGCCACCTAGGCTGACCCCATGCGCGCGATCCAGGCACTCCAGGCAGGTGGCCCCGACGTCCTCGAGCTCGTCGAGCTCCCTACCCCCGTCCCGGGCCCCGGTGAGCTCCTCGTCGACGTCGCCGCGGCCGGCGTCAACTTCATCGACACCTACCGTCGGGCGGGGGTGTACCCGATGGAGTACCCGCACGTGGTCGGCACCGAGGGTGCCGGCGTCGTCGCGGCGGTCGGCCCGGGGGTCGCGGAATTCGAGCCCGGCGACCACGTGGCATGGACCAACGCGTTCGGGTCGTACGCCGAGCAGGTGGTCGTCCCCGCGGACGTCGCGATCCCGGTGCCCGAGTCGGTCGACCTGCGCGTCGCGGCGGCCGTCGGCCTGCAGGGGCTCACGGCCCACTACCTCGTGACGTCGACCTATCCGGTCCAGCCCGGCGACGACGTCCTGCTGCACGCGGGGGCCGGCGGCGTCGGGCTGCTCGCGACCCAGCTCGCGGTGCGCCGCGGTGCGCGCGTCATCACGACCGTCTCGACCGAGGCCAAGGCCGAGCTGTCGCGCGCGGCCGGAGCCTCCGACGTCGTGAACTACGCCGAGCTCGACGACCTCACGACCGAGCTGCCCGCGATCGTGCGCGACCTCACGGGCGGCCGCGGCGTCGCCGTCGTCTACGACTCGGTCGGCAAGGACACGTTCGAGGCGTCCCTCGCGTCGTTGCGCCGCCGCGGCATGCTCGTGCTGTTCGGCGGGTCCTCGGGCCAGGTGCCGCCCTTCGACCTGCAGCGCCTCAACAAGGGCGGGTCGCTGTTCACGACGCGCCCCAAGCTCGATGACTACACCGCGACGCGCTCCGAGCTCCTCGACCGGGCGAGCGAGGTGTATGCGCTCGTCGCGTCGGGCGACCTCGACGTGCGCGTGGGCGCGACGTTCCCGCTCGCGCGCGCCGCCGACGCGCACCGCGCCCTGGAGGGGCGCGCGACGACCGGCAAGGTGCTGCTCGTCCCCGGCACCGGCCTCGACGCCGGAGCCGGCACCGACGCAACCACCGACCCGGCGACGGACCTCGCCTCGTGAGCTGGGACTGGGTCCCGCCACGACCCGGCGAGGACGAAACCGCCCGACGCTCCGACCGCCGCCTGCGCCTGGCGCTGACGGTCCTCCTGGTCGTCTTCACGGGAGTCCTCGCGGTGTACTACCTGACCGTCGGGCTCGACCAGATGCGCACGCAGTGCCTGGCAGACCGCCCCGCGGGCGTCTCCACCAGCGAGGTCACCACGACGTGGCGCTGGTGGCCGCCGGGGTACGACTGCGGGTACCCGGACGGCGGCGCACAGAGCGTCTAGCGATTCCCGCGCCGGGACCTCAGCGCGCCGCCCGGGGTGGTGCCGGCCAGGTCGCCCGGGTCAGCCCCTGCTCGAAGAACAGGTACTCGTGCATCGAGGACACCTCGAACGCGCGCAGCATCCGCTCACGCTCGGCGG
The DNA here is from genome assembly GCF_014836555.1 of Oerskovia rustica. Classification (GTDB taxonomy): domain Bacteria; phylum Actinomycetota; class Actinomycetes; order Actinomycetales; family Cellulomonadaceae; genus Oerskovia; species Oerskovia rustica. The sequence continues at coordinate 19,434 of NZ_JACSQQ010000035.1, forward strand.
GCGAGGCCCAGCGCGCGGCCTCGTCGGCGAACGAGCACGCGGCGCGCGTCGCCTCCTGGAAGGCCGGGTCGCCGTAGAGCGAGATCCACCGCGCGTAGGGGTGCCCGTCGAGCTCCCCCGCCTGGCGCACCAGCACGTCGCCGATGTGCGAGTAGAGCCAGTAGCACGGCAGCAGGGCCGCGACCGTCTCCGCGTAGGACCCGTTCGAGGCCGCGTGGAGGTGGTTGGTGTAGGCGGCCGTCACGGGCGACGGGTCGATGCTCTCGACCGCCCCGCGGTCCATCCCGGCGTGCGCACCCAACCAGTCGCGGTGCAGCGCCTGCTCGACCTCGAGCGAGGTGACCGCGGCACCGGCGAAGAACTGCCGCGCCTCGGGCGTCGGTGCGAGCTGGCTCGCCCGCGACAGCACGCGCGAGTACTCGGCGAGGTACGCGGCGTCCTGCGCGAGGTAGAACCCGAAGTCCCCCGCCGAGAGGCTCCCGTCCGCGAGCGCCCGCACGAACCCCATCCGCTCGACGGCCTCGCGCCAGCCCGCGATGCGCTCCCAGGCCTCCTCCGAGAACACCCGCTGCCCGAGCGTGGGCAGGTGCGCCAGGTGGTCGACGGGCCCGCGGCCCGTGCCGACCGCAAGCGCTCCCCCGGCCTGCAGCGCGCCGGTCAGCCAGTTCTTGGCGTCGCGCGTCGCGCTCTCCCAGCCGTCCCTCCGGGGTCGCAGCGCGGCGACCGCTGCCGAGAGCGAGCACCCGGTCCCGTGGGTGTGCACGGTGTCGACGCGGGGCACCGAGAAGGTCGTGACGTCGTCGGGCCCGCGGGCGCCCACCAGGGCGTCGGGCGACTCCTCCCCGGTGAGGTGACCGCCCTTCAGGAGCACGACGGCGCCGCTCGCCGCGTGCAGGCGCCTCGCCTGGGCGAGGGCGTCGGGCCAGGTGGTCGCGGCCTGCTCGCCCACGAGGACGGCGAGCTCGGGGAGGTTCGGCGTCACGAGGTCTGCGAGCGCGACCAGCTCGCGCACGGCCTGCTCGGCCCCCTCGTCGAGGAGGCGGTGCCCGCTCGTGGCGACCATGACGGGGTCGAGCACGACGAACGGCGGCTGCACGCGCCTCAGCCACGCCGCGATGGCGCGCGCGCCGGGCTCGTCGGCGACCATGCCGATCTTCACGGCGTCGATCACCACGTCGTCCGAGACCGCGTCGAGCTGCTCGGTGAGGAAGTCCGCCCCGGGGACGTGGACCGTGCGGACGCCGTGCGTGTTCTGCGCGACCAGGGCGGTCGTGACCGCCATGCCGTACGCGCCGTGGGCCGCGAACGCCTTGAGGTCGGCCTGGATCCCGGCGCCCCCCGTCGGGTCGGTGCCTGCGATCGACAGGACCCGGGGGCGGGAGGGCTTGGCAGCCCCCGGCGACGCGCCGTGCGCGGCATCCCGGGCCGCCGCGGACGTGGGGCCAGTCGTGGGCAGGACAGGTGTGGTGGCAGCAAGCGACATTGCCGACATCCCTTCGCTAGTGCTAGCTAGATCAGGTTCGACGGGTGTGATCTCAGCCCGGCTCGTGGGAGCGGGCACCCCGTGTCTTCGCAGCGAACTCTAGCGGGCGGACGGCACACCCGCGGGCAGGCGTTCGCCAGGTGGCACCAACACCGTCGGCCCGTCCGTCGACCCGGTCAGGGGGCCGCCGGGGTCCCGGTCGGCACGACATTGATCCGCGACGTCGACACGTGCTTCTCGAGACATGACACGACACGCTCCAGGTCGGCGCGGGTGGCGTCGGGGACCAGATTGAACGACGTCCCGACCGGGGGCATGATCGCCGGCGTCAGGGCGAGGGCGACTGCCGGATCCGCCGCGCACTCCGCGTCCCCCTCGGACGGGCCCTCGACGTGGACGGACCACGGCCCCTCAGCGGGTATGGCGACCGGTCCGGCCGCGCCGAGCGCGGCAGCGAGCACGAGCGAGCCGCACGACACGGCCAGGGCTCCGACGAGAAGGGCGGTACGGCGCGGCATGTCGGTCACCTCGGAGGTCGTCGTCGACTGCGGGGACAGGCTGGGCCTCACCCTAGCCGAGCGGTGCGGCTGCTAGCCCGCGAACCCGTCCGTCGCCGCGACCAGCGCCTCCGGGAACCCCGGGCCCCCGTGGCCTGCGCACTCGAGCACCACGAGCTCGCTCCCCGGCCACGCTCGGTGCAGGCGCCACGCGACGTCGAGCGGGCCCGACACGTCCTGACGCCCGTGCACCAGGACCACCGGGACCGCGCCGAGCCCGCGCACCCCGGCCAGCAGGGCGCCGTCGGGCAGGAAGGCCGCGTTCGCCCAGTAGTGCGTCACCAGGCGCGCGAACAGCAGCCGGAAGCCGGGATCCTCGTAGCGGTCCCAGGGCTCGAACCCGTGCACGAGCGAGACGTGCACGTCCTCCCAGCGGCACCAGGCCGCCGCCGCGCGCTCACGCACCGCACGGTCCGGGGACGCGAGCAGGCGGGCATAGGCCGCCGCGAGGTTGCCGTCACGCTCCGCCACGGGCACCTCGGCCACGAACCGGTCCCACTCCTCGGGGAAGATGCGCCCCATGTCGCGCGTGATCCACTCGACCTCTCGGGCCGTGGTGCTCGTGACCGCGCCCAGGACCACCTCGGTGACGCGCTCCGGGTGCGTCACCGCGTACGCGAGCCCGAGCGTCGCACCCCACGAGGTCCCCAGGACCAGCCACGCGTCGATGCCCAGGTGCTGGCGCAGCCGCTCGACGTCCGCGACCAGGTGCGCCGTGGTGTTGGTCGACAGGTCGGCGTCGTCCCTGCTCGCGAGCGGCCGGCTCCGACCGCAACCCCGCTGGTCGAGGAGGACCACGCGGTACCGCTCGGGGTCGAACGGCCGCGCCGACCCGGGGGTGCACCCGGACCCCGGCCCACCGTGCAGCACGACCGCGGGCTTGCCGTCCGGGTTGCCCCGCACCTCCCACCAGATCTCGTGGCCGTCGCCGACGTCGAGGAAGCCCTGGGCATGGGGTGGGGTCACGGCGTACATGTCCGGCAGCGTACCGAGCGCGGGCGAGCACCCCCTGTGATGCTGGGGGCACGAACAGCACCAGGAGGCAGCATGCGCGTCACGACGGCCGACATCCAGCGGATGACCACCGCGTTGTTCATCTCCGAGGGCCCGACGGCGCGGTCCCGGCAGGCCACGTTCTGGACCCTGCTGATCCTCGCGGCCGTCATCGCGTCGGCGGGCGTCGCGGCAGACAGCACGGCCACCGTGATCGGCGCCATGATCGTCGCTCCCCTCATGACGCCCATCGTCGGGACGGCGCTCGCGATCGTCCTCAACGACCACCGGAACCTGACCTCGTCGGCGCTCCTGGTCGTCGCGGGCGCGGCCGGGGTGGTCGCGACCGGCTACCTCGTCGGCCTGTTCGTCCCGATCGAGATCGTCGCGGCGACCAACAGCCAGGTCGCGGGCCGCGTCACGCCGCAGCTCATCGACCTGCTCGCGGCGCTCGCGACCGGAGCAGTCGGGGCGTTCGCCCTGGTGCGCGCCGACGTGTCGGACGCGCTGCCCGGCGTCGCGATCGCGATCTCGCTCGTCCCGCCGCTCGCGGTCGTCGGCCTCACGCTCGAGTCGGGCGCCCCGGACCAGGCACTGGGGGCTCTCCTGCTGTTCGCGACCAACGTCGCCGCGATCATCGCGACCGGCACGCTCGTCTTCCTGCTGTTCCAGGTCCGCACGGCCGCGGGCGAGGCCGAGAGGTTCGTGGGCCCCCTGCGCGGCGCGAGCCTCGTCACGGTCGCGGCAGCGCTGCTCGTCGTCGCAGTGCCGCTCAGCGCGATCAGCCAGCACGTCCTGCGGCAGAACGCGGACAAGATCGCCGCCGCACCGGTCGCCGCGGCGTGGGCCGAGCAGGAGCAGTGGACGATCACCGGGATCGCCTTCAGCGGGTCCGTCCTGCGGATCGAGGCGATCGGCCCGGCCCCCGAGGCGGACCCCGGCACCCTGCGCACGGCCCTCGACGAGGCCGGGCTCGCGGACGTCGACGTCGACGTCACGCTCGTCATCGGCGGGACGCGGCGGCTGCCCGCGACCGGGTGACCGCGGTCGAGGCGAGGCTGTCGTCCAGGCGCCGGCGGGGGCCAGGGCGGGCCTCCGGTTGAGCCGGGGCGTCCCACGGCGGATGCTGGGGGGCGACGACCGTCCGTTCCAGCCACCAGGAGGTCGGCCATGCACCCGACGCACGACGTCTCGCCCCACGGCACCGTGACCACCGCGCTCACGTCACCACGAGCCCGACGCATCGCCCTCGCCGCCGCGCTGGTCGTCGGGGCGCTCGCGCTCGCGGCCTGCGCCCCCGGTCCCAACCCCGACGTCGGCACGCCCACCGCGGACGGCAGCCCGGCCGGGTTCTGGCTCGGCCTGTGGCAGGGCGTCATCGTGCCCGTCACGTTCGTCGTCTCGCTGTTCACCGACACGGTGAACATCTACGAGGTCCACAACAACGGGAACTGGTACGACTTCGGCTTCGTGCTCGGGCTGGGGCTGTTCGTGGGCGGGCCGTTCGGCGCCTCGCGGGGGCGCCGCAACCACTGACGATGAGTTCCGGCCCGGTCCCGAGTCTGCCCTCGTGACCGCAGGAGCGCGCCGTGCGTCCCTGCCCGAGCCCGCACGGAGGACACCATGACGACCCCGCCCGAGGACGCGACCACGACCCTGTCCGGCCGACCGCCCGTCGTCGACCTGGCCACCTGGGAAGCCACCCGGGACGAGCTCCTGGTCCGCGAGAAGGCGCACACGCACGAGGGGGACGCCATCGCGGCCGCCCGACGGCGGCTGCCCATGGTGAGGATCGACGGCACCGTGGAGGTCGTCGGTCCCGACGGCCCCGTCCCGTTCCTGGACCTCTTCGGGGGCCGCGACGAGCTCGTGGTCTACCAGCACATGTGGCACGACGGCGCGCCGCACCAGGGCCAGTGCGAGGGCTGCACCTGGACGGCCTGGAACCTGAAGGACGCCGTCTACCTCAACGCGCGCGGCGTCTCGTTCGCCATCGTCACGACCGGGGCGTGGGACGAGGTCGCCCCGTTCGTCGAGTTCATGGGCTACACCCAGCCCTGGTACTCGGTGCGCGAGCTGGACGCGCCCGTGGGCGGCGAGATGGGGTACCTCTCGTGCTTCCTGCGCGACGGCGACGACGTGTTCCTCACCTACCGGACGACAGGCCGCGGCACCGAGCCGACCAACCCGGCGTTCGCCCTGCTCGACATGACGCCCTACGGCCGTGGCGAGGCCTGGGAGGCGCAGCCGGACGGATGGCCCGAGGGGCGCGACCCGGGCTGGTTCTGGCGCTCGGACGCGGACGGCGTCACCGGTTGGAGCGAGACCACGCGTCCCGTGCCGCAGTGGACCCGGCCGGGGGCCACCGCCGTGGAGACCCTCGGCCGGCACGGCCACCACCACTGACCGCCGGTCAGTGCGGACGGGGTCAGCGAGCGGGGAGCGCTCCGGGCATCGGGTCGTCGTCGCCGAAGCGCGTCACGCGCAGCCGGCGGGCCTCAGGCCCCGGCACGGCGTCCCCGGAGCCGGCCGTGGCGGCTGCCCGCAGCGACGCCGGAGAGTCGTGCGTGACCCGCACGAACGTCCCCGACCACGCGTCGAGCTCGCCGGCCGCGATCGCGACGATCATCTCGACCGTGCGCTCGACGGGCGTCCACTCGGTGCGCCCCACGTGCATGTCCATCGACGCGGTCAGATCGGTCTGCACCACTCCCGGCGAGACCTCGAACGTCCGCAGCCCGCGGGTCCGGCCCGACAGGTGCAGGTTCGACCCGATGCGCAGCAGCGCGGTCTTGCTCGCGTTGTACGCGGTCGCGCCGTCCATGTCGTGCGACCCTGCGCCCGAGTTCAGGTCGACGACCCGTCCCCCGCCCCGCGCGAGCATCCCGGGGACGACCGCCCGCGCGAGCAGGAACGGCCCGCGCACGTTGGTCTCCATGACGGACCACCACTCGTCCGGGTCGGCCTCCCACAGCGGGACCTCGGCGTCGATGCGCCCGGCGTTGTTGACCAGGAGGTCGATCCCGCCCAGCTGCGCCTCGGCCCGCGCGACGGCCGCGTCCACCGCGGCTGGGTCGCCCACGTCCGCGACCAGGCCCACGGAGCGGCGACCCAGCGCGCGGACCTGCGCGACGACGTCGTCCACGCGGGACGCGTCCCGGCCCAGGACCGCGACGTCGAGACCCGCACCGGCGAGCCCCAGCACGACCGCGCGGCCGATCCCGCGCGCACCACCCGTGACGAGGGCGGTGCGCGCGGGGACCACGGTGGTGACGTCAGCCACGAAGCTCGGCCCCGACCTTCTCGTGCGCCCCGGCGACCGCCGCGGCGCGCACGGCCGCGGAGTCCTCCGCGGTGAGCGTGCGGTCGGTGCCGCGCAGACGCAGCGAGAACGCGAGGGACTTCTTGCCCTCGCCGACCTGGGGGCCGGTGTAGACGTCGAACAGCGCGAGCTCCTCGAGCAGGTCGCCCGCCCCTTCCTCGATCGCGGCGCGCACGGCCGAGGCCGGCACGGAGGCGTCGACGACGAGCGCCAGGTCCTCCTTCGCGAGCGGGAACGACGAGACGGGCTCCGCCTGGACGGGCTGGCCCGGGGCGGCGGCGATCAGCGCGTCGAGGTCGACCTCGAACGCGACGGTCCGCGCGGGCAGGCCAAGCGTCTCGAGCACCTTGGGGTGCAGCTCACCGGCATGCCCGACGACGGTCCCGTCCGCCAGCTCGAGCCTCGCCGTCCGGCCCGGGTGCCACGGCGCGTGGTCGTGGTCGGCCACCACGCTCACCTGGGCGCCGACGCGCTCGGCCACGAGCCGGGCGGCAGCCAGGGCGTCGGTCCAGTCGGCCGCGCGACCCGCACCCCACCAGCCCGAGGCCACGCGCTGACCGGTCAGGACGCCCGCGACCCGGCGCGGCTGGGGCGGCACCGCGGCCTGCAGGGTCTCGAGGTCCTGCTCGCTCGGGCGGACGCCGCCCGGGAGCTGCGGGGCTGCCGGCGCACCGGCCACGGGGCGTGTCACGAGGCCGATCTCGAAGATCGCGAGGTCCGCGTTCCCGCGCCCCACGTTGCGCTTGAGCGTGCCGAGCAGCGTCGTCAGCAGGTTCGTGCGCATCTCGGGGTGGTCGTCCGCGAGCGGGTTGACGAGCCTCAGCGCACGGCGACGGTCGTCGTCCGCGGGCAGGCGCAGGTCGTCGTGCGACTGGGGGTTCACGAACGGGTAGCTGAGCGTCTCGACGAACCCGGCCTCCGCGAGGGCTCGCGCGACCGAGCGACGCAGCCGCTGCGAGGTCGTCAGCCCGCGACCCGCCGGGGCGGGCGGCAGGATCGACGGGATCTTGTCGTAGCCGACGAGGCGCGCGATCTCCTCGACGAGCTCTGCGGCACCGGTCAGGTCGGGCCGCCAGGTCGGCGGGGTGACCTCGAGGGTCGTGCCACCGTCGAGGTCACGGACCGTGCAGCCGATCTCGGCGAGCACGCCGCGCACCTGCTCCGAGGTGTACGCGACGCCCACGAGGCGCTCGGCCTCGTGGATCGGGAAGACGATCGGTGCGACGGGGGCGACCGCGTTGAGGTCGCTCACGGCGTCGTCCGCCGTGCCGCCACCGAGCTCGACGAGCAGGTCGACGACGCGCTGGGCCGCGACGGGCGGCAGCGCCGGGTCGGCACCGCGCTCGAAGCGCTTGGCCGCCTCGGACGGCAGCTTGTGACGGCGTGCCGAACGGGCCACGGTGATCGGGTCGAAGTGCGCGGCCTCGACCAGGACGTCGGTCGTGGTCTCGCTGACCTCGCTCGAGGCACCGCCCATGACGCCCGCGATCCCGAGCACGCGCGAGCCGCGCGTCCCCTCGGGCGAGTCGGTGATGAGCAGGTCTTCCACGTCGAGGCGACGGTCGACGTCGTCGAGCGTCGTGAGCCGCTCCCCCGGCGTCGCGCGGCGCACGACGATCGGCCCGGCGACCTTGGCGAGGTCGTAGGCGTGCAGGGGCTGACCGAGGTCGAGCATGACGTAGTTCGTGATGTCGACCGCGAGCGAGATGGGTCGCATGCCCGCCTGGGTCAGTCGGCGCTGCATCCACGCCGGGGTCGGCGCCTGCGGGTCGATGCCGCGCACGATCCGCGTGACGAACCGGTCGCAACCGGCCACGCCGTGGATCGGGGCGCCGTCCTCGACCTCGACCGGGAAGCCGTCGGGCGTCACACCGGGCAGGTCGCCCGTCGGGAGCCCGCGGTCCGTGAAGGCCGCACCTGTCGAGTGCGAGAACTCACGGGCCACGCCGCGGTAGGAGAAGCAGTACCCGCGGTCCGGGGTGACGTTGATCTCGAGGACCTCGTCACCCAGGCCCAGGAGCTCGAGCGCGTCCGTGCCAGGCGTCGTGTCGTAGCCCGTCTCCGGGGAGTACCCGTAGCGGTCGAGCACGATGATGCCGTCGTGGTCCTGCCCCAGACCCAGCTCCTTGGCCGAGCAGATCATGCCGTCCGAGACGTGGCCGTAGGTCTTGCGGCTCGCGATGGGGAACGGTCCGGGCAGCACGGCGCCGGGCAGCGCGACGACGACGCGGTCACCCGGACCGAAGTTGTGCGCGCCGCAGATGATGCCCCGCGGGGTCCCGCCCTCGGCGACGGGGACGCCGTCGACGTTGTGCGTCCCGACGTCGACCTGGCACCAGTTGATGACCTTGCCGTTCTTCTGCTCCTCGGGCTGGACCGAGACGACCTGGCCCACGACGAGCGGACCGGTGACGGACGACCCGTGGATCGCCTCCTCCTCCAGCCCTACCTTCACGAGCGCGGCGGCCAGCGTCTCGGCCGTCAGGTCGGCCGGCAGCTCGACGTGCTCGCCGAGCCAGTCGATGACGATGTTCGGCATCAGATCCCCATTCCGAACTGGGTCGAGAAGCGGACGTCGCCCTCCACCATGTCGTGCATGTCAGCAATTCCGTGGCGCAGCATGAGCGTGCGCTCGATGCCCATGCCGAACGCGAAGCCCGAGTAGACCTCGGGGTCGATCCCCGCGGAGCGCAGGACGTTCGGGTTGACCATGCCGCAGCCGCCCCACTCGATCCAGCCGGCCCCGCCCTTCTTCTGGGGGAACCACAGGTCCATCTCGGCGCTGGGCTCGGTGAAGGGGAAGAACGACGGGCGCAGGCGCGTGCGGGCCTCCGGGCCGAACATCGCCCGGGCGAAGTGGTCTAGCGTGCCGAGCAGGTGCGCCATGGTCAGGCCCTTGTCGACCGCGAGGCCCTCGACCTGGTGGAAGACGGGGGTGTGCGTCGCGTCGAGCTCGTCGGTACGGAACACCTTGCCGGGGCACGCGATGTACACGGGCAGCTCGCGCTCGAGGAGCGTGCGTGCCTGCACGGGCGACGTGTGCGTGCGCAGCACGAGGTTCGACGGCTCGCCGGGCTCGCCGTCGGGTCCCGTGGGGGCCTGGAGGAAGAACGTGTCCTGCATCTGTCGGGCCGGGTGGTCAGGACCGAAGTTGAGCGCGTCGAAGTTGAACCACTCGGCCTCGATCTCCGGGCCCTCCGCGATCTCCCAGCCCATGGCCGTGAAGAAGTCGGCGGCGCGCTCCTGGAGCGTCTCGAGCGGGTGACGGGCGCCTGCACGTGCGCGGTCGACGGGGAGCGTCACGTCGACCGACTCCTCGACCAGGACGCGCTCGTCGCGCTCGGCCTCGAGGACCTGGGTGCGCGCGGCGAGCGCCTGGTTGAGGCGGCCGCGGATCGGGCCGAGGAGCTTGCCCGCGGCAGCCTTGTCGGCGGGCGCGAGCTGGCCGATCTGGCGGTTCGCGAGCGCGAGGGCGCTGCGGTCGCCGGTGTGCTCGAGGCGCACCGTCTTGAGCTCGTCGAGGTCGCGGGCGGCCTCGACGGCGGCGAGGGCCTCGGAGAGGACGGCCTCGAGCGCGGGGCCGTCGAGCGGCGAGGGCGCGGCGGGCTGGACCGGATCAGGGGTGGACATGCGTGCCTTCCTGGCGGGATCGGGATCGGACGCGCAGAGGTCACCTCGCGCGTCCAACTGAAGATTCTAGAGCGCCCGCCGGGGCACGACCGGTCGATCCGAGGCCACCGCGCGGTGTCCTGTGGTCGACGTGCGCAGCGTCAGCCGCGCGGCCCTCGAGCGGGCCACGTAAATCGGCGATCATCGCGCTGCATGTCCTCATGGTCCCACATCGCCGCCTCCGGGCGTGGGAGAGCCTGGGCATCCCGGGCGGACCACCCGGCGTGTCGAACGGTTGCGTCAGCGATGCTCGCCGAGACCGAACGTCCGCACGACCTCGTACAGCGGGCCGCCGCTGCGCCCCGCCCCCGGGGTCGACTCGACGAGGCAGAGCTCGTCCGCGGTGAACCGCGGCCCCTCGTAGACGGCCAGGGCGTGGGCGAGCTCGCCCAGTCCTGGGCCGGTGGGCTGCGGGTCGGACCTGCGACGGCCGGTCCTGCGCGGGCCGGAGGCGCGCGCCACGGTCAGGCGAGCGCGCTGGCGGGGCCTCCGGTCGAGCCGCACCCCGACGTCGGAGGCCGCCTCCGCGGTCGCGGCGCTCAGGCGTCGCAGGGCTTCCGCGTCGCCGCCCACGCCCGCGAACAGGATGCGGTCCTCGAACGTCCCGGCACCGCGCAGGTGCAGCGACAGCGGTTCCGCGTCCCGGGCGACCTCGTCGAGGGCCCCGGCCAGGTCGTCCGCAGCCCCCTCCGCTACCTCTCCGAAGAAGGCGACCGTGAGGTGCATGAGGTCGCGCGGGGTCCAGCGCAGCGAGGGCCGCCCGTCGTCGAGGGCGACCGCGCCGAGGGCGGAGAGCGCGAGCCCCAGGTGGTCGAGTGCCTCGTCGGAGGGGTACAGGGCGGCGAACAGTCGCGCCGACCGTCCCCTCACAGGGTCCCGTCCGCGTCGCCGACGGTGGTGGTCGGGGCGGACGTGCCGACACTGCGCGGGCGGTGCGCGCGGCTCGACGCGTACAGGCAGACCGTGGCAGCCGTCGCGAGGTTGAGCGACTCGGCCTGGCCCCGGATCGGGACGCTCACGACCGCGTCGGCGAGCTCGCGGTCCTCGGGCGGGAGGCCCCAGGCCTCGTTGCCGAAGATCCAAGCGGTCGGCCGCGACAGGTCGGGAGTCTCGCCAGGGGCGCTGCCGGCGACGTCGAGCAGGTCGGCGAGGTCGTGGTCCCCGGCGCCGGCGGCGGCCAGGACGGCCAGCCCGGCGCCGCGCAGCGCGTCGACCGTCTCGGCGAGGCTCACGCCCGTCACGACGGGGACGTGGAACAGCGAGCCCGCCGTCGAGCGCACGACCTTGGGGTTGTGCACGTCGACGCTCTCGCCCGCGAGGACGACCAGGTCGGCGCCGGCGGCGTCAGCGGCACGGATCACCGTGCCCGCGTTGCCGGGGTCGCGGACGGTCGCGAGGACCGCGACGAGCCGCGGCGAGGCGGAGACCGCGTCGTCGAGCGTGAGGTCCTGGGTCCGGACGACCGCGAGGATGCCCTGGGCGTCGGAGCTCATGGCCTCGAACGCGTCGGGCGTCGTGAGGTGCACGTGCAGGCCCTCGGCGAGCGCGTCGTCGACGATCTCCGCGTAACGGTCGGCGGCCGACGACGTCACGTACACGTCGCGGACGAGGCGCGCGCCGTGCCGGACGGCTTCACGCACCCCCTGCGGTCCCTCGACGAGGAACTGCTGGTGGCGCGAACGCGCCGGACGCCCGGACAGTGCCCGGACCGCCTTGACCCGGTCGCTCCGAGGGTTCGAGACCTCGGGAACGCGACGGAAGAACGGTACGGGGCGACCTGAGGACAGATCGTTCACTGTGCGGGCGTCCGGTGAGAAGAGTCGCTGCTCGATGATCAGGCAGCAGCCTTCGGGGCGTTCACGTCGGCAGGCAGAGCGTCCTTCGCAGCCTGGACGAGCGCGTTGAAGACCGTGACGTCGTTGACCGCGAGGTCAGCGAGGACGCGACGGTCGACCTCGATGCCAGCAGCCTTGAGGCCCTGGATGAGGCGGTTGTACGTCAGTCCCTGCGCGCGGGACGCAGCGTTGATGCGCTGGATCCACAGACGACGGAAGTCGCCCTTGCGCGCCTTGCGGTCGCGGTAGGAGTAGACGAGGGAGTGGGTGACCTGCTCCTTCGCCTTCCGGTAGAGACGCGAACGCTGGCCGCGGTAACCCGCAGCGCGCTCGAGAGTTGTACGGCGCTTCTTCTGGGCGTTGACCGCCCGCTTCACGCGTGCCACGTGATGCTCCTTGCAGTTCGGGGCTCAGGTAGGGACTCAGCGGTGGTCAGCGCCAGGGGCGCGACCACCAGGCAGATCACTTACCGAGCAGCTTCTTGATCTTCTTGACGTCAGCGGGGGCGACGACCTGGTCAGCAGACAGGCGACGCGTGCGGGTGCTCGACTTGTGCTCGAGCAGGTGGCGCTTGTTGGCCTGCTCGCGCATGACCTTGCCGCTGCCGGTGATGCGGAACCGCTTCTTGGCGCCGGAGTGCGTCTTGTTCTTCGGCATGGCTGCCGTTTCTCCTTTGTCTGGTCGAGATCCCGGGAGGGACCCGACGTGTTCGGGCCGTGGCCGGTGGGCCTGGCTCGGTGTCAGTTGGTCAGCTGGGCTTGCCGCCGGGCTTCGGCTTGGCCGCGCTCGGCTTGGGCGCTGCCGGCCGGGGGGCCGGAGGCTTGGGCAGTGCGGCCGGCTTGGGCACCGCGACGGGCTTGGGAGCCGTCGCGGGCTTGGGCGTGGCCGCAGGTGCTGCGGGAGCAGCGGCCTTGGGCGCGGCCTTCGGGGCGGACGCACGGGGTGCGGCCTTGGGGGCGGCAGCCTTGGGCGCTGCTGCCGGAGCAGCGGCGGGGGCCGGCGCGGGCTCGGGAGCGGCAGCAGCCTTGGCCGCGGCAGCGGCCTCGGCCGACGCGACGAGCTCGGCGGCCTCGGCGACCTGCACCTCGAAGGGCACGTCACCGCCGTCCGCGGGCTCCTCGGAGACCTCGACCGGAGCGGACTTGGCGGCCGACTTCGTCGGTCGGGGCTCGGCCTCCTGAGCACGCTTGCGCTGCTCGCTCTTGGCCTCGGCCTTCTTCTTGACCGGGCCGAGCACCATGACCATGTTGCGCCCGTCCTGCTTGGGCATGCTCTCGATGAAACCGAGCTCGGCGACGTCGTCGGCGAGGCGCTGCAGGAGACGGACACCCATCTCCGGGCGCGACTGCTCACGGCCACGGAACATGATCATGACCTTGACCTTGTCGCCCGCGGCGAGGAAGCGCTCGACGTGGCCCTTCTTGGTGCCGTAGTCGTGCGGGTCGATCTTCAGACGGAAACGGATCTCCTTGAGGACCGTGTTCGCCTGGTTCCGGCGAGCCTCACGGGCCTTCATGTCCGACTCGTACTTGAACTTGCCGTAGTCCATGAGCTTGCACACCGGCGGGCGTGCGTCGGGGGCGACCTCCACCAGGTCGAGGTCAGCGTCCTGGGCAAGGCTCAGGGCGACCTCAATGCGGACGACGCCGACCTGCTCCCCACCTGGGCCGACAAGTCGGACCTCGGGGACACGGATCCGATCGTTGATGCGAGGCTCGCTGATGTGATGCTCCTAGGAAGTCGTCGGTAGACCACCAGGAACGGGAAAGGCCCCCGTCCCAGAGCGCAGGGAGGAGGCCATCGATCGGGTCGTCGCGGGTGCGACGAACACACCGTCGCGCCACCGTGAAGAACGGCGACGCTCCGGACCGAGACCCGGCCTCTGTCGTGACGATCGTCAGCAGTTGAAGCTCAGGTGGGATGGAATCCACTTTGCGCACCCGCAGTTCGCTCTCCGAAGCACCTTCTGGAGCCTCGACGAGAACCTACGGGTCGGTCAGCCACCAAGAATAGCACGCACGTCCGGGGAGCTCCGCGCACCCCCGGATCATGCACCGTCGGCCGCGGTCGCCGCGCCCGACGCCCGACGCCCGACGCCCGACGCCCGACGCGGCGCACCCTCCCAGCACCCGCCGTCCACCGGCGCGCCACACGCTGGACATCCTCCATCATTGGAACTCTTCCAGAAACTGTGGGTAGAGTGAGGACGTGCCCACCGAGAAGACGGTCCGCCCCGCGGACCACGAGACCGAGCTCCGCGACAGCGGGCTCCGGGTGACCGCCGCCCGCCTCGCGGTCCTCGACGTGGTCACCCGGCAGCAGCACGCCGACGCGGACGACGTGCTGCGGGCGACGCGCGAGGTCCTCGGCACGGTGTCCGTCCAGGCCGTCTACGACGTCCTGAACACCCTCACCGAGCACGGCCTCCTGCGCCGCATCGAACCCGCGGGCCACCCGGCCCGCTACGAGCGACGCCTGGGCGACAACCACCACCACGTGGTGTGCCGCTCGTGCGGCGCCGTCGCGGACATCGACTGCGCGGTCGGGCACGCGCCGTGCCTGACCCCGAGCGGGAACAACGGCTTCACGATCGACACCGCCGAGGTCACGTACTGGGGCCTGTGTCCCGACTGCGCGGACTGACACCGGTCGACCTCGGACCCGGGCGCGTCCCGGCCCGACCTCCTCACCTCCTCACCGCTCCCCCGGAGCACCTGTCCCTACCGCCCCCTACCCACATACAGGCCCCAGGGCGCTCAGAGCCCTCACCTGAAGGAGAAGACGATGACGAACACCCCCTTCACCACGACCCAGACGGGCACCCCCGTCCCGAGCGACGCGCACTCGCTGACGGCGGGCGCAGACGGCGCGACGGCGCTGCACGACCGCTACCTGGTCGAGAAGCTCGCGCAGTTCAACCGCGAGCGCATCCCGGAGCGCATCGTGCACGCCAAGGGCGGCGGCGCGTTCGGTGAGTTCGTCGTCACGGAGGACGTGTCGGCGTACACCCGTGCGGCCGTGTTCCAGCCGGGCGCGCGCACAGAGACGCTGCAGCGCTTCTCGAGCGTCGCGGGCGAGCAGGGCTCCCCTGACACCTGGCGCGACGTGCGCGGGTTCTCGGTGAAGTTCTACACGACCGAGGGCAACTACGACATCGTCGGCAACAACACCCCCGTCTTCTTCATCCGCGACGGCATCAAGTTCCCCGACTTCATCCACTCGCAGAAGCGCCTGCCGGGCTCGGGCCTGCGCGACGCCGACATGCAGTGGGACTTCTGGACCCTGTCCCCCGAGTCCGCGCACCAGGTCACCTACCTCATGGGCGACCGCGGCCTGCCGCGCTCGTGGCGCGAGATGCCGGGCTTCGGCTCGCACACCTACCAGTGGATCAACGCCGCGGGCGAGCGCTTCTGGGTCAAGTACCACTTCACGTCGAACCAGGGCAACGTCGAGATGGAGGGCTCGGAGGCCGAGCTCATCGCGGGCGCCGACGCCGACCACTACCGCCGCGACCTGTACGAGGCCATCGAGGCCGGCGACTTCCCGTCGTGGGACGTGCACGTCCAGGTCATGCCGTACGAGGACGCCAAGACGTACCGCTTCAACCCGTTCGACCTGACGAAGGTCTGGCCGCACGCGGACTACCCGCTCATCAAGGTCGGGACGCACACGCTCAACCGCAACCCGCAGAACTTCTTCGCGGAGATCGAGCAGGCGGCGTTCTCGCCCGCGAACACGGTCCCGGGCATCGACATCAGCCCCGACAAGATGCTCATGGCCCGCGTGTTCTCCTACCCGGACGCGCAGCGCTACCGCGTGGGCACGAACTACCACCAGATCCCGGTCAACGCGCCGCACGCCGCGCCGGTGCACAACTACTCGCAGGACGGCGCGCAGCGTCACGGGTTCAACGCGCCCACGACGCCGGTCTACGCCCCCAACAGCCTGGGCGGCCCCGTGGCCGACGAGGCACGTGCGGGCGTCGGGTCCTGGGAGTCGGACGGTGAGCTGACGCGCGCCGCGGCGACGCTGCATGCCGAGGACGACGACTTCGGCCAGGCCGGCACGCTCTACCGCGAGGTCTTCGACGACGCGGCCAAGGCGCGCTTCCTCGAGACCATCACGGGGGCCGTCGGCGGCGTGCAGAGCATCGCGATCCGCGAGCGTGCGATCCAGTACTGGACCAACGTAGACGCGACCCTGGGCGCCGCTCTGCGCAGCGCCCTCGAGGTCGCCCCGCTCGCGGCCGACGAGCCCGGCGTCACGTCGGAGCCCGCGCACTCCTGACGCCCGCGCTCCTGCCCGGCGCGACGTCGTCGGGCAGGAAGGCCCCGTCGTCGAAGCCCGGAGGTCGGGTCCGCTCCTCGCGGGCCCGGCCTCCGGGCATCTTCGTGACCGCCGCCCGCCCACAGCGCCGGGCGGCGTCGAACGACGTCGCTTGGCACACTATTCGTCCCCCGCTCCTGGCCCGACGCCGGAGCGACCCGTCAAGCCCCGTCGCACCCCGCGTCCGGCCCGGCCGGGCGCCCCGCACAGGTCCCGGGCGCACGTTCCCTCTGGAAGGATGAGCACATGACTACCGAGAACGACCCCATCGCCCAGGACGCCACCCGGGACATCGCCGACGTCGCGGCCGTCGAGGTCATCACCTCCGCCGCCGTCCACCTCATGAGCGCCGCCGCGGTCAAGTGCGGCCTCGCCGAGGACGCCGTCGAGAAGGAGCACCTGGACCTCGACGAGGCGCGCAAGCTCATCAACGCCCTCGCCGCGCTCGTGACCGCCTCCGCCCCCGACATCGGCAACCAGCACGCCCGTTCGCTCCGCGACGGCCTGCGCTCGCTCCAGCTCGCGTTCCGCGAGGCCTCGGTCTACCCCGACGCCCTGGGCGAGGGTCCGGGCGAGAAGTACACGGGCGCGGTCAGTTGAGCACCCCGCCGGGCGGGCAGCCGACGCCTCCCCCGCCGTCCAGCGCGCACGGGGGCGACGGCGTCGTGCCCCCGCCCGGCGGAACCCCCGGCCCGCCGCCCGCTCCGCCGACGTTCGCGCCGGGCGCCACGACCTCGCTCCCGCACGGGCCCGCCCCGCAGACGCAGGCCTACCTGTCCGCCGCGGACAGGACGGGACCCGACGCCGGACCCGCACGGCCCCGGCCGGGGCGCGGAAAGACCGTCGCGATCGTCGTGCTCTCTGCGGCGCTCGTCGTCGCACTGGGCCTCGCGGCGTACCTCCTGGTCACGACCCTGAGCTGGCAGGACCGCAGCGCGCAGTGGGAGGAGGAGTCCCGTGAGCTCGGCCGGCAGGTCGCCCAGCTCGACGCCGACCTCGACGGCGCGAACGCCGAGCTCGAGTCCGCGCGTTCCCAGCTCACGACGGCCCAGGACCGGATCACCGCGCTCGCGAACGAGAAGGCCCAGCTGGGCGACGAGAACGTGGCCTCGCAGCAGTACCTCGACTACCAGGCACGCATCTCCGAGGCCGCCGGCACCGTCGCCGGTGCCCTCGGCCAGTGCACCACCGCCCAGGACGAGCTCATCGGCTACCTCAACAACCGTGACGCCTACAACCCGGACGACCTCGCGCGCTTCGCGACCCAGGTCGACGACCTGTGCAACGCTGCGACCGCCGCCAACACCGAGCTCCAGAAGGAGCTCGAGAAGTGAGACGCACGCGACGCCACGGGCGCCGGTCGGCCGCCCGCCCGGTGACAGCGGCCGTCACCGTGTCGCTCGTCGCGGCCCTGGCCGGGGGGTGCGGGGTCCTGCCGGAGCTGCCCGAGCCCATGCCGACCTCGGTCGTGCCCAGCGTGGCCCCCCAGGCCGATCCCGTCGGGTCGGAGAACCTGTCCCCCGACGGCTTCGACGCCGTCAAGCGCATGGCGGTGCGCATCCGTAACGTCGGGTGCTCGTCGCTCTCGACCGGTTCGGGCTTCGCGCTCGACGACCGCACGCTCATCACCAACAAGCACGTGGTCGAGGGGTCGAAGTCCCTCCAGGTCCTGACGTACGACGGCCGCGACATCCAGGTCGAGACGGCGAGCGCAGCCGGGCTCGCGGACCTCGCGATCGTGCGCACGAGCGACGACCTCCCCTCGGCCCCGACGCTCGCCGCCGCCGACCCGGCCCAGGGCGACACCGTGACGGTCGTCGGCTACCCCGAGGGTGGTCAGCTCACGGTCACGCAGGGCAAGGTGGTGGGGACCGCCACCGATCCCCTGCACGAGAACCTCGGCCAGGTGCTCGTGACCGACGCGCAGGTCGAGCCCGGCAGCTCGGGCTCGGCCGCGCTCAACGAGGCCGGCGAGGTGATCGGCGTGGTCTACGCGAAGTCGACCGACGCGTCGCTCCTCGTCCCCGTCTCGACGCTGCGCGCGATGCTCGACGACTCGTCAGCCTTCGCGACCCTGCCGCCCTGCTCGTAGGCTGCGAGGCATGAGCAGCGACAGCAGCAAGGACGCGGCCGGTCGGCCCGAACCCTCCTTCATCACGCGCGCGGCGAGCGACGCCTTCTCGGTGCGCAAGGTCTTCGGCGACGCCTACGAGCGCGACGGGACCCTCGTGATCCCCGTGGCCAAGGTGTGGGGCGGCACCGGGACGGGCTACGGGTACGGCGTCGGTGCGCTCGACGGGTCCACGGGTCCCTCGGCCGACGACGCCGGGCAGGGCGAGGGCTCGGGAGAGGGAGCCGGGGGCGGCGGGGGTTACGGCGTGCACGTGCGTCCCGTCGGCGTCTACTCCGTGGGCCCCGACGGCACGCGCTGGCACCCCGCCCTCGACCTCAACCGGGTCATCCTGGGGGGCCAGGTCGTGGCCATGGTGGTCGCGCTCGTGGGCGGCTGGGTCCTGGGACGCCGTCGCCGCTGAGGCACCGCGTGCGCGAGCTGCGCAGCGCGAGGCGGGCTTCGGGGGGGGGGGGCCCCCC